>NZ_JAOWHY010000041.1:0-175225 GCF_030332375.1 Citrobacter sp. Cpo148
GGAGCGGATTTGAACGTTGCGCAGCAACGGCCCGGAGGGTGGCGGGCAGGACGCCCGCCATAAACTGCCAGGCATCAAATTTAATGAAGAAGCCCATCCTGACGGATGGGCTTTTTTGCGTCTGTGCGGGCTGAAAACCGCCGGATGCGGCGTACCGCCTTATCCGGCCTGCAGGGGCCGGGCTGAACGTATTTTGTAGGCCTGATAAGCGCAGCGCATCAGGCACATCACAACACCGCACCATCGGGTGCAAATCTATATCCTGAGCCTCCATAACACAAGCCATCCTGCGGTATATGCAGTAAACCCCCAATCTGAATTTTCTGTATTACCTCCCGAAAATATCAGGATCGCCTGCGACAGTTACGTGTACCTTTATCTATAAGTAAGGGTCTATCCGGAGAATAAAGTGTTCGGAAAAATGGTATTAAACTACATGCCAGGGCTAAAAAATTTATTAGCGTACGATAAAAGCTGGCTAAAACATGATGTTAAAGCCGGGTTATCCGTTGCTGCCGTAGCACTACCGGTTGCGATTGCTTACGCTGAGTTGGCGGGAGTCGGGGCTATCGTCGGGTTATATTCCTGCGTTTTGCCAATGCTAGCTTATGCGCTGTTTGGTTCTTCCCGCCAATTGATTGTTGGTCCTGATGCCACGACCTGCGCGGTGATTGCGGCCGTTGTGGTTCCTCTTTCTGCCGGAAACCCAGAACTTCACTGGCAGTTGACAATTGTCATGACTGTGATGATGGGGGGATGGTGCCTGCTTGCCAGTAAATTTCGCCTGGGTGCGCTTGCTGACTTGCTTTCGCATCCCATTCTAACGGGTCTGCTTAACGGGGTTGCCGTGACGATTATTGTCGGGCAACTCGGTAAGGTGTTGGGGATTACGCTTGATGAAGAGCAAGTGATTGAGAAGATCATTGCCCTGCCTGGCCGACTCTCAGAAATTCATTTATTAACCTTAGGTATCTCCATCCTAACGTTAGCGATTTTAATAGCTATCAAAACGTTTCGTAGCCAATGGCCAGCACCGTTGATTGCTATTGTGATAACAACGGCGCTGGTATGGATTACATCTGCGCAGCAGTATGGGATTGCCACTATTGGGGGATCGGGCTTTCAGTCTGGTTTGCCCGTCGTTCACTGGGGATCGTTTCAGCCTGGTCTGGCGCGTGATTTATTGATCCCTGCGCTGAACCTGGCGTTAGTCAGTTTTGTTAGCCTGATGCTAACCGCTCGCAGTTTTGCCGCAAAAAACGGATACGAAATAAATGCTGATGCTGAGTTCAGGGCTTTGGGTGTCGCGAATCTAATGTCTGGCTTATCTCAGGGGTTTGCGATTAGCGGAGCCGATTCCCGGACTGCGGTAAATGATTCCTCTGGAGGGAAAAGCCAGCTTGTTTCCGTTGTTGCTGCCTTAATCATCGGAATCGTCGTGGTATTTTTCACGCAGCCATTACAATTTATTCCGGTATCTGCATTAGGCATTGTTCTAATTTATGCATCGTGGTCATTAATTGATTTACGCGGACTCTGGAACCTGAGGCGAAGAAATAAACCCGCATTTCGCCTGGCGTTCTTCACCTTTGGCTGTGTTCTGATTATTGGTGTTATTCAGGGGATTGGCCTTGCGGTATTGCTGGGTCTGTTGCAGTTCCTGCGCACAGTTTTTCGTCCTACTGAACACTTATTGGGAATTGACGAACATGGAATGATTCACTCATTAGGTAATTCAACTGATGTGAAAATGATCCCTGGCGTGTTGATGTACCGATTTAACTCACCGCTGACTTATTTTAATGTGGCCTATTTTAAGCGCCGCGTTTTGAATTTAGTCGATGGTGCAGTACTACAACCTAAATGGGTGGTCATTGACGCCGTTTCTTGCTTTACCTATTCAGATATCAGCGTTCTGGCAACCATTAATGAGTTAAAACGGGACCTGAAGGGGCGGCAGATTAAGTTAATTCTTGCGGGCCGAAAAACGGAGTTAACACGCTGGTTTAAGGAGAGTCGACCGACAATGAAAGATGACGACATGATTCTGGCACCAGACCTTTATTTGGCGCTCCGGTTCATTCAAAGCAAAGAAAGCATGAGTGAGGGTGAATCTGGCGTTGTTGAATAATGCAGATTTAGGTAAGTGATCAGGCTGGATGGAAGGTCTGGGGGCGATGAACATGCCCAGGCACCCATTTTGCTAAAGGGCGATCAGCATCCGCGCGGGGACGGTGAGATCCCCGGCAGAGTATTGATACCGACATGCTACCTGAAATAGAGACAGCGTGACTGTTATTAACCTTACGCTATGAATGCGACAGATCGCTTAAATGCTTTCCTTCCCATTGCTGGCTTCGAGCTCGCGGATCAAGCGCTTGTTGATCTTGCCGACGCTGGTTTTGGGAATTTCTGGGACTATCCTTATCTGTCGTGGGATCGCCCATTTAGTGATGTGGCCGCGGTCGACGAATCCTTGTAGATGTGCCGCTATGGCCTGCGGCTCCAGGTCTTCCCCTTCCTTGCAAACCACCAGAGCCAGGGGGCGTTCGCCCCACTGTTCATCAGGTATCCCGACGACGGCTACCGACCTGACCGCCGCGTGTGAGCTGATGAGGCTCTCCAGCTCCAGCGTGCTTATCCACTCACCGCCCGTCTTGATTACGTCTTTGATGCGATCCTTTATTTCCACTATCCCATGGGGATCGATAGAGGCAATGTCGCCGGTATGCAGCCAACTGCCATTCCATAGCTCAGCTCCTTTCTCGGGTTCCTTCAGGTAGCCCTGAGTCAGCCAAGGGGCTCGCACCACTATTTCACCCAGGGCTTCGCCGTCGTGCACTACCTCCCGACCTTCGCCATCGACGATACGCAGATCCACCAACGGAACAGGCAGGCCGGTCCGAATCCGCAGGGGTAGCTGCTCATCCATGGGAAGGGCCAGCTCGGCATCGCTTAAGTGGGTCATACAGAGCAGGGGACAGGTTTCAGACATACCATAGCCAGCGTGAATGCGTATGCCCTTATGATGGGCCTGTGTCGCCAGTCCAAGGGACAGTGAACTGCCACCCAGCAACATCTTCCATCCTGACAGATCGGTCCGTGTGGCTTCGTCGCACTCGAGGATCATTTGCAAGATGGTTGGCACACAGTGCGAGAAGGTTACACCCTCATCGTGATAGAACCGCACCAGCTTGTTGGGTTCGTAACGACCGGGGTAGACCTGCTTCACACCCAGCATTGTTGCGACATAGGGAGCGCCCCAGGCGTGCACGTGAAACATAGGAGTGATCGGCATATAGACATCGTTCGATCGTAGCAGCGACTGTCCCTCGTGGGCTGCCAGGAGGCCCAGCTCATTGAGCGTGTGCAGGACCAGCTGACGATGGCTGAAGTAGACCCCCTTGGGATTGCCCGTGGTTCCAGTGGTGTAGAACAAGGTCGCTACCGAGTTTTCATCGAAGTCGGGGAAGTCAAAGCGATTTCCCGCGGCGGCCAGAAGGGTCTCATATTCCCCCAGCACCGGCAGGCTGGTTGCCTTCGATTCTTCGTCGCTAAGCTGGATGTATCCCCGGACAGTGGTCAGTGTCTCTGCCAGTGACTCGACAACCGGCAAGAAGTCGTCGTGCACCAGTACCAGGTTGTCCTCGGCATGATTCATGGTGTAAGCGATTTGGTCCGCCGAGAAGCGGACGTTCACCGTGTGTAGCACGGCACCAATCATAGGCACCGCGAAGAAGCACTCGAGGGCGCGATGGCTGTCCCAATCTAGCAGGGCGACGGTGTCTCCAGGCATGACACCGGCCGCTGTCAGCATGTTTGCCAGGCGATGGATGCGCTGTTTGAGGGTGCGATAGTCGTAACGCAGCTTGTCGGCGTAGACGATTTCTCGCTCGGGATGAGAACGCCCACCCGACAGCAGCAAGCTCTTGATCAGCAGCGGATAGGCATGGGCTCCCTGCGCTGACTGTATGACTCTTGTTTTCACCATCCAGGTTCCTCGTTGACTCATTATTTGCTCGGTATGACGGCAATTGTAGATGAAGGTTGGTATTTACTCCCTGGCGTTTGCTTCAGATGTCGAGGCGGCGCACCAACTCCAGCCCCTGGGGATGAATGTGCGTACCCTACAACGCCATCTGGAAGAGGGGGGGGCGACCTTCAGCGAGCTTATCAATGAAATGCGGCGCGACCTGGCGCTCCCGCAACAGTATTGTGCCCAAGGTTGTTCAGATAAATTACTCAAATCTGGCCTATGGATAAGCACGCCAGACAAAGAGGTGTGCCTGATACCGCTATATTTTTTGCAGTACCATCGTGGTTCCAGTGAAAGGTTTAAGTGTCGTGATGAGGTGGGGTAGGAGTCGCTGTTGGCAGAACGATAAGAAATCTCGCGGAGCCCAGAAAGCAAAAAACCCGCCATAGGCGGGTTCTTCTAAATAGTGGTGCCCGGACTCGGAATCGAACCAAGGACACGGGGATTTTCAATCCCCTGCTCTACCGACTGAGCTATCCGGGCAACGGGGCGCATTAAACCGTATTCACGTCTGTCAGTCAATCAAATTTCTGGAAACATTGTTCAACCGCTTAATATTGCGGCAATCTGCATGGTTATGCCTGAAGTTTGCACAAATATTTCCGACAGAGGCGACGAAAACAGATAATGCTCGCTTAGGTCAGCGCACCGCCCATTCGGCACTGGGCAAAGCGCAGGATATCTTCAGCCAGGCGGTGTGCCGTTTCGACATCAGCATGGCTACGATTAACCAGCATGCGGCTCAGGCAGCCTTCCAGCACCAGTTCCATCTGTTTGGCGACCATTGCCGGGTCGTCAACTTCCAGCGTCGTCAGCAGCTCATGGGTGAAGTCATGTGCCGCCTTTTTTTGCTGATCGGCTAACTGATGGATCGGATGCCCGGGATCGGGGTAAAACGTACAGGCGGCGATGAACAGACAGCCGGGATAGCGATTATTGCTCACGCATTCGGACAGCGCAGTGTAGCGCGCCAGTAATTTCTGCTCAGCGCTCAGCGTGTCATCCAGTAAAAGCTGACGCCGCCAGATATCCACCCGCTGGCTGAGGTAACGTAGCGCATCGTACAGAATGGCCTCTTTATCGGGCCAAAAGCGCTGCAGTTCATCCAGAGGATAATCGATGCGTTCGGCCACCATTTCCAGCGTGGTATTGGCTATCCCTTGCACCTCAAGTAATTTCAGGGCTTCTCCCAGGACATCTTCACGTTGCACGGTATTCTCCTCCGTATTTCCTGTTGCAAGTGTCGCTCACGGTTGGCGATCGCGCAAATGTGCGCTGAAGGTCGCGGCATCCATAAAGCCCGTAACCCGAGCTTCCGGGTGCTCTTTCCCCTCGGCATCAAAGAACAAGATAGTCGGCAAACCTAAAACCTGTAGATGTTTCAGGAGAGCGACATCCTGGGCATTATTTGCTGTCACATCCGCCTGCAATAGCACCGTGTTGCCTAGCGCTTGCTGAACCTGCGGATTACTGAACGTGTACTTTTCAAATTCCTTACAGGCTACACACCAGTCGGCATACAGATCCAGCATGACTGGCCTGCCTTTAGCTTGCGCCAGTGCTTGATTTAACGCATCTACCGATGCCACCGGCGTGAAGTTAAGATGTGCCTGGGTTTGAGCATGTGGCGCGCCGAACGCCCAGTCTTGCAATGGACGCACGCTTACCAGTGCTGCGGCTAACAGGACAATCTGCACGATACGCATCCAGGCGTGCTTTGCCTGTAGGCTGGTGATGAACGCCCAGCCAAAGAACGCGACGCCTAGCAGTGACCATAAGCGAACGCCCCACTCGTCGCCAACGATACGTTCGAGTAAGAAGACGGGAAGCGCCAGAATGACAAAGCCAAAAGCGGTTTTGACATGTTCCATCCATGGACCGCTTTTAGGCAGTAGGCGGTTGCCAAAGACGGTAATCAACATCAGTGGTAAGCCCATCCCCAGCGCGTACAGATACAGCGTACCGCCTCCCAGCCACATGTTCCCGCTCTGAGCGATATACAGCAAAATCGCGCTTAGCGGGGCCGTTGTGCAAGGAGAACAGATGAGACCAGCAATCGCCCCCATCGCAAAGACGCTGCCGGGAGATCCGCCTTGCTGGCGGTTACTCATTAGCGTGAGACGGGTTTGCAGTGATGAAGGCAATTGCAGCGTGAACAGGCCAAACATCGACAGAGCCAGCAGCGTAAAGATGACGGCAAGGCCAATCAGGACGTAGGGATGCTGAAGCGCAGCCTGGAACTGCAAACCGGCGGCTGCAACAACCAAACCCAGCGCGGTATAGGTGAGCGCCATCCCTTGAACGTAGATAAACGTCAGCAGCAGTGCCCGTCCGGTTGATAAGCGCTGCTTGCCACCCAGTACGATACCGGAAATCAACGGATACATCGGCAGTACGCAAGGCGTAAACGCGATACCAATTCCGATCAGCAATGCCCACAGTGCGGAGAAGGGGAGTTGGGCCGTGGGCTGCGGTTTCTCTTGCGGATCTGCAGTGGCTGGGGCTGGCGCAGAGGCGGCCGCGGAACCAGCAGACACTTCACTTAATGGCACCGTTTTTGTTTCTGGCGGATAGCAAAATCCGGCGTCGGCGCAGCCCTGATATGTGATCGTTAATGTTGCGCCAGACTTAGCCTGATTGACCGTGATCGGGACAGTCAGCTGTTTACGGTAAATCTCACTTTTGCCGTAAAACTCATCTTCATGCCAGACGCCTGGCGGCAGTTTTACCTCAGCAATATCGGCCTGAGATGGCATGATGCTTATCTGTTTGCGATACAGATAGTAGCCATCTTTAACCTGCCATGTGAGGTTCAGATCGTGTTGGTTTTGCTGAAAATCAAAAACAAACGCCCGATCGGCAGGAACAAACTGCGAGCGGCCAGGCGCGTCAAATAATCCGGCAAAGGTAGATGTGCTGCACAGCAGCAGGATCAGCGTAAGGATGCGTTGAGCCATGAGCGGTAATCAAAGTCTCCGTGAGTGACGGGTAAAACCAGAAGTTCAGGCGTTTGATACGGATGATGTGACTTCAGGCAATCGAGAAGGGCTTGCTGGTGTGTGACGGTGGTTTTTAAAATCATCTGGACTTCATATTCCTGTTCCAGTTTGCCTTCCCAATAGTAGAGGGAGGTCGCACCGGGTAGCAGGGTCACGCAAGCAGCCAGCTTTTCCGCCAGCACTTTGGCGGCGAGATCCTGGGCGGTTGCTTCATCCGGGGCGGTACAGAGCACCACAACGGTATCGGGGATGGAAATATCCTGACTCTTTACATCAAGCATAAACACCTCGAAAGAACAGAGTAACCAGCAAAAGAGTGGTCACTATACAACGGACGAGGGAAGGATGTTAGTTAAAGCGGGGTGGGGAGGAGGAACTGCAGGGCGCCCAGGCACCCTGCAGGAAAAACTTACAGCATGAAGCTGCCCAGCAAGAAGCCGAAGCAGACAGCCAGAACCACACCCAGAGTACCCGGGATGAAGAACGGATGGTTAAAGACGAATTTACCGATGCGAGTTGTACCGGTGTCATCCATCTGAACTGCCGCAACCAGAGTTGGGTAGGTTGGCAGAATGAACAGGCCAGAAACCGCGGCGAAAGACGCAACAGCAGTCAGTGGGGAAACGTTCAGGGCCAGAGCCATCGGCATCAGTGCTTTAGCGGTTGCAGCCTGAGAGTACAGCAGTGCAGAAGCAAAGAAGAAGATGACAGCCAGCAGCCACGGATGACCCTGAATTACGCTACCTGCAGTATCTTTGATCCAGTCAATGTTGTGAGATACGAAGGTATCACCCAGCCATGCAACACCCAGGATACAAATACAGGCGCTCATACCTGCTTTGAAAGTGCTGGAGTTCAGGATGGAGTCAGTTTCAACGCGGCAGATGATCGTGGTCAGCGTCGCGATGCTCAGCATGATGATCAGGATTGCGTTGGTGGTGTTCATCAGCGGCTTAGCGACCAGACCGAGGCTTGGGCTGTTGACGATCGCATATACGACGACACAAACCACGCCCAGCAGGAACAACCAAACAGAAGTTTTTGCGCCCGCTTTGATTTCAACTTGTCTTTCACCACGCAGTTCAACCAGGCCTTCTTCCAGACGCTTACGATAAATCGGGTCGTCAGACAGTTTGGAGTTGAACAGTGCAGTTACCAGGAAGGACATGACCAGAACAGCCAGCAGGGTGGATGGAATGACCACGGACAGCAGGTGAATGTAGCTGATGCCATGACCTTCCATTACAGAAGACATGTAAACCACGGCTGCGGAGATTGGAGAAGCCGTAATCGCAATCTGTGCAGAAACCACTGCAGTAGAGAGCGGACGGCAAGGTTTGATCCCTTGTTCTTTCGCAACTTCAGCGATAACTGGCAGCGTTGCCAGAGAGATGTTGCCGGTACCTGCGAAGATAGTCAGGAAATAGGTCACGATAGGTGCAAGGATCGTGATGTATTTCGGGTTTTTACGCAGCAGTTTTTCAGTTTGATGAACCAGATAGTCCAGACCACCTGCAATCTGCATAGCTGAAATGGCAGCGATAACCGCCATGATGATGGAAATAACATCGAACGGGATATTACCGGGTTTTACGCCGATAGCGGCGAGAACCAGAACACCCAGCCCACCTGCAAATCCAATACCGATACCCCCAAGTCTGGCACCTAAAAAGATTGCCAGCAAAACGATGATAAGTTCTAAAACTATCATATTAGCCTTCCTTGTTGTTTAACAAGTTGATATTAAATTGTTGTTTTTAAGTAACTTCGAGTAAGAAAAAAGGCACGTCATCATGACGTGCCTTCTCCGGTACTACCCTACACGATTACTGTTCGCTTTCATCAGTATAACGTTTTGCTTTATAAGCAGGGTGCATCAGGTTCTGTGCAGAGAAGATATCGTCCAGTTCAGACTCGGTCAACAGACCGCGCTCCAGGACAACTTCACGTACGCTCTTACCGGTTTCGGCACAAATTTTACCGACGATGTCGCCGTTGTGGTGACCAATGAACGGGTTGAGGTAAGTAACGATGCCGATGGAGTTGAATACAAACGCTTCACAGACTTCTTTGTTAGCAGTGATACCACTAACGCATTTTTCCAGCAGGTTGTAGCAAGCATTGCTCAGAATGTGAATGGATTCAAACATTGCCTGACCAATGACCGGCTCCATTACGTTCAGCTGCAGCTGACCAGCTTCAGATGCCATGGTTACAGTGATGTCGTTACCGATGACTTTGAAGCACACCTGGTTTACGACTTCCGGAACAACCGGGTTCACTTTAGCTGGCATGATAGAAGAACCAGCTTGCAATTCCGGCAGGTTGATCTCGTTCAGACCCGCACGCGGACCAGAGGAGAGCAAACGCAGGTCGTTACAGATTTTGGACATCTTCACAGCCAGACGTTTCAGTGCGCCGTGCACCATAACGTATGCGCCACAGTCAGAAGTTGCTTCAATCAGATCTTCTGCCGGAACACAGGCGAAGCCGGTGACTTCAGCCAGTTTCTGTACTGCCAGCGGAGAGTACTCTTTCGGTGTATTCAGACCAGTACCGATTGCTGTCGCGCCGAGGTTAACTTCCAGCAGCAGCTCAGCGGTACGGCTAATGTTTTTCACTTCTTCTTTCAACAGTACGCTAAAAGCATGGAATTCCTGACCGAGGGTCATCGGTACAGCATCCTGCAGCTGGGTACGACCCATTTTCAGGATGTCCTGGAATTCAACAGCTTTTTTCTCGAAGCCTTCGCGCAGCTGGTTCAGTGCATCAACCAGTTTGATGATGGATGCGTATACAGCGATACGGAAGCCAGTTGGGTATGCGTCGTTGGTAGACTGACATTTGTTAACGTGGTCGTTCGGGTTCAGGTACTGATATTCACCTTTCTGGTGACCCATCAGTTCCAGACCGATATTGGCCAGAACTTCGTTGGTGTTCATGTTGACGGAGGTACCCGCACCACCCTGGTAAACGTCTACCGGGAACTGATCCATGCATTTTCCGTTATTCAAGACTTCATCACACGCCGCGATGATGGCATTTGCCACACTCTTAGGAATGGTTTGCAGCTCTTTGTTGGCCATAGCCGCTGCCTTTTTAACCATTACCATACCGCGAACAAATTCAGGAATATCGCTGATTTTGTTGTTGCTAATGTAGAAGTTTTCAATCGCTCTCAGAGTATGGACACCGTAGTAGGCGTCCGCTGGAACTTCCCTGGTACCCAACAAGTCTTCTTCGATACGAATGTTGTTTAACATGTGAACCTTCTTTTTCAAGCTGCCAATGATTTGACTAAACACACAGGATATATGTGATTTCGATTGTTTCTCGACCGACGATTATCCCCTGCATCGGTCTGATACCCGAGATCATATGCTGGTTCAGGATTTCTACCGTAATCTGGATCACTTAAAGCGTGGAATTTACCCCTTATTTATTATTCTGTGAAATGGATCACCCCTTTGTGATTAACCCCAAATATTAGTGTACAAGCCACTTGAAATTTTGCTAACCACCACAATATCAAATCGATGCGATTAACATAATTTTTCGAACAGAAGTTGAACAAAACGGCTGTTATTAACAGGAGATCCCTTTGCGCTGGATACCATTACTTGCCATTTTTCTCTATGTTTACATAGAGATATCTATCTTTATTCAGGTTGCCCATGTGATGGGCGTCCTGATGACGCTGATTTTGGTTATTTTTACATCGGTTATCGGTATGTCTCTGGTTCGTAATCAGGGATTTAAGAACTTTTTACTGATGCAACAGAAAATGGCGGCAGGTGAAAGTCCGGCTGCAGAAATGATCAAAAGCGTATCGCTGATTATTGCCGGTCTGCTGTTGGTGCTGCCCGGATTTTTTACCGATTTCCTCGGTCTTCTTCTTTTATTACCCCCGGTGCAAAAACATCTGACGATGAAACTGCTGCCACATTTGCGTTTTTCGCGTATGCCTGGCGGTGGTTTTAGCGCCGGAACGGGTGGCGGTGAGACTTTTGATGGTGAATTTCAGCGCAAGGATGACAAGCGCGACAGCATCGAACATAAAGACGATCGTCGGGATTAAGCATCAGTATGTAGGCCGGATAAGCGTTAGCGCCATCCGGCAAAAGTGTTTATAGGCCGGATGATGGCGTCAACGTTGCCTTATCCGGCCTGCGGGGTAAAAACAGCCACAGTCCTGCCAGCATAATCAACGCGTACAGACTCTTCCAGCCGACCATCGCCAGTAGCAGTAGGCACAGCAGACCGCCAATGATCGCCAGTGCGCGATAATGCCCTTTCAGTAATCGACACCCCGCCAACATGCACAGCAAATAAATCATAATAAAGATGCCGTTGGCGTAGACGATTAACGCATCGAGATTGATTTGCAGCATATAGATGCACAGAGTACTGATTACGCAGCAGCCCAATACGGCGTTTAGCGCATTGCGCGGAAGGTGTCGGGGGGACAGACGAGCCAGATAACTCTCCGGCTTATACTGCGCTTGCGACCAGACCAGCCGGGCGAAGCTTTGTATATAAATGTTGAGGCTGGCAAAACAGGCCAGATAACCAATGATGCAGGCGACCCACAGAGCTTGTACGCCAAACAGTTGCACGACGATCTCTGGCAGCGACGCTGCGGCCGCCATTTGCTCGCCGTAGGCACCAAAATGGAGAACGACAACGGTGCATGCCCAATAAACAGACCCTGCCAGCAGCAGGCCGATCATCAGTGCGCGTGGGAAGTCTCGCTCCGGATTTTTGAATTCAGACGCCAGGTGAGCAAACGCTTCAAGGCCGACAAAGCACCAGAACATGACCGACAACGCGGCGAACAGGCCAGGAAGCTCAATATCGGTAATCGCAGGGAAGGGGATTTCGCCAGGTGTCAGATCGCCCGCCCACCAGATAGCAACAATCAGGGCAACAATCAGTCCTGCAATGACCGTTTGTAGATTCGCGCTGGAGCTTGCGCCGCGGGAGCCGATGTACCAAACCAATGCCAGCGTACCGAGCTCAGCCAGCAAAAGCTGCTCGTCATGCCAGCCAAACATCGCCTGACCGAATCCGGCGGCGATATGCAATGCCGCAGGCAAACCGACAGGAATGACCGACAAAAATAGCCATCCGGTGACGCGCTCCAGGCGTGAACCAAAGGCCATGCCGACAAAATGCGCCACACCGCCTGCGCTGGGAAAATGACGACCCAGTACGGCGAAGACAATCGCCACAGGAAAGACCAAAACAATCAGCACCGGCCATGCCCACAGGCTGTTGTTGCCCGCAACCAGTGCGGCCAGCGCGGGGACGGCAAAAACGCCTGTACCTAACAATGATGTCGACAACAGGCCAACGCCCTGAGCCAGTCCCAGCTCTTGTTTCAGTCCGCTCATAAGTTGTTATCCGGTTATGCCCATTGACCGGGCTACAGCGCAGATTTTTGATGGTATCACAATCAGATTTGCTTATGACGACATGACTGAAATCGTTATGAAATGTGAGGTGCGTCGGCGTTTTGACGGGATTTTCTGCTGATAAAAAATTTTTTTCGCTTGCCCCCTTGAAGGCACAAAACCCCATCCCCATCTCTCTGGTCACTAGCCGGGAAACCGTTTACGGGCCGGCGTCACCCATAACTGATAAAGACTTTCTCAAAGGAGAGCTATCAATGAGTATTCGTCCGTTACATGATCGTGTGATCGTCAAACGTAAAGAAGTTGAATCCAAATCTGCTGGCGGCATCGTACTGACTGGTTCTGCAGCAGGTAAATCAACTCGTGGCGAAATCATCGCTGTCGGTAAGGGTCGCATCCTGGACAACGGTACCGTACAGCCGCTGGACGTGAAAGTCGGCGATATCGTTATTTTCAACGATGGCTACGGAGTTAAATCTGAGAAGATCGACAATGAAGAAGTGTTGATCATGTCTGAAAGCGACATCCTGGCGATTGTTGAAGCCTAATCCGCGAACGACACTGAACATACGAATTTAAGGGAAAGAGAAAATGGCAGCTAAAGACGTAAAATTCGGTAACGACGCTCGTGTGAAAATGCTGCGCGGCGTAAACGTACTGGCAGATGCAGTGAAAGTTACCCTCGGTCCAAAAGGCCGTAACGTAGTTCTGGATAAATCTTTCGGTGCACCGACCATCACTAAAGATGGTGTTTCCGTAGCACGTGAAATCGAACTGGAAGACAAGTTCGAAAACATGGGTGCGCAGATGGTGAAAGAAGTTGCCTCTAAAGCGAACGACGCTGCAGGTGACGGTACCACCACCGCAACCGTACTGGCTCAGTCCATCATCACTGAAGGTCTGAAAGCCGTTGCTGCGGGCATGAACCCGATGGATCTGAAACGTGGTATCGACAAAGCTGTCGCTGCTGCTGTTGAAGAACTGAAAGCACTGTCAGTACCGTGCTCCGACTCTAAAGCTATTGCTCAGGTTGGTACCATCTCCGCTAACTCCGACGAAACCGTAGGTAAACTGATCGCTGAAGCGATGGACAAAGTCGGTAAAGAAGGCGTGATCACCGTTGAAGACGGTACCGGTCTGCAGGACGAACTGGACGTGGTTGAAGGTATGCAGTTCGACCGTGGCTACCTGTCTCCTTACTTCATCAACAAGCCGGAAACTGGCGCAGTAGAACTGGAAAGCCCGTTCATCCTGCTGGCTGACAAGAAAATCTCCAACATCCGCGAAATGCTGCCGGTTCTGGAAGCTGTAGCGAAAGCAGGCAAACCGCTGCTGATCATCGCTGAAGATGTTGAAGGCGAAGCGCTGGCAACTCTGGTTGTTAACACCATGCGCGGTATCGTGAAAGTCGCTGCGGTTAAAGCACCTGGCTTCGGCGATCGTCGTAAAGCAATGCTGCAGGATATCGCTACCCTGACCGGTGGTACCGTTATCTCTGAAGAGATCGGTATGGAGCTGGAAAAAGCAACTCTGGAAGATCTGGGTCAGGCGAAACGCGTTGTTATCAACAAAGACACCACCACCATCATCGATGGCGTGGGCGACGAAGCTGCAATCCAGGGTCGCGTGACTCAGATTCGTCAGCAGATCGAAGAAGCAACTTCCGACTATGACCGTGAAAAACTGCAGGAGCGCGTAGCGAAACTGGCAGGCGGCGTTGCGGTTATCAAAGTTGGTGCTGCGACTGAAGTTGAAATGAAAGAGAAGAAAGCCCGCGTTGAAGATGCCCTGCACGCTACCCGTGCTGCTGTAGAAGAAGGCGTGGTTGCTGGTGGTGGTGTTGCGCTGATTCGCGTAGCGTCTAAAATTGCCGGCCTGAAAGGTCAGAACGAAGACCAGAACGTAGGTATCAAAGTTGCGCTGCGCGCAATGGAAGCTCCGCTGCGTCAAATCGTTCTGAACTGCGGCGAAGAGCCGTCTGTAGTGGCTAACACCGTAAAAGCGGGTGACGGTAACTACGGTTACAACGCTGCAACTGAAGAATACGGCAACATGATCGACATGGGTATCCTGGATCCAACCAAAGTAACTCGTTCTGCTCTGCAGTATGCGGCTTCTGTTGCGGGTCTGATGATCACCACCGAGTGCATGGTTACCGACCTGCCGAAAGGCGATGCGCCTGACTTAGGTGCTGCCGGTATGGGTGGCATGGGTGGAATGGGCGGCATGATGTAATTGCCCACACCCTGCATCCTTCAGGCTGCAGATGCGTTGGCTGCGTTTGCTAACCCCAGTCACTTACTTGAGTAAGCTCCTGGGGATTAACAAACTGGCCGCCTTCCTGCAACCAGAATGATTTGGGTACTCATCTCCCAGAATTGAGAAACCCTCGGGCAGAAATGTCTGGGGGTTTTTCTTTTGGTCATCTTTTTAGTATATGATTCAGCTACGGACATAAGGTCCAACTAATTGAATATGGGGAATGACATGCACGTGAAATATTTAGCAGGGATCGTTGGTGCCGCGCTACTGATGGCGGGTTGTAGCTCCAGCAATGAACTGAGTTCAGCCGGGCAAAGCGTACGTTTTGTTGAAGACAAGCCTGGCGCAGAGTGCCAACTGATAGGCACCGCAACCGGTAAGCAAAGCAACTGGCTTTCAGGCCAGCACGGCGAAGAGGGCGGCTCAATGCGTGGCGCAGCAAACGATCTGCGTAACCAGGCTGCGGCAATGGGCGGCAACGTGATTTATGGCGTCAGCAGCCCATCGCAGGGAATGCTGTCCAGCTTTGTTCCTACCGCCAGTGAGATGATTGGACAGGTTTATAAGTGCCCTAATTGAGAACTGCTGCTGATGCCGGATGGCGACGCTAAAGCGTCTTATCCGGCCTACGGTACGAATGATCGTAGGCCTGATAAGCGCAACGCCATCAGGCATTCTGAGTCTTATGCGCAGACTGAACGCGTAAATGATGCAATGCGCGCAGGCACTGATCCTGATTGAGCTTTTGCGTCTTATCACCCGTCAACGTTCTGACAAACACCTGGCACGGTACACCGGCAAGTTTTTTCAGCCGCGGGCTGAAGTCGAGAAGACGGCGAGTAATGGCTTCGGCTTCTTTGCTACCGGAAAGGGCGCGAGTTTTCACTACCGAACCACAGAACTGGGCTTTTCCTTTATTGTCTGTATAGCGGTAAATAATCGCCAGATAATGATTAAACAGGTTATGTTTCCATTCGGGTTGTGTATAAGAGTCGTATTCCAGATTGTCGTTTTGCTGACAATCAACATCGTACAGCGGCAGGAAATCCAGCAGCGATGTTATTCGTAGCGCGAGTTCTCTCATGCCAGCATTATTTATTGCGTGAATAATTGCATGCGCCAACACCTGAATCTGTAATTCATTAACCAGTAATTCGCATGTTTGTCCGTCATGTAACGTCAGAGAAAATGTTAAATTCTCGCCTTTGTCATCCACTAACATCAGCGAATTTATGCGACGGTTAATATCCGCATTTTTTAGTTCATCTTCCTGAATTGACGGAATATTCTCGTGCATTTTTTTGCTGGCTTTATCACATGTCTTTTCATATTGCATACGCTCGTCTGTGTTTAGCTGTGAAATGGCGTACAGCCGGCTCTCCAGCGCGATAAGCAGGTCTCTAAGTCCAAGTGGAGAGAGAAAAAAGAGAGATTCTTTGTTTCTTGGTTCTTTTATTTTTAATGCCATGGCAACAAATTCATTCTTTTGGCGAATAATGCCAGTATTAACGCCCTTAATACTTATAGCCATAAAAGGTTCTCCCTAACCATATATTTATTAATATTCTGCATTTGAAACTATTGATAAAATTTACGAATGAATAATTGAACTGCGCTAATTAAAATAGCACAGATTAAAAGCGAGGCTCCACTTGTGGGTATTTAAATAATAAGTAATCGTGGTGAGTGTCCGGAATCGGACACTCAGTAATAGCTATTGTTGACGTAACTGCAGATCCAGCGGTGTTTTACTTGGCTCTCCACCAATTTCACGCGCCAGTTTGGGGACCATATAGCCGGAAACTAGCGTCAGAAGCTCACGCATAATGCGACGCGCTTCATCGTCGCCGACCATAAAGTGTGCGGCACCCTGCACTTTATCCAGCACGTGCAGGTAATAGGGCATCACACCGGCATCAAACAGTGCGTTGCTAAGGTTAGCCAGGGTTTGTGCGTTATCGTTCACGCCACGCAGCAATACGCTTTGGTTGAGTAACGTAACGCCCACGGCACGCAGACTGCTCATCGCCTGGCGAAACGTCTGATCAATTTCATTGGCATGGTTAATGTGATTGACCAGCAGAATCTGCAAGGAGGAGTGCGCAAAACGCTCGACCAGTCCTTCTGTAATGCGCGCCGGGATCACTATCGGCAAACGGCTGTGAATACGCAGACGTTTAATGTGCGGGATAGCTTCCAGTTGCGTGAGCAACCAGTCCAGTTCGTGGTCCTTGGCCATTAACGGATCGCCACCAGAGAAGATGATTTCATCCAGCTCAGGGTGCGCGTTAATGTAGTCGAGGGCGACCTGCCAGTTGCGCTTATTGCCCTGATTTTCGGCGTATGGGAAATGCCGGCGGAAGCAATAGCGACAATTTACCGCGCAACCGCCTTTAACCAGCAACAGTGCCCGATTGCGATATTTATGCAGCAGACCGGGAACCACGCTGTGCTGTTCTTCCAGTGGATCGGTTGAGTAGCCTGGCGCGGCCACAAACTCTTCCTGGGCAGTCAGTACCTGACGTAAAAGCGGATCGTCCGGGTTGCCTTTCTCCATGCGGGCAATAAACGCACGCGGCACGCGCAGGGCGAAAAGCCGTCTCGCGTCGCGTCCGGCCAACAGTTTTTCATCTGCATCTATGTTCAAAAGATGCAGAAGTTCATCGGGATCGGTCACAACATCGGCAAGTTGCGATAACCAATCTTCTCTGGATGGGGTATTTAGGGTTACAATATGCGCCATTTTGTGGCTTAGCTACCAGTTAACAATTTTCAGAGGGCCTTATGGCAACGTACTATAGCAACGATTTTCGTGCTGGTCTTAAAATCATGTTGGACGGCGAACCTTATGCGGTTGAAGCCAGCGAATTCGTTAAACCAGGTAAAGGCCAGGCGTTTGCGCGCGTTAAGCTGCGTCGCCTGCTGACCGGTACTCGCGTAGAGAAAACCTTCAAGTCTACTGACTCCGCTGAAGGCGCAGACGTAGCCGACATGAACCTGACCTTCCTGTATAGCGACGGTGAGTTCTGGCACTTTATGAATAACACCACTTTCGAACAGCTGGCTGCAGACGAGAAAGCGGTAGGCGATAACGCTAAATGGCTGCTGGACCAGGCTGAATGCATCGTGACCCTGTGGAACGGTCAGCCGATCTCCGTAACTCCGCCGAACTTCGTTGAGCTGGAAGTTGTTGAAACCGACCCAGGTCTGAAAGGCGATACCGCTGGTACTGGCGGCAAACCGGCTACCCTGTCTACCGGCGCAGTTGTTAAAGTTCCGCTGTTCGTACAGATCGGCGAAGTGATCAAAGTGGATACCCGCTCCGGCGAATACGTTTCTCGCGTAAAATAAGTTTTCCATTTGATCTTATGGCGCAGGTTGCTGCGCCATACTTTTTCCAGGGCAGGAATGATGAAACGTCTTCTCGGTCTTGTAATGCTACTCCTTTTCACCAGCACCCTCATGACGGGATGCAATACCGCGCGCG
Source organism: Citrobacter sp. Cpo148 (assembly GCF_030332375.1). Taxonomy (NCBI): domain Bacteria; kingdom Pseudomonadati; phylum Pseudomonadota; class Gammaproteobacteria; order Enterobacterales; family Enterobacteriaceae; genus Citrobacter; species Citrobacter sp. Cpo148. Next base: position 18,199 of record NZ_JAOWHY010000041.1, read on the forward strand.
GCTTCGGTGAAGACATCAAACATCTTGGCAATTCAATTTCTCACGCCGCCAGCTAATCCTTTCATATAGTCTTAAAAACGGTTGTTTATCCATCACACTCCCGGATCTTGTCTATTATTAAGTAGCTATACACAAACAATATTGGCTAGAAAAGGAAGACGTTATGGTTAAGAAGACAATTGCTGCGATCTTTTCTGTGTTGGTACTTTCTTCCGTTTTAACCGCGTGTAATACCACACGAGGCGTAGGACAGGATATCTCTGAAGGCGGTAGCGCAATCTCTGGTGCAGCGACAAAAGCTCAGCAATAGCAATAATGAAGAACGGTACGACGTCGTGTCGTACCGTTAATCACCCTTCCTTGGGAGTGACAGGAACGGCGAGAAGCGGTTCCCCAGGTGCAGTTTCATACGGATATTCCGCTTATAGGTGTAGACCGTTTTGCCATGAATGCTGAGCGCGGCGGCAATGGCATTGTTACTCACACCATCCATCCACATTGATAATACTTTCTCCTCTTGCGGCGTAAGCAAAGGCGTGGCGTTTTTGGCTATTTCTAATGCGGGGCGAACCTGAAGCGCTTCCTGAATTGTGTGGGAGAGTGTGTTCAGCGTGGTGTGCTTGGTCAAGACCGAATGGGCTACGGATTGAGAGGGCACGATGGGGGCATGCTGTCTGTCTGCTGATTGCAGTAAAATCAGTGGGATGACGCCACAACTCATAAAAAAAGGTTTAATTGGCGGACTGGAGTGCGTCTCGCTAATAAAACTGTATAAATCCGCGATCACCAGATGCGGTTTCCATTGCAAAATATGCTCTTTTGCTAACAGGAGATTATTGATTCCTGATACCAGAAATGAGGAGCTGAACCTGCCAGAATGATTAAGCAAGGCCTCTATCCCTGTGCGGGTAAAGTGGCACCGGTCAATCACTAAAATTTTAAGCATAAACGTTTCGCATTCAGAAGAGGGGCAATCGACTTTCTGGTTTCAGAAAGCCCTTCATCATAGAGAACTCCGATGAGTGCCAAATGCGGGAACTACGCCGCTAATTATGCTTAATTCTTGCTTTTAGCAGGCAGTGAATAAAAAGGTTGAAATTCATTTTCTTCCGGGCAAAAATGCCATTTCACACATCAGCTTTGCAGGACGACCTGCAAACGCTTCATTCACCGGGGACGGCCCCATAGTTCTGGAGCCTGATATGTCCTGGATCGTTTTATTAATTGCAGGTTTGCTCGAAGTCGTATGGGCGATTGGCCTGAAATACACCCACGGTTTTACGCGTCTTACGCCAAGCATTATCACTATTGCGGCGATGATCGTCAGCATCGCCATGCTCTCCTGGGCAATGCGCACGTTGCCTGTTGGAACAGCTTATGCGGTCTGGACCGGTATTGGCGCTGTTGGGGCGGCCATTACAGGGATTTTGCTGCTGGGTGAGTCTGCCAGCCCGGCACGTTTGCTGAGCCTTGGGCTGATCGTTGCTGGTATTATTGGTCTGAAGCTGAGCACTCACTAAGCGCTAGGCTGTTTCACCCAAATCAGTTTATTCACTTCAAACCCTTCCCGGGTCGCGATGGCTAACATTTGCTGTTTCATTTCATCTGAAATAGTAGGGGTCCGTGAAAGGATCCACAGGTAGTCGCGATCCGGACCACAAACCAGCGCGTGACGATATTCCCGGTCGAGTGCAATTACGTTATACCCGCCATAGAAGGGGCCGAAAAAAGAAACTTTAAGCGCGGCTCTGCTTGGGTCGCCGGTGAAATAGGCTTTCCCTTCCGTTTTCTGCCACATCTCCCTGTCAGGGTTATAGCCCTTGTTAATAACGTTGATCCCGCCGTCGTCGCGCAAGCTGTATGTTGCGGTCACTTTATCCAACCCGCGCTCGAAACGATGGTCGAAGCGTGCAATTTCATACCAGGTTCCCAGATAGCGTTTGGCATCAAAGTTATTTACCACGGTAACGCCTTTCGGCGCTGTCGGGGAGCTACACGCGACAACCAGGAATGCAGCCGTAACTGCAGCAACGACGGGCAAAATGCGCATGGGATTTTCCTTGCTGTATTTTTGTTAAGTGTAGATGACAACAGGAAAAAAAGAGAAAGAAAGGAGGCCCAATATCCTGGGCCTCATCGTTAGTTATTGCAGCTTTTCAAGAATGCGCCAGGCCGCCTCGACACGGACAGGGTTAGGATAGCTTTTGTTTGCCAGCATCACGATGCCAAGGTTTTTTTCTGGAATGAAGGCTACGTAGCTGCCAAATCCTCCAGTGGATCCCGTTTTATGCACCCATGAGGCTTTCACTGCGGGGGCGGGCGGGTTTACCTCAACGGCGGGAAGCGCTGCCAATGCCACTTTGCTGTCGCTACCGTTGATGATCGAATCAGCTTTCAGCGGCCAGTTCAGCATCTCCCAGCCTAATCCCTGGTACATATCGCCAATACGCCAGTAGCGAGACTGCGCAAGCGCAATGCCTTGCTGGAGCGTTTTCTCCTGAACGCGGCTGGCGTCCATGTTGACCTGAACCCAGCGTGCCATATCGGTAACGTTGGATTTCACGCCATAGGCTTCGGCATCAAGTTGTCCCGGAGAAACGTGTACAGGCTTCCCTTCGCGATAGCCCCAGGCATAATCTTTTTGTTCGCTTTGCGGAACTGTAATCCAGGTATGCGCCAGTTTTAATGGCTGCAGGACGCGTCTGGTCATTGCCTCTTCGTAGCTCATACCTGAGGGTTTCACCGCCAGCGCACCAAACAGACCAATGCTGGAGTTAGCGTAAAGACGCTTAGCGCCCGGAGTCCATTGCGGCTGCCAGTTTTGATAAAAACGCAGTAATGCGGCTTTATCTGTAACGTCATCGGGGATCTGCAGCGGTAGGCCGCCTGCCGTATAGGTGGCTAAGTGCAGCAGGCTGATACCCTGCCACTGTTTGCCTGTCAGTTCTGGCCAGTATTTCGTGACCGGATCGCTGAGCTTAATTTCGCCGCGGGCGATAGCATCGCCGCCCAACACGCCGTTAAACGTCTTACTGACCGACCCTAGCTCAAACAGAGTTTGCTGCGTGACTGGGTGGTTATTGGCGATATCGGCTTTACCCCAGGTGAAATAATAGGGTTTTCCCTGGTAGATAACGGCAACGGCCATACCCGGAATAGCCTGCTCCTGCATCAACGGGGTGATGGTGCGATTAACGATATCGGCAATCTGTTGTTCTGTTTTGGCGGCGGCAAACGTGGAGAATGAGACTGTCAGCAGCAGAGCGCAGCATAACGATTTTTTCATCATGAAATCAGTTCCGTAATTAAAAGCAAAAGGGTGTCCGGGCCCGTCAGACGCAATCAGTGTGTTTGATTTGCGCCGTGTTGACAAACGGTTAAATTTAGCAGCAGATATAAGTTTTTCTAACAGGCCGGATGATGACGCGTAGCTATATCCCTCTTAACTCGCTGCGGGCTTTTGAAGCCGCGGCCAGACATCTCAGTTTTACCCGCGCCGCGATTGAGCTCAACGTGACGCATTCTGCCATCAGTCAGCATGTAAAAGCGCTGGAGCAGCAGCTAAATTGTCAGCTTTTTGTGCGCGGTTCTCGTGGATTAATGTTGACGACTGAAGGGGAAAGTCTGTTACCTGTACTTAATGACTCTTTCGATCGTATGGCGGGGATGCTGGATCGTTTTGCCACCAAACAGACCCAGGAAAAACTTAAAATTGGCGTGGTGGGGACCTTTGCGGTTGGGTGTCTGTTTCCTCTACTGGGCGATTTTAAGCGCAGTTACCCGCATATTGATTTGCATATTTCTACCCATAATAACCGCGTGGATCCCGCTGCCGAAGGACTGGATTATACCATTCGCTACGGAGGGGGAGCCTGGCATGATACCGACGCGCAATATTTATGTAGCGCGTTGATGTCTCCACTGTGTTCGCCAACATTGGCTTCGCAGATTCAAACGCCTGCGGACATCCTGAAATTTCCGTTATTACGATCGTATCGGCGGGATGAATGGACGCTTTGGATGCAGGCTGCCGGAGAGGCGCCCCCGTCACCGACGCACAACGTGGTGGTGTTTGATTCGTCCGTCACCATGCTGGAAGCCGCGCAGGCGGGGATCGGTGTGGCAATTGCACCAGTCAGAATGTTCACGCATTTACTCAGTAGGGAACGAATCGTTCAACCATTTTTAACGCAGATTGATTTGGGAAGTTACTGGATAACGCGTTTGCAATCGCGTCCGGAGACACCGGCGATGCGTGAATTTTCCCGTTGGTTGACAGGAATGCTGCACAAATAAAAAGGCCCGCCAATGGCGGGCCTGATAATTAACGCATGTACTTAGATGGTCAGAATACCAATAGCCGTTACAACGGTCAGGATTGCTGCCAGTCCATAGAATACCCATTTGCCAGCAGGCACGTGGATTTTCAGGTCATGCATCGCGTGGTGCATACGGTGTAAACCACACCACAGCGGCAGAACGATCATCAGGAACAGAAACGCACGTCCGATGAAGCTCTGAGCGAATGCCAGTACGCGTTCATAGCTGAAAGCATCAGGAACAAAGCCCAGCGGCAGCATAATGCCTACCAGCAGGATCATTACCGGCGCAATGATTGCGCTCCACATACCGCCTGCACCAAACAGGCCCCAGAATACGGGTTCGTCAGAGCGTTTTGGATTTGGATTAATCATTCCGGACTCCTTACCAGAACAGGGCAACAAACAGTATGACTACTGTCGCAACCACAGTAACTGCCCAGAGACCTTTGATGATCGGCTCTGGCCCCATTTTTTCGTCTTTTACGATGATGTTGGCTGCTTTTGGCGCCAGCTCAAACCAGGTTTTGGTATGCAGCAGCGCTGCTGCCAGGGCGATAATGTTAAGGATTACCACCACCGGGTTTTGCAAAAAGGCGACAAAGCCCATCCAGGACTCTGCACCATGCTTGAGTGCAAACAGGCCGATAATCAGTTCAATGCTGAACCAGACTGCCGGAACTGCCGTGCCTTCACGCAGCATGTAAAAACGATAAAATGGCAGCTTTTTCCACCAGGTGGACGTCATTGGCCGCACATAGGCTTTACGTTTAGTCGTCATCGTGCACTCCTTAGCGTGGTTTCAGGGTAGCGATAAGAAAGTCTTTTGAACTTTCAACTTTACCCTGCTGAATGGCCGCAGCCGGATCGACGTGTTTCGGGCAGACTTCGGAGCAGTAGCCCACGAAAGTACAGGTCCAGACGCCGTTCGGGCTGTTCAACTGAGCCATACGCTCCTTCTTACCGTGGTCGCGGCTATCTTCGTTGTAACGATGCGCCAACGTAATCGCAGCCGGTCCAATGAACTCAGGGTTCAGGCCGAACTGCGGACACGCGGCATAGCACAGACCACAGTTGATGCAACCGGAGAACTGATGATACTTCGCCATCTGCGCCGGAGTCTGGGTGTTTGGACCCTGATCCGGTGTACGCGGGTTACCGATAATGTACGGTTTGATCGCTTCCAGGCTTTCGATAAAGTGCGTCATGTCGACGACCAGATCGCGCTCAATCGGGAAGTTGCCCAGCGCTTCAACCTTCATGCCGTTGGTGTAATCACGCAGGAAGGTTTTGCATGCCAGTTTCGGTACATTGTTGACCATCATGCCGCAGGAGCCGCAGATCGCCATACGGCAGGACCAGCGGTAGCTCAGGTCCGGTGCCAGGTTATCCTTGATGTAGCCCAGCGCATCCAGCAGTGACGTGGTTTCATCATAAGGAACTTCGTAGAAAGCACTGTGCGGCGCGGTATCGGTTTCCGGGTTATAGCGCACCACCTCAACTTTCAGGTTTTTCATCTCAGCCATTCGCCTTCTCCTTCTTATCGGCTGCTTCCGCTTCGCCACCGTAAACACGTTTAGCTGGTGGCAGAGTGGTGATTTTCACGTCGCTGTATTCCAGGCGAGTCGTGCCGTCAGCATCGCGGAAGGCGAGGGTGTGTTTGAGGAAGTTCACATCGTCACGCTCGGTGCAGCCTTCATCCAGACGCTGGTGCGCGCCGCGGGATTCTTTACGCGCCAGAGCAGAGTGCGCCATACATTCAGCAACGTTCAGACCGTGACCCAGTTCGATGGTATACAGCAGGTCGGTGTTGAAGACGCTGGAGGTATCAGTGATACGTACGCGCTTGAAGCGTTCCTGCAGTTCCGCCAGCTTATCAACGGTTTTCTGCATGAGTTCCGGCGTACGGTAGATACCGCAACCTTCTTCCATGGACAGGCCCATTTCGTCACGGATCTTAGACCAGTTTTCGTTACCTTCCTGGTTAACCAGATCTTTCAGACGTTTTTCAACGCCAGCAACCTGTGCATCAAGAGCGGCACTGTTTGCAGCGCCAGCCGTTGCAGCGCGTTCTGCTGCCTGCTCACCGGCCATACGACCGAAGACCACCAGTTCTGCCAGGGAGTTAGAGCCCAGACGGTTAGCGCCATGCAGACCAACAGAGGAACATTCGCCTACAGCGAACAGACCTTTAATGCGGGTTTCACAGTGCTGATCGGTTTCGATACCGCCCATGGTGTAGTGCGCGGTCGGACGTACCGGGATCGGTTCTTTAACCGGATCGACACCCACGTAAGCTTTCGCCAGTTCGCAGATGAACGGTAAACGTTCGAGCAGTTTTTTCTCGCCGAGGTGACGCAGGTCGAGGTGAACCACATCGCCACGCGGAGTTGAAATGGTGTTGCCTTTGCGCCATTCGTGCCAGAACGCCTGAGAAACTTTGTCGCGCGGACCGAGTTCCATGTATTTGTTTTTTGGCTCGCCCAGCGGGGTTTCCGGACCCATGCCGTAGTCTTGCAGATAACGGTAGCCGTTTTTGTTGACCAGAATACCGCCTTCACCACGGCAGCCTTCAGTCATCAGGATACCGGATCCTGGCAGACCTGTTGGGTGATACTGAACGAATTCCATATCACGCAGCGGAACGCCGTGGCTCAGCGCCATGCCCATACCGTCGCCGGTTACGATGCCGCCGTTGGTGTTGTAACGGTAGACACGACCTGCGCCGCCCGTTGCCATCACGACAGCGTTAGCACGGATTTGCACCAGCGTGCCTTCCATCATGTTCATGGCAACCAGGCCGCGAGCATGACCGTCGTCAACCAGGATATCCAGAACGAAGTGTTCGTCAAAGCGCTGAATCTGCGGGAACTGCAAAGATGTTTGGAACAGCGTATGCAGCATGTGGAAGCCGGTCTTATCCGCGGCAAACCAGGTACGCTCGATTTTCATACCGCCGAAGCGACGTACGTTGACGCTACCGTCTTCACGACGGCTCCATGGGCAGCCCCATTGTTCCAGTTGCGTCATTTCAGTTGGGCAGTGGTGGACAAAGTAATCCACGACATCCTGCTCACACAGCCAGTCTCCGCCTGCTACCGTATCGTGAAAATGGTAGTCAAAGCTGTCATGATCCTGCGCGACAGCAGCAGAGCCGCCTTCGGCAGCAACGGTATGGCTGCGCATTGGGTACACTTTTGAGATCAGTGCGATTTTAGCGTTGGGATTTGCTTGTGCGGCAGCAATTGCAGCACGTAATCCCGCGCCACCGGCGCCTATAATGGCAAGATCGGCTTGAAAGGTTTGCACGACATTCCTCCAGATTGTTGTTATTTCATCCCTGCCTGAAATCAGATGCTTCATCGGCTTCAAACAGGTTATGAACGCGTTTCCACTGCTCCTTTATAGGTACAATAGTATAGTCTTAGGGATGTGCGGGAAATTTGACGTGTTCGATTTTTTTAGCGTGTCATAGGGGGGAATTATCATTGAATTTGATTAATTTAATTACTAAACCACCCTAAGTCGCTTTTTTTATCCAATTGCCAGTGATGATTAGTGCTGCCTGAAATTTGTCTCGTTAGCGCGATACGAGTAGACTTCGTGCCCTTGTCATAAATCGGAGAAACAACCATGAGCGAAACGGCAACCTGGCAGCCGAGCGCGTCCATCCCCAATCTGTTGAAACGTGCAGCAATTATAGCGGAGATTCGCCGCTTTTTTGCCGATCGTGGCGTGCTTGAGGTTGAGACCCCTTGTATGAGTCAGGCAACGGTAACGGACATCCACCTGTTCCCGTTCGAAACGCGTTTCGTTGGCCCTGGACACTCCCAGGGAATGAATCTCTATTTAATGACCAGCCCTGAATACCATATGAAGCGCCTGCTGGTGGCAGGATGCGGCCCGGTGTATCAACTGTGCCGCAGCTTCCGTAATGAAGAGATGGGGCGCCATCATAACCCTGAATTCACCATGCTTGAGTGGTATCGTCCGCACTACGATATGTATCGCCTGATGAATGAAGTGGATGATTTGCTCCAGCAGGTGCTGGACTGCTCACCTGCGGAAAGCCTTTCTTACCAGCAGGCCTTCCAGCGCCATCTGGAGATTGACCCGCTGTCTGCGGATAAAACCCAACTGCGGGAAGTGGCGGCGAAATTGGATCTCAGCAATATCGCTGATACCGAAGAAGACCGGGATACCTTACTGCAACTGCTGTTTACGATGGGTGTTGAACCACATATTGGTAAAGACAAGCCGACGTTTGTGTATCATTTCCCGGCCAGCCAGGCATCACTGGCGCAAATCAGTACCGAAGATCACCGCGTGGCTGAACGTTTCGAGGTTTATTACAAAGGTATTGAGCTGGCGAATGGTTTCCATGAATTGACCGACGCGCGCGAACAGCAGCAGCGGTTTGAACAGGATAACCGCAAACGTGCCGCACGAGGCTTACCACAGCAACCTATCGATACCAACCTGCTGGAAGCGCTGAAAGTCGGCATGCCGGATTGCTCAGGCGTGGCGCTGGGCGTTGACCGTCTGGTGATGCTGGCGCTGGGCGCAGAGAGCCTGGCCGAGGTAATCGCATTTACCGTCGATCGCGCATAACTTACTCTTCTGCAATACAAAGTGGTGGCTTAATCGCCACTTTGTAGCATATTTTTTCATTTCCCCTCTAATAGCCACAATTTACACCTGGATATTTGATATCGTTTAGGTATCAATTCTGTGTTGTTTTTTTTATCGCTGAACTCTGCAAAGAGAGCAGTGCCAACCGGTGAGCGGCGTTTGTTAAACGCTTGCCAGAGTAAGGGATGGTTTAATGACCCAAACAATAAAAAAGATGAGCCTGATAGGTCTCATTCTCATGATATTTACGTCAGTTTTCGGTTTTGCTAATAGCCCCTCCGCGTTCTATTTAATGGGGTATAGTGCAATACCGTGGTATATATTTTCTGCATTATTATTCTTTATTCCATTTGCTTTAATGATGGCGGAAATGGGTTCTGCCTATCGGAAAGAAGAGGGGGGAATCTATTCGTGGATGAATAATAGCGTTGGACCACGCTATGCGTTTATCGGCACGTTTATGTGGTTTTCTTCTTATGTGATATGGATGGTTAGTACTGCGGCGAAAGTCTGGGTACCTTTTTCAACCTTCTTGTTTGGCGCAGACATGACGCAGCACTGGCGTATTGCAGGGCTTGAGCCTACGCAGGTTGTCGGACTGCTCGCAGTCGGTTGGATGATCCTGGTGACCTGCGTGGCATCCCGGGGTATTAATAAGATTGCGCGTATTACGGCTGTAGGTGGAATTGCCGTAATGTGTCTTAATTTAGTTCTGTTGTTAGTGAGTGTCGCTATTTTGTTATTAACTGGTGGCCACTTTGCACAGGATATTAATTTCATCTCTTCGCCTAATCCAGGATATCAGTCTGGACTGGCAATGTTGTCATTTGTTGTGTTTGCCATTTTTGCTTACGGCGGAATTGAAGCTGTGGGGGGACTGGTTGATAAAACAGAAAAACCAGAAAAGAACTTTGCTAAAGGTATTGTCTTTGCCGCTATTGTCATTTCTGTTGGTTATTCACTGGCCATCTTTTTATGGGGCGTTAGCACCAACTGGCAGCAGGTATTAAGTAATAGCTCAGTTAACCTCGGGAATATTACCTATATCCTGATGAAAAGCCTCGGAATGACGTTGGGTAACGCGCTACATCTTTCCCCTGATGCCGCAATGGTGATGGGCGTATGGTTTGCACGTATTACCGGGCTTTCCATGTTCCTTGCCTATACCGGCGCTTTTTTCACCCTCAGCTACTCACCGCTGAAAGCGATTATTCAGGGCACGCCGAAGGCGTTGTGGCCCGCGCCGATGACCAAACTGAATGCCGTAGGGATGCCGACGACGGCAATGTGGTTACAGTGCCTGCTGGTGAGCCTGTTTATCCTGTTGGTTTCATTTGGTGGCGATACGGCTTCAGCGTTCTATAACAAACTGACGCTGATGGCGAATGTCTCGATGACGCTGCCATATCTGTTCCTGGCGCTGGCGTTTCCGTTCTTTAAATCCCGTCCGGGTCTGGAAAGGCCGTTTGTTGTCTTTAAAACCCGAGTGGCGACGCTGCTGGCAACGGGAGTGGTCGTGCTGGTGGTGACGTTTGCCAACGTGTTCACCATCATCCAGCCGGTAATTGAAGCCGGAGACTGGAACAGCGCACTGTGGATGACCGGCGGTCCGATCTTCTTCTCACTGCTGGCGATGGCGATTTATCAGAACTACAGCCGTCGCACGACCAACGAGCCTGAGTGGGCGGTGGAATAAAGGCCATCTGGCGTTTATTGCCTGTTGCCGATCCGGACGCATATTAAGCCCGAAAATGTCTGTGGTCGGCGATGAAATGCCCGATGGCGCAAGCTTATCGGGCCTACAGGTTAATTGCAGACCCGTAGGCCGGATTAGACCCAACGGGTCGCCATCCGGCATTTCTTGCCTGCATTGTGCGTTACAAACTACCCGCCGGGCGACTGCCTCTGCCCGCAGAACTTAACGTTCTCCCTGTTTGCTTACCGCCGAGGCTCTCCAGACGCATCTGGAACGGAGGGAACGGCATATCAATACCGTGCTCGCGGAAGCCTGCCAGAATTAGCTGGTGGATTTCATGGCGCAGCGGCATGCGATGCCCCATTTCTGCGGCATAAATACGCAGTTCGAAGATTTGAATCCCCTGCTGCAGGTCAACCAGGAAGACTTCAGGTGCCGGATTATCGATAACCAGCGAACAGCGCTGTGCGGCAGTCAGCAGGATCTGCGTAACCTCCTCGCTGTTCGCCTCCGACGGTGCCGGGATGGTTAACACCACACGGGTAACGGAATCGGATAACGACCAGTTGATAAACTGTTCGGTGATAAAGGCTTTGTTGGGCACGATGATCTCTTTACGGTCCCAGTCGCTGATAGTGGTGGCACGGGTATTAATCTTCGTCACGCTACCGGTAAGATCGCGAATCGTCACCGTGTCGCCAATGCGGATTGGTTTTTCAAACAGGATAATCAGGCCGGAAATAAAGTTGGCGAAGATCTCCTGCAAACCAAAGCCCAGACCGACACCGAGAGCCGCCACCAGCCATTGCAGTTTGGACCATTCAATACCGATCATCGAGAAGCCAACCAGACCGCCAATCAGCATCAGCAGATACTTAGTGATAGTGGTGATGGCATAACCGGTGCCGGGGGTTAAATCCAGATGTTGCAGTAGTGCCAGCTCCAGCAGTGCGGGTAGGTTGCGCACTAACTGGGTGGTGATGATAAATACCAGAATCGCGATAAGCACCGCGCCCAGCGTTATCGGTTCTAAGCTTTCCACGCCCTGAACCGTGGAGGTGACATCCCACAACGAGATGTTTTCCAGGAAGCCGAAAGCGGAATGAATTTCTGACCACAGTACAATGACCGAGAGCAGGGCGATAAGCATCAGGATAGAACGCACCAGGCGCAGCGATTGCGCGCTGATAGCATCCAAATCCACTTCGCTTTCATCAACGTCAATCGCGCCTTCAAGGCTGGTGGAATGCGGTGGTTCTTCTTCGCCCCGCGCGCGCTGCGCCAGCATTTCAGCGCGTCGATGCTTGGCGCGGTCGAACGCCAGGCGGCGGCGCTGGATCAGCATCCAACGGCGGATAACGTGATACACCACCAGTAATAAGAACCAAATCGCTACAGACGTTTCCAGACGTGCCAGCAGGGCTTGTGACGTGGCGAGGTAGCCTACTGCCGCGGCGAGAATGGCAATCAGCGGCGCACCCATCAGCATATTCCACAGCATGCTGTTGACCATGTTATCGCTGTTGCCCTCTTTATCGAGGTACAGCGGTATCCCGGCGCGTTTCAGGCTCAGGGTTACGACCGCCAGCGCACCGCAAATCAGAATAAAGCACAGACGTCCCAGTGAGGCGGAGAATTCCCGGTCATTGAGGTTATCAAACATAATCACCGCCATGATCAGCGGGACAATCAGCCCAATGCTCATCAGGTAATAGTGCATAGCTTTCGCGACGCGGTTCCGCGGCCAGCCAAAGTGGGCAATGAACAGACCGTTGGGGCGTGCAAAGGTGGCGCAGATCATTACCGCCCACAGCATGGGCACCGTGGCGGTAACGCCATCGCCGATCGCGACAGCCAACGGATAAGGCCAGGCTTCCTGCAATCCGTAACCGAGCGTTGCCCACAACACTGGCAATGGTGAAGCGACGAGTATTGACCAGAATACCGTGCGTATTGTCAGCCAGAAGTGGTCCTGGGTGACTTTCCCGACCCGCGCGGACGAGCGTTCAAGGAAACGGGTGAAGTGCTTGCGCGAAGAGAGGCTAAAGCCAACTAACACCAACGCCGCGAACAGCGGTAGCAGCGTTTCTTTGCTGGTCAGCATCATGATGCTGGCTTTGCCCAACTGATTAAACGTATCTAATGAGATCAGACGCCGCAGATCCTGAACGATGTCGACAGGCCAGGAGAGGGAGATAGGGCTAACGTCTGACGTCCAGAACAGGTAGCGGTGCGTCGCTTCGTTGACCTCTTTTAGCGCATCTTCCAGTTGACTGTTGGAAACTTTGAGCTTGGTCAGCTCAAGGATCAGCGTATCGCCGCCCTGCAACAATGAGTTCAGCAGCTCACGCTGGGTGCGTAGCTGGGCGTTGAGGATGCTGCTCTGTTCAGCGGTGAGAGGTTGTCCATCGGCCTGATGAATTTGACGCAGCTGCGGCTGTTTGTTGAGGAGATCCTCATAGCGCATGCGGTGTACGCGAAGCTGCGCCATTTCGGTATCCAACTGCTGAGGCTTGGGCATTTCCGGTAAACGGGATACCTGCGCTCGCAGCGCTTCTCCCAGCATATTTGAAACCCCAAGCCACTGAGACTGCTCTCGCAGCGTATTCAATGCCTGACGCACCTGCAGCGTTTGGCTGGCGGCCTGACGCTGCTGCGAAGCGACCAGGTCCATACGCTGTGCTTGCTGGTTTAAGGCCTGAGACAGCTCGCGGTTTACCTTGAACTGGTCGACAATGCCTTCCGGCAGTCCCGCGCTGTTTTCCGCCAGCAGTTCAGTGCTTTCCAGCGCTCGCTCAGCTTCACGCTGACGTTGACTGTTAAGCTGGTTGCGCAAAGCCTGCAGGTAAGCGTCGAGTTGTTGACTCTGTTTTTCCGCCAGTTCGGAGCGCATACGCGCCAGTTCCTGACGGTTATTGGCGGAAAGCTGCGCCAGCTCCAGTTCATCGACCTGGGCTTTAAGTTTGGCGGATTCAGCCTGCATCGCCTGATTCTGTGCGGAATTACCGTTGGCGGTACCAATGCGTCGCTCAAGCTCATTGAGCTGGCGGCGGGCATCGGTTTGCTGTTGAGGAAGCTGGCTTAACGAGTCGGCGATTTCCCGGGCGCGATCCTGCTCCTGCTGGGCCTGACGACTCTTTTCCAGCAGTTGGCTGCTAACCTGGAGGATCTCCTGGTTTAACGCATCGGTAGTGAGTCCGGTTGGCACATTGCGCGGTTCATCACGCAGGTTGCTAAGCTGCGCGCGTAACGTTGCGGACAGCTTGGGGAAGTTATCAATAACCTGCTGATATTGCTGGGCACGCTCGAGAGAGCCTTTACGCTCCTCAAGGGCATTCAGCGCGGACTGGAGCGCCTCGACGGTTTCTGGCTGAGCAGGTTTTGCCGCTTTTGCCTGCTCCAGTTCCTGGGTGAGTTGTTTGGCATCGGGGGCCGTCGCAGCGTACGCCCCCAGGCTGAGGCACCAGGCCATCAGAAAAGTGATAATCAGGCGCACAGCAGCGATTCCTATGTTTAACTTTCGTCTTTTTTGTCGTCAACCAGCGGGCTGGCGTCGTGTTCTGCTTCGATCTCTTCTTTCGCCAGCGGGGCCGGTTCTGCCTCTGGCGTCACGAAAGTCTCGGTTGAGATGGCCATTGGTTGGCCGATTTTGGTCACGGACAGATCCTGCAACTGCTCAACCAGGTTAACTTTGCCAGGTGCGAACAGGTTGATGACGGTGGAACCGAGCTTAAAGCGGCCCATTTCCTGACCTTTCAGCAGCGCCACCGACCCTTCGCTTTCGCCTTCCGGCCAGGTCCAGCGCTTGATGACGCCTTCACGCGGTGGGGTAATGGTGCCAGCCCATACGGTCTCAATGCTGCCGACGATGGTCGCGCCGACCAGAATCTGCACCATCGGGCCAAATTCGGTATCAAACAGACAGATTACACGTTCGTTGCGGGCAAACAGGTTCGGTACGTTTTGCGCAGTCAGGATGTTTACAGAGAAGAGATCGCCCGGCACATACATCATTTCACGCAGGATACCGTTACACGGCATGTGTACACGGTGGTAATCGCGTGGAGACAAGTAAGTGGTTACAAACGTACCGTTGCGGAATTTGTCCGCCATCTGATAGTTGCCAGCCAGCAGCGCTTCAAGGGTATAGCTGTGCCCTTTAGCCTGCAGCAGTTTGTCTTCCTCGATGTTGCCTAACTGGTTAATCACACCGTCAGCGGGCATGACCAGTACGTTTGGATCGGTATTAATCGGGCGAGCATCATCGCGCAGCGGGCGAACAAAGAAGTCGTTGAAGGTGCGATAGCTGGCGGTGTCCGGCTTTTGCGCCTCTTTCATATCGACCTTGTAATATTTCACGAACAGATCGATAACCAGTTTGGTCAGCCATCCCGCTCGTTTGCTCGCACCCCAACCCGCCAGGCGAGTGAGCCATAGTTTCGGCAGAATGTATTGTAGCGAAAGCTTAAATGAGTTTAACAAGGTAGCCTCCAGGCCATAATTTGTTCCCAATCCGGCATACGGGCCGGATCCTGAAAAAAGGGGGACGATTCTAGCGATGCTTAGCTTAGTTGTCAGTTGTCTGTATCAGAAAAGTTTTTACGCGTTTTTACCTGCGCCATGCTTTCCAGGATGCGGTGATAATTTTCAAACCGGGTTTCGGCTATGGCCCCTTTTTCTACAGCCTCACGGATAGCGCAGCCTGGATCGGTATCATGCTTGCAGTCGCGGTATTTGCAATGGCCCAGGTAGTCATGAAATTCGACAAAGCCATGCGTGATTTGTTCCGGCTCCAGATGCCACAGTCCAAACTCACGTACGCCAGGGGAGTCGATAACGTCGCCGCCGTGCGGGAAGTGATACAGGCGAGAGGCCGTGGTGGTGTGCTGTCCAAGGCCGGAGTTGTCAGAGACATCATTGGTCAGGATCTCTTCCTGCAGGCCGAGGAGATTATTGAGCAGGCTGGATTTACCTACGCCCGATTGACCGGCAAAAATGCTGATGCGATCGGTTAATGCTTCTTCAAGCGGTTTCAGGCCGTCTTTTGTGCGGCTTGATACCATCAACACCCGATAGCCAATGTTGCGATAGATATCCATCTGTTCGTTAACGAAGGCCATGCCTTCATCATCCAGCAGATCGATCTTATTCAGCACGATAATCGGTTCAACGTGTAGCGTTTCGCAGGCTACAAGATACCGGTCGATAATATTGAGTGACAGCTCGGGTAAGATGGCTGAGACAATAACGATCTGGTCGATGTTGGCGGCAATAGGCTTTACCCCGTCGTAAAAGTCGGGGCGTGTCAGTACTGAGGTACGATCGTGTACCGCTTCAACGATACCTTTGACATTCACGCCTTCAGCTGCCGCTTTACCCGGGCGCCAGACTACGCGATCGCCAGTAACCAGCGAGCGAATTGTACGGCGGATGTTGCAGCGGTGAATTTCACCGTCAGCAGACTCTACGTCGGCATGCATGCCAAAACGGCTGATAACGATGCCTTCAGCGGTTTCGCCAAACAGGTTGTCGTCGTAGTCGGGCTTCTCCGTGGACGTTTTAAGACGACGCTGGTGATTGGCGTTCACACGGCGCTGTTGGCCTTTGGAGAGTTTATTCTTACTCAATCGGACTGGCTCCTGGTCGCCCATGATGGGCAAAACATTTATGATACACACAATTTTAGATCAATGTAGTCACACTGAATGTGACGCTGAAGGGTGGAAAATAGCATGAGTGCCAATGAAAACAACCTGATTTGGATCGATCTGGAGATGACAGGTCTGGATCCCGAGCGCGATCGCATTATTGAGATCGCCACGCTGGTGACGGATGCCAACCTGAATATTCTGGCTGAAGGACCGACAATTGCGGTGCACCAGTCCGACGAACAGCTGGCATTAATGGATGACTGGAACGTACGTACGCATACCGGTAGCGGGCTGGTGGAGCGCGTGAAGGCGAGCACCATGGGCGATCGTGAAGCTGAACTGGCCACGCTGGCTTTTTTGAAAGAGTGGGTTCCGGAAGGGAAATCACCTATCTGCGGCAACAGCATCGGGCAGGATCGTCGTTTCCTGTTTAAATACATGCCGGAGCTGGAGGCGTATTTCCATTATCGCTATCTGGACGTCAGCACGCTCAAAGAGCTGGCGCGTCGTTGGAAGCCGGAAATCCTCGCGGGCTTCACCAAGCAGGGAACACATCAGGCGATGGACGACATTCGTGAATCTGTTGCTGAGCTTGCTTACTATCGCGAACATTTTATTAATCTTTGATTTTGTTCTCCGGTGGCTTGCGCCACCGTTTTTTTGACGCTAAATTGTTCAGCTTGATTGCAAATTAATCACTTGAACGAATTTTCGAAAAAAACGCTTTCAGGGGGGTTGCAGCTAAACGGATTTCTCGTATAATGCGCCTCCCGTAACGACGCAGAAATGCGAATTACGACAGCAACAAAAGCAGTACAGATTTGCGGGAATAGCTCAGTTGGTAGAGCACGACCTTGCCAAGGTCGGGGTCGCGAGTTCGAGTCTCGTTTCCCGCTCCAAAATTTGAAAATGCTTATTAAGCAAAGACACACCCAAGCGGGAATAGCTCAGTTGGTAGAGCACGACCTTGCCAAGGTCGGGGTCGCGAGTTCGAGTCTCGTTTCCCGCTCCAAAATTTGAAAGTGCTTGTTAAGCACAGACCACCAAATCGCAGGATTTCGAATTGCGACAAGGCGGCAACTGAATGAGTCCTTAGGAGCTTACTGAAGTAAGTGACTCAGGCGAATGAAGGCAGCCAACGCAGTAGTGGTTCGAAAGACGAAGATTAAGCGGGAATAGCTCAGTTGGTAGAGCACGACCTTGCCAAGGTCGGGGTCGCGAGTTCGAGTCTCGTTTCCCGCTCCAAATTCTTACCCCAATAAAAATATCCACAACGAATAATCGCGTTGGGGACGTTTTGTTTCGTCATTGACATACTCTTGTAAACAGACTTATCCACAGGTTCGGGTATTATTCCTGGAATGCAAAAAACTTCGCCGGGTGAATAGTATCATTTTAACTATTTGAAATTATTAATTTAATTATCATTGCAAATTGTTAATGCGATCACTTGACGATTTTTTCCCTCTTGAATATCAATGTGTTTTTATTTTTATACACAAGCTGTGGATGACTTAAGCGTCGCGCGGCAGACCCTTCTCAATGACCCTGACCAAACGTTGTTTCTGCGGTAGCTGCACCTCAACTACGCAGGCATTTCGCTTCTCAAATTGCTGAGCAACCGCCCACTCTATGTGTTCGTCGAGAAGTGGGTGCTCACCTCTGCGACTTTCCAGTGCGCGAAGAATGGCTTCATTCCAGGGAGCATTGCCCAACGCAACGGCGATATTTCGCAGCCAGCGCAGGTGGCCAATACGACGAATGGCAGACCCCTCCGTGACTTTTAAAAACCACGCTTCGCTCCAGCGAAACAGCTCTATTAACTCCGGAGCATGAAGCTGCTTGCGCGGGTTGAAGTCATCCTCTGCCGTCAACTGTGAATAGCGGTTCCACGGGCAAATGAGCTGGCAATCATCGCAGCCGTAAATTCGATTCCCTAACAATGGACGAAATTCTTCCGGGATCGCGCCTTCCAGTTCGATAGTGAGATAAGAGATACAGCGGCGCGCATCCACCGTATAGGGTTCAACAATGGCCCCGGTGGGACAGATGGTCATGCAGGCGACGCATTTCCCGCATCCTTCTTCTACTGGTTGGTCGATCGGCAAGGGTAAGTCGATCAGTAATTCCCCGAGGAAGAAAAATGAACCGGCTTCGCGATTGAGGATAAGTGAGTGCTTACCTGTCCAGCCAAGCCCGGCTTTTTCCGCTAACGGACGCTCAAGAATGGGCGCAGAATCGACAAAAGGTCTAAAATTCAGCGAAACGCAGTGCTGTTGAATCATCTCTCCCAGCTTTTTTAAGCGGTTACGTAGCAGCTTATGGTAGTCGCGCCCCAGCGCGTAACGGCTGACGTAACCCAGAGAAGGATTCTTCAACGTGCTGGCGAAGGCCGCATTGGCAGGAAGATAGTTCATACGTACGCTGATGACACGTAGCGTACCGGGCAATAATTCGTGAGGTCGGGCGCGCATCATGCCGTGACGGGCCATCCAGTCCATCTCGCCGTGGTATTGTTTATCCAGCCAGGCCTGCAGTTTGGGCTCCGCTTCGCTGAGGTCGGTATCGGCAATACCGACCTGCTGAAAGCCAAGCTCCAGCCCCCACTGCTTAATATTTTGCGCTAACTGATTGAGATCGAGGGGCTCTGACATGACGGACCATACAATGAAGAAAAACCCCGCAAGTATACCACACTCCATCTGGCACGCCGATGACATCAGGCGGATGGAGCGAGAGGCGGCAGACAGTTTAGGGCTGACGTTGTACGAACTCATGCAACGGGCGGGAGAGGCGGCATTTCAGGTCACTCGTGAGGCTTATCCGAATGCCCGGCACTGGCTGGTGCTATGTGGTCATGGCAACAACGGCGGTGATGGTTACGTAGTGGCAAGACTTGCCAAAGCGCTGGGTCTTGAAGTTACGTTGCTGGCGCAGGAAAGTGACAAACCGCTCCCCGAGGAGGCGAAGCAGGCACGTGATGCCTGGCTTAACGCTGGTGGCGTCATTCACGCGGCGGATATCAATTGGCCAAATAACGTGGATGTCATTATTGATGCGCTGTCAGGCACTGGCTTAAAACATGCGCCGCGTGAGTCTCTCTCGGTATTGATTGAATGTGCTAATTCTCACCCAGCCCCCACTGTGGCGATAGACATTCCCTCCGGCCTGCTGGCGCAGACGGGAGCGACGCCGGGCGCGGTCATCAACGCAGCGCATACCATTACCTTTATTGCACTCAAGCCGGGCCTGCTCACCGGTAAAGCGCGCGATGTCACCGGGCGTCTGCATGTTAACGCACTTGGGCTGGGCGACTGGCTGGCGGGGCAGAATGCGCCAATACAACGTTTTGATGCTCAACAGCTTGCGCACTGGCTAACGCCGCGTCGACCCACCTCGCACAAAGGCTCCCACGGGCGGCTGGTGATTATCGGCGGTGACCACGGTACGGCTGGCGCAATACGCATGGCCGGGGAAGCCGCGCTGCGAGCAGGTGCCGGGCTGGTCAAAGTGCTGACGCGCAGTGAAAACATTGCGCCTATTTTGACAGCCAGACCGGAACTGATGGTCGATGCGCTGACGCCGCAGACGCTGGAAGAGAGCCTGGCGTGGGCGGATGTAGTGGTGATAGGCCCCGGGCTTGGTCAGCAGGAGTGGGGCAAAAAAGCGCTGCAAAAAGTGGAGAATTTTCGCAAACCGATGCTCTGGGATGCGGATGCGCTGAACCTGCTGGCAATCAACCCCGATAAACGTCACAATCGCGTGATCACGCCGCATCCAGGTGAAGCCGCGCGACTGCTGGGTTGTTCCATTGCAGAAATTGAAGACGATCGCTTACTTTGTGCACAACGTCTGGTAAAACGGTACGGAGGCGTGGTGGTGCTGAAAGGCGCGGGTACGGTTGTTGCTGCTGAACAGGCGGAGTTGGGTATTATTGATACCGGCAATGCCGGGATGGCCAGCGGCGGAATGGGGGATGTGCTTTCCGGTATTATTGGCGCATTGCTCGGACAGAAGCTTACCCCGTATGATGCAGCATGTGCGGGATGTGTAGCGCACGGAGCGGCGGCGGATGTGCTGGCGGCGCGTTTTGGTACGCGCGGCATGCTGGCGACGGATCTCTTTACCACGCTACAGCGTATTGTTAACCCTGATGTGATTGACGTTTATCATGATGAATCGAGTAATTCCACTACCTGATGAGCAGGCGACTTTAGACCTGGGACTGCGGGTAGCCAAAGCCTGTGACGGCGCGACGGTTATATATTTGTACGGCGACCTGGGGGCGGGTAAAACCACCTTCAGCCGGGGATTTCTGCAGGCGTTAGGTCATAAAGGTAATGTAAAAAGCCCCACCTACACGCTGGTTGAACCCTATTCACTCGATAACTTGATGGTATATCACTTCGATTTATACCGACTTGCGGACCCAGAGGAGCTGGAATTTATGGGGATCCGCGATTATTTTGCCAATGATGCCATCTGCCTGGTGGAATGGCCGCAACAAGGTAAAGGTGTACTGCCAGACCCGGACGTCGAAATACACATTGAATACCAGGCGCAAGGTCGAGAGGCGCGTGTAAGCGCAGTCTCCTCATCAGGTGATTTATTGCTGGCGCGTTTAGCCGATTAACCTTAAGGGTGGCGGGATGATTTATCGCATCAGAAACTGGCTGATGGCAACCCTGGTCCTGCTGTGCGCGCAGGCAGGGGCCGCCAGCCTCTCCGATCTTCAGGTGTCCAATGGCGATCAACAGGCGCGGATTACGCTGAGCTTTATTGGCGATCCTGAATATGCCGTTTCGCAGGACGGGAAACGAACCGTCGCGCTGGATATTAAACAAACCGGAGTGATTCAGGGGTTACCGCTGCTGTTTAGCGGCAATAATCTGGTGAAATCTATCCGTTCCGGCACGCCAAAAGATGCGCAGTCTCTGCGCCTGGTGGTGGATTTAACCGAGAACGGTAAAGCCGAAGCAGTAAAACGCCAGAACGGCGGCAATTATACCGTCGTGTTTACCATCAACGCTGATGCGCCACCGCCGCCGCCTCCACCTCCCGTGGTTGCAAAGCGTGCTGAAGCGCCGATTGTTGCCCCACGTCCTGTCGAGCCAGCGCGAAATCCGTTTAAAGCAGAAAACGATCGCACTACGGCTGTGACTAACAGCAATACCTCCACGCGCCCTGCGGCGCGCGCCAGTTCCAGCAACGGCGATAAAGTGGTGATTGCCATTGATGCCGGACACGGTGGACAGGATCCTGGCGCTATTGGTCCTGGCGGCACGCGTGAGAAAAACGTCACGATTGCCGTGGCGCGCAAGCTGCGCAGTTTGCTCAATGATGATCCGATGTTTAAAGGCGTACTCACCCGTGATGGTGATTACTTTATCTCGGTGATGGGGCGTTCAGACGTCGCGCGTAAACAAAACGCCAATTTCCTGGTTTCTATTCACGCGGATGCCGCGCCAAATCGTGATGCCACAGGTGCTTCCGTTTGGGTGCTGTCAAACCGTCGGGCGAACAGTGAGATGGCTGGCTGGCTGGAACAACACGAGAAGCAATCGGAGTTGTTGGGCGGCGCGGGCGATGTGCTGGCAAACAGCCAGTCCGATCCTTACCTCAGCCAGGCTGTACTGGATCTGCAGTTCGGTCATTCGCAGCGCGTCGGGTATGATGTGGCGACCAGCATGATCGGCCAGTTAGAACGTATTGGTTCGATGCATAAGCGTCGTCCAGAACACGCCAGTCTTGGCGTACTGCGTTCGCCTGATATCCCGTCAGTGCTGGTTGAAACCGGCTTTATCAGTAACAACAGCGAAGAACGTCTGTTGGCGAGCGATGATTACCAGCAGCAACTGGCTGAGGCGATTTACAAAGGATTGCGTAACTATTTCCAGGCGCACCCGATGCAAACCGGGCCGCAGGGCGCACCGGCGCAAACCGCCAGCACCATATCGCCGGGTAACACGTTAACAAATTAAGGATTAGCCATGCCGATTCAGGTTCTACCGCCACAGCTGGCGAACCAGATTGCCGCAGGCGAGGTGGTAGAACGGCCTGCGTCAGTGGTGAAAGAGCTGGTGGAAAACAGCATTGATGCCGGTGCGACGCGCATTGATATCGATATTGAACGCGGCGGCGCGAAGCTTATCCGTATTCGTGACAACGGCTGCGGGATTAAAAAAGACGAGCTGGCGTTGGCGTTGGCGCGTCATGCCACCAGTAAAATAGCCTCGCTTGACGATCTTGAAGCCATCGTAAGCCTCGGATTTCGCGGCGAAGCGTTGGCCAGTATCAGCTCCGTGTCTCGCTTAACCCTGACGTCGCGTACGCAAGAACAACCCGAAGCCTGGCAGGCGTATGCCGAAGGGCGTGACATGGATGTCACAGTTAAACCCGCTGCGCATCCGGTGGGAACCACGCTGGAGGTGCTAGATCTGTTCTACAACACCCCGGCGCGGCGCAAATTTATGCGCACCGAGAAAACCGAATTTAATCATATCGACGAGATTATTCGCCGCATTGCGCTGGCACGTTTTGATGTGACGATAAATTTGTCGCACAACGGCAAAGTGGTGCGACAGTACCGGGCAGTGGCCGCGGATGGGCAGAAAGAGCGCCGACTGGGCGCGATTTGCGGCACGCCGTTTCTGGAGCATGCGCTGGCGATCGAATGGCAGCATGGCGATTTAACATTGCGCGGCTGGGTGGCCGATCCTAACCACACAACGGCAGCACTGGCAGAAATCCAGTACTGCTATGTGAATGGTCGGATGATGCGCGACCGGCTGATCAACCATGCTATCCGCCAGGCCTGTGAAGATAAGCTGGGAGCCGATCAACAGCCCGCTTTTGTGCTGTATCTGGAAATCGATCCGCATCAAGTGGATGTCAACGTACACCCAGCTAAACACGAGGTCCGTTTCCATCAATCCCGGCTGGTGCACGATTTTATTTATCAGGGCGTGTTGAGCGTCCTGCAACAGCAGCTTGAAACGCCGCTGCCGTTGGCTGATGACGACGAACCCGCCCCAAGGCACATCCCGGAAAACCGCGTTGCTGCTGGACGCAACCATTTTGCCGAGCCGGCTCCCGCGCGTGAACCTGCGACACCGCGGTACTCAGCATCCGCTGGCACTGGAAGTGGCAGTAGCGGTGGCAGTAGTGGTGGCGGTGGCCGTCAGGCGGGGGCCAGTTGGCCTCATGCTCAACCCGGATACCAAAAGCAGCAGGGCGAAATTTATCAGCAACTGATGCAGACGCCTGCTCCAACGCGTAAAACGCCGGTCTCTGAAACGCCATCGACGCCTCTGACTGGCAACAGTCAGGGCTTTGGCCGGGTGCTAACGATTGTTGGTGCAGACTGCGCGTTACTCGAGTGTGATGGCCATATTCGGTTGTTGGCATTACCGGTGGCTGAGCGTTGGTTGCGTCAGGCGCAGTTAACGCCGGGTCAGGGAGCGGTTTGTGCTCAACCGTTACTGATCCCTTTACGTCTAAAAGTGACCGCCGATGAAAAAGCAGCACTGCAAAAAGGACAGAGCCAACTGGCTGAGTTGGGCATTGAATTTCAGCTGGATGCGCAGCATGTGACCATCCGGGCGGTGCCTTTACCCTTACGCCAACAAAATTTACAAATCTTGATTCCTGAACTGATAGGCTACCTGGCGCAGCAATCCGTATTCGAGCCGGGCAATATTGCACAGTGGATCGCACGTAACCTGATGAGCGAGCATCCACAGTGGAGCATGGCACAGGCGATTACGCTGTTAGCGGATGTTGAGCGGCTCTGCCCACAACTCGTGAAGGCACCGCCGGGTGGTCTGTTACAACCTGTTGATTTACATTCGGTAATGAATGCCCTGAAACATGAGTGATACCCGTAAGGCGAGCCTGCCAAAGGCGATTTTTTTGATGGGGCCAACGGCCTCCGGTAAAACGGCATTAGCAATTGAATTGCGTAAAGTTTTGCCCATAGAGTTGATAAGCGTTGATTCCGCCCTTATTTACAAGGGGATGGATATCGGTACAGCTAAGCCTGATGCAGCTGAATTACAGGCCGCACCGCACCGATTGCTGGATATCCGCGATCCATCGCAGGCGTACTCCGCTGCGGATTTTCGTCGCGATGCGTTAGCCGAAATGGCCGACATCACCGCCACGGGCCGTATCCCGTTGCTGGTGGGCGGCACAATGTTATATTTCAAAGCCTTGCTTGAAGGACTGTCGCCGTTACCGTCGGCGGACCCGGAAGTCAGGGCCAGAATTGAGCAGCAGGCGGCAGAGCAGGGTTGGGACGCGTTACACCGACAGCTTCAGGACATCGATCCCGTGGCAGCGGCGCGTATTCATCCAAATGATCCGCAAAGACTTTCCCGGGCACTGGAAGTTTTTTTCATTTCGGGTAAAACTTTAACGGAGCTGACGCAAACGTCAGGAGATGCTTTGCCGTATCAGGTGCATCAGTTTGCAATCGCCCCGGCGAGCCGTGAACTGCTCCATCAGCGAATTGAGCAGCGTTTTCATCAGATGTTAGCTTCAGGTTTTGAAGCAGAAGTCCGGGCGCTTTTTGCCCGTGGAGATTTGCATACGGATTTGCCTTCCATTCGTTGTGTAGGGTATCGCCAGATGTGGTCATACATTGAAGGTGAAATTTCATACGATGAAATGGTTTATAGAGGTGTTTGCGCCACGAGGCAGTTGGCGAAGCGACAGGTAACCTGGTTGCGTGGTTGGGAAGGGGTGCACTGGCTTGACAGTGAAAAGCCTGACCAGGCGCGAAACGAAGTATTACAGGTTGTTGGTGCTATCGCGAACTGAATGTGTACAATTGAAACGTATCGTGCGCAATTTTTCAGAATCGAAAGGTTCAAAGTACAAATAAGCATATAAGGAAAAGAGAGAATGGCTAAGGGGCAATCTTTACAAGATCCGTTCCTGAACGCACTGCGTCGGGAACGTGTTCCAGTTTCTATTTATTTGGTGAATGGTATTAAGCTGCAAGGTCAAATCGAGTCTTTTGATCAGTTCGTGATCCTGTTGAAAAACACGGTCAGCCAGATGGTTTATAAGCACGCGATTTCTACTGTTGTCCCGTCTCGTCCGGTTTCTCATCACAGCAATAATGCCACCGGCGGCACAGGCAGCAACTACCATCACGGTAGCAACGCGCAAGGTTCATCTGCGCAACAGGACAGCGAAGAAACCGAATAAGGTTATTAGCTGTTTTACATACGGGGAGCCAGCGATCCTGTGTTCCCCGTTGATTTATATTAAGGGGTTGACGCTTGTTTGACCGTTATGATGCCGGTGAGCAGGCGGTACTGGTACACATCTATTTTTCGCAAGACAAAGATATGGAAGACCTCCAGGAGTTTGAATCTCTGGTTTCTTCCGCCGGTGTCGAAGCAATGCAGGTGATTACCGGGAGCCGTAAAGCACCGCACCCGAAGTATTTTGTTGGTGAAGGTAAGGCAATCGAAATTGCCGAAGCCGTAAAAGCGACTGGCGCTGCGGTGGTGATTTTTGATCATGCTCTAAGCCCTGCCCAGGAACGTAACCTGGAACAGTTGTGCCAGTGTCTTGTTATCGACAGGACTGGTCTCATTTTAGATATTTTTGCCCAGCGTGCGCGAACCCATGAGGGTAAGTTGCAGGTTGAGCTGGCGCAGTTGCGCCATATGGCTACGCGTCTGGTCCGTGGCTGGACTCACCTTGAACGGCAAAAGGGCGGGATTGGTTTGCGCGGTCCGGGTGAAACCCAGCTCGAAACCGACCGTCGTTTGCTGCGTAATCGCATTTTGCAGATACAGTCGCGCCTGGAAAAAGTTGAAAAGCAACGTGAGCAGGGGCGACAGTCGCGCAAGAAAGCGGATGTCCCAACCGTATCACTGGTGGGATATACCAACGCCGGAAAATCCACCCTGTTCAACCAGATCACCGAAGCCCAGGTCTACGCAGCGGATCAGCTGTTTGCGACTCTGGACCCGACGCTGCGCAGAATAGACGTGGCGGACGTGGGTGAGACCGTGCTGGCGGATACCGTAGGATTTATCCGTCATTTGCCGCACGACCTGGTGGCGGCGTTTAAGGCCACCTTGCAGGAAACACGTCAGGCGACATTGTTGCTGCACGTTATTGATGCAGCAGATTTTCGTGTGCAGGAAAACATTGAGGCCGTCGACACGGTGCTCGAAGAGATCGATGCGCATGAGATCCCGACCCTGCTGGTGATGAATAAAATCGATATGTTGGATGACTTTGAGCCGCGTATCGACAGAGATGAAGAGAATAAACCCATTCGCGTTTGGGTATCAGCGCAAACGGGGATTGGTATACCACAACTTTTTCAGGCTTTGACTGAGCGACTTTCCGGTGAGGTGGCGCAGCATACGTTGCGTTTGCCGCCGCAGGAAGGGCGTTTGAGAAGCCGGTTTTATCAACTTCAGGCAATAGAAAAAGAGTGGATGGAGGAGGACGGCAGCGTAGGTCTGCAGGTTCGTATGCCGATCGTAGACTGGCGTCGCCTCTGTAAACAAGAACCGGCACTGGAAGACTATGTTGTCTGATCTGACGGATATGGCCTGAAGATTTTTTCGCCTCTATACCTTGTGGATTTTGTGCGGCAGGAAGGCGGCAAGTCCTGAAATCTCCAGGAGCATAGTCAACTATGTGACTGGCGTTGAGGGACGCAGCCAACGCAACGGCAGCACAAAAGACGCAGGTATAGCATCGCATAACAAATATGGAGCACAAAAATGGCGTGGAATCAGCCCGGTAATAACGGACAAGACCGCGACCCCTGGGGAAGCAGCAAACCTGGCGGCAACCCTGAGGGAAATGGAAACAAAGGTGGTCGCGAGCAGGGACCTCCCGATCTGGACGATATCTTCCGCAAACTGAGTAAAAAGCTCGGTGGTCTGGGTGGCGGTAAAGGTACTGGCTCTGGCGGCGGTAGTTCATCGCAAGGCCCGCGTCCGCAACTGGGCGGTCGAGTCTTTACTATCGCAGCGGCCGCTATCGTCATTATCTGGGCGGCCAGCGGTTTCTATACCATTAAAGAAGCGGAACGCGGCGTGGTGACACGCTTCGGTAAATTCAGCCATTTGGTTGAACCGGGTCTGAACTGGAAACCGACCTTTGTCGACGAAGTGACACCGGTCAACGTTGAAGCCGTGCGTGAACTTGCCGCATCCGGCGTCATGCTGACCTCTGACGAAAACGTCGTGCGCGTCGAAATGAACGTACAGTACCGCGTGACCGATCCGCAGCGTTACCTGTTTAGCGTAACCAGCGCGGATGACAGTCTGCGTCAGGCTACCGACAGTGCCCTGCGTGGGGTTATCGGTAAATACACCATGGACCGTATCCTGACCGAAGGTCGTACCGTTATTCGTAGCGATACCCAACGTGAACTGGAAGAAACGATCCGTCCGTACAACATGGGTATCACTCTGTTGGACGTCAACTTCCAGGCTGCACGCCCGCCGGAAGAAGTAAAAGCCGCGTTTGACGATGCTATCGCAGCACGTGAAAACGAACAGCAGTACATCCGTGAAGCGGAAGCGTACACCAACGAAGTTCAGCCGCGTGCAAACGGTCAGGCGCAGCGTATTCTGGAAGAAGCGCGTGCGTATAAGACTCAGACAATCCTGGAAGCACAGGGTGAAGTGGCTCGCTTCGCAAAAATTCTGCCGGAATATAAAGCCGCACCGCAAATTACCCGCGAGCGTCTGTATATCGAAACCATGGAAAAAGTGCTGAGCAATACCCGCAAAGTCCTGGTTAACGATAAAGGCAGCAATTTGATGGTTCTGCCGCTGGATCAAATGCTGAAAGGTGGTAGTGCACCAGCAGCAAAGACTGACAGCAGTTCAAACCTGCTGCGTCTGCCGCCAGCAACGACTTCCAGCACTGGAGCAAGCAACACATCGTCCACCAGTCAGGGCGATATTATGGACCAACGCCGCGCGAATGCGCAGCGTAACGACTACCAGCGTCAGGGGGAATAACGATGCGTAAGTCAGTTATTGCGATTATCATCATCGTTCTGGTAGTTCTGTTCATGTCTGTCTTTGTGGTCAAAGAAGGCGAGCGCGGTATTACTCTGCGCTTTGGTAAAGTTCTGCGTGACGATGAAAACAAGCCGCTGGTCGTTGCACCAGGCCTGCACTTCAAGATTCCGTTTATTGAATCTGTGAAGATGCTGGATGCGCGTATTCAGACCATGGACAACCAGGCCGATCGCTTTGTTACCAAAGAGAAGAAAGACCTGATCGTTGACTCCTACATCAAGTGGCGCATCAGTGACTTTAGCCGTTACTACCTGGCAACGGGCGGTGGCGATGTTTCTCAGGCGGAAGTCCTGCTGAAACGTAAGTTCTCTGACCGTCTGCGTTCTGAAATTGGTCGTCTGGACGTGAAGGACATCGTTACCGATTCCCGCGGTCGTTTGACCCTGGAAGTTCGTGACGCGCTGAACTCCGGTTCTGCTGGCACGGAAGATGAAGTGGCGACTCCGGCAGCAGATAGCGCGATTGCCGAAGCGGCTGAACGTGTTCAGGCTGAAACGAACGGTAAAGTACCGGTCATCAACCCGAACAGTATGGCGGCATTAGGCATCGAAGTGGTTGACGTGCGTATTAAGCAAATCAACCTGCCTGCTGAAGTGTCCGAGGCTATCTACAACCGTATGCGCGCTGAGCGTGAAGCGGTAGCGCGTCGCCATCGTTCACAAGGCCAGGAAGAGGCGGAAAAACTGCGTGCAACGGCTGACTATGAAGTCACTAAAACGCTGGCAGAATCTGAGCGTCAGGGCCGTATTATGCGCGGTGAAGGCGATGCAGAAGCCGCTAAGCTGTTTGCCGATGCGTTCAGTCAGGATCCGGACTTCTACGCCTTCATCCGTAGCCTGCGTGCTTACGAGAAGAGCTTTGAAGGGAATCAGGACGTAATGGTCATGAGCCCGGACAGCGATTTCTTCCGCTACATGAAGACACCAAATACCGCGACACGCTAATCGCGTTCCAGCGGTTTTAAAGCAGCAAAACCACCGGCATCTCCAGGGATGCGGTGGTTTTCTTTTTATATAAGGGCGATGGATGAATTCAACAATTTTGCTGGCGCTCGCGCTGGTTTTGGTGCTGGAAGGGCTGGGTCCGATGCTTTATCCCAGCGCATGGAAGAAAATGATCTCTGCAATGGCGCAACTTCCCGAAAATATTTTGCGTCGTTTTGGTGGAGGTCTTGTGGTTGCGGGCGTTGTGGTCTACTACATGTTGAGGAAAACGATTGGCTGATCAATAAGTAGACTAATTTGCGGATTTTCGCATGCAAAAAGTGCTGTATATCTGAAAAAGCGGTGGTAGAATCCATTTTTAAGCAAACGGTGATTTTGAAAAATGGGTAACAACGTCGTCGTACTGGGCACCCAATGGGGTGACGAAGGTAAAGGGAAGATCGTCGATCTTCTGACTGAACGGGCTAAATATGTTGTGCGCTACCAGGGTGGTCACAACGCAGGCCATACTCTCGTAATCAACGGTGAAAAAACCGTCCTCCATCTTATTCCATCAGGCATTCTTCGCGAAAACGTAATCAGCATCATCGGTAACGGTGTTGTTCTGTCTCCGTCCGCGCTGATGAAAGAAATGAAAGGACTGGAAGATCGTGGTATCCCGGTTCGCGAGCGCCTGCTGCTGTCTGAAGCTTGTCCGCTGATCCTTGATTATCACGTTGCGTTGGATAACGCTCGTGAGAAAGCGCGTGGCGAGAAAGCGATCGGTACTACCGGTCGTGGTATCGGTCCGGCTTATGAAGACAAAGTAGCTCGTCGCGGTCTGCGTGTTGGCGATCTGTTTGATAAAGCAACTTTCGCTGAAAAACTGAAAGAAGTGATGGAATATCACAACTTCCAGCTGGTGAATTTCTATAAAGTTGAAGCTGTTGACTACCAGAAAGTGCTGGATGATGTGATGGCTATCGCCGACATCCTGACCTCAATGGTTGTTGATGTTTCCGATCTGCTGGACCAGGCGCGTAAGCGTGGCGATTTCGTCATGTTTGAAGGTGCGCAGGGTACGCTGCTGGATATCGACCACGGTACCTATCCGTACGTAACGTCCTCCAACACCACCGCAGGTGGCGTGGCAACCGGCTCCGGCCTGGGCCCACGTTATGTGGACTACGTTCTGGGTATCATCAAAGCTTACTCTACTCGTGTAGGTGCGGGTCCGTTCCCGACAGAGCTGTTTGATGACGTTGGCGAGTTCCTGTGCAAACAAGGTAACGAGTATGGCGCGACCACCGGTCGTCGTCGTCGTACCGGTTGGCTGGACTCCGTTGCTGTACGCCGTGCAGTACAGATTAACTCCCTGTCTGGCTTCTGCCTGACCAAACTGGACGTACTGGACGGTTTGAAAGAGGTGAAAATCTGTGTCGCTTACCGTATGCCGGATGGCCGCGAAGTAACGACTACTCCGCTGGCAGCTGACGACTGGAAAGGTATCGAGCCGATTTACGAAACCATGCCGGGTTGGTCTGAATCCACCTTCGGCGTGAAGGAACGTAGCGGTCTGCCGCAGGCAGCACTGAACTACATCAAGCGTATTGAAGAACTGACCGGTGTGCCGATTGATATTATTTCAACTGGCCCAGACCGTACTGAAACCATGATCCTGCGCGACCCGTTCGACGCATAATTCTGGTTATAGCGTAGCGTCAAACGGCGCTGCGCTTGCACTAATTTAGGCCGGAGAAGGTGCTTTGCATCAGAATCCGGCTTAAAATCACGTAAGTTCCTCGCTTTTTTCCTTCCCGAACTGAAATAAATTAGCGACCTGGCTGGTGGCTGGTTTATCATCAATGTAATTAATACTACCAGGTTTATCCGTTTTATCCCTTTTCCTGAGGTTGATGTGCAGTTAACAAGTTTCACCGATTACGGATTACGTGCGCTAATCTACATGGCGTCACTTCCCGAAGGACGTATGACCAGTATTTCTGAGGTGACAGAAGTCTACGGCGTGTCCCGTAATCATATGGTCAAAATAATCAATCAACTTAGCCGGGCGGGCTTTGTTACTGCTATTCGAGGAAAAAATGGCGGTATCCGCCTGGGTAAACCTGCTAAGGATATTGGTATTGGTGATGTGGTTCGCGAGCTGGAACCCTTATCGTTGGTCAACTGTAGCAGCGAGTTTTGCCACATTACCCCGGCCTGTAGACTCAAACAGGCGCTTTCTAAAGCAGTGCAAAGTTTTCTCACGGAACTGGACAACTACACACTTGCTGATTTGGTTGAAAAGAATCAACCGCTTTATAAATTATTGCTGGTGGAGTAACGACTCCCGCCAGCAGCGATGATGACGGAGGAACCGACATGTCACAAGATCCTTTCCAGGAACGCGAAGCAGAAAAATACGCGAATCCTATCCCGAGCCGGGAATTTATCCTCGAACATTTAACTAAACGTGAAAAGCCGGCCAACCGCGATGAGCTGGCCGCTGAACTCAATATTGAAGGTGAAGAGCAGCAAGAAGCGCTGCGTCGTCGCCTGCGCGCGATGGAGCGTGACGGACAACTGGTCTTCACCCGTCGTCAATGCTATGCGCTGCCGGAGCGTCTCGACCTGCTGAAAGGTACCGTTATTGGCCACCGTGATGGCTACGGCTTTCTGCGCGTTGAAGGCCGCAAAGATGACCTGTATCTGTCCAGCGAGCAGATGAAAACCTGCATTCATGGCGATCAGGTGCTGGCGCAGCCGCTGGGCGCGGACCGTAAAGGTCGCCGCGAAGCGCGAATTGTGCGCGTACTGGTGCCGAAAACCAGCCAGATTGTCGGTCGCTACTTCACCGACGCTGGTGTTGGGTTTGTCGTCCCAGACGACAGCCGCCTGAGCTTCGATATTCTGATCCCGCCGGAAGAGGTAATGGGCGCTCGTATGGGCTTTGTGGTCGTCGTTGAACTGACCCAGCGTCCAACTCGCCGCACCAAAGCGGTGGGCAAAATTGTTGAAGTGCTGGGCGATAACATGGGAACCAGCATGGCCGTGGATATGGCCCTGCGTACTCATGAAATCCCATATATCTGGCCTCAGGCGGTTGAGAAACAGGTCGCCGGACTGAAAGAAGAAGTGCCGGAAGAGGCGAAAGTAGGACGTGTCGATCTGCGCTCCCTGCCGCTGGTGACTATCGATGGCGAAGATGCGCGCGACTTCGACGATGCGGTTTATTGCGAGAAGAAACGCGGCGGTGGTTGGCGTTTATGGGTGGCGATTGCTGACGTAAGCTATTACGTTCGCCCGCCGACTCCGCTGGACCAGGAAGCTCGTAGCCGTGGCACATCCGTTTACTTCCCGTCGCAGGTTGTTCCGATGCTGCCGGAAGTGCTGTCTAACGGATTGTGTTCACTCAACCCGCAGGTGGACAGGTTGTGTATGGTCTGTGAAATGACCATTTCGTCGAAAGGCCGCTTAACCGGCTTTAAATTCTACGAAGCGGTCATGAGTTCCCACGCACGTCTGACCTACACCAAGGTCTGGCACATGCTGCAGGGCGACCAGGAGCTGCGTGAGCAGTACGCACCGCTGGTTAAACACATTGAAGAGTTGCATAACCTCTACAAAGTGCTGGATAAAGCCCGTGAAGAGCGTGGCGGTATCTCGTTTGAAAGTGAAGAGGCGAAGTTTATCTTCAATGCTGAACGCCGTATTGAGCGTATCGAGCAGACGCAGCGTAACGACGCACACAAGCTGATTGAAGAGTGCATGATCATGGCGAACATCTCAGCGGCGCGATTCGTTGAGAAAGCCAAAGAGCCAGCGCTGTTCCGTATTCACGATAAGCCGACGACCGAAGCGATTAACTCGTTCCGTTCCGTCCTGGCAGAGCTGGGGCTGGAGCTGCCTGGTGGCAACAAACCTGAGCCGCGTGATTACGCTGAACTGCTGGAGTCGATTGCTGACCGTCCTGACGCAGAAATGCTGCAAACCATGCTGCTGCGTTCGATGAAGCAGGCGATTTACGATCCGGAAAACCGTGGTCACTTTGGCCTGGCGCTGCAATCTTATGCACACTTTACTTCACCGATCCGTCGTTACCCGGATCTCTCCTTGCACCGGGCGATTAAGTATCTGCTGGCGCAGGAGCAGGGCCATAAGGGCAACACCACGGAAACCGGTGGCTACCATTATTCGATGGAAGAGATGCTGCAACTGGGTCAGCACTGTTCGATGGCCGAGCGCCGTGCTGATGAAGCCACGCGCGATGTCTCTGACTGGCTGAAGTGCGACTTCATGCTGGACCAGGTGGGTAATGTCTTCAAAGGCGTGATTGCCAGCGTGACCGGATTTGGTTTCTTTGTCCGTCTCGATGAACTGTTTATCGATGGTTTGGTGCATGTCTCCTCTCTGGATAACGACTACTATCGTTTCGACCAGGTTGGGCAGCGCCTGACGGGGGAATCCAGCGGCCAGATGTATCGCCTGGGCGATCGCGTGGAAGTTCGCGTGGAAGCAGTCAACATGGACGAGCGTAAGATCGACTTCAGCTTGATCTCCAGTGAACGTGCGCCGCGTAATGAAGGTAAAACCGCGCGCGAAAAAGCCAAAAAAGGCGATGCGGGTAAAAATACCGGTAAACGTCGTCAGATGGGCAAAAAGGTGAATTTCGAGCCGGACAGCGCTTTCCGCGGCGAGAAGAAAGGCAGAACCAAACCTCAGGCGGATAAGAATGCGGCTGAGAAGAAAGGTGATAAAAAAGCGAAAAAGCCTTCGGCAAAAACGCTTAAAATTGCTGCCGCCACTAAAGCTAAACGTGCGGCGAAAAAGAAAGTCGCACAATAACAGCCATAGACTGTAAGTCGGGCAACCTTCGCGTTGTCCGGCGTTACGCATAAACTATTAACGAGTACATTCATGAGTGAAATGATTTACGGCATCCATGCGGTGCAGGCCCTGCTGGAACGTGCGCCTGAGCGCTTCCAGGACGTCTTTATTCTCAAAGGTCGTGAAGATAAACGCCTGCTGCCGCTGATCCATGCACTGGAAGCACAGGGTGTTGTCATTCAACTGGCTAACCGTCAGTTTCTGGATGAGAAAAGCGAGGGTGCGGTACATCAGGGAATTATTGCTCGCGTGAAGCCGGGTCGTCAGTATCAGGAAAACGATCTGCCGGATCTGATTGCCACGCTCGATCAGCCGTTCTTTTTGATCCTCGATGGCGTCACCGATCCGCATAACCTGGGTGCATGCCTGCGTAGCGCCGATGCCGCTGGCGTACATGCTGTAATCGTACCGAAGGATCGTTCCGCACAGTTGAATGCGACGGCGAAAAAAGTGGCCTGTGGTGCGGCAGAAAGCGTACCGCTGATCCGCGTGACCAACCTGGCGCGCACCATGCGTATGCTGCAGGAAGAGAATATCTGGATCGTCGGAACCGCAGGTGAAGCCGACCATACTCTCTATCAGAGCAAAATGACCGGTCGTCTGGCGCTGGTGATGGGCGCAGAGGGTGAAGGTATGCGCCGTCTGACCCGCGAACACTGTGACGAACTGATCAGCATCCCGATGGCAGGGAGCGTTTCGTCATTGAACGTTTCAGTTGCGACGGGTATCTGCCTGTTTGAAGCCGTCCGCCAGCGCGGCTAATTCATTCTCTATGTCTCCTAAGCCATCCCTCGGGATGGCTTTTTTGTGACCTGAATCCCAGGCACTCTCTTGTCTGGCTGACCATACTTAAAGCGACGGCCATTGACGGAGGGAGACACAATGCACTGGCAAACGCATACCGTTTTTAACCAACCTGTACCGCTCAATAACAGTAACTTATATTTGTCCGATGGCGCGCTGTGTGAAGCGGTTATCCGCGAAGGCGCTGGCTGGGACAGCGATCTTCTCGCCAGTATTGGTCAGCAGCTAGGGACTGCCGAGTCGCTCGAACTGGGCCGTCTGGCCAATGCTTTTCCACCTGAACTGTTGCGCTACGACCCGCAGGGGCAGCGGCTGGATGATGTGCGTTTTCATCCTGCCTGGCATTTGCTGATGCAGGGATTATGCGCCAACCACGTACATAATCTGGCCTGGGAAGAAGATGCGAGGCAGGGAACATTTGTTGCCCGGGCGGCCCGTTTCATGCTGCATGCGCAGGTGGAAGCTGGCACGTTGTGTCCGGTGACCATGACTTTTGCCGCCACGCCGCTGTTACTTCAGATGTTACCCGCCCCCTTTCACGACTGGCTTACGCCGCTGCTAAGCGACCGTTATGACTCGCATTTACTGCCTGGTGGGCAAAAGCGTGGGCTGCTTATCGGCATGGGCATGACTGAGAAACAGGGTGGTTCAGATGTGCTGAGCAATACCACTCAGGCAGAACGTCTTGCTGACGGCTCGTATCGGCTGGTGGGACATAAGTGGTTTTTCTCCGTGCCGCAAAGCGATGCCCATATAGTGCTGGCCCAGGCTAAGGGAGGATTGTCCTGCTTTTTTGTGCCGCGATTTTTACCTGACGGGCAGCGTAATGCTCTCCGTCTTGAGAGATTGAAAGATAAGTTAGGCAACCGCTCCAACGCCAGCTGCGAGGTTGAATTCCACGATGCGATTGGCTGGCTATTGGGTGAAGAAGGGGAAGGTATACGCCATATCCTGAAAATGGGGGGGATGACGCGTTTTGACTGTGCGCTCGGTAGTCACGGTATGATGCGGCGTGCTTTTTCCGTCGCGATTTACCATGCTCACCAGCGGCAGGTCTTTGGCAAGCCATTGATTGAACAGCCGATGATGCGTCAAGTGTTAGGTCGGATGGCGCTCCAACTGGAAGGTCAAACGGCGTTACTGTTTCGACTGGCGCGGGCCTGGGACCGCCGTGCTGATGCTAAAGAAGCGCTATGGGCCAGGTTGTTCACGCCAGCGGCGAAATTCTCCGTTTGCAAAAGCGGTATGCCATTTGTGGCAGAGGCGATGGAAGTGCTGGGTGGGATTGGCTATTGCGAGGAGAGCGAGCTGCCGCGTTTGTATCGTGAAATGCCGGTAAACAGTATCTGGGAAGGCTCTGGCAACATTATGTGCCTTGATGTGTTGCGTGTACTGACCAAACAACCCGGCATATACGAGATGCTCAGTGAAGCCTTTGCGGAAGTCAAAGGGCAAGACCGACATTACGATCGAATGGTACGTCAGCTCCAGCAGCGTTTACGTAAACCTAGCGAGGCATTGGGGCGGGAGATTACGCAGCAGCTTTTCCTGCTCGGTTGCGGAGCGCAGATGTTGCGCTATGCCTCTCCACCTGTGGCGCAGGCCTGGTGCCAAATGATGCTTGATACGCGGGGGGGACTACGATTGTCTGAGCAGGTGCTGAACGATTTGCTTCTGCGGGCAACGGGGGGATTACGGTAATAATATGCCTGATGGCGACGCTTTCGCGTCTTATCATGTCTACAGTTCACTGTAGCTCAGATAAGTTTACGCCATCCGGCAATGTGTTAAGCATAGAGTATGGCCTGTACGCGCCAGTTGTCGGGCTGCTGATCTTCGTACATTTGAATGATCCGATACCATGAGGCACCTTGTTCATCCGCTTTTAACGCGACTATACGTTCTACATCCTGCGGATTTCCTGCAATGTTACTGACAGATATCTGGCCAATTTCATTCAGGCCCGTAACACAGTCAGCACTGGCGAATTCGGCAGACTGCGCCGTAGTACCTACCAGTCCGGCAGAAAGCAGCAGTGAGGATAAGGCAAGTGATTGTTTCATCGTCAGCTCCATTATTCGTACCCCTACACACGGCAGGGCATTCCATCGCGATAATAAACCTCAAGCTTCCTGCTGTTGGTTTATTGTGCACAGGTAAACGCATAGGGGCGCAAAGCAATGTAAAGCTGACTAAATTTCAACCCAATGTTATTTACGATACAAAATAGCCTGTGAATACCATTGGCCTGTCACGATGGTTTCATCCACTAATAAAACCACGTAGTAATCAGCTTTAGCCGCGGCGGCTTTGGCACGGATCTCTGCCAGCGCATCATCCGGAGAGCCTCTTACCAGTGCGCTAACCGTCCCTAATCGCTGTAACCCATTACTCTGGTCACGGCGGATCTCCTGCGGGTGGTCGGCAACGGGCGGTGCGGGTTGCGGCGTTCCCTGTAGCACGCTACAGGCGCTTAAAAACATAACCAACAACACAGAGGCAAACCGACGCATAACTCTATCTCGTTTCCTGATAGCCATAGTGTAGTGCCTTATTAATTTCCCTTTAGGGGAATGTTCCCGAATTGTTATCTCTCACGCGATTTTCGAATGAAAATGTTGCGAAAGCGTAACCCAGTTCTCAACATTATGAATCATTGCCGAACACATTCGCTTGCGTTAAGTATTGCTGCATGGCATACCAGAAAGAAAGAGGCGACAAATGATCGAAATTGAAACACGACGGCTAGCTGGTATCCCTGTCCTGCACGCCGTTCCGGCTGGCAAACGCGAATGTTCACTCCCTTGTATTATCTTCTATCACGGGTTTACATCTTCAAGTCTGGTTTACAGCTATTTTGCCGTTGCGCTGGCTCAGGCCGGGTTCCGTGTCGTCATGCCAGATGCGCCAGACCACGGTGCCCGCTTCAAAGGTGATGCTCAGGGGCGAATGTTCCGCTTCTGGCATATTTTGCAGCAAAATATGCAGGAGTTTGCGACGTTACGTGCGGCGCTGGTGGCGGAAAATTGGCTTTCAGATGAGCGGCTTGCCGTCGGTGGGGCGTCGATGGGGGGAATGACAGCACTGGGCATAATGGCGCGCCATCCTGAGGTTAAATGTGTAGCCAGCCTGATGGGTTCAGGCTATTTTACCCGGCTTGCGCAGATGCTTTTTCCCCCTTTACTGGTTCAGACCCCAGAGCAGCAGGCGGAATTTGATGCCGTTATCGCCCCGCTTGCCGAATGGGATGTTACGCATCAGTTACCACGCCTCGCTGACAGGCCGTTGCTGCTGTGGCATGGACAGGATGATGATGTTGTACCCGCTGTTGAAACCTTCCGCTTACAGCAAGCGCTGATTCAGGCAGGTTTGGACAACAATCTGACCTGCCTGTGGGAAGCGGGCGTACGACATCGCATCACGCCAGAAGCGTTGGCCGCAACAGTGACGTTTTTCCGCCAGCACCTTTAAACGCGCATAATGCTCACGCCCTGGGCTTCAAGCTGTTGCAGAATCTCAGGGTTTGCATTTTTGCCAGTAATCAGCATGTCGATTTGGTCGGCGCGACTGAACAGCATTCCCGCACGTTCACCGACTTTACTGCTATCGACCAGTACCACCAGTTTGCCCACCACGTTAAGCATCTTCTGCTCGGCCATCGCGGTCAGCATATCGGTTTTATACAGTCCGTCCGCGGTCAAGCCTTTGCCGCTGGTGAACATCCAGTGCCCGGCATACAGGCTATTTTCACTGCCTTGCGGGCTAAGCGTGATGGATTGGCTTTTGTTATATTGCCCTCCCATGATGATCACGCTGTCATGCTCCTGGTCGATCAGATAGTTCGCCAGCGGCAGATAATTAGTGATGATCTGCACCGGCTTGCCGCACATTTCGCGACCCAGTAGAAAGGCGGTCGATCCGCAGTTGATCACCACGCTTTCACCCGCATTCACAAGCTGGGATGCCGCCTTGGCAATGCGAACTTTTTCATCGTGGTTCTGTGCCTGGTGCAGATTCATTGGCGTCCAGCGCGGTCGCTGCTGGGTAATAGCTTCTGCGCCGTTGCGGACTTTCTTGAGTTTGCCGCTTTCATCGAGTTTGTTGATATCCCGGCGTGCTGTGGCGGGTGAAATCCCCAGACGCTCAATCACGTTCTCAACGGTAACAAAGCCCAACTGCGCCAGCATATCCAGCAATATTTGATGTCTTTGTGCTTCAGTCATGAGCTATTCCGATACAAATTGATTTGAAAAGATGATATTTGAAATAGCCTGGAAATACTAAAGTAAATGGGAAAAAATGCCGGGATGACCCGGCATTTTGTGTGGATCACAAGAACGATTTAAACGGTAAATCCGGTTCAATCGTGAAGCAGTCGTCAAAGCCGCGCGGATAGTGATATTCATAGTTATCTTTGTCCAGCGGCCAGGTGAACTTGCCACCCACCTGCCAGATAAAAGGCTTAAAGCCATACTTCAGCCGATCTTTTTTCATCTCCCACAGTACGCGGATCTCCTGAGGATCGGCCTGGAAGTTTGACCAGATATCGTGATGGAAAGGGATCACCACTTTTGTATTCAGGGCCTCCGCCATACGCAGCATGTCGGAACTGGTCATTTTGTCCGTAATACCCCGTGGGTTCTCGCCGTAGGATCCGAGCGCGACGTCGATCTGGTGCTCATTGCCATGCTTTGCATAGTAGTTGGAGTAGTGTGAATCACCGCTGTGATAAAGCGTACCGCCCGGCGTTTTGAACAGATAGTTTACGGCGCGGGCATCCATACCATCCGGCAGCACGCCTGCCGCTTTTTGATCGGCAGGAAGCGTGATCAATGCCGTACGATCAAACGCATCAAGCGCATGAATTTCAATATCTTTCACTTTCACCACATCGCCAGGTTTTACCACGATGCAGCGCTCTTTTGGTACACCCCAACTGATCCACAGATCCACACAAGTCTGCGGTCCAATAAACGGCACGTCGTCGACACAGTTCTGCATGACGGCTGCTGCAACATTTACGTCGATGTGATCGTTATGATCGTGCGTGGCCAGCACCGCATCGATCTGACGAATGGCAAACGGATCAAGAACAAACGGCGTGGTGCGCAGGTTTGGCTGCAGCTTCTTCACGCCCGCCATGCGTTGCATCTGGTGACCGGTTTTCATCAGCGGGTTACCGTGACTCTGTTTACCCGTACCGCACCAGAAATCGACGCAGACGTTAGTTCCGCCTTCAGACTTTAGCCAAATTCCGGTACAGCCAAGCCACCACATAGCGAAAGTGCCAGGTGCGACCTGTTCCTGCTCGATCTCTTCATTGAGCCAGCTTCCCCACTCCGGGAATGTGCTCAGAATCCATGATTCACGCGTGATGCTTTTTACTTTACTCATCGCAATTACCTTCATGTTTATTCAGATTGAATCAAATGATGATTTATTTTGATTGATACTGACATCATTTTCTCAAGAAGGCAATGCGCTGATTTTTGGTGTTGAATGGGAAAATGTGAACAAATTACAACGTGACAAGAGGGTTTATATGAAATGTATTTTTGTATTTTATTGTTTTAAATGAATTTATTTTGACGTGTATGAATTTGAAGTAAATCCACTCTGCAAGTAAGAGAATTATTTGCGTACTTCATCACATTTAATCAAATTCAATCTTGTTGTGATTACTTTTGAAAACTAGAGTGAGGGCACAACATCCTGGGCATCTGTAATGAATGTTCAGCAACTTCGTCTACTGGAGATCGTTATGGAGATCCTCTACAACATCTTTACCGTCTTTTTTAATCAGGTCATGACCAATGCACCGTTGCTGTTGGGTATTGTGACCTGCCTCGGCTACATCCTGTTGCGTAAAAGTGTCAGCGTCATTATCAAAGGCACGATCAAAACGATTATCGGTTTTATGTTATTGCAGGCAGGGTCGGGCATTCTGACCAGCACGTTTAAACCGGTGGTGGCGAAGATGTCTGAGGTTTACGGTATCAATGGCGCGATCTCCGATACCTATGCCTCCATGATGGCAACCATCGAACGAATGGGTGATGCATACAGTTGGGTAGGGTACGCCGTACTGTTAGCGCTGGCGCTGAACATTTGTTACGTACTGCTACGGCGTATTACCGGCATTCGAACCATCATGCTGACTGGGCACATCATGTTCCAGCAGGCGGGGCTGATTGCTGTCTCTTTCTACATCTTTGGTTACCCGATGTGGACCACCATCATCTGTACCGCGGTGCTGGTGTCGCTCTACTGGGGCATTACCTCCAATATGATGTACAAACCGACGCAGGAAGTAACTGACGGCTGCGGTTTTTCCATCGGTCACCAGCAGCAGTTCGCCTCCTGGATTGCTTACAAAGTCGCGCCGTATCTGGGTAAGAAAGAGGAGAGCGTAGAAGATCTCAAGCTGCCAGGCTGGCTGAATATCTTCCATGACAACATCGTTTCCACCGCGATTGTGATGACCATCTTTTTCGGGGCGATCCTGCTCTCTTTCGGCATAGATGTGGTTCAGGCGATGGCGGGTAAAACCCACTGGACGGTGTATATCCTGCAAACCGGTTTTTCGTTTGCTGTCGCTATCTTCATCATCACCCAGGGCGTACGTATGTTCGTTGCTGAACTTTCAGAAGCGTTCAACGGTATCTCTCAACGTCTGATCCCCGGCGCGGTGTTGGCTATCGACTGCGCAGCGATTTACAGCTTTGCCCCCAACGCGGTGGTTTGGGGCTTTATGTGGGGCACCATCGGCCAACTGATCGCGGTAGGTATTCTGGTTGCCTGCGGCTCTTCCATCCTGATTATCCCAGGCTTTATCCCGATGTTCTTCTCGAACGCCACTATCGGCGTATTTGCTAACCACTTTGGCGGCTGGCGCGCGGCGCTCAAGATTTGCCTGGTGATGGGGATGATCGAAATCTTCGGCTGCGTCTGGGCGGTTAAGCTCACCGGTATGAGCGCCTGGATGGGCATGGCGGACTGGTCAATTCTGGCACCGCCGATGATGCAAGGCTTTGCCTCCATCGGCATCGTGTTTATGGCCGTCATTATTTTGATTGCACTGGCTTATATGTTTTTCGCAGGACGCACGTTGCGCGCTGAGGAAGACGCAGAAAAACAACTGGCAGAACACTCTGCTTAATAAGGAGTTCCGATTATGACCGTACGTATTCTGGCTGTGTGTGGCAATGGGCAGGGCAGTTCCATGATCATGAAAATGAAGGTGGACCAGTTTTTAACCCAGTCAAATATTGACCATACGGTAAACAGCTGCGCCGTGGGTGAATACAAAAGTGAACTGAGCGGTGCGGATATCATCATCGCTTCTACGCATATCGCCGGTGAGATTACCGTTTCTGGCAATAAATATGTCGTCGGCGTACGCAACATGCTGTCTCCTGCCGATTTTGGGCCAAAACTGCTGGAAGTGATCAAAGCGCATTTCCCGCAGGACGTGAAGTAAGGGGCGGCATATGAAATTACGTGACTCGCTGGCAGACAATAATTCCATCCTTTTGCAAGCCGAGGCCAGTACCTGGCAGGAAGCGGTAAAGCTTGGTGTGGATCTGCTGGTTAAGGCCGATGTGGTTGAACCACGCTACTACCAGGCCATCCTTGATGGCGTTGAGCAGTTTGGCCCGTACTTTGTGATTGCACCAGGCCTGGCAATGCCGCACGGCCGTCCGGAGGAAGGAGTTAAGAAAACCGGTTTTGCGCTGGTGACGCTGAAAACGCCGCTGGTGTTTAACCACGAAGATAACGACCCGGTCGATATTCTGATAACGATGGCGGCAGTTGACGCCAACACGCATCAGGAAGTGGGCATCATGCAGATCGTGAATCTCTTTGATGACGAAGCCAATTTCGACCGTTTACGCGCCTGTCGCACCGCGCAGGAAGTGTTGGATTTAATTGATAACGCCACTGCGGCGGCTGTTTAAAAGGATACCAAAATGTCATTACCTATGTTGCAGGTTGCGCTGGATAACCAATCAATGTCTTCCGCGTATGAAACGACGCGTCTGATTGCCGAAGAGGTCGATATCATTGAGGTGGGCACCATTCTTTGCGTGGCAGAGGGTGTGCGCGCCGTTCGCGATCTGAAGGCGCTTTACCCGCATAAAATTGTGCTGGCGGACGCCAAAATTGCCGATGCGGGAAAAATCCTCTCCCGCATGTGTTTCGAAGCCAACGCTGACTGGGTCACCGTCATCTGCTGTGCGGATATCAACACCACCAAGGGGGCACTGGAGGTGGCGAAAGAATTTAACGGTAATGTACAGATTGAACTGACGGGTTACTGGACCTGGGAGCAGGCGCAAGAGTGGCGTGACGCGGGCATTGGGCAAGTTGTGTATCACCGCAGCCGTGATGCGCAGGCAGCAGGTGTGGCGTGGGGAGAGGCGGATATCAGCGCGATCAAACGCCTGTCCGAGATGGGCTTTAAAGTCACCGTCACCGGCGGTCTGGCGCTGGAAGATCTGCCGCTGTTCCAGGGAATTCCGATTCACGTATTTATTGCCGGTCGCAGCATTCGCGATGCCGCCTCTCCGGTGGAAGCGGCCCGTCAGTTCAAACGTTCTATCGCCCAGCTGTGGGGATAAGGAGCGACTATGTTGTCGAAACAGGTCCCGCTCGGTATTTATGAAAAGGCACTCCCCGGCGGGGAGTGCTGGCTGGAGCGCTTGCAGTTGGCGAAGGAACTGGGCTTTGACTTTGTCGAAATGTCGGTTGATGAAACCGACGCTCGCCTGGCGCGTCTTGACTGGAACCGCGAGCAGCGACTGGCGCTGGTGGCCGCTATCGCCGAGACAGGGATACGGGTACCGTCCATGTGCCTGAGCGCTCATCGTCGTTTCCCGCTTGGCAGTGAAGATGATGCGGTGCGCGAACAGGGGCTGGAGATCATGCGTAAAGCCATTCAGTTTGCGCAGGATATCGGTATTCGCGTTATTCAACTGGCGGGTTATGACGTTTATTACCAGCAGGCCAATAACGAAACGCGTCGTCGGTTTCGCGATGGGCTGAAAGAAAGCGTAGAGATGGCGAGCCGTGCACAGGTGACGCTGGCGATGGAAATCATGGATTATCCACTGATGAATTCGATCAGTAAGGCGCTGGGATACGCCCACTATCTCAACAATCCGTGGTTCCAGCTGTATCCCGATATCGGCAATTTGTCGGCGTGGGACAACGACGTGCAGATGGAGCTGCAGGCGGGAATGGGCCATATCGTTGCCGTACACGTGAAAGATACCAAACCCGGTGTATTCAAGAATGTGCCGTTTGGTGAAGGGGTTGTCGATTTCGAACGTTGTTTTGCGACGCTCAAACAGAGTGGGTATTGCGGGCCATACCTGATTGAGATGTGGAGTGAAACGTCGGACGACCCGGCACGTGAAGTGGTGAAGGCGCGCGACTGGGTGAAAGCGCGTATGGCCAGCGCCGGTCTGGTGGAGGCGGTGTAATGCAAAAACTCAAACAGCAGGTTTTTGAGGCTAATATGGATCTGCCGCACTACGGGCTGGTGACGTTTACCTGGGGTAATGTCAGCGCCATCGACCGCGAACGCGGGATGGTGGTGATTAAGCCCAGCGGCGTCGACTACCAGACAATGACAGTGGACGACATGATAGTTGTGGATCTGCACGGCAACGTGGTGGAAGGACGCTATCGTCCTTCTTCCGATACCGCCACCCATCTGGCGCTGTATCGTCGCTATTCCTCTCTTGGCGGCGTGGTGCATACCCACTCAACCCACGCGACGGCATGGGCGCAGGCAGGTCT
Source organism: Citrobacter sp. Cpo148 (assembly GCF_030332375.1). Taxonomy (NCBI): domain Bacteria; kingdom Pseudomonadati; phylum Pseudomonadota; class Gammaproteobacteria; order Enterobacterales; family Enterobacteriaceae; genus Citrobacter; species Citrobacter sp. Cpo148. Next base: position 62,989 of record NZ_JAOWHY010000041.1, read on the forward strand.
GGCAATTCCTGCGCTAGGCACGACGCATGCGGACTACTTCTTTGGTGATATCCCCTGCACCCGGGCGTTAACTGAAGCGGAAGTTCAGGATGAGTATGAGCTGAATACCGGCAGGGTGATTGTTGAAACGCTGGGGGAGGTGGAACCTTTGCATACGCCAGGCGTAGTGGTGTACCAGCATGGCCCGTTTGCCTGGGGCAAAGATGCTCATGACGCGGTACATAACGCGGTGGTGATGGAAGAGGTGGCAAAAATGGCATGGATTGCGCGTGGCATTAATCCGGCTCTTAGCCCCATCGACAGTTATCTGATGAATAAACACTTCATGCGTAAGCACGGCCCAAATGCCTATTATGGGCAGAAGTAGGAAAAAACGTTCCGGAGCCAACTCTTCATGGGGATGAGATCGGTCTGGCTTCGGGATTGTTTTGCAAAAAAAGCCCCCAGTGAAGGGGGCAAGTCAAACTGTGGCAATGTTCTCGTTGGTTATTTCTGGTGTTAACGATAAATATATGCACTGGCGTGCATATTTCCGTTACTACCGGGTTCCCTGGTGAGGATCACGTGGTAGTAGGTTGCGCCTTGCGCATCGGTCTCTTCATTCAGGGCCTGAGTGGCTTCACTTTCAGTGGCGAAGTTATGATTTATGTAAATGACGCCTAAGCTCTGCACATCATCCATGTTCCTGGCCTGATGGTTATCAATTTTGATGGCTGCCGTTGCATTTGCACTGAGCAAAAGCACAGCCAGAAGGGTCAAAACACGGGCTCGCATATGTACCTCCTCGACTGCGGTCTCTGGTTGCCTCTCTCCTGTGAGTGATTAACTTCTGATGTAATTTTAACCGCTACCAGCGCAGTCGATAGCGACCATTTCTGATGCAGTTGTTCAAAAAATTACCGCATAGCCATCTTTTCTTTAATTAACAGTCTGCTGGTGTATACCGCTGCGGTGAAAAAATACCTGCCTTTCGCGCATAAGCTCTTACTAAATAGTCAATTTAATCGGGTGAGTACGCCGTTTATAGTGAGCCGGATAATTAATATAACTTTATGATAATAAGGCAAAAACTTATGGATACTTCATTCATGGATTTCAGCTATTTCGTGGTTATGTTTATGGTCGCGCTGGTGGCTGGCTTTATTAACGTGGTGTCGGGTGGTGGTGGATTTCTCTCTATTGGCGCACTCTTAATTTCTGGTTTACCCCCGGCTAATGCGCTGGCAACCAATAAAATTCAGGCTCTGGGTAGCTCGCTGACCTCCGGAATTTACTTTTTACGCCGAGGACATATCAACGTGCAGGAGCACAAGTATGTGTTTTTATCTGCCTTTATCGGTTCTGCGCTGGGAACGACGCTTATCCAGTTCATTGAACCGGAACTGCTGAAGAAACTGCTCCCAATCCTGATTATCGCAGTCGCCATTTACTTTATTTTTGCGCCAAACCTTAGCGAACCGAAAAGAAAGCAGCAGGTATCCCTGTTTCTCTTCTCGTTGATCGGTGGGGGATGTATTGGTTTTTATGATGGCTTTCTCGGTGCTGGGGCAGGTTCCTTTTATACCCTCAGCTATATTCTGCTGTGGGGATACAGTATTGATAAAGCGCAAATCCACTCGAATTTTATTAACCTGGCGTCGAACATCGCCTCGATTTTGTTCTTCATTTTCGGCGGTAAAATGATCTGGTCGCTGGGTTTGGTGATGTTTGCAGGGCAATCCCTTGGCGCACGTCTTGGTGCGACAGTCGTACTGACGCGCGGTAAGAAAGTCATCCGACCCATGATTGTCATTGTCTCCATTTGTATCAGCATCAAAATGCTGCTGGATATGTATTAATGGCAACATGATAAATAATCGTACAAGCACCTTGAGTTTACCTGCTGGCCCCAGTATTATGACGCGTCATTTTTCAGCCGACCTTTAACACGTTCCTTGCCTCCATGGGCCTCGGCTGACCCAGACAGGAGGCTGAATAATCCGTAAGGAGCAATTCGATGCGTCATTACGAAATCGTTTTTATGGTCCATCCTGACCAGAGCGAACAGGTTCCGGGTATGATCGAACGCTACACTGCTGCCATCACTGGTGCAGAAGGCACGATCCACCGTCTGGAAGACTGGGGCCGCCGTCAGCTGGCTTACCCGATCAACAAACTGCACAAAGCTCACTACGTTCTGATGAACGTTGAAGCGCCGCAGGAAGTGATCGATGAGCTGGAAACTACCTTCCGCTTCAACGATGCCGTTATCCGCAGCATGGTTATGCGTACTAAACACGCTGTTACCGAAGCATCTCCGATGGTTAAAGCGAAAGACGAGCGTCGTGAACGTCGCGATGATTTCGCTAACGAAACCGCAGATGATGCTGAAGCTGGGGATTCTGAAGAGTAATTTCTGATGACCAACCGTCTGGTGTTGTCCGGCACTGTGTGCAGGGCCCCCCTTCGAAAGGTCAGTCCATCAGGAATTCCTCATTGCCAGTTCGTGCTTGAGCATCGTTCTGTGCAGGAGGAAGCCGGGTTTCACCGGCAGGCGTGGTGCCAAATGCCCGTTATTATTAGCGGACACGAAAACCAGGCCATTACTCACAGTATAACGGTCGGTAGCGCAGTGACCGTTCAGGGGTTCATCTCTTGCCACAAGGCAAAGAACGGCCTGAGCAAAATGGTTCTGCATGCCGAGCAGATTGAATTGATAGATTCTGGAGACTAGCCATATGGCACGTTATTTCCGTCGTCGCAAGTTCTGCCGTTTCACCGCGGAAGGCGTTCAAGAGATCGACTATAAAGATATCGCTACGCTGAAAAACTACATCACCGAAAGCGGTAAGATTGTCCCAAGCCGTATCACCGGTACCCGTGCAAAATACCAGCGTCAGCTGGCTCGCGCTATCAAACGCGCTCGCTACCTGTCCCTGCTGCCGTACACTGATCGTCATCAGTAATCGGTCACGGTCCATTAATACGACTTTGAGAGGATAAGGTAATGCAAGTTATTCTGCTTGATAAAGTAGCAAACCTGGGTAGCCTGGGTGATCAGGTTAACGTTAAAGCGGGCTATGCTCGTAACTTCCTGGTACCACAGGGTAAAGCTGTTCCTGCTACCAAGAAAAACGTTGAATTTTTCGAAGCGCGTCGCGCTGAGCTGGAAGCTAAACTGGCTGACGTTCTGTCCGCTGCTGAAGCTCGTGCTGAGAAAATCAACGCACTGGAAACCGTAACCATCGCGTCTAAAGCTGGCGACGAAGGTAAACTGTTCGGTTCCATCGGTACTCGCGACATCGCTGACGCTGTAACTGCAGCTGGCGTTGAAGTAGCTAAGAGCGAAGTTCGTCTGCCGAACGGCGTTCTGCGTACCACTGGCGAGCACGAAGTGAGCTTCCAGGTTCACAGCGAAGTGTTTGCTAAGCTGACTGTAAACGTAGTTGCAGAATAAGTTTTTATTCTGATGACCGCGTAAAAGCGCCGGCCCTGTGCCGGCGTTTTGCTTTTCTGTTCCCCCGCTTTTCTCTCTGGCTATTCTTTATCCTTTTCGGGATAATCACAAAAATAAAACATTATTTCAAAGTGGTGATGGAATGGAACCAACGCACCAACCTCTGTTTGCGCGTAAAAATGTTGTCTACCTGAGCGCGGCGTTCTGCTGCCTGCTGTGGGGGAGCGCCTATCCGGCGATCAAAAGCGGATATGAGATCTTCCAGATTGCCACGGATGACATTCCCTCAAAGATTGTCTTTGCCGGATATCGCTTTCTGTTTGCGGGATTATTGCTGCTACTGCTGGCGGTAGCGCAGCGTAAACCGATTGGCCGGTTAAGCCCGCGTCAGTACGGCCAACTCACGCTGTTGGGGCTGACGCAAACCTCGCTGCAATACATCTTCTTTTACATTGGCCTGGCGTTCACGACGGGAGTGAAAGGGTCCATCATGAATGCGACCGGGACCTTCTTCAGCGTGCTGCTGGCCCATTTTATCTACCATAACGACAAACTGAGCTACAACAAAGCGCTGGGCTGTATTCTGGGCTTTACCGGTGTAATGGTGGTGAACTTTAGCAGTGGAATGGATTTTAGCTTCAGCCTGTTAGGCGACGGTTCAGTAGTGATGGCAGCCTTTATTCTCTCTGCTGCCACGCTATATGGAAAACGTATTTCTCAGACGGTGGACCCGACGGTAATGACAGGGTACCAGTTGGGCGGTGGCGGCCTGGCGTTGGTTATCGGCGGCTACGCTTTTGGCGGCACGCTAACCGTACACGGTGCGTCTTCGGTGGCGATTCTCGGCTACCTGACGTTACTCTCTTCGGTCGCTTTCGCCTTGTGGAGTATTCTGCTCAAGCATAATCGCGTGGGGATGATTGCGCCGTTTAACTTCCTGATCCCGGTTTCGGGTGCAGTGCTGTCGGCAATATTCCTCGGTGAAAACATCCTCGAATGGAAATATGCGGTAGCGCTGGTGCTGGTGTGTTCGGGGATCTGGTGGGTGAACAAGGTGAAACGCTGACGTTTCACCTTGATGCCTGATGGCGCTATCGCTTATCAGGCCTGGAATCGCGGGGGCACAGCGCTTAACGGGCGCGGATAAAACTGCCGTTAGGTTGGCGGGTAAACAGGACCTGCTGGCCATTTCCGGTATCAATGGTTAATCCTGTCACTACGCCATTGGCATTCTGCCTGATCTGTATCATCTGACCGTCTTTCAGATTGCTCAGTGGTTTTCCGGCGCCTTCAACCTGTGCCATCGCATACACATCGGTTGGCGGGAGGTTATGGTCACGGAATACCTGCGCCAGCGTTTTACCTGAGTCTACGCGGTAGGAGCGCCACTGCTGGTCAATTCCGCTATCCTGTTGGAAAGGTTGTGTCTGCGGCTGAGATTGCTGGACCTGAGGTTGTGCATCAGGTTCGCCTTCCTGGATTGGCTCTGGCGCAACCGGAGCGACCTGGCCGGGATCGTTTTGCGGCGGGATAAGCTGTGCCTGCAGCTGAGCCTCGGTCGGTGGCTGCGACTGTGACTGTAAATCCAGCTGGGCAGTACGCGTCACCACAGGGGTATCGCTGGTGTCACTGGAAGGGAGCAGGAAACCTATCACCAACACAATAGCAGCAATAATAATGCCGCGGCGGTGCATAGGCGGTAGCGGGTCCATAATGCGAAAATTGTCCGGTGCATGCCAGATTTTCGCCAGGGTTGGTTTTAATTCAAAGCGCCCGGGCATGGCTTTCCTCCTGCTCCGCGTCTCGTTCCTCGATCATAGAGTATAGATGGCTAACGCTATGATGTTCGTCATATTACCCGCTTTCGTGACGTCAACGCGGGATATTCCTATTGTTTATGTTTCCTCGCGATTTGTCATCTGTTCCCGAGACAAAGTTTTACCGGATGCGGCATGGCTGATATGCTGCCCGCTACTTTACATCCGATGAAAGGAAATATGATGGCTAACCCGACTTTTGACACTATCGAAGCGCAAGCAAGCTACGGCATTGGTTTGCAGGTAGGACAACAGCTGAGCGAATCCGGACTGGAAGGACTGTTGCCTGAAGCGCTGGTAGCGGGTATCGCTGACGCGCTGGAAGGTAAGCACCCGGCAGTGCCGGTTGATGTTGTGCATCGCGCACTGCGTGAAATCCACGAACGTGCTGATGCAGTTCGTCGCGAGCGTTTCCAGGCTATGGCGGCTGATGGCGTCAAATATCTGGAAGAAAACCGTGAGAAAGACGGTGTGAACAGCACTGAATCCGGTTTGCAGTTCCGTGTTCTGACCCAGGGTGAAGGTGCTATTCCGGCACGTACTGACCGCGTTCGCGTGCACTACACCGGTAAGCTGATCGACGGTACCGTGTTTGACAGCTCTGTCGCACGTGGCGAACCGGCTGAATTCCCGGTTAACGGCGTAATCCCAGGCTGGATTGAAGCGCTGACCCTGATGCCGGTAGGTTCCAAATGGGAACTGACTATTCCTCAGGAACTGGCTTACGGCGAGCGTGGCGCTGGCGCGTCCATTCCTCCGTTCAGCACGCTGGTATTCGAAGTTGAGCTGCTTGAGATCCTGTAAGCAGTGACTTCTGTTCCCCCCGAGGCCGGGGGGAGCAAAAAAATAGCGTGAAAAGCTATAGTTACGTCGTTGTCGATATTTTATCTTGAAAATGCCCCGTCAGCGTGTATTTTTGTGAGCTGATTCGCGCTATCAGAGTGATATGACACTCACTTTAAACATTAAATTAACATTATATCTAAATCTTAGTATTCATCCCGCCAATTCTTACCTAATATCGATGAGTCCTGATAACAGGATCGTCGTATCATAGACACACTAAAGGCCGTAGAGCCTGAACAACACAGACAGGTACAGGAAGAAAAAACATGGTAGATCAGGTAAAAGTCGACACCGCTGAAGAGGCGTCGTCTGAACAGTCGCTACGGCGCAATCTCACAAACCGTCATATTCAACTTATTGCTATTGGTGGCGCTATCGGTACTGGCCTGTTTATGGGCTCCGGTAAAACCATCAGTCTCGCCGGACCGTCGATCATTTTTGTGTATATGATCATCGGTTTTATGCTGTTTTTCGTGATGCGTGCAATGGGTGAATTGCTGCTCTCGAATCTGGAGTACAAATCGTTTAGTGATTTTGCCTCTGACCTGCTCGGGCCATGGGCTGGGTATTTTACCGGCTGGACCTACTGGTTCTGCTGGGTTGTTACCGGGATGGCAGACGTGGTCGCGATTACCGCGTATGCGCAATTTTGGTTCCCCGAACTGTCAGACTGGGTCGCCTCGCTGGCGGTGATTGTGCTGCTGCTGAGCCTCAACCTCGCCACCGTAAAAATGTTCGGTGAGATGGAGTTCTGGTTTGCGATGATCAAAATCGTTGCCATCATCGGCCTGATTGTCGTCGGTCTGGTGATGGTGCTGACGCACTTCCAGTCGCCAACCGGCGTTCAGGCATCGTTCACGCACTTGTGGAATGACGGTGGCTGGTTCCCGAAAGGTCTGAGCGGCTTCTTTGCCGGCTTCCAGATAGCGGTGTTCGCATTTGTGGGTATTGAGCTGGTGGGTACGACCGCAGCAGAAACCAAGGATCCGGAGAAATCTCTGCCGCGCGCCATTAACTCGATTCCAATCCGTATCATCATGTTCTACGTGTTCGCGCTGATCGTGATTATGTCCGTTACGCCGTGGAGCTCGGTAGTGCCAACCAAGAGCCCATTCGTTGAACTGTTTGTGTTGGTTGGTCTGCCTGCTGCGGCGAGCCTGATCAACTTTGTGGTGCTGACTTCAGCTGCCTCTTCTGCAAACAGCGGCGTGTTCTCTACCAGCCGTATGCTGTTCGGTCTGGCGCAGGAAGGCGTTGCGCCTAAAGCGTTTGCCAAGCTGTCTAAACGCGCAGTTCCGGCGAAGGGTTTAACCTTCTCCTGTATCTGTCTGCTGGGCGGCGTGGTGATGCTGTACGTGAACCCGAGCGTGATTGGCGCCTTCACCATGATCACCACCGTATCGGCGATTCTGTTCATGTTCGTCTGGACCATCATTCTTTGCTCGTACCTGGTGTACCGCAAGCAGCGTCCTCACCTGCATGAAAAATCAATCTACAAGATGCCGTTAGGCAAGCTGATGTGCTGGGTATGTATGGCGTTTTTCGTCTTCGTACTGGTACTGCTGACGCTGGAAGATGATACCCGTCAGGCGCTGATCGTCACGCCGCTGTGGTTCATCGCGCTGGGTCTGGGCTGGTTGTTTATCGGTAAGAAACGTATGGCAGGCGTGCGTTAATCGCTAAGACGTGAGATGTAGGCCGGATAAGGCGTTTACGCCGCATCCGGCACTATGCTGGCGGGATTGCCTGATGCGGCTTCGCCTTATCAGGCCTACGTTCGAGGTCGTTGTAGGCCCGGTAAGCGCTAGCGCCACCGGGCTTTTTTATTCACCTGCGAGGGCACGCGGGAACAACACATTGTTTTCCAGGCTGATGTGTTCCATCAGGTCGTCGATCATCTCGTTAATGCCGTTATACATGGCTTTCCAGGTAGTGCAGGCCTCTGGTGGCGGCGTTACGTTATGGGTGATGTGTTTGATCACTTCCACCAGTTCACCCGCATCGTCATGTTCGCTTTCCATCACGCTGATTGGCCCCATCGCCTGGCTACCCATGCCCTGTTTGATCATCGGGAACAGGATCTGCTCTTCTTTCATCATGTGGCTGGACAGCTCTTCATGCAGCATGGTCAGGTTTTTCGCCAGACCGCGCGGTACGTTCGGTTTGTCTGCGTGAACGCGTTCAACTTTAGTGGCCTGCAGGATCAGCTCCGGCAGCTGTTCGCGGTGTCTGTCGTGATAACGCACGATGATATGGTCGATGATTTCAGCCAGAGCCACGGTACGCCAGTCTTTCTCCAGCGGCTGTTCAGCCAGCTGCGCGAGCTGCGCCTCAATAACGTCTAAATCCAGCTCTTTACGCGCGGCAGCGCGTGCCAGCGTTTGCTTACCGCCGCAGCAGTAATCCATATCGTATTTACGAAACAGGGCCGAAGCGCGAGGAATAGAGAGCGCCAGTTCACCTAAAGGTTGATCGCGATAAGACATTGCCGTTACCTCATTCTCAATAATATAAGATGTATTTTAAATGCAACTTATGGCGAAGGATATAACCCTTTCGGGGTGGGGTGTTTTGTGATGGGCGTCACGAAAATTTCTTATCTCGTTAAGATGCTGAATCTTATTGGAAAGGAGAAGTACGGCGAAAAAAGCCGCACGACAGGATTAAATAAGCGCACGCCGCTGCCGATAGTTAGACCTCAGACAATACCTGCATAATAAAAGGCTACAGATGTTCAAACGAATCAAAGTGATAACCTTACTTATCACCGTGTTACTCGCGCTGGGCGCAATGCAGCTCATCTCCGCGGGCGTCTTTATTGGCGCACTCAATAACGATAAGCAGAACTTTAACGTGTCTCAACTTTCCAGCCAGAACGTGGCCGAGTTTACCGATGCGTGGATTAGCCTGAACCAGGCTCGCGTCACGCTCAACCGGGGCATGCTGCGTTTACAGGGAACGATGGCCAGCGAGATTAACGGCGGTCAATTGAAGGAGCTGGTGAACACGGCAAATCGCCTGTTGGCCGAATCGAAAGAGCATTACGATAAATACTACGCTCTGCCGGAAACGCCGGGGCAGGATGAGCATCTGGCCGATCGACTGGAAGAGCAGTACGGCATCTATTCTGCGACGCTGGCAAAAATGAACGCGCTGCTGGCTGAAGGAAAGCTGGAAGAGATGTTCAAGCAGAATGCCGAGCAAAAGCAAACGGCCATGCAGGACGTTTATCGGGAATGGCGTAGCGCGCAAACGGCGCTGGCCGCTGCCGGAGTGCAGGACAATGAGAGTGATTACCAGAAGATAATCTGGCTGCTGTCCGCGGTGATGCTGATTGTCGTCACCGTGATTATCGCCAGTTGGCTGGCGATGCAGCGAGTGCTGCTCAAGCCGCTCCACGAGGTGATGGGACATATTCGCTACATTGCCGCCGGTGACCTGACGCACCCCATCAGCGCCGATGGCAGCAATGAAATGGCGCTGCTGGCAAGTAACGTCCGTGACATGCAGCAGGCGCTGGCGAATACGGTCAGCGTGGTGCGTGACGGGGCCGATACCATCTATACCGGTGCGGGTGAAATCGCCGCAGGCAGTAACGATCTCTCTTCACGTACCGAGCAGCAGGCCGCCTCTCTGGAAGAGACCGCAGCCAGCATGGAACAACTTACCGCAACCGTGAGACAGAACGCAGATAACGCGCGTCAGGCGACCAGTCTGGCAAAAAATGCTTCACAGACGGCGCAAAAAGGCGGAACCGTGGTTGATGGTGTGGTGCGTACGATGGATGAAATCGCCACCAGTTCCAGCAAAATCGCGCAAATTACCAATGTTATCGACGGTATTGCCTTCCAGACCAATATCCTTGCGCTAAACGCGGCGGTGGAAGCGGCGCGTGCGGGCGAGCAGGGGCGCGGATTTGCCGTGGTCGCAGGCGAGGTTCGGACGCTGGCGCAGCGTAGCGCTCAGGCGGCGAAGGAGATCAAAGCGCTGATAGATGACTCAGGGAATCGGGTCAATGCCGGTACGGCGCTGGTGCATGAAGCGGGTGAAACGATGGCGGAAATAGTTAGCGCCGTGACCCGCGTGACCGACATCATGGGGGAGATTGCCTCAGCTTCTGATGAACAAAGTCGGGGTATCGATCAGGTAGGCCAGGCGGTTGCCGAAATGGATCGCGTCACGCAGCAAAACGCCTCGCTGGTAGAAGAGTCCGCTTCCGCCGCTGCCGCGCTTGAAGAGCAGGCCGCGCGGTTGAACCAGACGGTAGCGGTGTTTAAAGTGTCTCGCCGGATGGCAGCGTAAACGCCTTATCCGGCCTACATGAGATCGTACAGTCCTTGTAGGCCGGATAAGCAGTGCCATCCGGCATATTATGATTGTGAAACCACCACGACGCTCGGTTTTTGCGGCTTGGCTCTGACGGCTATCACCACCCCAACCATCAGTAGCGCAATACCGCTAACCGTCAGCAGAGGTGGAAATTCCTGACGCAGAATAAAGGTGTACAACAAACCGGCCAGCGTTTCGAAGACAATCAGCGGGCCGAGGATCACCGTCGGCAATTTTTGGCTGGCGACGTTCCAGCACAGTGCGCCAACCCACGAACACAATACCGCAATGGCTATCATCAGACCGATAAACACGCCCGGACGCGGACCGAAGGGTAGAGCGAAGTCCGGTGTTTGCCCGTTCAGCCACAGGCAGGCGGCAATGTAACCGAGCAGAGAAACGGGCAACGTTACCAGAGCCTGGGCCGTCGCCCACATCATCGGGTGCTTATCCGGATTCTCGCGCAGCCAGCGGGCATTACGCAGCGCATACCATGCCCAACACACCACCGAGACAAGCGCCAGCGCGATGCCGGCACCATAACGCCAGCCACTAAAGTCTGGTAACCCCTGATTCAGCTCCGAGATATTCACGCACAGCAGTCCTATACCAATCAATACCAGCGCAGGCGACAGACGCCACCATGATAATTTGCCGTCACGCTGGCTGTAGAGCAGGTTAGCGAAGACTGGGATCACCACCGGTAATGTACCAATAATCATCGTGGAGACCGGTGCGCCGGTGCGCTGGATGGCGCTTGCCAGGCAAACGTAATAAATCAGATTCCCCATCATTGTTAGCGTCAGCGCAGTTACCCAGTCTTTCCGCATGAGTTGACGCAGGCGCGCACGTCCCAGCCAGGCAATCGGCAATGCGATCAGCCCCAGCGCCAGATAACGCCCCATCGACTGCAATACCGCCGGGTATTCCGGTACGATCAGCGGTCCAACAAAAATTAATCCCCACATCAGCCCGGCCAACAGGGCATACAACACACCGCTAATCATTTTGGACATCCACATCGTTTAACAATAAGTCGAGTGTAGGCAGGAAAAATGCTGCCGTATTGTATGAGATTGCTGATCAACGCCGGACGACTTGTTTCTGATAACGTACCGGCGTAATGCCGTAGCGAAGGGTAAACGCGCGGGTGAGATGCGACTGGTCGGTGAGGCCGGTTGCGGCGGCGACCTCTGCGGCGGGCATACCGTAAGTGAGAAAACCTTTGGCTCGCCACAACCGGATCGCCATCAGCATCTGGTGCGGCGTGACGTGGAAATGAGACTTAAACTGGCGCTGAAAATGCCAGGGACTCAGCGATGCAACCCGCGCCAGCTCGTCGAGCGTGACCGGATGCATATAATTATCGTGCAGATACTCACGTACCCGTTCAAAGCGATGCGCCCCCTCCGTTAATATTGGCGCATGGCGGGCCAGCGGCTGGAACGTGTCGATCAGATCGAGTAGAAGGCCTTTTTGCGCCAGCGGATCTTCAGTGTTCCACAGGCCGTGGATCAGCGAGCAGATCTGGCGCGAGCGCAGCGGATCGTGACGCGTTACGTCATGAAACCACCAGTGGCGGATCCCGGTGACCTCTTCCAGAAGGTCGGGTTCAAGATAAATCATCCGATAGCGCCAGCCGTCGGCGGTTTCGGCTTCGCCGGTATGCAGCTCATCGGGATTCATGGTGACGACGGAATGGGCGGGGGCAACATACTGCGTGCCGCGATAACGAAAACGTTCGGCTCCGGCTTCTATCGCGCCAATGCCAAACGCTTCATGGGTGTGCGGCTCGAAAGCGTAACGCGAGATGTGTGCATGATACAGCTCAACGCCCGGCACCTGCGCCAGATGGCGAAAGCGGGCGCTGTCTTTCTCATCAATAAACTGCTCAGGTACACCTTGCACGTTTTCTCTCCCCACGCATCATCCTGTCATTATCAGAGAGGATGCGCGGGGATGCCACCACAATTAACTAATTTTTAACACTTACACGATGCCTTTGACGCTGTCAGACAACGAGGTGGTCGGGCGACCAATCAGTTTGCTCAGTGTATGGCTGTCGTCGAACAGACCACCTTTGGAGGCGCCAGTGTCTGAGTCAGCCAGCATGTCCGCCAGCCCGGCAGGCAGGCCTACACCTTTAAGTGCGGCGGCAAAATCTGCTTCGCTCAGGTTCTGATACACCACTTTTTTACCACTCTGTTTTGCCAGCTCGGCAGCCAACTGGCTCAGGGTCCAGCCTGCGTCGCCCGCCAGCTCATAGGTTTTACCGGAATGACCGTCTTCACTGATGACGCGCGCGGCGGCAGCGGCATAGTCGGCGCGGGTCGCTGAGGCGATTTTGCCTTCACCTGCAGCCCCGATAAACACGCCGTGTTCCAGTGCAGCCGGTGCGCTGGCGAGATAGTTTTCGGTGTACCAGCCGTTACGCAGCAGCGCGTAGCCGATACCGGATTCAGCCAGCATCTTCTCTGTTGCCACATGCTCATCAGCCAGCCCCAGCGGGGAGGTGTCGGTGTGCAGCAGGCTGGTGTAGGCGATGAATTTCACGTGCGCGGCTTTCGCTGCGTTGATCACGTTACGATGCTGCGGGGCGCGTTGTCCCACTTCGCTGGAGGAGATTAGCAGTAGCTTGTCGATGCCCTGTAAGGCAGCCGTCAAGGCGGCTTCATCGCTGTAATCCGCCTGACGAACGATAATGCCCTGCTGGCTAAGCGCCGTCGCTTTAGCGGGATTACGCACAATTGCCACAATCTGGCTGGCAGGAACGGTTTTCAGCAGAGATTCAATAACGTGTTGGCCCAGTTGGCCGGTGGCGCCGGTAATTGCGATCATGGAGTGACTCCTTGGTATTGGTCTTGTGTTTAATCACGCTAACACCTAAACTTACTTTTAGTAAGTACGAACAAAAAGGTTAGTATGAAAATGACAGCATCGACGCTCTCCCAGCAGTTACGCGATGGCAACTTGTTTGCCGAACAGTGTCCCTCCCGTGAGGTGTTAAAACACGTCACCAGCCGCTGGGGCGTGTTGATTCTGGTGGCGCTGCGCGACGGTACGCACCGTTTCAGCGATTTGCGCCGTAAGATGGGCGGGGTCAGTGAAAAGATGCTGGCGCAATCCCTGCAAGCGTTAGAGCATGACGGGTTTATCAATCGGGTGTCGTATCCGGTGGTGCCGCCGCACGTGGAGTATAGCCTGACGCCGTTGGGTGAGCAGGTGAGTGATAAAGTCGCCGCGCTGACGGACTGGATAGAACTGAATTTGCCGCAGGTTTTAGCGCAGCGGGACGAACGGGCTGCGTAGTTTTGTAGGCCGGATAAGACGCTATTGCGCCGCATCCGGCACGAAAATTACTTACTTAAATCCAGCTGATAAATAGCGAAACCGATGTCATCGGTCGCGACTTTCTTCAGCGGATACTGGCCTTTCTCTTTAATAAATGCCGCGGCTTTATCAGACGGTGATGTTTCAAAGCGAATATCCAGTGGTGTATCGCTATGAATTGGCGCCAGACGCCAGTTGTTATCTGCCGCCGGGTGAATTTCACCGGCACGCTTCGTCTCAGCACCAATCCAGGCCGCCAGCACCGAGCGGTTTTCATCCGGAGAAGCAAACGCGATGTGGCTGTCGCCGGTTCCGGCAAACTTACCGCCGTAGGCGCGGTAGTTGTTGGTCGCGACGAGGAAGGTGGCATTCGGATCGATTGGTTTGCCGTTAAAGGTCAGATTTTTAATACGTTCCGCTTTCGGGTTAATGGTCTGACATTCACCGTCGTAGCGAGCAGGTTGTGAAACATCAATCTGATAATTCACGCCGTCAATCACGTCGAAATTATAGGTACGGAAGCCATCCCAGTTAATCAACGACTGTGGTTTGCTGCTGTGGATATCAATCTGATTGAACTGCCCGGCAGAACATTCCAGCCACTCTTTCACCTCTTTACCGCTGGCTTTCACTACCACCAGAGTGTTGGGATAGAGATACAAATCAGCGGCGTTACGGAAGGTTAACTGACCTTTTTCGACTTCTACGAAGCTTGCCGGATCGTTCTTGCGTCCACCGACCTTAAACGGCGCGGCGGCGGAAAGTACCGGTAGTTTTGCCAGATCCGGATCGCCCTGAATAAAGTGTTCTACATAGGCTTTCTGCGCGTTGTTCACCACCTGTACGGTCGGGTCATCCTGTACCAGCGCCAGATAGCTGTACATGTTGTCGGCGGATTTACCGATCGGTTTGCTGACAAACTCACGCGTGGCGTCGTGATCGGCTTTCAGGATCTCAACGATTTTTTTGTCTTCTGCTGCCAGTGATTTTTTGGCTGCGGCGTCATAGATCGGGCGCGCCTCGGCTTTCGCCTGAGTGACTTGCCATTTACCGCTGTCGTTATTCAGCACTAAATCCACCACGCCCAGGTGATCGCCCCACATACCCGGCATCACAGCAGGAACCCCATTCAGCGTACCTTTTGTGATATCTGCGCCTTTAATATTGACAAAGTCTTTACCCGGGAAGACGGCGTGAGCGTGACCAAACATAATGGCATCCACGCCCGGTACTTCGCTGAGGTAATAAACGGAGTTTTCCGCCATGGTTTGATATGGGTCGGCTGAAAGCCCGGAGTGAGCAACCACCACCACGACATCGGCGCCTTTTTCTCTCATTTCCGGAACGTATTTGCGTGCAGTTTCCGTAATGTCGTTCACCGTGACTTTGCCGCTGAGGTTGGCTTTATCCCAGGTCATAATCTGCGGTGGAACAAAGCCGATATAGCCAATCTTCAGCGTCTGCTTGTTCCCTTCCTTGTCGACCACTTCAGTGTCTTTGATCAAGTAAGGCGTAAACAGCGGCTTTTTGGTCTTCACGTCGATGATATTGGCGTTAACGTAAGGGAACTTCGCTCCGGCTAGCGTGTTGTGCAGATACTCCAGACCGTAGTTGAATTCATGGTTGCCGAGGTTACCCACCGCGTAATCCAGGGTATTCAGCGCCTTATATACCGGGTGAGTTTCGCCCGCTTTCAGCCCCTTGGCCGCCATGTAATCCCCGAGCGGGCTACCCTGAATCAGATCGCCATTATCAACCAGCACGCTGTTTCTGACTTCACCACGCGCAGCGTTGATCAGACTTGCCGTACGTACCAGACCGAATTTTTCAGTCGGTGTATCTTTGTAATAATCGAAATCCATCATATTGCTATGCAAATCAGTGGTTTCCATTATACGCAGATCGACGGTCGCGGCATTGACGCTGGCTGCAATCAGCGTTGCCAGAAGCGTTGCACTAAACTTAATCATCAGGGGCATCCTTTTAAGATCTAAGCCACAAAAGAAAATGTATATAAATCTTCTTGCTTACAGAACTGTGAATCATGACATGAATATAGCGTTTAAAACCGCAGACGCTATCACAGTTGGCGGATCCCCTGACGATCGGGTATAAGTAAAACAACGAGTTAACACCACTGACAGAAACGAGGTGGAGAATGCTAGAACATGTATGCCAGCTTGCACGGAACGCGGGCGATGCCATTATGCAGGTCTACGATGGAATCAAACCGATGGAGATTACCAGCAAGCAGGATGATTCTCCGGTCACGGCGGCAGATATCGCCGCACATACGGTGATCCTCGAAGGATTACTGGCGCTGACGCCGGATATTCCGGTTCTGTCTGAAGAGGCGCCTCCTGGCTGGGATGTTCGCCAGCATTGGCAGCGCTACTGGCTGGTGGACCCGCTGGACGGGACCAAAGAGTTCATTAAGCGTAACGGTGAATTTACCGTCAATATTGCGCTGATCGAGAAAGGAAAGCCGGTTCTGGGCGTGGTTTACGCGCCGGTAATGAAAGTGATGTACAGCGCAGCAGAAGGTAAAGCGTGGAAAGAAGAGTGCGGCGTACGCAAACAAATTCAGGTTCGTGACGCGCGTCCGCCGCTGGTGGTCATTAGCCGCTCGCATGCCGACAATGAGTTAAAAGAGTATCTGCAACAGTTGGGCGAGCACCAGACCACCTCGATTGGCTCATCGCTGAAGTTCTGCCTGGTGGCGGAAGGGCACGCACAGCTGTATCCGCGTTTTGGGCCAACCAACGTTTGGGACACCGCCGCTGGCCATGCCGTTGCCGCCGCAGCCGGAGCGCACGTTCACGACTGGCAGGGGAAACCTCTGGATTACACCCCACGTGAATCGTTCCTCAACCCCGGCTTCCGCGTCTCTATTTACTGAGTAATTTGTGCAGCAGGGCAATTACCTGCTGCACCTCTTCCTGCGTTAATGCGCCATCTTTTGCCCACTGCACGCGTCCGTCCTTGTCGAGTACGACGATAGCGGAGCTCTCTTCATCCAGTTGCCAGGCTTTACGCGCAATGCCATTGCTGTCGACAATGAATTGCGACCACGGGTAGAGCTTCTTATTGCTCTCCAGACTGCTGCGCACAAACATACCGGAGCCGGGAATGGCGTCATCCGTGTTGACGATAGTGGTGGTTTGGTATTTGTCGTGCGGCAGGTTGGCGGCTTTGATTGCCTCGATCAGCGTCGCATTTTTCTCTTTGGCGGAGGTGCGTCCGGCAATGTGTTGCACAATTCGCACTTTGCCTGGCAACTGCGCGCTATTCCAGCTTTTGTAGCTAAACTTATCGTTATCGAGAATCAGTTCGCCGCGATCGGCGATCCCCACCGGCGGTACGCGCTGGTCAGTCTCAAACTTATGTGCGGAGGCAATCATCGGCAGTAGCAGGCACGACAGCGCCAGCAGATTTCGTAAGGTCATAGGTTTTCCTTCTTTCTTTTATTTTGCAGGTGATCCGACCACTTGGGTCTGGAATTTAATCATATGTGCGAATGATGCTTTTTCCCGCAAGCGCGATGCCAGTTTGCGGACGGGCGCACAAATCCTGCGAAAAATGAAGGCTTATACTGAAGACAGCGAAGCGTTGAAAAGATAATTCTGAATAATTGTAACTTGAAGGTAAATAAACTTATACACGCTGGAAACATCAACGAGATAGTCTATAGTCATAGGGCATTAAAATTTGCGCCTGAGGATTGTCGGACCGATTGTGGTACCGCAAAGGCGTAATGCTCAGCAGGAGACAACAATGAAAATTTTCCAACGATACAACCCGCTGCAGGTGGCGAAGTACGTGAAGATCCTGTTTCGTGGACGGTTATATATCAAGGATGTAGGCGCTTTTGAATTTGATAAGGGTAAGATTCTTATCCCAAAAGTGAAGGACAAACTGCATTTTTCCGTGATGTCCGAAGTTAACCGTCAGGTCTTGCGTCTGCAAACTGAGATGGCTTGATCAAAGTGCTATGCAGTAGTTAAAAAAACGGCTCCTGATGGGAGCCGTTGATGTTTCTGTAAGGCGTTAAGACGCCTTTGCCTCTTCTTTTGCATCTGGCAGTTTTGGTACCAGAACGGTAGGTTTACTGTCCAGACGCGTCACCAGCAGCTGATCGATCTTGTAGTTATCGATATCCACCACTTCAAATTTGTAACCTGAATACTTCACCGAGTCGGTGCGTTTCGGGATTTTACGCAGCATGAACATCATAAAGCCGCCGATGGTTTCATAGTTGCCGGACTGCGGGAACTCGTCGATATCCAGCACGCGCATCACGTCATCAATCGGTGTACCGCCGTCGACTAACCATGAGTTTTCATCACGTGCCACAATCTGCTCTTCCAGACCCTGACCTACCAGATCGCCCATCAGCGTCGTCATAACGTCGTTGAGCGTGATAATCCCCACCACCAGCGCGTACTCGTTCATGATGACGGCAAAGTCTTCGCCTGCGGTTTTGAAGCTTTCCAGCGCTTCAGAGAGCGTCAGCGTGTCCGGGACGATCAGCGTATTGCGGATCTGTACGCCGCTGTTCAGCGCCATGCTTTGGTTTGCCAGTACGCGGTTGAGGAGATCCTTTGAATCAACATAACCAATGATGTGGTCGATATCTTCGTTACACACCAGGAATTTGGAGTGCGGATGTTCCGCCACCTTGTTCTTCAGGCTTTGCTCATCTTCATGGAGATCGAACCAGATAATATTCTCGCGCGAGGTCATTGAAGACGGGACGGTACGGGATTCCAGTTCGAACACATTTTCAATCAGCTCATGCTCCTGCTTGCGCAGAACACCCGCCAGCGCACCCGCTTCGACCACGGCGTAAATGTCGTCCGAGGTGATGTCGTCTTTACGCACCATTGGGATCTTAAATAGACGGAAAATGTTGTTTGCCAGACCGTTAAAGAACCACACCAGCGGGCGGAAGACCAGCAGGCAGAAGCGCATCGGGTTGATGATACGCAAAGCCACAGCTTCTGGCGCAATCATACCGATGCGTTTCGGGGTTAAATCCGCGAACAGGATGAACAGGCCAGTAACCAGCGAGAACGACAGAATAAAGCTTAACTGTTCGGACAGCTCTGGAGTGAAGTACTTCGAGAAAAGGCTGTAAAACGCCGGGGAGAATGCTGCATCACCGACGATACCGCCGAGAATGGCGACCGCGTTAAGGCCAATTTGCACGACGGTAAAAAACATGCCGGGGTTTTCCTGCATCTTCAAAACACGTTGTGCGTTTACGTTGCCTTCATCGGCAAGCAGTTTAAGTTTTATTTTGCGTGATGCAGCAAGCGAGATCTCAGATATCGAGAAAAACGCACTCACGGCGATCAGGCAGAGAATGACTAAAATACTGTTTAACATATCTTATCCGACCGTTCAGGTCAGATCCTCGGAAGGGAGAAGTTGATAAATCCGTGTGAAATACACATTGAAAACCGGCTCGTGGAAGTGAGCCGGTAAATTCAGAAGCTAGTATAGCGTAAGGCACTGTAAAGTCGCCAGAGGGGGAAATTATCCTTGTGGCGGCAGGCAAACACCAATACCACCAATGCCACAATAACCGTAAGGATTTTTGTGCAGATACTGCTGGTGATCGTCCTCGGCATAATAGAACGGGGTTGCCGTAGTGATTTCCGTGGTAATGGTGCGCTCGTCGCCTGCGGCGGTCATTGCTGCCTGAAAACGTTCAAGGCTGGCCTGTGCGGCGGCGGTTTGTTCCGGCGTTAACGGGTAAATGGCGGAGCGATACTGCGTGCCCTGGTCGTTCCCCTGACGCATGCCTTGAGCCGGGTCGTGATTTTCCCAGAACACCTGCAGCAGTTGTTCGTAGCTGATAACATGCGGGTCATAGACGATGCGTACCGCTTCGGCATGCCCGGTATCGCCAGAACACACTTCACGATAGGTTGGGTTTGGGGTGTAGCCGCCGGTGTACCCGGCTACGGTGCTGTATACCCCGGGTAATGACCAGAATAAACGTTCAACGCCCCAGAAGCATCCCATGGCGAAATAAGCTATCTCCATACCGTCGGGCACGTTGGTCATCGAATGTTGGTTAACCGCATGCAGCGTTGCCACTGGCATCGGGGTGTTGCGTCCAGGTAGCGCATCTGCTTGAGTAACAAGATGCTTTCTATCAAATAAACTCATGGCCGTTCTCCCGAAATCAGTCATTTGGGTTAAGGTTGTAACGAGACGCGTCTTTGCCCACAATAAACGGCGTGAATACGTCTAGAGTTAAACATAAGAAATATTTGGGTTGTCGTCTGTTTTTCAACTCTTATTGTTGATTTTTTGTTAAGCCGAGGAACGGCATAGTATTTTTTTCCAGGGGTGGGAAAAAAGGATATTCAGGAGAAAATGTGCCACATATCCGTCAGTTATGTTGGGTGGGATTACTGTGCTTAAGTGGCTCCGCCGCCGCCGCGAATGTTCGCTTACAGGTCGAAGGATTATCAGGACCGCTGGAGAAAAACGTCCGTGCGCAGCTGTCCACGATTCAAAGTGATGAAGTCACTCCAGACCGACGCTTTCGTGCGCGCGTTGATGATGCCATCCGCGAAGGGCTAAAAGCGCTGGGCTACTTTGAGCCGACCATTGATTTTGAACTGCGTCCACCGCCGGCAAAAGGCCGCCAGGTGCTGATTGCCAAAGTGACCCCTGGCGAGCCGGTGCTGATTGGTGGCACTGAGGTGATTTTGCGCGGTGGCGCGCGTACGGATAAAGATTATCTGGATCTGCTGAAAACGCGCCCGGCAATCGGCACCGTGCTGAATCAGGGGGACTATGACAACTTCAAAAAGTCACTCACCAGCGTGGCGCTGCGTAAAGGTTATTTCGACAGTGAATTTAATAAAAGCCAGCTCGGGATAGCGCTTGAGCGCCGCCAGGCGTTCTGGGATATCGATTACAACAGCGGCGAACGCTATCGCTTTGGGCATGTCACCTTTGAAGGCTCGCAAATTCGCGATGAGTATCTGCAAAATCTGGTGCCCTTTAAAGAAGGTGAAGAGTACGAGTCGAAAGATCTGGGCGAACTGAACCGTCGTCTGTCGGCGACCGGATGGTTTAATTCTGTGGTTGTCGCGCCAGAATTTGATAAAGCCCGCAAAACCAAGGTGCTGCCGCTGAAAGGCGTGGTCTCACCGCGAACCGAAAACACCATCGAAACAGGGGTCGGTTATTCAACTGACGTCGGGCCACGGGTGAAGACCTCGTGGAAAAAACCGTGGATGAACTCCTACGGGCACAGCCTGACGACCAGCGCCAGTATCTCGGCGCCAGAGCAGGTGCTTGATTTCAGCTATAAAATGCCGCTGTTAAAGAACCCGCTGGAACAGTATTACCTGGTACAGGGCGGCTTTAAGCGTACCGATTTAAACGACACCGAGCAGGATTCCACAACGCTTGCGGTTTCCCGTTACTGGGACCTCTCCAGCGGCTGGCAGCGCGCGATTAACCTGCGCTGGAGCCTCGACCACTTTACCCAGGGTAATGTCACCAACACCACTATGCTGCTCTATCCGGGCGTGATGATCAGCCGGACGCGTTCACGCGGCGGCCTGATGCCTGTCTGGGGCGATTCCCAGCGCTACTCTATTGATTACTCGAACACGGCCTGGGGTTCAGATGTTGATTTCTCCGTTTTCCAGGCGCAAAACGTCTGGATCCGCACGCTGTACGACAGGCATCGCTTTGTGATGCGCGGTAATCTCGGCTGGATTGAAACCGGAGACTTCGACAAAGTGCCGCCGGACCTGCGTTTCTTTGCCGGGGGCGATCGCAGTATTCGCGGCTATAAATACAAATCTATTTCGCCGGAAGGCAGCGACGGCAAGCTGAAAGGGGCCTCCAAGCTGGCAACCGGCTCGCTGGAATACCAGTACAACGTGACCGGTAAATGGTGGGGGGCGATGTTTGTCGATAGCGGTGAAGCGGTCAGCGACATTCGCCGAAGCGATTTCAAAACCGGTGCCGGGGTCGGCGTACGCTGGCAATCGCCGGTTGGACCTATCAAGCTCGACTTTGCCGTCCCGGTCGGTGACAAAGATGAACATGGTTTACAGTTTTACATCGGTCTGGGGCCTGAATTATGAGTTTATGGAAGAAGATAAGCCTCGGCGTGCTGGTTTTTATCCTGCTGTTGTTAGGCACGGTGGCGTTCCTCGTTGGTACCACCTCGGGCCTGCATCTGATCTTCAAAGCCGCTAATCGTTGGGTTCCGGGTCTGGAAATTGGTCAGGTCACCGGCGGCTGGCGGGATCTATCACTGAAAAATATTCGCTACGACCAGCCTGGCGTGGCGGTGAATGCTGGTGAAGTGCATTTGGCCGTGGGGCTTAACTGTCTGTGGGACAGCAGCCTGTGCGTCAACGATCTGGCGCTGAAAAACATCAACGTGGCGATCGACAGCAAAAAGATGCCGCCATCCGCGCCGGTAGAGGAAGAAGAGAGCGGTCCGCTTAATCTTTCCACGCCTTACCCCATCACGCTTTCGCGCGTGGCGCTGAACAACATCAATATCAAAATCGATGACACCACGGTTTCAGTGCTGGATTTTACTTCCGGCCTGAACTGGCAGGAAAAAACGCTGACGCTGAAGCCAACGTCATTACAGGGGCTGCTGATTGCTCTGCCTAAAGTGGCGGAAGTGGCACAGGAAGAGGTTGTCGAACCGAAGATTCAAAACCCGCAGCCGGATGAAAAGCCGCTCGGGGAAACGCTAAAAGATCTGTTCTCAAAGCCGGTACTGCCGGAAATGACCGATGTCCATCTGCCGCTCAATCTCAATATTGAAGAGTTTCGCGGCGAGCAGCTGCGTGTGACCGGGGATACGGATTTAACGGTACATAGTATGCTGCTGAAAGTGAGCAGCATAGACGGCAACATGAAGCTCGACGCGCTGGATATCGACTCGAATCAGGGAACGGTAAAAGCCAGCGGCACAGCGCAACTGACCGACACGTGGCCGGTTGATATTACGTTAAACAGCACGCTAAACATCGACCCGTTAAAAGGCGAAAAGGTGAAGCTGAAGGTCGGCGGTGCGCTGCGCGAACAGCTGGAAGTCGGCGTCAATCTGTCTGGTCCGGTAGATATGGACCTGCGTGCACAGACGCGCCTGGCAGAAGCCGGATTGCCGCTCAACATTGAGGTGGTAAGTAAGCAGGTTTATTGGCCGTTTACCGGTGAGAAACAGTTCCAGGCCGATGACATCAAGCTCAAACTGACCGGCAAGATGACCGACTATACGCTGTCGATGCGTACCGCCGTGAAAGGTCAGGATATTCCTCCGGCTACTATCACGCTGGACGCCAAAGGCAACGAGCAGCAGATTAATCTCGACAAACTCAGCGTTGCGGCGCTGGAAGGGAAAACCGAGCTGAAAGCGCTGGTGGACTGGCAGCAGGCGATCAGCTGGCGCGGGGAGCTAACGCTGGATGGTATCAATACCGCGAAAGCGATCCCGGACTGGCCGTCAAAACTGAATGGCCTGGTGAAAACGCGCGGCAGTCTGTATGGCGGAAGCTGGCAGATGGAGGTTCCGGAGCTGAAGCTGACCGGCAACGTGAAGCAGAACAAGGTCAATGTGAACGGTTCGCTGAAGGGGAACAGCTACCTGCAGTGGACGATTCCGGGCCTTCATCTGGAGCTGGGACGCAACAGTGCGGACGTAAAAGGCGAACTGGGGGTTAAAGACCTCAACCTCGACGCGACGATTGATGCCCCAAGCCTGGATAACGCGCTGCCGGGGCTGGGCGGTACGGCGAAAGGGCTGGTAAAAGTTCGCGGTACGGTTGAAGCACCACAGCTGCTGGCGGATATTACCGCCCGTGGTCTGCGCTGGCAGGAACTTTCCGTTGCTCAGGTGCGCGTCGAAGGCGATGTGAAATCGGCCGAGCAAATCGCCGGTAATCTCAACGTTCGCGTAGAGCGGATTGTACAACCTGACGTGAATATTGGTCTGCTGACGCTCAACGCCAAAGGCAGTGAAAAGCAGCATGAACTGCAGTTACGCATTCAGGGTGAGCCGGTTTCAGGGCAACTGGATCTTGCCGGGAGCTTTGATCGCAAAGAACAGCGCTGGAAAGGGGAGTTAAGCAATACCCGCTTCCAGACGCCGGTCGGTCCGTGGTCGCTCAACCGGGCTATCGCGCTGGATTATCGTAATCAAGAACAGAAAATTAGTATCGGGCCGCACTGCTGGAACAACCCGAATGCGGAGCTGTGCGTACCACAAACCATTGATGCCGGTGCAGAAGGTCGCGCGGTGGTGAATCTTAACCGCTTCGACCTGGCGATGCTAAAACCGTTTATGCCGGAGACAACCCAGGCCAGCGGTGTGTTCACTGGCAAAGCTGATGTGGGCTGGGACACCACCAAAGAGGGGCTGCCACAGGGGCAGGTCACCCTGAGCGGACGTAACGTCAAGGTCACGCAAAGCGTGAATGATGCCCCGCTCCCCGTGGCGTTTGAAACGCTGAATCTGACCGCCGACCTGCACAACAACCGTGCCGAGTTGGGCTGGCTGATTCGTCTGACCAACAACGGGCAGTTTGACGGACAGGTGCAGGTAACGGACCCGCAAGGGCGTCGTAATCTGGGCGGTAACATCAATATTCGCAACTTCAATCTGGCGATGGTGAACCCCATCTTCTCGCGCGGTGAAAAAGCGGCAGGGATGATCAACGCCAACCTGCGGCTGGGCGGCGATGTACAAAGCCCGCAGCTGCTCGGACAGCTGCAACTGAGTGGTCTGGATATTGACGGTAACTTCATGCCGTTTGACATGCAGCCAAGCCAGTTAGCCGTTAACTTCACCGGAACACGCTCAACGTTGGCGGGCGTGGTGCGTACGCAGCAGGGAGAAATTAACCTGAGCGGCGATGCCGACTGGAGTCAGATAGACAACTGGCGGGCGC
The DNA here is from genome assembly GCF_030332375.1 of Citrobacter sp. Cpo148. Taxonomy (NCBI): domain Bacteria; kingdom Pseudomonadati; phylum Pseudomonadota; class Gammaproteobacteria; order Enterobacterales; family Enterobacteriaceae; genus Citrobacter; species Citrobacter sp. Cpo148. The sequence goes on from NZ_JAOWHY010000041.1 coordinate 87,696, forward strand.
GTGTTGCGGCTAAAGGCAGCAGGGTGCGTATTACCGTACCGCCGATGGTCCGCCTAGACGTATCGCCGGACGTGGTCTTTGAAGCCACGCCGAGCCTGTTTACTCTCGATGGTAACGTGGATGTGCCGTGGGCGCGTATTGTGGTACATGACCTGCCGGAAAGCGCGGTTGGGGTTTCCAGCGATATGGTTATGCTTAACAACAACCTGCAGCCCGAGAAACCGCAGACCGCCGGTATTCCGATCAACAGCAACCTGAATATCCACGTCGGTAACAACGTGCGTCTTGACGCCTTTGGTCTGAAAGCGCGTCTGACGGGCGATCTGAAAGTGGTGCAGGATAAGCAAGGTCTGGGGCTTAACGGGCAAATTAATATTCCGAGCGGTCGCTTCCACGCCTATGGTCAGGATCTGATTGTGCGTAAGGGCGAGCTGTTGTTCTCCGGTCCGCCGGATCAGCCGTTGCTCAACATCGAAGCGATTCGTAACCCAGATGCCACCGAAGACGACGTGATCGCTGGCGTTCGCGTCACCGGTACCGCCGATGAACCGAAGGCGGAGATCTTCTCCGACCCGGCAATGTCGCAGCAAATGGCGCTTTCCTACCTGCTACGTGGACAAGGGCTGGATAGCGAACAGAGCGATAGCGCAGCGATGACTTCAATGCTTATTGGTCTGGGGGTTGCACAAAGTGGTCAGGTTGTGGGTAAAATCGGGGAGACATTTGGCGTAAGCAATCTGGCACTGGACACGCAAGGGGTGGGCGACTCATCTCAGGTGGTTGTCAGCGGATACGTACTGCCAGGTCTGCAGGTGAAATATGGTGTGGGTATATTTGACTCCTTAGCGACACTCACGCTACGTTATCGTCTGATGCCTAAGCTATATCTGGAAGCAGTGTCTGGCGTAGATCAGGCACTTGATTTGCTCTATCAGTTCGAGTTTTAGCAATGCGAATATTTGTCTACGGCAGTTTACGAACCAAACAAGGCAACAGCCACTGGATGACCAATGCCCTGTTGCTGGGAAATTTCAGTATCGACAACTACCAGTTGTACAGCCTGGGCCACTATCCAGGCGCGGTTCCGGGAAATGGAACAGTACACGGGGAAGTTTATCGTATTGATAACGCCACGCTGGCAGAGCTTGACGCTCTGCGTACCCGCGGCGGTGAATACGCACGCCAGTTAATTCAAACGCCGTACGGAAGTGCATGGATGTACGTGTACCAACGTCCGGTTGATGGCTTAACGCTGATTGAAAGCGGTAACTGGTTAGACAGAGACCAGTACTGATATATCGTCTACCAGAATAAACAACGCCACCTTCGGGTGGCGTTGTTTATTAAAGGCTTAAAACTCCACGCGCGCGCCGAGGTTATAGCGGCGTCCTTCCACCTGCGCGGATTCATTCCATGCAGTCGTCAGTTTCGGATCTTCATCCAGCACGTTGTAGATCCCTGCCATCAGCTGCGTGTGCTTATTGAGCTTATAACGTACGCCTACGTCGACCATCGTGTAGTCATCGTACTTATAGTTATTGCCGCTGTTGCGGTTACTGCTGCGGTAATTCACCGTACTCCATACGTCCAGACTCTGCGTTGCCGCCCAGTTCAGCGACAGGTTCGCCATATGGCGCGGATAATCGTTGAGCGCGTAGCCTTTGTTTACGCCGCTTTTCTGTTCGCTATGGTTCCAGGTGTAGTTAGCGTTGGCTTTTACATCGGCGCTAATCTGCCAGTCGGCATTCAGTTCTATGCCGTACACGTCCGCTTTGCTGACGTTGAAGTATTTACTGACGGAGTCCGCCTTGTAGCCATTCACGGAGCACTGATTCGTCGATGTAGTTTCGCAAATGGTTTGTTCAGCAATTTTGTCTTTGAACTGCGTATAGAAGACGGTGCTATCCAGTGACAGCGCATTCCCCGTCCAGTAGAGGCCCAGCTCAGAGTTAACGCTTTGTTCTGGTTTCAGATCGTCGTTACCGACGGTCAGGAAGGGATAAGGTACGGTCGAGCCGTATGGGGTGACAAAGTCGCTGGATGTCGCACGCAGCTCAGGTTTTTTATAACCTGCGGAAATGCCGCCCTTCAGCGCCCAGTCATTGCTGAAGGCCCAGTTACCGTACATTTTCGGCGTAATATGTGTGCCAAAGTTATCATCCTGGTCCATACGCGCTGATGTGGTCAGGATGAAGTCGTCAATGCTCCAGCCGTCTTCAGCAAACAATGCCCAACCGTTACGGCTGATTTTTGTCACTGGCTCAGATCCGGGCAGCGTTTTGTTGGCCACATCAAAGCGGTCATTCAGCTCTTCGCGGGTGAAATTCGCCCCAACGGTCAGTTTATGGTTGTCGAGCGTGAAGGTGGTTTGCGAATTAGCGACGTAGTTCTCCATCTGCACATACTGCGGCGACTGGCCGTCATAAACGTACTTCGAACGGCCTTTTTCATAGTTTATGTAGTTGGTCGTTGCAATGGTGTCGTCGGCATACCAGCCGGTATGCGTTAGGGTGGCGGCGTTACGATCGAACAGCCATGACCACGGCGCGCCGCGCTTCTGGGTACGGTTTTTCTCCTGCTCACCGGTGACCACATTGAGGTCGAACAGGTTATTTTCGCTAGCGGCCAGGCCCAGCGTCATATCAACGGATTTACGGTTGTGTTTACCGAAATAGTTATTGCGATCGTCATCGCGACGGTCGAGCCAGTCGGCCGCTACGCTAAGGCCGAGAACATCGGGCACAATCGGCCCCATGGTAAACAGATTCATCTGGCTGGTATTACCCAAATACTGGTGTTCCTGAAGCCAGGTATTGGCGGCAATTGCCGTCGTCCACTCTTTTGCGCCATACGGTTTTTTGGTAATCACGTTGACCACACCGCCGATGGCATCTGAGCCGTACAGCGAGGACATGGGCCCGCGGATAACTTCGATACGCTCAATGGCCTCCATCGGCGGTAAGAAGTTGGCTTCAGTACCGATGTCATGTCCGTAAGGGCGAGATTCACCGGTATTTTGTTTGACGCTGTTGACCATAAACGCGGTATAGGACGGGTCCATGCCGCGAATCATAATGCTGCCAGCGTTCATACCGCTGCTGTTGGTGACCGAGACGCCAGGAAGGTTTTTAATCGCTTCACCAATGCTACGGTCCGGCTGAATATCCAGCGTTTTACGATCGATAACGGAAATGGTGGCCGGCGCTTCGCGCTTTTGCTGCGAGAACCCGGATGCGGTGATCACCATTTCATCTTCGCTATTGCGTGAGGTTTCGGTGAGTTCTTCTGCCTGAGTGGGGAAAATAACACCGCCTGAGAATGCAACGATCCCTGTCAGCGTAATAAGTTGACGCGTTTTCATAATATAGACACCTGAAAAGTAAAAAATAAAAGCATCACCTTGCAGCCCAGAAAAGCTGCAAGGTGTCAGAAGCGTTTTTAATTATTAATATTTGGAGAGGTCGATTTTCAGCACGTAGTCGGGCTTCACACCGGTCATTTTTTCCGGCTGTTTGACGCTGACATACAGGGTGTTGGCATCAGACGAGAGCGCCAGGCTGTTAGGTAACGCATTGGTTTCAATGCTTTGTTTTACCTGATAAGTCTTGCTGCCCACAATGCTGATGCGCTTTGCATTACGGTGGGTGATATACACTTCCTGGCGCTTTTCATTATATATCACTGCCAGCGAGTTGATAACCTTAATGGGCGCAATAACCTTACCGGTATTAATATCAACAACCAGTACATCCGCTAAATCAGGATCGGTCAGGAATGCGCGATTATTTTTTGCATCCAAAGCAATATTCAGGAAAAAATGTTTTTTGCCTGGCTCAATACTAAAGCGGTTAATAATTTGATGGTTAGTGGTATCCAGCGTAATAAGTTCGTTGCGGCCATTTACGACATACAGGCGGTTCTTATTGGCATCTACGGCCATACCGGTCGGATACTGGCCCATGTTTTCAAGGGTGGCGATTTTCTCGCGCTTTTGCGTATCCACCACCCAGACAATGCCCTTTTCAGCCACGCCGGAAACGTACAGGCGGTGATGCTGTTTATCGAGCACCATTTCGCGGGTATGGACAATTTCTTTCGGGTTTTTGGCTTCGCTCAGTTGCAGTATCGCCAGCTCTTTACCGCTGCGGGTATCAATGAGCGTGACCGAACCCTCCAGCGTGTTGCCGACATAGAGCACCTGGTTTTCTGCATCCAGGGCAGTGGCAAAGGCACGACGGCTGGTTTCGATAACTTCAGTCGTGGTGAGTTTCTCCAGATCGAGTTTATAGATAAGCCCGCTGGTTTTATCTTTATCAAACGACGGCGACGAGGCAGCAAAAAGCGCATTCTGCTGGCTATCAACCGCCAGTTCATACACGCCGTTGCCAACGTCGCGGGTCAGAAAATCTTGCTCAGGTAGCGTCTGCGCCACGCTGGACAGGCTGGTAAATAACAGTGCTGTGGCGAGAGCCACGCAGGAATAGCGTTTCAGGGACTTCACATTGTGGAGGTTCATTGACTTTTATTCACATTTATTTACATGCTGAGAATGATAATGAGATCTAATCTCATTCGCAATTAAGATAAATGAAATGTGACTACCCAATCTGGTAGGTCAAAAAGAAAACAGCGAAGGGGAGGGGGAAAAGAAAGTAGAAATTAAAAAACCCTTACTAACCAGGGGCTGGCGTTCAGGGCTTTACGCTAACGCGAACTTACTTCTTCGCGCGCTCGAAGGAAGCAACGATTTCAGCTTTAGCAGCTTCAGCGTTGTCCCAACCGTCAACTTTCACCCATTTGCCCGCTTCGAGATCTTTGTAGTGTTCGAAGAAGTGGGTGATCTGCGCTTTCAGCAGTTCCGGCAGGTCGGTCACATCTTTGATGTGATCGTATTCTTTGCTCAGCTTGGTGTGCGGTACCGCAACCAGTTTCGCATCTTCACCGGATTCGTCGGTCATTTTCAGTACGCCAACCGGACGGCAGCGGATCACTGAACCTGGCTCCAGCGGGTACGGAGTCGGGACCAGAACGTCTACCGGGTCACCATCCAGAGACAGGGTGTGGTTGATGTAACCGTAGTTGCACGGATAGAACATCGCGGTGGACATGAAGCGGTCAACGAACAGGGCGCCGCTCTCTTTGTCAACTTCGTATTTGATCGGATCTGCGTTCGCAGGGATCTCGATAACAACGTAGATATCTTCCGGCAGGTCTTTACCGGCAGGGACGTTGAGTAAGCTCATGTCTGTTTCCTTTAAATAAGCTATGGCAAACAAGTGGCGGGTATTATAGCCAACTCGCGCGGAATGTCTCCGCTTGTTTTCGCTTTCTCTGCGTGCATTTTCTTCTTTTTACCTCTCTCTCGTGACAGAAAAATCCATATCTTCAGCCGCATTTTTCATAGCGAGATGAAAGCGATTACAAAGTTGTGATTAACGTTTTATTTACTTTTTTGAAGTGTGATGTAACGCAATCCGTTACATGCTCAATTGTCTATAGTTTTTTCGCAACGGTTAATTAACCAACAATAATCACCCTACGAGGACGCACTTATGTGGAAGCGCTTACTTTTAGTCACAGCAGTTTCGGCAGCCATGTCGTCTATGGCAATGGCAGCCCCTTTAACCGTAGGATTTTCGCAGGTTGGCTCTGAATCCGGCTGGCGCGCCGCAGAAACCAACGTCGCGAAAAGCGAGGCCGAAAAGCGGGGAATTACGCTGAAAATCGCTGATGGCCAGCAAAAGCAGGAAAACCAGATTAAAGCAGTCCGCTCATTTGTTGCGCAGGGCGTTGACGCCATCTTTATTGCGCCGGTCGTGGCAACGGGTTGGGAGCCGGTTTTAAAAGAAGCTAAAGATGCCGACATTCCGGTCTTTTTGCTCGATCGTTCCATCGATGTAAAAGACAAATCTCTCTATATGACCACCGTCACCGCCGACAACGTGCTGGAAGGTAAATTGATCGGCGACTGGCTGATTAAACAAGTGGACGGCAAGCCGTGTAACGTCGTTGAGCTACAAGGGACCGTTGGTGCCAGCGTGGCGATCGATCGTAAGAAAGGCTTTGCTGAAGCCATTGCCAGTGCGCCAAACATCAAAATTATTCGCTCTCAGTCCGGTGACTTCACCCGCAGTAAAGGGAAAGAAGTGATGGAGAGCTTTATCAAAGCGGAAAACAACGGCAAGAACATCTGTATGGTTTACGCCCACAACGATGACATGGTGATCGGTGCGATTCAGGCGATCAAAGAAGCGGGACTGAAACCTGGCAAAGATATCCTCACCGGTTCTATCGATGGCGTACCGGATATCTACAAAGCGATGATTGACGGCGAAGCCAACGCCAGCGTCGAACTGACGCCGAATATGGCCGGCCCGGCATTCGACGCGCTGGAGAAATTCAAAAAAGACGGCACGATGCCTGAGAAGCTGACCATTACCAAGTCGATCCTCTATCTGCCGGATACGGCAAAAGAAGAGTTAGAGAAGAAGAAAAACATGGGCTACTAAGCCTTCATGAAAATGCCGGGGGCGCTGCGCTTGCCCGGCCTACATTACGCTCTTTTGTAGGCCGGATAAGCGTAGCGCCATCCGGCGTGATGCAGGGGGAACCATGACCACCGACCAACATCAGGAAATCCTCCGCACCGAAGGATTAAGCAAATTCTTTCCCGGCGTCAAAGCGTTGGATAACGTGGATTTCAGCTTGCGTCGTGGCGAGATTATGGCGCTGCTGGGAGAAAACGGAGCCGGCAAATCGACGCTCATCAAAGCGCTGACCGGCGTTTACCATGCCGATCGCGGCACTATCTGGCTCGAAGGCCAACCGATCACCCCCAAAAATACCGCCCATGCACAACAACTGGGGATTGGCACCGTGTACCAGGAAGTGAACCTGCTGCCCAATATGTCGGTTGCCGATAACTTATTTATTGGTCGTGAACCGCGGCGCTTTGGCCTGCTCCAGCGCAAGCAGATGGAAAAACGTGCGACGGAGCTGATGGCGTCATACGGTTTTTCCCTCGACGTGCGCGAGCCGCTGAACCGCTTTTCCGTGGCGATGCAACAAATCGTCGCCATCTGTCGGGCGATCGATCTCTCCGCAAAAGTGCTGATCCTCGATGAGCCGACCGCCAGCCTTGATACTCAGGAAGTTGAAATGCTGTTTGGCCTGATGAGACATCTGCGCGATCGGGGCGTCAGTCTGATCTTCGTCACCCACTTTCTCGATCAGGTTTATCAGGTCAGCGATCGCATTACCGTTCTGCGTAACGGCGGCTTCGTTGGCTGCCGTGAAACCCGAGAACTGCCTCAGATCGAACTGGTCAAAATGATGCTGGGCCGTGAACTGGATACCCATGCGCTACAGCGTGCGGGCCGCACGTTGCTGAGTGATAAACCGGTGGCGGCATTCAGCGGCTTTGGCAAAAAAGGCACCATCGCGCCATTTGATCTACAGGTGCGTCCCGGTGAGATCGTCGGTCTCGCCGGACTACTGGGGTCCGGGCGAACGGAAACGGCGGAGGTGATCTTCGGTATTAAACCCGCCGACAGCGGAAGTGCGCTGATCAAAGGCAAACCGCAGACCTTGCGATCGCCACATCAGGCTTCGTGTCTGGGGATCGGTTTCTGTCCGGAGGATCGCAAAACGGATGGCATTATTGCTGCTGCTTCGGTGCGGGAAAACATCATTCTGGCATTGCAGGCGCAGCGCGGCTGGCTGCGGCCTATTCCCCGGAAAGAGCAAAACGAGATTGCCGAGCGTTTTATCCGCCAGCTTGGTATTCGTACTCCGAACGCTGAGCAGCCGATCGAATTTCTCTCCGGCGGCAATCAGCAAAAAGTACTGCTCTCGCGTTGGTTACTGACCAAACCGCAGTTCCTGATCCTCGATGAACCCACGCGTGGGATCGACGTTGGCGCGCATGCGGAGATCATCCGTCTGATCGAAACGCTGTGCGCGGATGGCCTGGCGCTGCTGGTCATTTCATCCGAACTGGAAGAGTTAGTGGGCTATGCCGATCGGGTCATTATTATGCGCGATCGCAAACAGGTGGCCGAGATCCCCCTGGCTGAACTGTCCGTACCGGCGATCATGAACGCCATTGCGGCCTAAGGAGACTATGGTGATGCCTCAATCTCTCCCTCAATCCAATCCGTCTAAACGGCGGTTCCGTTGGCCAAAGGGGATGCCACAGCTGGTGGCGTTACTGCTGGTGCTGCTGGTGGATAGCCTGGTCGCCCCGCATTTCTACCAGGTGATTTTGCAGGATGGTCGGCTGTTCGGTAGCCCGATTGATATTCTCAACCGTGCCGCGCCCGTGGCGCTGTTGGCGATTGGTATGACGCTGGTGATTGCTACCGGCGGCATCGACCTTTCCGTGGGGGCAGTCATGGCTATTGCTGGCGCTACTACTGCGGCGATGACGGTGGCCGGGCACAGTCTGCCGGTGGTGCTGCTTGCCGCCTTAGGCTCCGGCATTCTGGCTGGGTTGTGGAATGGGATTCTGGTGGCCATCCTCAAGATCCAACCGTTTGTCGCCACGCTAATCCTGATGGTGGCCGGGCGCGGGGTGGCGCAGCTTATCACTTCCGGGCAGATCGTCACCTTTAACTCGCCCGAACTGTCATGGTTTGGCAGCGGCTCGTTCTTACTGTTCCCTACGCCGGTAATTATTGCACTGCTCACGCTGGTGGTGTTCTGGCTGCTGACGCGGAAAACGGCGCTGGGTATGTTTATCGAAGCGGTGGGTATCAACATTCGTGCGGCAAAAAACGCCGGGGTGAACACCCGCATTATCGTGATGCTCACCTATGTGCTGAGCGGCCTGTGCGCGGCTATCGCTGGCATTATCGTCACGGCGGACATTCGCGGGGCAGATGCCAATAACGCCGGATTATGGCTGGAGCTGGATGCCATCCTGGCGGTGGTTATCGGCGGCGGGTCGCTGATGGGCGGGCGCTTTAACCTGCTGCTGTCGGTGGTAGGCGCATTGATTATTCAGGGCATGAACACCGGGATTTTGCTGTCGGGCTTCCAGCCGGAACTGAATCAGGTGGTCAAAGCCGTGGTGGTGTTGTGTGTGCTGGTCGTGCAGTCGCAACGCTTTATCAGCCTGATAAAAGGAGTGCGTGGTCATGATAAAACGTAATTTACCGCTGATGATCACCCTCGGCGTGTTTGTGCTGGGTTATCTCTACTGCCTGACGCAGTTTCCCGCTTTTGCTTCCACCCGGGTCATTTGCAATATCCTGACCGATAACGCCTTTCTGGGCATCATTGCCGTAGGCATGACTTTCGTAATCCTCTCTGGCGGGATCGACCTTTCCGTTGGCTCGGTGATCGCCTTTACCGGCGTATTTCTGGCGAAGGCCATTGGCTATTGGGGCATTTCTCCGCTGCTGGCGTTCCCTTTGGTTTTGCTGATGGGCTGCGCGTTTGGTGCGTTTATGGGGTTACTGATTGATGCGCTGAAGATCCCGGCATTTATTATCACCCTGGCGGGAATGTTCTTCCTGCGCGGCGTCAGCTATCTGGTCTCTGAAGAATCTATACCGATTAATCATCCGGTTTATGACACGCTCTCAAGCCTGGCATGGAAAATTCCCGGCGGTGGTCGCCTGAGCGCGATGGGATTGCTGATGCTGGCGGTTGTCGTCATCGGCATATTCCTGGCGCACCGTACGCGCTTTGGTAATCAGGTTTACGCGATTGGCGGCAACGCCACTTCTGCCAACCTGATGGGCATCTCAACCCGCAGCACCACCATCCGCATTTATATGCTGTCTACCGGGCTTGCGACGCTTGCCGGCATTGTCTTTTCCATTTACACCCAGGCGGGCTATGCGCTGGCGGGCGTTGGCGTCGAACTGGATGCGATAGCCTCAGTTGTGATTGGCGGAACGCTGCTCAGCGGTGGGGTCGGTACAGTGTTAGGGACGTTGTTTGGCGTCGCCATTCAGGGGCTGATCCAGACCTACATTAATTTTGACGGCACATTAAGTTCCTGGTGGACGAAGATCGCGATTGGCATTTTATTGTTTATATTTATAGCGTTACAACGCGGTCTGACGGTGCTTTGGGAAAATCGTCAAAGCTCGCCGGTTACCCGAGTGGGTACGGCGGCAACACCAAAGTAACATCCTGATTTTGCACAAAACATTTAAATACCTAAACTTTTTCCGGTTGTAGTCGATAGGTTCTGTACAGGTCTGTTTTAACCCTACAACCGGAAATATAACGATGCCAAAATCCCTTTCAATTCGATCAAGTTTGTTGGTGTTATTGTCTCTGCTGACGTTCCTTCTGCTACTGACCGGTGGCATGGGACTATATGCTTCTACCCGTGTCATTACATCGTTGATTTATCACGGTATTATGAGCGCTGCGATGTTGGCTGCTATCGCATTGCTGGCGGTCATTTGGTTTATGCTGCGAAATAAGTTTCTCAAACCGTTGGATAACATGGTTGAGCAACTGGAACGTCTGGCAACGGGGGATTTGTCGCCGGTTAATGCGTTGTCGGCCAGCGCCGAATTCAACCGCCTGAATGCGGCAATGGATGACATGCGCCATGCGCTGGGCGACTCGGTACAGCGCGTACGCGATGCCAGCTCGCAAATTGATATTGGCAGTCGTGAACTGACGGCCGGTAACCAACATCTGGCGCAACGCACTGAATCGACAGCCACTTCGCTGGAGCAGACCGCCGCCAGCATGGAAGAACTCACGGCGACGGTGAAACAGAATGCGCAGAACGCGGAACAGGCGCACCAGCTGGCAAAATCGGTGTCGGATACTGCCGATCGCGGTAGCGAAATGGTGTGCTATGTGATCGAGAAAATGCGCGATATTTCCGGCAGTTCCAGCCGAATCGCCGATATCCTCAGCGTGATTGACGGCATTGCTTTCCAGACCAATATTCTGGCGCTCAATGCTTCCGTTGAAGCGGCGCGAGCTGGTGAGCAGGGGCGGGGCTTTGCTGTTGTGGCAGGTGAAGTGCGTAATCTGGCCAGCCGCAGCGCCGAGGCGGCCAAAGAGATCCGTACGCTAATCAGCGATTCGCACACCCATGTGGGGGAAGGCAGTGAACTGGCGCAACAGGCGGGCGAAACCATGGATGAAATCGCGACCGAGGTTATGCGTATGACCAAACTGATGCGTGAAATTGCCAGTGCGTCCCAGGAACAGAGTCGCGGCATAGAGCAGGTGAATATCGCGGTAATTCAGATGGATGAAACGGCGCAGCAAAACGCGGCGCTGGTGCAGCAGTCTTCAGCGGCTACCCGCTCGCTGGAAGAGCAGTCTTCAGCGCTAATCGAAGCAATGGCCGTATTTAAGCTACAGAAAGCGTAAGCAGACGATGGATTTTGTAGGCCGGATGGCAACGCTACGCGTTTTATCCGGCCTACGTCCGTGCGATGAATGATACTTACGCGTCCGGGAACTCGCGGATAAAGCGTTCTACATCTTCAACCATATGGTCGTTACCCACGAAGAAGGAGCGGCGCTGGTGCAGACTTTCTGGGGTGATATCCAGAATGCGTTCTTTACCATCGCTGGCTTTGCCGCCCGCCTGCTCGGCCAGGAAGGCCATCGGGTTGCATTCATACAGCAGACGCAGTTTCCCTTGCGGGTGGCTGGCGGTGCTTGGGTACAGGTAGATCCCGCCTTTCAGCAGATTGCGATGGAAATCTGCAACCAGAGAGCCAATGTAGCGCGAGGTATACGGGCGCTGGGTTGGCTTATCTTCTTCCTGGCAGAATTTAATGTACTTCTTCACGCCGTTCGGGAATTTGATGTAGTTACCTTCGTTAATGGAGTACGTGCTGCCTTTCGCCGGGAAGCGCATACGTTCCTGGCTGAGGCAGAATACGCCCAGAGAAGGATCGTAAGTGAAGGCATGTACGCCACAGCCGGTGGTATACACCAGCATGGTGGAAGAACCATAAACAACGTAACCTGCAGCAACTTGCTTGTTGCCCGGTTGCAGGAAATCCTCTTCCGTGACCGGTGTGCCGACTGGGGTTACGCGGCGGTAAATAGAGAAAATCGTACCGACAGAGACGTTAACATCGATGTTGGATGAGCCATCCAGCGGATCCATTAGCACAACGTATTTAGCGTGTTCACAGCCTTCAAAGACGACGATTTCATCTTCTTCTTCTGAGGCAATGCCCGCCACAATGTCGCGCGCCTTCAGTGCAGCTTTCAGTTTTTCGTTCGCGAACAGATCGAGTTTTTGCTGAACCTCTCCCTGCACGTTCTCAGCACCGCTGGCACCCAGGATATCGACCAGACCGGCCTTATTGATATCGCGGTGGATGATCTTGGCGCCCAGCTTTATTGCCGACAACAAAGCAGTGAGCTCACCGGTAGCATGAGAAAACTCGTGCTGCTTTTCGACAATAAATTCACCTAACGTTTTCATAACACTTTCCCTGCAATTTATGTGGAGTAAAGCGACCGCAACAATATTAACAAATATTTCCTTTGTTGCGCTTAGGTGAATCGCGCCAGCAAACTGCGGAATATCCTGAAATGCGTTTCTCACTTGCCGGACATGTGCGTAAAATGGCCCCCAGATTAAAAAAGGATAGTGACGTATGCGCATTCATATTTTGGGAATTTGTGGCACTTTCATGGGCGGTCTGGCGATGCTGGCGCGCTCGCTCGGTCATGAAGTAACCGGTTCGGACGCCAATGTGTATCCGCCGATGAGTACCTTACTTGAGAAGCAAGGCATTGATCTGATTCAGGGTTACGATGCCAGCCAGCTCGACCCACAGCCGGACCTGGTGATCATTGGCAATGCCATGACCCGTGGTAATCCGTGCGTGGAAGCGGTGCTGGAAAAGAACATTCCGTACATGTCAGGCCCGCAGTGGCTGCATGACTTTGTCTTGCGCGATCGCTGGGTACTGGCGGTTGCGGGTACGCACGGTAAAACCACCACCGCCGGGATGGCGACCTGGATCCTCGAAGCCTGCGGCTATAAACCTGGCTTTGTGATCGGCGGCGTTCCGGGCAACTTTGAGGTTTCCGCGCGCCTCGGCGAGAGCGACTTCTTCGTGATTGAAGCGGATGAGTACGACTGTGCGTTCTTCGACAAGCGTTCTAAATTCGTACATTACTGCCCGCGCACGCTGATCCTCAATAATCTTGAGTTCGATCACGCGGATATCTTTGACGATCTTAAAGCTATTCAGAAACAGTTCCACCATCTGGTGCGTATCGTGCCGGGCCAGGGACGCATCATCTACCCGGAAAACGACATCAATCTGAAACAGACGATGGCGATGGGCTGCTGGAGCGAACAAGAGCTGGTGGGCGAACAAGGTCACTGGCAGGCGAAAAAACTGACCACCGATGCTTCCGAGTGGGAAGTGTGGCTGGACGGTGAAAAAGTTGGTGAAGTGAAGTGGGGCCTGGTGGGCGAGCACAACATGCACAACGGCCTGATGGCGATTGCAGCCGCGCGTCATGTTGGCGTCGTGCCTGCGGATGCGGCCAATGCATTGGGCTCGTTCATCAACGCTCGTCGCCGTCTTGAGCTGCGCGGTGAAGCCAATGGCGTGACGGTGTATGACGATTTTGCCCATCACCCGACGGCCATTCTGGCAACGCTTGCGGCACTGCGCGGTAAAGTGGGCGGCACGGCGCGCATCATCGCGGTGCTGGAACCTCGCTCGAACACCATGAAAATGGGCCTGTGCAAAGATGACCTGGCGCCGTCGTTAGGGCGTGCAGACGAAGTGTTCCTGCTGCAACCCCCGCACATTCCGTGGCAGGTAGCAGAAGTCGCTGAAGCCTGCGTTCAGCCGGCACACTGGAGCGGCGATGTGGATGCACTGGCAGATATGGTGGTGAAAACCGCACAGCCTGGCGATCACATTCTGGTGATGAGCAACGGCGGGTTTGGCGGTATTCATCAAAAACTGCTGGATGGTCTGGCGAAGAAAGCTCAGGCAGAAGAAGAGTAAAAAAATGCCCGGTGGCGCTACGCTTACCGGGCCTACAACGGATCGTAGGCCGGATAAGGTATTTGCACCGCCATCCGGCACTTTCGGCGGACGAAGAGGTTAGGCCTCGTTTTCCGCCAGTTCACGCAGATACTGGAAGATCTGGCGGGAAGATTTTGGCGGCTTGTTGCCCGCTTTTTCTTTCCTGGCGTTACGCACCAGCGAACGCAGTTGCTGACGGTCGGCGTCAGGCCACAGGTTCATCACTTCTTCGATAGCTTCATCGCTACCGTCAACCATACGGTCACGCAGTTGCTCCAGCTTATGGAAGACAACGACCTGTTGGTTGTGACGGTTTTTCAGCTTGTCCAGCGCCTGACGGATAGGATCAACATCGCGCTGGCGCAACATTTTGCCAATCAGCTGCAGCTGACGACGGCGACCTTCCATCTTAATACGCTGGGCCAGCTCAATCGCGGCACGTAAATCCGCATCGAGCGGGATTTTATCCAGCGCGTTTTTCCCCAGTTTTACCAGTTCCACACCCAGGTGTTTTAACTCCTCGGCGTCACGTTTTATTTCACTTTTACTGACCCAGATAATTTCATCGTCTTCGTCTTCGATGTCATCACCGGGAACGTCGTCGAGCCAGTCTTCGGGCTGCTTAGTCATGTCAGGCTCCTTAAAAAAAGAGGCTAATGTTACCAGTTAAGATGCGCACTGAAAAACGGTTCTCTGTTAGACTTCAGAGAAACTCTCTCTACATTATGGCATTTGCGATGAAAGTAATCTCACAAGTTGAAGCGCAGCGTAAGATTCTGGAAGAAGCAGTCTCGACAGCACTGGAATTAGCGTCAGGTAAGTCGGATGGCGCGGAAGTCGCTGTAAGCAAGACCACGGGTATTAGCGTCAGCACCCGTTATGGTGAAGTGGAGAACGTCGAATTCAATAGCGATGGTGCACTGGGGATTACGGTTTACCACCAGAACCGTAAGGGCAGCGCATCGTCCACCGATTTAAGCCCGCAGGCGATTGCACGCACCGTGCAGGCCGCGCTGGACATTGCACGTTACACTTCGCCGGACCCGTGCGCGGGCGTGGCAGATAAAGAACTGCTGGCCTTTGATGCGCCCGATCTGGACCTGTTCCACCCGGCGGAAGTTTCCCCTGACGAAGCTATCGAACTGGCTGCCCGCGCTGAACAGGCGGCACTACAGGCCGACAAACGCATCACCAATACCGAAGGCGGCAGCTTTAACAGCCACTATGGCATCAAAGTGTTTGGCAACAGCCACGGTATGCTGCAGGGCTACTGCTCCACGCGCCATTCCCTTTCCAGCTGCGTAATTGCAGAAGAAAATGGTGATATGGAGCGTGATTACGCCTACACCATTGGTCGGGCGATGGGCGATCTGCAAACGCCGGAATGGGTGGGGGCAGATTGTGCTCGCCGTACCTTATCTCGCCTGTCTCCGCGTAAGCTGTCCACCATGAAAGCGCCGGTGATTTTCGCCAATGAAGTGGCGACCGGACTGTTCGGACACCTGGTTGGCGCCATTGCGGGCGGCTCGGTGTACCGCAAATCCACCTTCCTGCTCGACTCGCTGGGTAAGCAAATTCTGCCGGAATGGCTGACCATTGAAGAACATCCGCACCTGCTGAAAGGGCTGGCGTCTTCACCGTTCGACAGCGAAGGCGTACGGACCGAACGCCGCGACATTATTAAAGACGGTGTGCTGACTCAGTGGCTGCTGACCAACTATTCCGCACGTAAGCTGGGGCTTAAGAGCACCGGTCATGCAGGCGGGATCCACAACTGGCGAATTCCGGGACAGGGTCTAAGCTTCGAGCAGTTGCTCAAAGAGATGGGCACAGGTCTTGTGGTTACCGAGCTGATGGGACAGGGCGTAAGCGGCATTACCGGCGATTACTCGCGCGGCGCGGCGGGCTTCTGGGTCGAAAACGGTGAAATTCAGTACCCGGTGAGTGAAATTACCATCGCCGGTAACTTAAAAGAGATGTGGCGTAATATCGTCACCGTCGGCAACGATATTGAAACGCGCAGTAATATTCAGTGTGGTTCGGTCCTGTTGCCGGAGATGAAGATCGCCGGGCAATAATATCCGTCATACTTCAAGCTGTGGCGTGAATTATTGAGGGTATCTGGCGTTTGTTTATTTTTGAATAATAAAAAAGGAAGTGAGCAATGCGTAAACACCTGTTAGCGATCGTCGCAGCTTCAACGCTGGTTCTTGGTTCTTCTGCGTTTGCAGCCGATCTTGAAGACGATATGGGGATCCTCAACGACAACCTGAAAATCGTCGAAAAAACGGACAATGCGACTGAACTGAAAGATGCGTTAACCAAAATGCGTGCAGCCGCGCTGGACGCGCAAAAGGGAACGCCGCCGAAGCTGGAAAACAAATCCCCGGACAGCCCGGAGATGAAGGATTTCCGCCACGGCTTTGACACGCTGATCGGTCAGATCGACGGTGCGTTGAAGCTGGCGAACGAAGGTAAAGTTAAAGAGGCGAAAGCCGTTGCGGAAGAGCTGAAAACCACGCGCAACGAAAACCACAAGAAGTTCCGCTAATCTGCGCTATCCGGCCTGCATACCCGTAGGTCGGATACAACACCCCGCTACTGCACGTCCCATAAGTAAACGCTATCCCCATCACATTTTTTCATTTTTATCGCCCATTCATTGTTCGCACTTCCTTCCATTTTTCTGTTCGCTCTTGCGATCTCAATCACATTCTTCCAGTGATAAATCGTGGTTCCAGCTCTTTTTGCGGCACAGATCACTATCGCTGCACACCTTTCCACTTCGAAGTGGAAAACAACTCGCTACAAACTCATAACCTCCGTCGCTAATTTACCCTCAGAGACATTAACGGGGTAAGACGAGTGAATAACGGAGCTGTAATGAATGACATGGGGGAATCGGTGGAACTGGCCGACCGCATGCTGGCGCAGGTGTATGCCTTGCTGCGTGAACGCAACATTATTCCCAACGCCGTACAGGAACAGATGCTGACGTCGCATGTTCGCGCCATGGCGCACCGCTCGGTAACGGGTGAACCCTTACCAGAGGTCGATGCCAGCTTGTTTGATGAAATATCTGCCGAATCAATGGCGCTTGCCCGCGACGTGGTCGCCGAGTTTGGCAATCTTCCTGAGGAAGAGGCCTGGCTGCTGTCGGTGCACTTCGAAGTCGCGAAAGACAACCTTTAAGGAGCAAAAGATGGAACAGATTACCGTAGTGATTGGCGATCGTCTGGGTAAAGGCCAGAAAGTGGCGGCAGGCGTAGAGAAAGCGGGTGGCCGTGCCGTTGTGGTGCCGGGTGTTGCAGCAGATATGAAGCTGGGTGACGTGATGAAAGCGGAAAACGCCACCTTTGGTATCTCGTTTTGCGGCAGCGGTGGTGCGGGTGCGATTACCGCGCAGACCAAATACGGCTACAAGGCGAAATACGGCATGCGCTCGGTCGATGAAGGGGTAACCGCCATCAACGAAGGGTGCAACGTACTGGGATTCGGCTTTATGGACAAAGAAGAGCTCGGCGAGCGCCTGGTGCAGGCGTGGCAAAAGAAACACGGCGCTTAAGCATGAAAGAGCAATTCACCACCACGGTGAGAGTCACGGGTAAGGGCGAGACCAAAGCTCGCGCCTTTGCCGATGCCCTGAACCACGTTCAGGCTGCGGTGATGAAAGCGTCGCCGCATATCTTACTGCGTATTGAGCCACAGGATGTGCAGGTTGTTCAAGCGCGTGAATCGGTGCGTAAAGAGGCGTTTTTATTCCTCTTTTTGCGCCGGGAAAGACGCACTTTCAGCGTGGAGCTGGACGTGACCGTCAACGTGACTGCCATCAATCTCGACAAGGTGGATTTCGTTACGCAACGCTGATTTTCTATTAAAAGGCATAATTATGTTCCTGATAATATTAATAAAATCGCTCATCATCGGCGCGTTGGTTGGCGTTGGTGTCGGCGCTGGGGCTGCACGCATGTTTCATGCGCCTACCACTCAAGGGATGGGCGCGTTTCGTACTCTGGGAGAACTGAATTCCTGCGAAGGGGATCCGGCTTCTCACTTCTCGTTCGGCCTGGGTTTCTTCTTTAACGCCTGGGCTTCCTCTGTTGCGGCGGGGGCGTTCACGCAGGACGTCGACCATCGCATCATCCCCAACTGGGGCGCCGCCGCGCTGATGATTAAAAATCGCAACGTCGGTGAAACGCTGCACGACCCCAAACGCATGGCAATTGCCTGCGGCGTTATCGGGATGATCGTGGTGACCTTCCTGAACCTCACCGCATCATCCGTACCGGAAGCGTTGCAGGTTACCGCCGTCAAGGTGCTGGTGCCCGCGGCTAACCTGCTGGTTAACACCGTGATGCCAGTAATCTTCTGGCTGGCGGCGATTGACGCCGGTAAGAAATCTGGCTTCTGGGCCACCGTTTTTGGCGGCGCGGCGCAGCTGATCATGGGTAACGCCGTTCCGGGTCTGGTTCTCGGCATTCTGATCGGCAAAGGTGTTGAAGAGAGCGGCTGGAACCACGTCACTAAAGTGATGATGGTGGCTATCGTCGCGCTGTTTGTCCTGAGCGGCTTCTTCCGTGGCTTCGACATGAAGATGATCGAATCCTTCCATCTGACCGTGCCTAACTGGCTCGAACTTATCCACAACTCGCTCAGCGGCAAATAACGGAGGTCATCATGGAACAGAATAAAGGTTTTTGGTTCGCTGACTGGTCGTTCCCGATCTTCGTGGGCCTGCTCTCCTCTGGCGTGTTTGCCGGAACACACATGTACTACCTGTACGGTATTGGCGCATTTAACGAAGTGGCTTTTGTGGCGATGCTGAAGGCGGGAATGGATACCGGCTCCTACGGAGCGGTGGCGGCATTTGGCGCAAGCTTCCTGTTTGCCCGCATCATTGAAGGTTCGCTGGTGGGGATTTTGGATATCGGCGGGGCGATTCAAACCGGGGTTGGGTTAGGTGTTCCGGCGCTGCTGCTGGGCGCGGGCATTATCTTCCCGGTCGCCAACTTCGCCGCCTCGCTGGTCACCGGTCTGGTGATTGGTCTGGCGATTGGCTACATCATCATTCTGGCGCGTAAGTTCACCATCAACCAGAGCGACTCGACCTACGGTGCGGACGTCATGATGGGGGCCGGTAACGCCTCCGGACGCTTCCTCGGACCGTTGATTATCCTCAGCGCGATGACGGCTTCTATTCCTATCGGAATCGGTTCTCTGGCAGGCGCGCTGCTGTTTTACCTGTGGCAAAAACCGATTACCGGCGGGGCGATCCTCGGCGCAATGATCCTCGGGTCTATTTTCCCGATTGCCATTAGTTGATGGTGTGTCGTTGTAGGCCGGATAAGGCGCAGCCGCCATCCGGCCTACACGACCGCCCCCATTTCAACAGGAGAGAGACATGTTTGATTTACTCCTGCGCCGTGCGCGCCTCGTTGACGATACGGTGAGCGATATTGCGCTCAAAGACGGCAAGATCGCGGCGTTGGGTGACGTTGATGGCCCGGCGCTGAAAACCATCGAGCTGGGCGGTGAGTGCTACGTCAGCGCAGGCTGGATTGACTCCCACGTTCATTGCTACCCGAAATCCCCGATTTACCACGACCAGCCGGATAGCGTTGGTATTGCGACCGGCGTCACTACCGTAGTGGATGCGGGCAGCACCGGAGCGGATGACATCGACGATTTTTACACCCTGACCCGGGAAGCTGCCACCGAAGTGTACGCGTTGCTGAATATCTCCCGCGTTGGGCTTATTGCCCAGAACGAGCTGGCCAACATGGCCAATATTGACGCTGATGCGGTGCGAGAGGCGGTGAAACGCCACCCTGATTTTATCGTCGGTCTGAAGGCACGTATGAGCAGCAGCGTAGTCGGTGAAAATGGCATCACGCCGCTGGATCGCGCCAAAGCGATGCAAGCGCAGAACGGTGACCTGCCGCTGATGGTGCACATCGGCAACAACCCGCCGGACCTGGATGAGATCGCCGAGCGCCTGAGCGCGGGTGACATCATTACCCACTGTTACAACGGTAAGCCGAATCGCATTCTGACGCCGCAAGGTGAGCTACGGGCGTCAGTGACGCGGGCGATTTCACGCGGCGTGCGTCTGGACGTTGGGCATGGCACCGCCAGCCTGAGCTTTGCGGTGGCAAAACGCGCTATCGAACTGGGTATTTTGCCGCACACCATTAGCTCCGATATTTACTGTCGTAACCGTATCAGCGGCCCGGTGCATTCCCTGGCGAATGTGATGTCGAAATTCCTCGCCATTGGGATGTCGCTTCCGCAGGTCATTGAATGCGTTACCGCCAATGCCGCCGATGGTCTGCGCCTGAAACAGAAGGGGCGGCTGCAGATCGGTCTGGATGCCGATTTAACCCTCTTTACGCTTAAGCGCCAGCCAACCGTGCTGGTAGATGCAGAAAACGACAGCCTGCAGGCTGAACAACTGCTGGTGCCGCTTGCCGCAATACGTGCGGGCAAGGGCTATATGACCGAACAAGGGAGCGCGGAACATGCCTTCGATTTTTGAGAAATACGATTTAAAACAGGTGATTAATACCTCCGGCCGCATGACGGCGCTCGGCGTTTCCACGCCGCGACCAGAAGTGGTTGAAGCCGCGATGGCGGGGATGAACCAATATTTCGAGATGAAAGACCTGGTCAATAAAACCGGCGACTACATCGCGAAATTACTGGAAGTGGAAGGGGCAACGGTTGTCTCTTGCGCCTCGGCCGGGATCGCCCTGTCGGTGGCTGGCGTATTGGTTAAAGACAGCGACTGGCTGCTGGAGAACCTGCACGTCACGCCCATCGAGAACAACGAAATCGTGCTGCCCAGAGGTCACAACGTCAACTTTGGCGCACCGGTGGGCACCATGGTAGCGCTTGGCGGCGGCAAGTTAGTGGAAGCCGGTTATGCCAACGAATGTTCCGCGGCACAGCTGGCGGCGGCCATTACACCGCGTACGGCGGCCATTCTGTATATCAAATCTCACCACTGCGTCCAGAAAAGTATGCTCAGCGTGGAGCAGGCTGCGGTGGTGGCGCGTACGCATAATCTGCCGCTGATAGTGGACGCGGCGGCGGAAGAGGATTTGCAGTGCTACTACCGGGTTGGTGCAGATCTGGTGATTTATAGCGGCGCCAAGGCGATAGAAGGACCAACCAGCGGTCTGGTGATTGGTAAAACCCAATACGTTGAGTGGGTGAAGCGCCAGACGGCGGGGATTGGCCGGGCGATGAAGGTGGGCAAAGAGGGAATTCTTGGACTGACCTGCGCCATCGAACTGTATCTGAACGCGCAGAAAGAGAGCGGCGCGGAGATGGTCGAGAAAATGACGCCGTTCATTAATGCCTTGAACCAGCTTAACGGCGTGAGCGCCCGCGTGGTGTGGGATAGTGCAGGGCGCGACATCGCACGCACGGAAATTAAGTTTGATGAAGCGGTAACCGGGATCGCTACGGGGGAACTGGTCGACGCGCTGAAACAGGGGGAGTACGCGATTTACTTCCGTGGTTACAAAGCCAATGAAGGCATTATCGAAGCCGATGTGCGCAGCGTCGATCGCGCGCAGCTGGAGATTGTGGCCCGTCGAATTGGTGAAGTGATTTCGCAGGAGAAAAACGCATGAAACTGACCCCTAACTTTTATCGCGACCGCGTCTGTCTGAACGTACTGGCAGGCTCCAAAGAAAATGCCCGGGATATTTATGCGGCGGCGGAAGGACACGTGCTGGTTGGCGTGTTGTCAAAAAATTACCCGGATGTCGCAAGCGCGGTAGCGGATATGCGTGAATACGCGGCCCTTATCGACAATGCGCTCTCCGTGGGGCTGGGGGCGGGCGATCCTAACCAGTCGGCGATGGTCAGTGAAATCTCTCGTCAGGTGCAGCCACAGCATGTCAATCAGGTCTTTACCGGCGTGGCCACCAGTCGCGCGCTGCTGGGTCAGCAGGAGACAGTGGTCAATGGTCTGGTCTCGCCAACCGGCACGCCGGGCAGGGTGAAAATCTCCACTGGTCCGCTAAGCAGCCAGTCGCCGGACGGTATTGTGCCGGTAGAAACCGCGATTGCGCTGCTCAAAGACATGGGCGGTAGCTCAATTAAATACTTCCCGATGGGCGGCCTGAAATGCCGTGACGAGTACATTGCGGTCGCGCAGGCCTGCGCCCGTCATGACTTCTGGCTGGAGCCAACCGGCGGTATCGATCTGGATAATTTCACTGAAATCCTGCAAATTGCCCTCGATGCCGGAGTGAGTAAAATCATTCCTCACATCTATAGTTCGATTATTGATAAGGTGAGTGGTAACACTCGTCCGGACGACGTACGCCAGCTGATGGCGATGACCCGGGCCTGCGTAGGCTAACTGACTGATGAGGAAACTGACGTGCGATTCCCCAACCAACGTTTAGCACAGCTGTTTGCCATGTTGCAAAACGAAGCGCTTCCACAGGACGAGCTGGCGCAGCGGTTGTCGGTTTCCACACGCACCGTACGGGCGGATATCACCGCGCTAAACGCGCTGCTCACCCAGTATGGCGCACAGTTTGTCCTCAGCCGGGGTAATGGATATCAGCTCAAAATTGACGACCCGGCAAGCTTTCACACCCTGCAAACGCAGCAGCCCAATACGTTGCTGCGCATCCCACGCACCAGCCAGGAACGGATACACTGGCTGGTGGTACGTTTTCTGACATCGGCTTTCTCACTGAAGCTGGAAGATTTAGCTGATGAATGGTTTATCAGCCGAGCGACGCTGCAAAACGATATGGCTGAGGTGCGCGAGCATCTGCAACGTTATCATCTGACGCTGGAAACGCGTCCCCGTCACGGCATGAAGCTGTTCGGCAGCGAAATGGCGATCCGCGCCTGTTTGACCGATCTGCTGTGGACGCTGGCGCAGCAGGATCCGCAGCATCCGTTAGTGACGCAAGAAGCGCTGAATGCGGGGCTTCCTGAACAGTTGCAACCTGTTTTGCAGGACATTTTTGCCCGTTTCCATATTCGTCTGACCGATGAGGGCGAGCTGTTTTTACGCTTGTACTGCGCGGTGGCGGTACGGCGGATTAGCGAAGGATATCCACTCCCGGATTTTGCCGCAGAAGAAGCCGATCAATCGGTGTGCCTGGCCACGCGGGAAATCGCGGCGGTACTGCACCGCCTGGCAGACAAACCGCTTTCCGTTTCCGAAGAAAACTGGCTACAGGTGCATATTGCTGCCCGCCAGGTTCAGGAGATCGCGCCCAGTGCTATCAATGCGGATGATGACGAAGCGTTGGTCAATTACATCCTGCGTTTTATCAACACCCAGTACAACTACAACCTGTTGAATGATAAACAGTTGCATGCTGACCTGCTGACGCATATTAAGACGATGATCACCCGGGTGCGTTACCAGATAATGATCCCCAATCCGTTGTTGGAAAATATTAAACAGCACTACCCCATGGCGTGGGACATGACGCTGGCCGCCGTCTCTGGATGGGGAAAATATACGCCGTACACCATCAGTGAAAATGAGATTGGCTTCCTCGTGCTGCATATTGGCGTCGGGCTGGAGCGTAGTTACAACATCGGTTACCAGAGGCAGCCGAAGGTTCTGCTGGTATGCGATGCCGGAAATGCGATGGCGCGGATGATTGAAGCGGTACTGGCGCGTAAGTATCCGCAGATAGAGATCGTCGATACCGTAACGCTTCGTGACTACGAACAGCGGGAAAGCATCAGCGAAGATTTTGTCATCTCAACCGCGCGGATTGGTGAAAAAGATAAGCCGATGGTGATGATTGCGCCATTCCCTACCGATTATCAGCTGGAGCAGATTGGCAAACTGGTGCTGGTCGACAGAACCCGTCCGTGGATGTTGAACAAATTCTTCGATGCCGCCCATTTTCGTGTGATTGACGAGTCAATGGATCAACAAACGTTGTTCAAAACCTTATGCCGTCAGTTGCAGGATGAAGGTTTTGTCGATGCGGAGTTTCTTGATTCGGTGGTTGAGCGTGAGGCCATCGTCAGCACCATGCTGGGTGACAGCATTGCCTTGCCGCACGCCCTTGGTCTGCTGGCAAAGAAAACGGTGGTCTACACCATCCTCGCCCCACAGGGTATCGCCTGGGGCGATGAAACGGCCCACGTGATCTTCTTGCTCGCCATCAGCAAGAGTGAATACGAAGAGGCGATGGCTATCTACGATATCTTCGTCACCTTCCTGCGCGAACGCGCGATGACGCGACTCTGCGCGTGCCGGAATTTCACCGAGTTCAAAGCGGTTGCGATGGAGTGTGTGAGCCGTTTTTGAGAGGCGGATAACAGAATGTTTACCGCCTGAAAGTTAACGCAAATGATGTACAACCTGGTTGCTGCTACCGCGCCAGATCAGCGCCGGGTCTTTAAGATCCTGCACAAATTTACCATCGACCAGCACGTTGATGAGATCCACCACCTGCATTTGTGCGGCGTTGAGTTCATCAAGCTTGTAGCCGGTCCACACCCAGATATCTTTCCCCGGACACTCAGCGTGAATACGCTGTACCAGTTGCAGGATATCCGGCACGTTTTGCGGATGCAGCGGATCGCCGCCGGACAGCGAAATACCCTGGCGAGGGATTCGCGTGTCGTTCAGATCGGCAATGATCTTGTCTTCCATCTCTTTGGTAAACGGCTGGCCGGAATTGAGTCGCCAGGTGCTTTTGTTATAGCAGCCAGGGCATTCATGCACGCATCCCGACACAAACAAGGTGCAGCGAGTGCCGGGGCCGTTGACGATATCGACAGGATAGTATTGATGGTATCGCATTTTCGCTTCTCAATTGACGCCATTACTGCGTTGTCTGCGCTCGCTCACCCGGGTCACTTACTTATGTAAGCTCCCCGGGATTCGCTTGCTTGCCGCCTTGTCCTGGCGCCAATTGCTTTGCGAAAAGCGTCACATCGCCAGGCAATAATACTGTCGAAATTAACCGATCTGCCCATTACCTAAATGCTTAACGCGGCGCTTCACTTCTTCCTGCTTACCGGCGTTAAACGGACGAGCGTCCGGGCTGCCTAAATAACCGCATACGCGGCGGGTGACCGACACGCGCGCGGCGTCGTGGTTACCACATTTCGGGCAGGTAAAGCCTTTGCTGGTGCACTCGAACTCACCGGTAAAGCCGCACTCGTAGCATTCATCGATTGGCGTGTTGGTCCCGTAATACGGCACGTGCTGATAGCTGTAATCCCAGACGTCTTCCAGTGCTTTCAGGTTGTGCTGAATGTTCGGGTACTCGCCGTAGCAAATGAAACCTCCGTTCGCCAGCGGCGGGTACGGCGCTTCGAAATCGATCTTGTCGTACGGGTTAACCTTTTTCTCCACGTCGAGGTGGAAGCTGTTGGTGTAGTAACCTTTGTCGGTAACACCCGGCACCACGCCAAACTCGGCGGTATCCAGACGGCAGAAACGATCGCACAGGTTTTCACTTGGTGTACTGTACAGACTGAAGCCGTAGCCGGTTTCGTCTTTCCACTGATCGACCGCCTGACGCAGACGTTCCACAATGGTGATAGCTTTAGCGCGAAGCTGCTCGCTGTCGTACAAGTGTTTGTCGCCAAACAGCGCGTTGATGGTTTCGTGAATGCCAATGTAACCCAGAGAAATCGATGCGCGGCCGTTTTTAAAGATTTCTGACACGTCATCGTCTGCTTTCAGACGCACGCCGCAGGCCCCTTCCATATACAGGATTGGTGCAACGCGGGCCTTCACGCCTTCCAGACGCGCAATGCGGGTCATCAGCGCTTTACGCGCCAGGATCAGACGGTCGTCGAGCAGTTTCCAGAAGGTGGTTTCATCGCCATGAGCTTCCAGCGCGATACGCGGCAGGTTAAGGCTGATAACGCCGAGGTTGTTACGGCCATCGTGGACCTGTTCGCCGTTCTCGTTTTCCCATACGCCCAGGAAGCTGCGGCAGCCCATCGGCGTTTTGAAGGAGCCGGTCACTTTAACCACCTGATCGTAGTTCAGGATATCCGGATACATACGCTTGCTCGCGCACTCCAGCGCCAGCTGCTTGATGTCATAGTTCGGATCGCCAAACTTGTGGTTCAGACCGTCACGAATCGCAAACACCAGTTTCGGGAACACGGCGGTTTTACGATTTTTACCCAGGCCGGCAATGCGGTTATGCAGAATGGACTGCTGGATCAAACGCGATTCCCAGCTGGTTCCCAGGCCGAAACCGAAGGTGACGAACGGCGTCTGACCGTTGGCGGTATGCAGGGTATTCACTTCATACTCAAGGGACTGGAATGCGTCGTAGCACTCTTTCTCGGTACGGGAATGCGCATAACCGTCGGCATCTGGGATCTGCCACTCTTCAGCGGTTTTGCGATGCTTATTAAAGCTCTCGGTCACGAACGGTGCGAGAACTTCGTCAATACGGTTAATGGTGGTACCGCCATAAATATGACTGGCAACCTGCGCGATAATTTGCGCGGTGACGGCCGTCGCGGTGGAGATGGATTTTGGCGGCTCAATCTCCGCGTTACCCATCTTAAAGCCCTGCGTCAGCATACCTTTCAGGTCGATCAGCATGCAGTTAAACATTGGGAAGAACGGAGAGTAGTCGAGATCGTGATAGTGAATATCACCACGCTCGTGCGCCTGGACGACATCACGCGGCAACAGGTGTTGACGCGCATAGTGTTTGGCGACGATACCGGCCAGCAGGTCGCGCTGGGTCGGGATCACTTTGCTGTCTTTGTTGGCGTTTTCGTTCAGCAGAGCAGAGTTGGTTTGCTCAACCAGACCACGAATTTCCTGGTTCAGACGGCCACGTTTTTCACGCTGTATATCACGGTCGTGGCGATATTCGATGTACGCACGGGCGAGTTGTTTGTACGGACCAGACATCAGCTGGTTTTCAACCGCTGTCTGGATCTCGTTGATATCGACCTGGCTGCGCTCATTCATCTGGCTACTAACGACTTCTGCGACGGTGGCACAGTAATCTGCGTCATCGACTCCCGCTGCTTTAGCTGCACGCAGAATGGCTTCTTTGATGCGCTCTGATTTAAACGGCACTTTACAGCCATCTCGTTTCATCACATGCGGTGTCATGATCACTCCATATTTATAAGAACAGGTTATCCACAGAGGTTGGAGAAGCGGCCATGGCTTTATTCATCTATCTGGCCAATGACTTCCCGCAATCCTGACCCACTTTATCCACAATTCCACCGTTAAACGGTGCACTGTAGTTGTAGCAATTGTAGTCGATTAATACAACATATTGGGTCGGCGTGCATTTTAAGTTCTATATGTAGTGATTTGCATCAAGGATGTTTACGATTTATTTGATGTAGCGCAAAGTAAAAATCGGAGCGTACAGATGACGGGCAGTACAGCGATTGTAAATTGTGGGCAGAAAATTCTGATTAATTATTCAACAAAAACAGGAAGCTAAGCTAAGCGTATGTAGCAACGCCCGGTAGCGCTATGCGTACCGGGCCTGAACATAATTGCAAGCTATTTTTGCAACCACCAGACGGCCTCAAAAGGACGCAGTGTCATGTCCCCAGGTTGGCTGGCAACCTCGGCATAGTTGTGCATCAGCACCTGCCAGTTTCCGTCGGTCTGGGATGGCTGCCAGCTCTGGAAGGTATCGCTTAGATTGGCAATGACCAGCAGCCGCTGCCCTTGCCACTCTCGTTGATAGCACCACAGATGCGGGCTGTCCGGTAGCAGATCCTGGTAGTCGCCCCAGGTGATAACCGGCTCCGCTTTGCGCAAGGCGATCAGCTTCTGATAGGTGTAGAACACCGAGTCGGTATCGTTCAGTGCTGCCGCCACGTTGATGTCTGTTGCGTTGTCACACAGATTGATCCACGGCTCGCCAGGGGTGAAGCCCGCGTGTTTGCTGGCATCCCATTGCATCGGTGTGCGGCTGTTATCGCGTGATTTACTGGCGAGGATCGCCAGCAGTTCTTGCGCATCGCGTCCCTGGCCGTTCAACTCGGCAAACATGTTATGGCTTTCCACATCGCGATAATCGGTAATCTGGCGGAAATGCGGGTTGGTCATGCCAATCTCTTCACCCTGGTAGATGTAGGGGGTGCCCTGCATGCCATGCAGCACCATCGCCAGCATTTTGGCCGACGGAACGCGGTATTTACCTTCATCGCCAAAACGCGACACGATGCGCGGCTGATCGTGGTTACACCAGAACAGCGCGTTCCATGCCTGATTGTGCATGCCCTGCTGCCAGTGGCGGAACAGGGCTTTTAGCGCCACATAATCGGGTTTTGCTAACGTCCACTTCTCACCGTTGGGGTAATCTACTTTCAGGTGGTGGAAGTTAAAGGTCATCGACAGTTCACTACCATCTTGTGCGGCGTACTGCTGGCAATGTTCAAGCGTAGTGGAAGACATTTCGCCCACCGTCATC
This sequence comes from Citrobacter sp. Cpo148, assembly GCF_030332375.1. Classification (NCBI taxonomy): domain Bacteria; kingdom Pseudomonadati; phylum Pseudomonadota; class Gammaproteobacteria; order Enterobacterales; family Enterobacteriaceae; genus Citrobacter; species Citrobacter sp. Cpo148. Next base: position 116,131 of record NZ_JAOWHY010000041.1, read on the forward strand.
AGGTTGCGTGGGGTAAAAACATCGCGGTTCATCTCACGCAAAAATTCATGCGCGCGTGGGCCGTCGGTATAAAAACGCCGTCCATCGCCGTCGGGATCGTTCGGGAAGTCCTGGTCTTTAGAGATAAGATTCACCACGTCGAGGCGCAATCCGTCCACACCGCGATCGGCCCAAAACTCGCATACTTTCTTAAGCTCGGCGCGGACCGCTGGGTTTTCCCAATTCAGGTCGGCTTGCTCCGGAGCAAAGAGGTGCAGATAGTGCTGCTCGCTTTCGGCGTGCCAGCCCCAGGCGTTGCCGCCAAACTTGGAGCGCCAGTTATTTGGCGGGCAGTCTGGCGTGCCGTCGCGCCAGAAATAAAACTGACGATACGGGCTGTTTTTATCCAGCGCTTCACGAAACCAGGCGTGCTGGGTTGAGGTGTGGTTAAACACCATGTCGAGAATAATACGGATGCCGCGCGCTTTCGCCTGCGCCACCAGTTCATCAAAGTCTTCCAGCGTGCCGTAGGCCGGATCGACAGACGTGTAGTCTGCGACGTCGTAACCGTTATCAACCTGCGGCGAAATATAGAACGGCGTCAGCCAGATGGCATCAACGCCCAGCTTTTGCAGATAGTCGAGGCGCTGCGTCACGCCGCGTAAATCTCCGGTGCCGCTGCCAGTGGTGTCCTGAAAACTCTTGGGGTAAACCTGATAGATAACGCCGTTTTGCCACCAGTGGGGAATAGTCATGGTTGTTTCCTGGAAATACGCTGGGGCGCAACTGCGCCCCGAAGAAAAGTTAGACAATCTGTAATGTGCCCAGACGGTGTTTACGCTGGTAAACGAGTGAGGTCAGTATCATTGGGATGACAATCGCAATGACCATCGCCATACCAAAGACCTGCCAGTAAGTCGGCTGGATGGAGAGGATGCCCGGCAAACCGCCGACGCCAATCCCGTTCGCCAGCACACCGTTCAGGCCGCACAGCAGTCCGGCGAGACCGGAGCCGATCATCGCGCACAGCATTGGGAAGCGGTATTTCAGGTTGATCCCGTACATCGCTGGTTCAGTTACCCCGAGATAGGCGGAGATCGCGGCAGGAACGGAAATTTCACGTTCGTTGTGTTTGCGACTGGAGATAATGATCCCGACCACCGCAGAGGCCTGAGCGATATTCGACAGTGCGATCAGTGGCCATACCGGCGTACCGCCCATGCTCTGAATCATCTGCATGTCGATAGCCAGCGTGGTCTGATGCACACCGGTGATCACCAGCGGGGCGTACAGGAAGCCGAACAGCGCCGCGCCAATCGGAGCAAAACTGCCGGTCAGCAGATGACGGACCGCAAACGCGACACCGTCGCCAATCATGCGGCCAAATGGACCGATAAAGGCATGCGCAAGGAATACCGCAAGGATCAGCGAGCACACCGGGACGATCACCAGATACAGGTAATCCGGGACGATGCGCTTCATGCGTGTTTCAATAAACCCGAGCGCCAGCCCGGCCAACAGTGCCGGAATGACCTGCGCCTGGTAGCCCACTTTCTCAATGCTGAACAGGCCGAAGTTCCACACGTCCGGCACCTGCTGACCGAGCAAATAGGCGTTCATCAGTTGCGGAGAAACCAGGGTCACGCCCAGCACAATACCGAGGATCGGCGTACCGCCCATTTTCTTCACCACCGACCAACAAATCCCGACCGGCAAATAGAAGAAGATCGCTTCGCCAATCAGCCACAGGAAGTCATAGAGGGTTTTCAGCGAAGGATGCATCTGCGCCAGCGTCTGCCCGTTACTCATGGGCAGATCGCCGATCACGTTACGGAAACCTAAGATCAGGCCGCCGCTTATCAGCGCTGGCAGCAGCGGGAAGAAGATCTCCGCGAAGTGAGAAATCAGCTGCTCGTGCCACTTCATGTTCTGCCGCGCCGCTTTCTTTGCCTGCTCTTTGTCGGCACTGGCTTGTCCGGTGGTCGCCAACAGCGCTTTGTAGTAATCGCCCACCTCGGTGCCAATTACCACCTGAAACTGCCCGGCGTTGGTGAAGCAGCCTTTGACCATTGGCAACAATTCGATCTCTTTCGGTCTGGCGTTTGCAGGCTGATTCAGCACAAAACGCAGGCGAGTAATGCAGTGACTCACCGTAGCGATATTGTCGCGCCCGCCAACCAGCTCAATCAGCCGGTCGATGTCTGCTTGTTTTATTTTGCTCATGATGGTGTGTGTTCCCCGTAGACCGGAAAAGACGCTGTTGCGTCGTCATTCGGCAACTCTCTCGTTGTTGGCGCCAGAGTATATCTTCGATGAATATTTAAAAATGGGAACGTTCCCGAAACGCAGCGAAGATCACAAATTAATGCTCAGAAAGCGATCAGGAGAGGGTGGAAGGAATAACGATTTGTCGTGGTTCGCTACGGCCGTTGATCTGTTCGATCAGCTGCGAGGCCGCTTGTCGCCCGGCTTCGGCGTATCCTGGGTCGACGGTGATAATTTCCGGATGGAGGAATTTCATCAGCGGCGTGCTGCCCACGCTTGCCAACTGCAGGTTCTCAATCCGCTGCTCCTGCAGATATTTGCTGACCCCAAGGGCAAGGGTATCCGTCGCACAGACTAAGGCGGTGGTTTCCGGGGTGATAACGTTGGCGGCCTGCTCATAGCCCTGCTTCATGGCCAGACCCGGCAACGCGGCCACAGGATGTAGTTTGTGTTTTTTACAGAATGCCAGGTAGGCCTCATGGCGGCGTTTACCAGTGGTCACATCGCTATGCGGAACACCAAGAAAGCTAATATGGCGATGCTCGCGTTCGTATAAACGCTGCATCAGGGTACGAATGGCACCCTCATCGTCATAGCAGACGGAGGCAAAGCCTTTTGCATCTCTTGCCAGCAGCACCAGAGAATCTTGCCAGGAGGCGAGCATGGCTTCAGTAATGCCGGTAAAACCAAACAGCACCACGCCATCAATGTTGCGGCGTCTGAGCATGCCGAGATGTTCTTCAACCAGCTCGGGCGAGAACTGGCTTTCCATCATGATCGGATCGTAGCCCTGTTCATAAAAGGCGGGCAGCATGGTCTGCACGGCGAGATTTTCTGAAAGAGAATCCAGGCGCGTGACGATAATCGCCACCACCTTGTCGCTTTGTCCGCGCATGGCGCGTGCGGAGCGGGAAGGGGAAAAACCGTGCTGATTCATCACCGCCTCAACGCGTTCGCGGGTGCGTTCACTCACGCCGCTTTCATTGTTGAGCACACGGGAAACGGTTGATTTTCCCACACCGCTTAAGCGGGCGATGTCTTTAATGGTCAGCCGATTTTGCATCCTGTTTTCCCGTGTTGCGTGTGAAGTTATGCCAAATAGAGAATAACTTTACTCAAGCGCGGCGCAATGGGCAAAGTCTGGTATACGTTTGGTTTAGTTTCCATGGTTTATCATACCGCCATAATTGCCACAAACCTTATGGTTTTCTGCGTATAATCCGCGACGCAAATCATTCACTTACCGGAGGCTATATGGATCCCGATCCCACCCCTCTCCCGAGATGGAGAAACAACCCTTTCCGGTAAGCCTGTCTTTCACTGTCTTACCGGAACAGTAAGACAGTGACGTTCTGACGTCCCTGTTGTGATTTTAATATTGCCACCAGGCAAGGCTTTGCCACGCCTGAAGGATTTACTGCGCCTGTTTATACAGGTGCAGAGGGACTGCCTATGTTCAAAAATATGACCCGCCAGCTGTTTGCCCGGCTAAACCGCCATTTACCGCATCGTCTGGTGCATCGTGATCCATTGCCGAATGCTCAGACCGTTGCCAGCACGCCGATCCCGCCATCGCTAAGCGAACATTGCCTGAAAATGGCGCTGATGGACGAAGACGCGCTGTGGAAAACGTTCGGCGCTCATCCGGAAGGCTTAAACGCCGCAGAAGTCGAAAACGCCCGCGAAATACATGGCGAGAACCAGTTGCCGGCGCAGAAGCCGTCGCCCTGGTGGGTGCATCTGTGGGTCTGCTATCGCAACCCGTTTAATATACTGCTGACCATTCTCGGGGCGATTTCCTATGCCACCGAAGATCTGTTTGCCGCTGGCGTCATCGCCCTGATGGTCGTCATCTCTACGCTGCTGAATTTTGTGCAAGAGGCGCGTTCCACCAAAGCGGCTGATGCGCTGAAAGCGATGGTCAGCAACACCGCCACGGTGCTGCGCGTCATCAACGAGAAAGGGGAGAACGGCTGGGTTGAACTGCCGATCGACCAGTTGGTGCCCGGCGATGTCATCAAGCTGGCGGCAGGGGATATGATCCCAGCCGATCTGCGCGTGGTGCAGGCGCGTGACCTGTTCGTAGCCCAGGCTTCGCTGACCGGTGAATCGCTGCCGGTGGAGAAAGTGGCAACCAGTCGCGATCCGCAGCAAAGCAACCCGCTGGAATGCGATACCCTGTGCTTTATGGGCACCAACGTGGTGAGCGGCACGGCGCAGGCCATCGTGATTTCAACCGGAGCCAATACCTGGTTTGGGCAACTGGCCGGTCGCGTCAGCGAGCAGGAAAGCGAGCAGAATGCCTTCCAGAAAGGGATCAGCCGCGTCAGCATGCTGCTGATCCGCTTTATGCTGGTGATGGCGCCCATCGTGCTTATCATCAACGGCTACACCAAAGGTGACTGGTGGGAAGCGGCGCTGTTTGCCCTGTCTGTGGCGGTGGGACTGACACCGGAAATGCTGCCGATGATCGTCACCTCAACGCTGGCGCGTGGGGCGGTGAAGCTGTCAAAACAAAAGGTTATCGTTAAACACCTCGACGCTATCCAGAACTTTGGCGCGATGGATATCCTGTGCACCGATAAAACCGGCACCCTGACTCAGGATAAAATTGTACTTGAGAATCATACGGATATCTCTGGAAAGCCCAGCGAACATGTCCTGCATTCTGCGTGGCTGAACAGCCATTATCAGACCGGGCTGAAGAATCTGCTGGATACGGCGGTGCTGGAAGGTGTGGACGAAGAATCAGCCCGCCAGCTCTCGACTCGCTGGCAGAAAATCGATGAGATCCCGTTTGATTTTGAACGTCGCCGCATGTCGGTAGTGGTGGCAGAAGAAACCGATGTGCATCAGCTGGTCTGTAAAGGGGCGCTACAGGAGATCCTCAGCGTATGTACCCAGGTGCGTCACAACGGTGAGATAGTCCCGTTAGATGACAACATGCTGCGTCGGGTGAAACGCGTTACGGACACGCTGAACCGCCAGGGGCTGCGTGTGGTGGCGGTGGCGACGAAATACCTGCCAGCGCGTGAAGGTGATTACCAGCGTATTGATGAATCAGATCTGATCCTCGAAGGCTATATTGCGTTCCTCGATCCGCCGAAAGAGACCACCGCACCTGCGCTTAAAGCGCTGAAAGCCAGCGGCATTACGGTGAAAATCCTCACTGGCGATAGCGAATTGGTGGCGGCAAAAGTGTGTCATGAAGTGGGCCTGGATGCGGGCGATGTGGTTATCGGTAGCAGCATTGAAGGGTTAAGCGATGATGAGCTGGCTCGGCTTGCTCAGCGCACCACGCTGTTTGCCCGTCTGACGCCAATGCACAAAGAGCGCATTGTCACGCTGCTCAAGCGCGAAGGCCATGTGGTCGGCTTTATGGGCGATGGTATAAACGATGCCCCGGCGCTGCGCGCGGCGGACATTGGTATCTCCGTTGACGGCGCGGTTGATATTGCGCGTGAAGCGGCGGATATCATCCTGCTGGAAAAGAGCCTGATGGTGCTGGAAGAAGGGGTGATTGAAGGACGCCGTACCTTCTCTAACATGCTGAAGTACATCAAAATGACGGCCAGTTCAAACTTCGGTAACGTGTTTAGCGTGCTGGTGGCGAGCGCCTTCTTACCGTTCCTGCCGATGTTACCGCTGCACTTACTGATTCAGAACCTGCTGTACGATGTATCCCAGGTGGCGATTCCGTTTGATAACGTCGACGAAGAGCAGATCAAAAAGCCGCAGCGCTGGAATCCCAGCGAATTGGGCCGCTTTATGATCTTCTTTGGACCGATCAGCTCGATCTTCGACATTCTGACCTTTTGCCTGATGTGGTTCGTCTTCCATGCCAATACGCCTGAACATCAGACGTTGTTCCAGTCTGGCTGGTTCGTGGTGGGCCTGCTGTCGCAAACGTTGATTGTGCATATGATCCGTACCCGTCGTGTGCCGTTCATCCAAAGCCGCGCCGCGTGGCCGCTGATGCTGATGACGCTGGTGGTGATGGTCGTCGGCATTGCATTACCCTTCTCGCCGCTGGCCAGCTATCTGCAATTGCAGGCATTACCGCTGAGCTACTTCCCGTGGCTGATTGCGATTCTGGCGGGTTACATGACATTGACTCAATTAGTGAAAGGTTTTTATAGCCGTCGCTACGGCTGGCAGTAAACATCAAACGCCTCAGCAGGATGGTGTTAATACCATCCTGCATTCCTCATTTTCATTCGAAGATATTACCTCACAACATTAGTGTTTTATTTTTATTGAAATGCTAACGGGTGTTATTAGTATCAAATCGCCTTCCTTGCGTTGTTTTTTTATCAATAAAACGATCTGCATTGCAAAAATGAAACAGTGTGCTAAAAATTTTAAGCATCTACGATTTTTTGTGAACGCAGTCATCGAAATAAATTGTTACACCAGTTAGTCTGCGCAGGTAACGTCGTTAAGAAAGTTTCTCGCTGCCCGTTTTTAATTCCGGCAGTCATTTGCTCTGCAAGCTATTCCTGTTAATGGATATTATGAACTTCTGGAGAAGGACAAATGAAACTGACAAAAAACCTGTTAAGTCTATGTATTGGCGCGTCTGTATTACTGATGAGTCATGCAACGCTGGCACAAACTTTTCGCGCCGCAGATGTGCATCCGGCTGATTACCCTAACGTTGTTGCTGTCAAACATATGGGGGAAAAACTTAGCGCCGCGACCGACGGGCGTCTGGAGATTAAAACATTTCCTGGTGGCGTGTTAGGCGATGAAAAACAGATGATTGAACAGGCGCAATTAGGCGCTATCGATATTATTCGTGTCTCAATGACGCCTGTTGCCGCCATTCTCCCTGAAATTAACGTGTTTACCCTGCCATATATTTTCCGCGATGAGGACCATCTGCATAAGGTTCTCGACGGCATGATCGGTCAGGAGATTGGCGACCGTCTGACGGCTAATACTAAATCGCGGCTGGTGTTTCTCGGCTGGATGGATGCCGGCACGCGTAACCTGATCACCAAAAATCCGGTGGTGAAACCGGAAGATTTACACGGTATGAAAATCCGCGTTCAAGGAAGTCCGATAGCGCTGGATACCCTGAAAGCGATGGGCGCTAACTCCGTTGTCATGGGCGTCAGTGAAGTATTTAGCGGCATGCAGACCGGCGTTATTGATGGCACGGAAAATAACCCGCCAACGTTTGTTGCGCATAACTATTTGCCGGTCGTGAAAAACTATACCTGGAGCAAACACTTTATTATTCCTGAGCTTTTTCTGTTTTCGAAAGCTAAATGGGATAAGTTGAAAAAAGAAGATCAGGATCTCATTATTAAACTCGCCAAGGAAGCACAGATAGAGCAACGAAAACTTTGGCAGGATTATAATGCGAAATCACTGGAGACCATGAAAGCCAACGGCGTTCAGTTCCACGATATTGATACGGACTATTTCTATAAAGCCACGCAGTCAGTGCGGGATAATTACGGTAAAGACCACCAGGATTTGATCAAACGTATTCAGGATGTGAAGTAATTCATCAGGTGGAGGATATCAACCCTCCGCCTGAATCTTTTGATTAATTCGAGGTGATAATTATGGGTGAATGCTATTCATCGGTAATGGATTTTCTTTATCGGGTGTCAATGTGGATTGCCGGTATCGCATTATTGGTCATGGTCGCCATTATCCCCATTGGTATATTCGCGCGTTATGTTCTGAATAACGCCCTGTCATGGCCTGAACCCGTCGCTATTCTCTGTATGGTGACATTCACCTTTATTGGCGCGGCGGTGAGCTATCGTGCAGGCTCGCATATCGCGGTGAGCATGGTGACTGACCGTCTGGGTGATGCTTCTCGCCGATATTGCTCGGTAATCGCTGACGTTATGTTGGTGGCGATAAGTCTGTTCATTCTGTGGTACGGAACCAATCTCTGTCTTGAACTGTGGGACCAGCCCGTGGCGGAATTCCCGCTTTTAAGCGCCGGGCAAAACTATCTTCCGTTGCCGATAGGCTCTGCCATAACGCTGCTGTTTATCGCTGAAAAGATTTTCCGTGGTCCGCAGTACCAACGTCCCGTTGTCATGCTGGGATCGACCAGCTAGTTACCGCCCCCATTTCAGAAAGGAAAGCAGATGGATGCATTTATTCTCGTATTTACGCTCGGCATTATGCTGGCGATTGGGGTACCGGTAGCGTACGCGGTTGGCATTAGCGCCATCATTGGGGCCTGGTACATAGATATTCCGCTGGAAGCGGTAATGATCCAACTGACCAGTGGGGTGAATAAGTTTTCGCTGCTGGCGATCCCATTCTTTATTCTGGCCGGGGCTATTATGGCCGAAGGGGGAATTGCGCGGCGACTGGTGAACTTTGCCTATATTTTTGTTGGTTTTATCCGCGGCGGACTGTCGCTGGTAAATATTGTGGCATCAACCTTTTTTGGCGCAATTTCCGGATCGTCTGTGGCTGATACCGCGTCCATCGGTTCGGTAATGATCCCGGAGATGGATAAAAAAGGTTATCCGCGTGACTTTGCCGCAGCGGTAACGGCCAGCGGTTCGGTACAGGCGATTCTTACGCCGCCCAGCCATAACTCGGTTATTTACTCGCTGGCGACCGGCGGCACGGTGTCGATTGCCGCGCTGTTCATCGCCGGGATCCTGCCGGGGCTGCTGTTAAGCCTCAGCCTGATGGTGATGTGCGTGGCTTTTGCGCACAAGCGCGGTTATCCAAAAGGAGAACGTGTACCGTTTCGCCAGGCGCTGAAGATTTTCGTCGATACGCTGTGGGGCCTGATGACCGTTGTGATCATCATGGGCGGTATCCTGTCAGGTATCTTTACCGCAACGGAGTCTGCGGCAATTGCCTGCCTGTGGGCCTTCTTTGTCACCATGTTTATCTATCGTGACTATAAATGGTCTGAGCTGCCGAAGCTGATGTTCCGCACGGTGAAAACGGTCACTATCGTCATGATCCTGATAGGCTTTGCCGCCGCGTTCGGTGCCGTCATGACTTATATGCAGTTGCCGATGCGTATCACTGAAGCCTTCACCAGCATCTCGGACAACAAATACGTCATCCTGATGTGTATTAACATCATGCTGCTGTTGATCGGTACGCTGATGGATATGGCACCGCTGATCCTTATTCTGACGCCGGTTCTGCTGCCGGTGACCAACGCGCTCGGCATTGATCCGGTTCATTTTGGCATGATCATGCTGGTGAACTTAGGGATCGGCCTGATTACGCCGCCGGTAGGGTCGGTGCTGTTCGTGGCCAGTGCGGTGAGTAAACAGAAAATAGAGCAGGTGGTGAAGGCGATGTTGCCATTCTACCTTGTGCTATTCCTGGTGCTGATGCTCGTGACGTACATTCCGGCGATTTCGCTGTTCCTGCCGAAACTGTTTGGTGTGATGTGATAAATGCCCGGTGGCGCTCGCGCTTACCGGGCCAACCTAAATTCATTCCGGGCTTCCATGCCCGTTTTTTTTGTGTTTCAACCAATACAGCTAAATATTTTCTGAATTATGGCATTGCCAGTGTCTTCCAACAGAATATGCTAGATTATAAATGTTAACATCTTGTCATGTTAATTATTCTTAGGAAGTATTATGTTCGGTTATATATTGGGGAGAGAGGAACCTGAATATAGTGTTGATGTTGGAAGTGGTGAATGGTGCAGTGCGGGGCATTTTTCGGATCAATTTTATTATTATAAATATTACCTGGAGCAGTTGATTGATGGGAGCTTATATTTAAAGTATCGCTATCCTTTTGCACGAGAAAATTTACTGCATTATTTGCAAAATACGGGTGAAGACATACATATTAACTTAACTGATATGATGGGAAAATCAGCCCAGTTAAGGGATAATTATGTACAATTATTGGATGAGGCAAAGAGTTTTTGTATAACATTACCGCCAGGTCAACATGAGTTTACTTCTGCGCATGTTAATACTGATGATTTTATTTCTAGCGATCCAGACTTGTTTTATGCTATAGGAGGTTATCAATACTGGGGTAAAGGTCGGGTGCAAATTACCGAAGATAAGTATAAAAATACGATGAGCAATGGTAGTAGATTATGTAGTTATAATTTGACATTTCAGTTTAAGTTTTTTGACAGGTATAACTGGAATGTAAGTGTCGCAAATTCTGGCGTTCGTTTAGGTAGTGTCGTTCCTGTGAATGATACTTTTATGGGGAGGTTTCATCAGGAGTGTCTGGCCAGAGAGTACAATATTTTTGGTGCCATTGAGTCAGAGGTAAAATGGCATGACTGAGCATAGCACTTTATTTTTCATGGAAAAAATACTCACTTTCGCTTTAGTTTGTGCCTTTTGTTATATGCTGTATATTATTTCGGTTTGCTGGTTACCCGTGCGTGAAAGTCACTATCTTCTGGTTGTACAATGGTGCCGTAACGATGATTCAAATACCCACTATGCAAAGAATTTATCTTGGCATGGTTTATATGTTTATTTGGAGAAATCGTCTGGGAATATTATTGTAAGGGAAATGAACACTCCTCTACATGATCCATTTCAGCCTTACCGGTACGTTTACCGTAAAATTGCACATGAAAATGATATATCCTTGGTCGCAGAGAAATGGGGGATAATTAAGTGTCAGGAAAAAAATAAAGCGCTCATTGGTTCATCTGGCTATTCTTTTTTATGGGGACATGATCAATGAACACTTTTATAAGACGAATTACTCTAAAAATATTTTTTTTAATAATTATAATGTTTATCTGTGTTTTTTCTATTAATTCAGTTGAAAGATATAACAATATTGTTAGTTTCAATATTCACAATAAGATAGTTTATACATTGGAAAAGATGAAAAATGATAGTGATAATGATATTAAAATTAATGTTTATAGTTCAAGGTCGAACTGGGTTTTAGGACAAACCTGTTTCTCAGAGAATATAGAATTACAGCAGAAGGGGGAAATGGAATTATATAATTGGGGAATAGGGATAATCGAAAATGAAACTATCACCTTAAAGAATAATGGAAGAGAATTGATTTTTTTAGTTATAGGCTGCAATACTTAAGGAACCCTGCCTGAGCAGGGCTCTCTAATAAGACTTAGCGACGAACGGCGATCGCTTCAATCTCGATTTTCACGTCTTTCGGCAGACGGGCAACTTCTACGCAAGAACGCGCAGGGAAGGTCGCGTTGTGTTCGGTGAAGAATGCTTCGTAGGTCGCGTTTACGGTTGCGAAATCGTTCAGGTCTTTAACGAAAACGGTCGTTTTTACGATGTCGCCCACTTTCAGGCCTGCTGCTTCAACGATAGCTTTTACGTTTTCCAGCGACTGACGTGCCTGAGCGGACACGTCTTCCGCTACGGCACCGGTTTTCGGATCGACCGGGATCTGACCGGAAGTGATTACCATGCTACCCAGGTCAACGCCCTGAACGTATGGGCCGATTGCTGCTGGTGCATTTTCCGTCGCGATAGTCTTGCTCATGATTTCTCCTGAATTACAGCGGTAGTAGAATGTTCCCGCTCATTATAGGGAGCCGGGATCTCATAACCAACCCCAATTAGTTGGCCAGCACCACATAATGCGAAAACTCTTTTTCACAGTATTTGCATTTGAGTGCGATGTCATCGGCACGCTTTTTCACTGCAAAACTGGAGGAAACCGGCTCAGCATGGCTGATACAGTTGCTGTTCGGGCAAACCAGTACGTTGTCGATACGCTCTGGCAGGCTCGGACGTGATTTACCCACCACGTCGTAATCGTCAATGCGGTTTACCGTTGCCTGCGGGGCGTACAGGGATAGCTGGTTTACCTGCTCGTCGGTCAGGAACGTGTTTTCAATTTTAATCAGGTCCTTACGGCCCATCTCGCCTGACGGCAGGTTCAGACCGATGGTGATACGCTGGTCGGTTTCTGTCAGTTTGAACAGCGTCAGCAGCTTAAAACCAACCTGTGCGGGAATATGGTCAATCACGGTGCCACGTTTGATGGCTTCAACCTGCAGTTTGTTATCGTGTGTCATCTCTTTTTCTCCCTTACAGTGCCAGTTCGCTATTCAGTACCAGTGCCAGTAACGCCTGGCGGGCGAAGATGCCGTTGCCAGCCTGCTGGAAATACCTGGCATGCGGCGTCTTGTCGACGTCGGTGGTGATCTCATCGATACGCGGCAGCGGATGCAGTACCTTCATGTTTGCTCTGGCGCCGTTCAGATCGCTGGCGCGCAGAACAAACTGCGCTTTCACGTTGGCGTATTCGGACGGGTCCAGACGCTCTTTTTGTACGCGGGTCATATAGAGGATATCGACCTCCGCCATCACCTCTTCAATAGTGCCGTGGAGGCTCCAGGCGATACCTTTTTCATTCAACATATCCAGAATGTATTGCGGCATCGCCAACGCGTCCGGGGCGATGAAGTAGAAACGGTTACCTTCGAACTTCGCCAGCGCCTGGGTCAGGGAATGGACGGTGCGGCCATATTTCAGGTCACCCACCATGGCGATGTGCAGATTGTCCAGGCGACCCTGAGTTTCCTGAATGGTGAACAGATCCAGCAGCGTTTGGGTAGGATGTTGGTTGGAGCCGTCGCCTGCGTTCAGTACCGGAACGTTACCGGAGAACTCCGTAGCCAGACGCGCGGCGCCTTCCTGCGGATGGCGCATTACGATGGCGTCGACATAGGTGCTGATGACGGAAATAGTGTCGGCCAGCGTTTCACCTTTTTTGCCCAGAGAGGTATTGCTGCTATCAGAGAAACCCACCACGCTGGCGCCCAGGCGGTGCATGGAGGTTTCAAAGGATAAACGGGTGCGGGTTGAGGCTTCAAAGAAGCAACTGGCGATAACCTTATGCTTTAACAGCTCCGGCTGTGGGTTAGCTTTTAATTTCGCCGCTGTTGCGAGGACCAGATTGAGGTCATCGCGGCTGAGGTCGTTTATGGAAATGATGTGTTTTTGATAGAGCGGGTTAGCCATGTTTATCTCCTGACGCCTGGGCAAAAAAAAAGCCCCTCAATTGAGGGGCTCGGAATGGGTGATCAACGGAAAGAAAAACGGCAGGCCAGCGTCCTTTTTCAGACGCGGTAAGACAAAATGTCGTACACACTGAACCATACATCCTCCCGGCAAATTGTCCGCGATTATACTCAGCTCCGTTGTGGGATCAAGCGAAAAATGCACAAATTATTCATCGCAAACGATTCTCATGAATATTCATTCACCCTGAATGCCAAACAGCAACAATGAGATAAACATGCGTTGACGCAAAATATCGGCAAATAGCAGTAGTATGGCAGACCGTTTTTTCGTATAACAACTAAAATGAAACGATGTTTTAATTAAGGGGTTTAAGATGATTGTCGGCAATATTCACAACCTGGATGCCTGGCTGCCGGAAGAGCTGCGTCAGGCGATTGAACACATTAAAGCGCATGTGACGGATGAGACGGAAAAAGGTAAGCACGACATCGACGGCGATCGTCTGTTTTATCTGATTGCTGAAGATATGACGGAGCCGTTTGCACAGCGCCGTGCTGAGTATCACGCGCGCTATCTGGATATTCAGATCCTGCTCAAAGGTCAGGAAGGCATGACCTTCAGCACACAGCCTGCGGGCGCGCCGGAAACTGACTGGCTGGCGGATAAAGATATCGCCTTCCTGCCGGAAGGAGTACAGGAGAAAACGGTGGTGCTGAACGAAGGTGATTTCGTGGTGTTTTATCCGGGCGAAGTGCATAAACCGCTGTGCGCGGTCGGTGCACCAGCTCTGGTACGCAAAGCCGTGGTGAAAATGCGGGTGGCATAAGCGTATTTGCCGGGGGCGGCTTCGCCTTACCCGGCCTACGGGAGCGCGATTGTAGGCCGGATAAGATGCTTAGCATCGCCATCCGGCATTCTTTTCATCCATGCTCTTACTTCGCCAGCGTCGCCACCATCACCGCTTTGATGGTGTGCATCCGGTTTTCTGCCTGATCAAATACGATACTGGCGGGGGATTCAAAGACCTCATCGGTCACTTCCATTCCGCCGTGCAGACCATATTCCTGTGCCATTTGTTTGCCAAGCGTGGTTTGATCGTCATGAAACGCGGGCAGGCAGTGCAGGAATTTCACCTGCGGATTGCCGGTCAACGCCATCATCGCGCTATTAACCTGGTACTTACGCAGCAGCGCAATACGTTCGGCCCACTTCTCTTTTGCTTCGCCCATTGATACCCAGACGTCAGTATAGATGAAGTCCGCGTCTTTCACGCCCGTGGCGACATCTTCGGTCAGCGTAATATTGCCGCCGTTTTTCTGTGCCAGCGCTTTGCACTCCGCAACCAGACTTTCCTCCGGCCAGCAGGCCTGCGGTGCAACCAGACGCAGATCCAGCCCGGTTAACGCGGCGGCTTCCAGCATGGAATTGCCCATATTGTTGCGGGCATCACCGGTGTAGACCAGCGTCATTTCATTAAACGTTTTACCCGGCAGGTGTTCCTGCATAGTTAACAGATCCGCCAGGAGCTGGGTGGGATGAAACTCGTTGGTTAATCCGTTCCACACCGGAACTCCGGCATATTCCGCCAGCGTCTCGACAATCTCCTGACCGTGGCCCCGATACTGAATACCGTCGTACATGCGGCCGAGCACGCGGGCCGTGTCTTTGATCGACTCTTTATGGCCAATCTGGCTGCCGCTTGGCCCGAGGTATGTCACGCGCGCGCCCTGATCGTATGCGGCAACTTCGAAAGAGCAACGGGTACGGGTTGAGTCTTTTTCGAAGATGAGCGCGATGTTTTTACCGGTGAGCTTTGCGACTTCAGTGCCGTTTTTCTTATCCGCCTTCAGCTGTGCGGCGAGCTGAAGCAGTGACGTGAGTTCAGCAGAGGTGAAATCAAGCAGTTTCAAAAAATGTTTCTGATAAAACGCAGACATGGTTCCCTCACATGGCTTAGGCCATTTATTGAATTAAAATTCAATTTATATGTATGTTTATTCATTTGCAACCTTGTTTAACAAATCTTTCCTGGAAAGGTGGAGGCAATGACAGCGGTATGTGACAATAAGAGTATCGGCAGGACATTATGAGGAACGAGCCATGGCAAACCCGGAACTACTGGAAGAACAGCGTGAAGAAACGCGCTTGATTATTGAAGAGTTACTCGAAGATGGCAGCGATCCAGACGCGCTGTACACCATCGAGCATCACCTTTCCGCGGATGACTTCGAAACCCTGGAAAAAGCGGCAGTAGAAGCCTTCAAGCTGGGTTATGAAGTGACCGAGCCGGAAGAGCTGGAAGTGGAAGAAGGCGACACGGTTATTTGCTGTGACATTCTGAGCGAATGTGCACTGAATGCGGAGTTGATCGATGCTCAGGTTGAGCAACTGATGAACCTGGCCGAAAAATACGATGTGGAATACGACGGTTGGGGCACTTATTTTGAAGACCCGAACGGCGAAGAAGGTGAAGACGGCGACGATGAAGACCTCGTCGACGAAGATGATGACGGCGTGCGTCACTAAGTCATCAACTGACCTGCGGTAGCCCAGGCTGCCGCAGGCCAAGGACAACGTATGGATTACCTGCAAATACTCTCCCCGATCCACAATTTCCTGCACTGTAAAACGCCCCAGGACTGGCTTGATAAAGCGCGGGACCCGGCAAATCTGCCTCTGTTATTGACCGATCACCTCGTCTGTGAGCTGAAAGCGGCGCAAACGGCGATGCTGCTGGTGCGTAAGTATGTCGCAGATAAACAGGGATCGCAGGCGCTGCTGGACTGGCTGAAACCCTATGAAGCGTTTGCTTTCAGAGAAGGGGATGAGCCGGATTTTATCGCGCTGAATAAACAGATAAGCAAAAGCGTGATGCCGCAAACCGACGACCCGTGGGGACGCAAGCTTATCGACAGCATGGTTTTGCTGATCAAAGAAGAGCTGCATCACTTCTGGCAGGTGCGTGAGGCGATGATGAGCCGCAACATTCCCTATATTAAGATTACCGCCAGCCGTTACGCTAAAGGCATGCTCAAAGAGGTACGCACCCACGAGCCGCTGACGCTAATCGATAAACTGATTTGCGGGGCTTACATTGAGGCGCGTTCCTGCGAAAGGTTCGCCGCGCTGGCACCGTATCTGGATGATGATCTGCAGGCGTTTTATCTGTCGCTGCTGCGATCCGAGGCCCGACACTATCAGGATTACCTGGCGCTGGCGCAGCAGGTTTCAGCCGATGATATCAGTAGCCGGGTTCGGTTTTTTGGCGAAGTAGAAGCCGCGTTGATCACCTCTCCTGACGATGAATTCCGTTTTCACAGTGGTGTGCCAGCTTAATTCCTTTCTTTGACGCGCGGTGTCCATCGCCGCGCGGATTAATCCTTCCTCTTTCTGTTAGCAAAATCTGGTGGCTGGAAATCGCTCGCTGCTGCCGTAATAATCAAAACACACGAAGGGGAAATATATCCCCGTAACAGAGATGATTTGGCATAAGGATGGTTAATGAACTGGGCACACGTTTTGTTGGCAGGTTATATCGGGGCGGTGATTGCTATCGTCGTCGGCATGTTTCGCAAAAAAGGCTGGCTGGGCAAGATCTCCGGCGCGGTGGTTTTTGTGGTGGCGATTATCGCGTGGAATCTGTTTGATGTGCACTACCTGATCCCACGCGAAAGCCCGGATTATGGTCTGACCGAAGAGCAGCAGTTTGAAAAGGCGATGCTCTCCAATCCGGCGTTTCAGGTGATTAAGGAGCAGGAACCTGAGCTGACACAAAAAATTATCAGCCAGGCTGCGCAGATGAAGAAAGCAGGGAGTAGCGAACAGCAGGTTATCGACGCGATACAGCCGCAAATTCTTCAGTTGCAAATGGCGAGATTGCAGCAGGCGCCAGATGCCAATGTCATTGAATATATGAAAATTAACCTTGAGCAGATCGCTGCTGTGGCCAAAATCGGTGATGACGAATGCTTCCGCTTTCTGTTTCCGGCAGTGAAAGGGGGGATTAATCCGGCACGTCTGGTTCCGCGTGAGATCATGAACCGTCGTATGGCGAGTGATATGAGTATGATGCGTGCTGCCTATGGTCCAAACAAACATACGGTCACGGCAGAAGAGAAACAGCTGGCGTTGCAGGATCTGCAAGCAATAAGCCCTGGGCTAGTACAGCGCTATGGGCCGGATATTCAGATCATGGCCGATCCGACTAAAGCGATCGGCAAAGAGAAGATTGCCTGTGAGATAGTGCAGGATCTCTGGTCACAGGTGCTGAAGCTGCCAACCGCCCGCGCGGCTGGCGTTATTCGACTGATGCTCTCAGCCGAGATGCAGTAACGTGGCTAAAGCCTCTCGGCGTAAGGTCAGAGGGGCTTTAACATCCGCACTTCACAATCTACGTGCCCGGTACAGCCCAGCGCTTCGCTGATATGCTCAAAGCCTAAATGTTCATACAGGCGGATTGCCTCAGTCAGAAAAGCCGTGGTCTCCAGATAGCACTGTTTAAAACCCTGCTCGCGGGCATGTTCGAGCGCCATCAGCGCCAGTTTTTTCGCCAGCCCCTGACCGCGCGCGCTCGACAGGAAGTACATCTTTTGCAGCTCGCAAATGTCTGGTTCACTACATCCTAACGGTGCAACACCACCGCCGCCCACGACTTCACCGTTTTGCTCAACCACCCAGTAGGCTGCGCCCGGCTGGCTGTAAACCTGGAACAGTTCGTCCAGATTAGGGTCGGCAACGGTATAGCCCTTATCGGCGGTAAGCCCGTATTCAGCGGAAACTTTGCGGATAACGAGGGCAATGGCGGCGTTATCATCGGCAGAAATTCGGCGCAGCGTTGCCGCGACGGAGGTAATGGCACTCATAGCGAACTCATGACATAAAAGTGAGACATATGCAGTTAATACCACTGCGGTGAGGGGAAGTGCAAGCGAGGATAATTCAATAAAAAGCCTCTGAGCATATGCGTCAGAGGCTTTATCGTCTGTGGTGTCGGATGCGCTAGACTTATCCGACCTACGTTGACGGTGCCCGTTTGCCGGATAAGCTCAGCGCTATCCGGCATAGGCGATTACAGCGCAGCGATGACCGCCTGCTGTTCAATCAGCTTCGCTTTGGCTTCTGCGTAACCGTCCAGCTTCTCACGCTCTTTGGCGATAACTGCTTCCGGTGCGCGGGCAACGAAACCTTCGTTGGAAAGTTTGCCTTCGATACGGGCAATCTCACCTTCGATTTTCGCCACTTCTTTCGCCAGACGTGCCAGCTCATCTTCTTTGTTGATGAGGCCAGCCATCGGGATCAGCAGCTCGGCGCCGTCGATGATTTTGGTCACGGAGACCGGGCCTTTGTCATCGGCTGGCAGCACGGTAATGCTTTCCAGACGTGCCAGGTTCAGCAGGAAGCTGCGGTTGTCGTTCACACGACGCATCGCATCAGCGCTGCAACCACGCAGCAGCAGCTCCAGCGGTTTGCCCGGGGCGATGTTCATTTCCGCACGGATGTTACGTACGGCGACGATCGCCTGCTTCAGCCATTCGGTATCAGCCAGCGCCGCTTCATCAACCTGTGCGGCGTTATATTCCGGGAACGGCTGCAGCATGATGGTATCTGCAGTGTTGCCGCAAATCACTTTCACGCGCTGCCAGATGGTTTCGGTGATGAACGGAATGATCGGGTGCGCCAGGCGCAGCAGACCTTCCAGCACGGTGACCAGCGTATTGCGGGTGCCGCGCAGTTCAGATTCGGAACCACCGTTCATGACCGGCTTGGTCAGCTCCAGATACCAGTCGCAGAACTGGTTCCAGGTGAACTCGTACAGAATGCCCGCGGCGATATCGAAGCGGAAGTTATCCAGCGCTTCGCGGTACGCTTTGATGGTCTGGTTGAATTCAGCGAGGATCCAGCGGTCTGCCAGAGACAGGGTCATTTCGCCGCCGTTGAAGCCGCAATCCTGATCTTCGGTGTTCATCAGCACGAAGCGGCTGGCGTTCCACAGCTTGTTACAGAAGTTACGGTAACCTTCCAGACGCTTCATGTCCCAGTTGATATCGCGACCGGTAGAGGCCAGCGCCGCCAGGGTGAAACGCAGGGCGTCGGTGCCGTGCGGCTCGATGCCGTCCGGGAACTGCTTCTCGGTACGCTTGGCAATTTTCTCAGCCAGCTGCGGCTGCATCATGTTGCCGGTACGTTTCTCCAGCAGTTCTGCCAGAGAGATACCGTCGACCATATCCAGCGGGTCAATCACGTTACCCTTGGATTTGGACATCTTCTGGCCTTCGTCGTCACGAATCAGACCGGTCATGTAGACGGTCTTGAACGGAACCTGCGGCTTGCCGTTTTCATCTTTGATGAAGTGCATGGTCATCATGATCATGCGGGCAATCCAGAAGAAGATAATGTCGAAGCCGGAAACCATCACGCTGGTTGGGTGGAACTGACGCAGCGCGTCGGTATTTTCCGGCCAGCCCAGCGTAGAGAAGGTCCACAGTGCAGAAGAGAACCAGGTATCGAGAACGTCTTCGTCCTGACGCAGAGCAACGTCGGCGCCGAGGTTGTTTTCCTGACGCACTTCGTCTTCGGTGCGGCCAACGTAGACATTGCCGTCGTTGTCATACCATGCCGGGATACGGTGACCCCACCACAGCTGACGGGAAATACACCAGTCCTGAATATCGCGCATCCAGGAGAAGTACATGTTTTCGTACTGCTTCGGTACAAACTGGATGTCGCCGTTTTCAACCGCTTCAACCGCCGGTTTTGCCAGCACGTCGGCACGGACGTACCACTGATCGGTCAGCATCGGTTCGATAACCACGCCGCCACGGTCGCCGTAAGGTACGGTCAGGTCGTGTGGTTTAATTTCTTCCAGCAGGCCCAGCGCATCAACGGCGGCAACCACCGCTTTACGCGCAGCAAAACGTTCCAGCTTCTGGAACTCAGCCGGGATTTCATTGGAGTAAACGTCGGACTCTTCGCCTTTGGTGTCGTATACTTCCGCGGTTTCGCGGATGTCGCCGTCAAAGGTCAGAATGTTGATCATCGGCAGGCCGTGACGTTTCCCGACTTCGTAGTCGTTAAAGTCGTGCGCCGGGGTGATCTTCACGCAGCCGGTGCCTTTTTCCATGTCGGCGTGTTCATCGCCGACGATCGGAATGCGACGGTTAACCAGCGGCAGGACAACGAATTTGCCGATCAGATCTTTGTAGCGCGGATCTTCCGGGTTAACGGCTACGCCGGTATCACCCAGTACGGTTTCCGGACGGGTGGTGGCGACGACCAGGTAATCTTTACCGTCTGCGGTTTTCGCGCCGTCAGCCAGCGGATAGCGGATGTGCCACATGGAGCCTTTAGACTCGCGGTTTTCCACTTCCAGATCAGAAATAGCGGTGCGCAGTTTCGGGTCCCAGTTGACCAGACGCTTGCCACGGTAGATCAGATCTTCTTTGTACAGGCGAACAAAGACTTCTTTCACGGCATTGGAAAGACCTTCGTCCATAGTGAAGCGCTCGCGCTCCCAGTCAACGGAGTTGCCGAGACGGCGCATCTGACGGGTAATGGTGCCGCCGGATTCCGCTTTCCACTGCCAAATTTTGTCGATAAACGCTTCGCGACCGTAGTCGTGACGGGTTTTACCTTCTTCAGCGGCAATCTTACGCTCAACCACCATCTGGGTAGCGATACCCGCGTGGTCGGTACCGGCCTGCCACAGGGTGTTTTTACCCTGCATGCGCTGGTAGCGAATCATGGTATCCATGATGGTTTGCTGGAAAGCATGACCCATATGCAAACTGCCGGTGACGTTCGGCGGCGGGATCATGATGCAGAAGGACTCTTTGCTTTCATCGCCGTTAGGTTTGAAATAGCCCTGCTTTTCCCAGTGCTCGTAAAGCGGCTGTTCGATATCTTGTGGGTTGTATGTCTTTTCCATTATTTCCAGGTTGCCGTATTCAGGTTAAAACCAGCCACGCGGTAAGCTTTGTAGCGATCGCGTGCCGATTGTTTCAAAGAATCTTCGTAAGGAACGAAGTCTATCACTTCTGTGAAAGCGGTGGCAAAATCTGCAAAGCCAACGCGCAAACTGATGAGCAGGTCGCGCGGGCTGCTATTGCGTTTCTCCGGCCAGGCAATCTCTACCGGCGCGCCGCCTCTGGGGCCTTCTCCCGCCAGATTATGCGGAACAAAACTTTCTGCCGGTCTCGCCCACAGAGCTTCATCCAGTCGAAGAGCCTGCTTTTCGTTTTCACAGGCGATCAGCACGCGCTTGCCAGCACGCCAACGTTCTGCGGCAATTTCACACACCAGTTGTTCAACGGCGCTTAAGCCATCGACGGTGTTGTCATTGTCCAGAATATAGAACGTTGCGTTTCTCATGATATGGGGCTTCTTGTTGTGGATTTAAATGCAAAGCCGGGTGGCGCTACGCTTACCCGGCCTACGGTTGAGTGATGTTGTAGGCCGGGTAAGGCGAAGCCGCCACCCGGCGTTTTACATCACTCTTCGCCGTTAAAACCGGCACGATTGAGCAGGAACTGCGACAGCAACGCGACCGGACGACCGGTTGCGCCTTTGGCTTTCCCTGAACGCCATGCGGTACCGGCGATATCCAGGTGCGCCCAGTTGTACTTACGGGTAAAGCGTGACAGGAAGCAGCCCGCGGTAATGGCACCGCCAGGACGTCCGCCGATGTTCGCCATATCCGCAAAGTTGGACTCTAACTGCTCCTGGTATTCATCACCCAGCGGCAAACGCCATGCGCGGTCACCAGCCTGCTCGGACGCACCGATCAGCTCATGCGCCAGCGGGTTGTGGTTCGACATCAGGCCGGTGATGTGATGGCCCAGCGCAATCACGCACGCGCCGGTCAGGGTCGCGACGTCAATCACCGCTTCTGGCTCAAAGCGCTCGACGTAGGTTAACACGTCGCACAGCACCAGACGGCCTTCGGCATCCGTATTGAGCACTTCAACGGTCTGTCCAGACATCGTGGTCAGCACGTCGCCTGGGCGATACGCGCGGCCACCCGGCATGTTTTCACAGCCCGCCAGCACGCCGACAACGTTGATGGGGAGCTGAAGCTCGGCCACCATGCGCATCACGCCGTATACCGCTGCTGCGCCGCACATGTCGTACTTCATCTCATCCATGCCTTCGGCTGGTTTGATGGAGATACCGCCGGAGTCAAAGGTTAACCCTTTACCGACCAGCACAATCGGACGCGCGTCTTCGGACGGATTGCCTTTGTACTCAATGACCGACATCAGCGACTCGTTCTGCGAGCCGTGACCGACGGCCAGATAAGAGTGCATGCCCAGCTCTTTCATCTGCTGCTCGCCGATTACGCGGGTCACAACATTTTTGCTGTAGCTGTCTGCCAGCTGGCGCGCCTGAGAGGCCAGATAGGCGGCGTTACAGATGTTCGGCGGCATGTTGCCAAGATCTTTTGCCGCTTTAATGCCGGCGGCGATCGCCAGACCGTGTTGGATCGCACGCTCACCGCTGGTCAGCTCGCGGCGGGTCGGCACATTGAAGACCATTTTACGCAGCGGGCGACGTGGCTCGCTTTTGTTGGTCTTCAGTTGATCAAAGCTGTACAGCGTTTCCTGTGCCGTCTCAACGGCCTGACGCACTTTCCAGTAGTTATTGCGCCCTTTGACGTGCAGCTCAGTCAGAAAGCAGACGGCTTCCATTGAGCCTGTATCATTCAGGGTATTGATGGTTTTCTGAATGACCTGCTTGTACTGGCGCTCATCAAGTTCGCGCTCTTTGCCACAACCAATAAGGAGAATTCGCTCAGACAGAACGTTAGGAACATGGTGCAGCAACAGGGTTTGACCCGGTTTGCCTTCCAGTTCGCCGCGACGCAGCAGTGCGCTGATGTACCCGTCGCTGATCTTGTCGAGCTGCTCTGCAATCGGAGAGAGGCGGCGTGGTTCAAAGACACCCACGACGATGCACGCACTCCGCTGTTTCTCCGGGCTACCGCTTTTTACACTGAACTCCATGCACTACGCTCCTGAATCTTAAAGACAACGGCGGTGGCTACGGATAGAATTGCAAGCTTTCGTAACTCATACCCGCTGTTGCGGTGACTTCGTGTTAATCTTAACGTTATTACGGCATTGGCACGTCAGAACAATTTCTGAGAGGTGGATCCGTTGAGTATAATGATCTTAGCGACGATTTCGACGACTCAAGAGAATAAATGACGTTTAAGCCATGAAACAAGCTAAATTCCGGCAAAAGACGGGTTTTTACGGGCGTATTTAAAGTGATAATCATAAGATATCTGGTTCGGGAAACGCTCAAAAGCCAACTTGCGATCCTATTCATCCTGCTTTTGATCTTCTTTTGTCAAAAGTTGGTCAGGATCCTTGGTGCGGCGGTTGACGGTGATATCCCGGCAAATCTGGTGCTCTCGCTGCTGGGGCTGGGCGTGCCAGAAATGGCGCAACTTATCTTGCCCTTAAGCCTGTTCCTCGGGCTGTTGATGACGCTGGGCAAACTGTATACCGAAAGCGAAATTACGGTCATGCACGCCTGCGGGCTGAGCAAGGCAGTGCTCGTGAAAGCGGCGATGGTGCTGGCGCTGTTTACCAGTATTATTGCGGCGGTCAACGTGATGTGGGCCGGGCCGTGGTCCTCCAGACATCAGGACGAAGTCCTGGCGGAGGCGAAAGCGAACCCCGGTATGGCGGCGCTTGCTCAGGGGCAATTCCAGCAGGCTACCAACGGCAGTTCGGTGCTGTTTATCGAAAGTGTTGACGGCAGCAACTTCAAAGACGTGTTCCTCGCGCAAATCCGCCCGAAAGGCAACGCTCGTCCTTCGGTCGTCGTAGCCGATTCCGGACATCTTACCCAGATGCGTGATGGCTCTCAGGTCGTGACGCTGAACCAGGGGACGCGCTTCGAAGGTACCGCGCTGCTGCGCGATTTCCGCATTACCGACTTCCAGGATTATCAGGCGATTATCGGTCATCAGGCCGTGGCACTGGATCCAAACGATACCGACCAGATGAACATGCGTACGCTGTGGACGACCGACACCGATCGTGCCCGCGCGGAGCTGACCTGGCGTATCACGTTAGTATTCACCGTATTTATGATGGCGCTGATGGTTGTACCGCTGAGCGTGGTGAACCCGCGTCAGGGGCGCGTGCTGTCGATGCTGCCAGCAATGCTGCTCTATTTGCTGTTCTTCCTGGTTCAGACGTCGCTGAAGTCGAACGGCGGTAAAGGTAAGCTGGATCCAGTGTTCTGGATGTGGACGGTTAACCTGGCATATCTGGCGCTGGCGATTGTGCTTAACCTCTGGGATACGGTGCCGATGCGCCGCTTGCGTGCCCGTTTTATGCGTAAAGGAGCGGTATAATGCAGCCTTTTGGTGTACTTGACCGCTATATCGGTAAAACCATTTTCACCACCATCATGATGACGCTGTTCATGCTGGTGTCGCTCTCCGGGATCATCAAGTTCGTTGACCAGCTGAAAAAAGCCGGGCAGGGGAGCTACGATGCGATGGGCGCCGGGCTGTATACCCTGCTCAGTGCGCCGAAAGATATCCAGATCTTCTTCCCGATGGCGGCGCTGCTGGGGGCATTGCTGGGGCTGGGCATGCTGGCCCAGCGCAGTGAACTGGTGGTGATGCAGGCTTCCGGCTTTACCCGTATGCAGGTGGCGTTGTCGGTGATGAAAACCGCGATTCCGCTGGTGCTGCTGACGATGGCTATCGGCGAATGGGTCGCGCCACAAGGCGAACAGATGGCGCGTAACTACCGTGCGCAGCAGATGTACGGCGGCTCGCTGCTTTCTACCCAGCAGGGGTTGTGGGCGAAAGACGGTGACAGCTTTGTCTACATCGAGCGGGTGAAAGGCGACGCCGAGTTAGGCGGGATTAGCATCTACTCGTTTAACGACAAGCGCCGTCTGCAGTCTGTACGCTACGCTGCGAGCGCGACGTTTGACCCGGAGCAGAAGGTCTGGCGTTTGTCGCAGGTGGATGAATCCAACCTGACCGATCCGAAGCAAATCACCGGCTCGCAAACGGTGAGCGGCACCTGGAAAACCAACCTGACACCCGACAAGCTCGGCGTTGTGGCGTTGGATCCTGACGCGCTGTCGATTAGCGGTCTGCATAACTACGTGAAGTACCTGAAGTCGAGCGGCCAGGATGCCGGACGCTACCAGCTCAATATGTGGAGCAAAGTCTTCCAGCCGCTGTCTGTAGCGGTCATGATGCTGATGGCGCTGTCGTTTATCTTTGGTCCGCTGCGTAGCGTCCCGATGGGCGTGCGCGTGGTGACAGGGATTAGCTTTGGCTTTGTGTTCTATGTGCTGGACCAAATCTTTGGCCCGCTGACGCTGGTGTACGGCATTCCGCCGATTATCGGTGCGCTGCTGCCAAGCGCCAGCTTCTTCCTGATAAGCCTGTGGCTGATGCTGCGTAAGTCGTAATCACAGTAATCGTAGGCCTGATGGCGTTGCGCTTTTCAGGCCTACTCCGGACCCGTAGGCCGGATAAGGCGTTTACACCGCCATCCGGCAACGTAACACGGGGCTAGCGTTTTCTCCCGCCCATCAAACTCCCCAACATGCCGCGAATTATCTGATTGGTAACCTGTCGCGCCGCGCTTTTCGCCACGCTCTGCACCACGCCATCGCGCTTACCGCCGCGCGGTCCGGTGCTGCCAAACAGAATATCCTTCAACCCACCGAGAATACCGCCGTCCACATCGACGGCTTTACCGTTGGCGGGAGGCGTATTTTGCTGCTCGGTACTGGCCTGCACGCCTTGCTGCAAACGTTCATAGGCGGACTCGCGGTCAATATCTTCTTCATATTTGCCGTACAACGAAGAGTGATTAATCAGCCCGTTGCGCTCGTCATCCGTCACCGGTCCCATCCGTGAGCATGGCGCAATCACCATTGCTCGTTCAACCACCGACGGGCTGCCTTTGGCGTCCAGAAACGACACCAGCGCCTCACCGGTTCCCAGCTCCTTAATGGCTTTTTCGGTATCAAATGCCGGGTTGGCGCGCATGGTTTGCGCCGCGCTTTTCACCGCTTTCTGATCTTTCGGCGTGAACGCGCGCAGGGCGTGCTGCACGCGGTTTCCCAACTGACCAAGCACGTTGTCCGGAATATCCGACGGGTTTTGTGAGACGAACCACACGCCGACCCCTTTCGAGCGGATCAGGCGGATCACCTGTTCGATTTTATCCAGCAGCACCTGTGGAGCATCGTTGAACAGCAGGTGTGCTTCATCGAAGAAAAACACCAGTTTTGGTTTTTCCAGATCGCCCGCTTCCGGCAACTGTTCATACAGCTCGGAGAGCATCCACAGCAGGCTGGCGGCGTACAGTTTTGGCATCTGGTAGAGCTTCTCGGCGCTGAGGATATTAATCATCCCTTTGCTGTTGGCATCGGTACGCATCCAGTCTTTGATGTCCAGCATCGGTTCGCCAAAGAAGTGTGCCGCTCCCTGCTGCTCCAGCGACAGCAGTCCGCGCTGGATCGCCCCGACCGAGGCGCTACTGATATTGCCGTACTGATTCTGGAAGGATTTAGCGTTATCGCCAATGTACTGGGTGATGGCCCGCAGGTCTTTGAAATCGAGCAGCAACAGACCCTGGTCATCGGCAATGCGGAAGATTATATCCAGCACGCCGGACTGCACGTCGTTGAGGTTCAGCAGACGGGCCAGCAGCAGCGGACCGAGGTCAGATACCGTGGCCCGCACGGGATGACCTTTTTCGCCGAAGATATCCCACACCGTGACCGGATTAGCATGCGGTTGCCAGTCAGTAATACCGATATTTTTCAGGCGGGCGAGCAGCTTGTCAGAGGCTTGTCCTTCCTCGGCTACGCCGGTCAAGTCACCTTTCACATCGGCCATAAATACCGGTACGCCAATCTCGGACAGCGATTCGGCCAGCTTCTGTAGCGTGACGGTTTTACCGGTCCCGGTCGCGCCGGTAATCAGCCCGTGACGGTTGGCCATGCCTGGCAATAAAAACAGTTCGGTGTCCGGCGTGCGGGCAATTAGCAGGGGTGCGCTCATTGAGATTTCCTCCATTTATCCTGCCTGGAGTATAGGCAACCGTGACGCACTCTTCACCGCTAAATTGCGGAGATTGTGAGGAGAATTTAACCTGTCTGGAATAGCGGGGAGAATAGCCGGGAAGCTTACGCCACCCGGCAAAGACGATCAGAAGTCTGCTTTAAGCACTACGCGGTAGCGGGCTTTGCCGTCACGTACATGTTGGATTGCTTCGTTAATTTGCGACATCGGGTACAGTTCGGTGGTGGGCGACACCTTGCTGCGCCCGGCAAACTTCATCAGTTTGCGCAGTTCGAACGGCGTACCTGTTGCCGAACCGGAGATGCTGCGATCGCCGGCTATTAAGGTGAACGCCGGAACCGGCAGCGGCTTCAGCACCGCACCGACGGTATGGAAGTTACCGCCGTAGGCCAGCGCTTCAAAATAGGGCTGCCAGTCGAGATCGACGTTAACCGTGTTAATAATGAGATCGAACTGGCCCGCCAGCGCTTTTAGCGCATCCGGATCGCGGCTGTTGACGACTTTATCCGCCCCCATTACCAGCACTTCCTGCTCTTTCGCCGGATTGGAGCTGAACGCGGTCACTTCGCAACCCATCGCGTGTAACAGCTTAATGGCGATATGCCCCAGGCCGCCGATGCCGATCACCCCGACGCGGCTGGTGGCGGTGATATGGTGCATAAGTAGCGGTTTGAACACCGTGATGCCGCCGCACAGTAATGGGCCAGCTGCCGCCAGATCGATACTCTCCGGCAACGGGATCACCCACTGCCAGTCGGCCCGCAGCTTCTCGGCAAAGCCGCCGCGATTAAGAATTGTGGGAACAGACCCTTCCAGACAGTTAATCTGATTGCCGCTGATACAGGCATCGCAGTGCCCGCAGCTGCGCGCTGTCCAGCCAACGCCGACGCGCTGACCAACCTTCAGACCTTTATCCTGCGCCGCGCTGCCGAGCGCCGCCACGCGACCAATCACCTCATGCCCGGCAACCAGCGGATACTGAGAGAATCCCCATTCGTTGTCGATCATCGACAAATCAGAATGGCAGATACCGCAGTAATCGACCTGGACTTCGACATCTTCCGGCTTAAGCTCGCCCGCATCATATTCATAGAGTTCGAGTTCGCTGCCCGCCGCTTTTGCAGCGTAGCTTTTTATCATCGACATCGTGTTTCCCTCAGTGTGGTGTTGAACTGGAAGTGTAGAGCATGGGGAAACGGGACGCTTCGCAGAAGGGGGGATTAAGGAGGGGGCAAACTGTGATGATGGTTACAGGTAAGAAAGGTAATGCTGAAATTTTCAACACTTAGCGAGCCAGACACACGCTGGCGCTTGCATGGTGGCGCATGACAGGTATAATCCACAACGTTTTCCGCATCCCTTCCGTGCCGGAGTGGCGAAATCGGTAGACGCAGTTGATTCAAAATCAACCGTAGAAATACGTGCCGGTTCGAGTCCGGCCTTCGGCACCAAAAGCATGTAAATGGACCTCAACTGAGGTCTTTTTTTATGCCTGAAATCCCCGTCATACAAGGCCTTCCGCGATTTTCCTTTCAACAGAAGTCAATCTGAGTCAACCCACATCAAGTCGCTTGTGAGTATAGAACCGAGTATATATGCTGGTTCGATAATGGTTGTATACTCACAGCGGCACATGGAAGGAGAACTTTTATGGCTCTGACAGATACTAAAGTACGTTCTGCGAAACCGCAGGAAAAGGAGTACACCCTAGTCGATGGGGATGGCATGTTTTTGCTGATTCATCCCAACGGCTCAAAATACTGGCGGTTCCGCTTTCGCTTCGGTGGCAAGCAACACCTGATGGCTTTCGGTGTTTACCCTGAAACTTCACTGGCTGATGCCCGTCAAAAAAGAGAAGAGGCTAGGAGACTTGTTGCTGCTGGAATCGACCCTCGCGAGCATAAACGTGCTGTGAAAGAAGAACAGGCGAAAGAGGCTATTACCTTCGAGTCAGTTGCCAGAGAATGGCACGCTACTAATAAGAAATGGTCCGAAGAACACAGCCGAAGGGTATTGAAGAGCTTAGAGGACAATTTGTTCTCGGCAATTGGCAGACGAAGTATCGAAGAGCTAAAAACTCGTGACCTGCTTGCACCCATAAAAATCGTGGAAGCGACAGGCCGCTTTGAAGTTGCTTCTCGCCTTCAGCAGAGAACCACAGCAATCATGCGCTATGCGGTACAAAGTGGGCTGATTGATTACAACCCGGCTCAAGAGATGGCTGGCGCAGTTGCTTCCAGTAACCGTGTCCATCGCCCTGCACTTGAGCTGAAACGTCTACCTGAACTGCTCCACCGAATTGACGGTTACACGGGACGCCCTTTGACCCGCCTGGCTGTTGAGCTAACCTTATTAATCTTCATTCGTTCCAGTGAATTGCGCTTTGCCCGCTGGTCTGAGATCGATTTCGATACGGCAATGTGGACGATACCGGCAGAACGAGAAGCTATCGAAGGAGTGAAGCACTCTCAACGTGGTTCTAAAATGCGCACACCTCATCTGGTGCCATTGTCTCATCAGGCTCTGGCAATCCTCAAACAGGTTCACAAGCTTAGTGGCGAGCGCGATTTTGTTTTCATTGGCGATCATGATCCGCGTAAACCGATGAGTGAAAACACGGTGAACAAGGCGCTGCGCGTTATGGGTTATGACACTAGGGTAGAGGTTTGTGGGCATGGTTTCAGGACTATGGCATGTAGCTCGCTGATTGAGTCAGGGCTGTGGTCGAGGGATGCGGTAGAGCGTCAGATGAGCCATATGGAACGTAACTCCGTTCGAGCGGCTTATATCCATAAGGCAGAACATTTGGATGAGAGAAGATTGATGTTGCAGTGGTGGGCGGATTTTCTAGATGTAAATCGCGAGAAAGTGATTAGCCCGTTTGATTTTGCCAAAATTTTTGCGTCGTTAAAGCGCTAAAGCTGTGTAACAAAAATAGAGCCTACCGTCACACTTTGTTAAGTAGGCTCGTTGGTCAAAGTTGCAACAATTTCATGATGGTAGCTGTCCGCGCATTGGTTTCAGGTAGTTCTGCAGAGTATTGAACGTACCTGGAGAAAAAGGCATATGGTGCTCAATTGTTAGCTTGTATAGAATAAGGATATTCTTTCTTTAGAGAACATGAAGTTATGAGCGCGATCACATTACGTAAAGCGTTAGGTGTACTTGCGAAGTCATCTTCGTTTTCCGTAACCACAGAAACTCATCGGCAAAAGGATGTGTTCGATGAGCTAAAAGAACAACTCTTTGTTAAACAAGAGATTGAAGAAGAGTTACAGCGTTATCTGGATACAGCTACTCCCGGTGAGATCATTTTTCTATGCGGAAGTAGTGGAGACGGGAAATCCGAAATTTTAACCCGCTGTAAGTCAGATCCACAATATCAACAGAAGTTTAGTTTCCATCTGGATGCGACACATAGCTTTGCGCCTCAACAATCGGCTATCGATGCACTGAATGATTTATTTGAAAATCATCATTCGCAATCATACCCGCTCCTCATCGGTATCAACACCGGGATGCTAGCCAATTTTGCCAGAGAAGGTTCTGAGTCCCATATGGCTATCCGTGCTGCTATTGACTCATTCTTGTCAGCGCAACAGGAAGGCCAGCGTCCTTACCGCAACGAAAATTGTATATTTTTTGATTTCGAACATTATCCAAAGTTCGAGTTTGACGAAGAGCGGGAATACTCCCCTTTTATCAAAAAATTAATGAATCAATTAACGGGGAATGACGACAAAAACCTGTTTTACACAATTTATCAACGTGATGAATCAATAGGACATGATTTAAAAACCGTTGCTAACTTTAAACTACTGTGCATGCCCGGTGTTCAGAATGTTTTAATAACACAGCTATTTAAAGCCCGATTAATAAAAGATCAATTTGTTACCACAAGAACCTTATTGGATTTTTTACACCACCTGCTGACAGGGCCTGGGTACCTGTTTGATAATCTGTTTAATGGTGCAGAGAATGATCTAATTAAAAAGGTTTCTGATTTTGATCCTGCCAGATTGCATACATACGAGATTGATCAATTTATTTTGCGCTATGAGCTTGGATTAGTTGATCCCGAACTGGATGATTTTCTGAGTACACTTGCGAAATTACATCTTACGTTTGATCGTCAATGTGTTAAGCCTGGTGACGCAGCTTCATTAATTAGACTTTTCTGGCTACTACAACATGAATCTTTAGGGAATAACTATCACAAAAGGTTCTCTGTATTCTTTAAAGAAGCGCTCTTTGAGCGTTATTCAGAGATTTGGCATCTGCATAAAAACTATACCGCAGATCCGGAACAAAAAAGAACACTAAACCGCTTTTACTCTTTCGAGCTTATCGCTGGTATTCAGCGTTACGCAAACCGTAAAGCACCTGAACTGAGTACCCAAAAAGAAGAGTTCTTTTTAGGCGAATTTGGTGGGATTAAAATCACAGCACCTGTTGCGCTGAAACCGGACTGGGATTCAATTCTCAAGAAAAATACAGCCCATACAACTTGTTTCGATATCTATTTAAAAGTAGGACAAGATCCGCTAGATCCGATTCGGATCGGTCTTAATTTATTTGAGCTATTGAGCAAACTAAATAATGGCTATCGCCCTAATAAGTATGATAAAAGTGCGATTGTCTTACTGGACGAAATCGTTGAACTAATCGCAGAAAAGGCAAAATCCAGCAGCGAAATCAAGTTTTATGATGGCCTAAAGCGGGTCTATAGTGCAAGAGCGGACGATGACATGATTACTATCAGCGGCATGGAGGGATAACATCATGTATCCCATTGCAACAAATTTAAAAGTTAGTAATAACCAGCTGGATAGCTACCTTCCAATACGTAATAAGAATAACAATATTGACTGGCAAATCGTCACAGGTTTAGTACTGAGCTATGCCGTGAAGTATAAAATCGATACATACAGTCTCGAGCAGTTTCGCGAGGATTGTAAAACTCATCTGCAAATATTGATCGATGAACCTGCGTTCTTGTCCGTGCTGGAACGGATGTATTTTTCCAGTCAGGATATTTTTCGTGTCTCCCCGCTGTTCTTGCTGTTCCACGCTCAGTTTGATGGTGAAAAGATAAGTGCAGGCTCGACTGCCGACAAACGCCTTGGAACACTGTTTGCCAATTTGATGAGAGATTTTAGCCTTAATAACCCGATACAAGATAAGTTGAATTTTATTGAAAAAGAGATGCTGAATAAGCTCAATAAAAAATTAATCCGACTGGGTGAGGGGCCATTTGCAAAAGAACAACCTTATTTACCCTATCTGGTAACGTGTTTTCAGTCTGATTTGGCGTTTCTGGCAGAGCACCCACAATATCTTTTGCAGGAGCTGACCAATACTCTACGTTTGTATGCCTTTAGTTGGTGCGCACAACTGGCGCTCAATCTGGACAACTGGCAAGACGGCGAGCCGCAGAGTAAATCATTGTTCTTTATCCTCGATACTGAAAAAGCTAGCTCCGAACGAGATAAAATAAAGCTCTTCGGCTATAAGTGGTTTGCCCGCCAAAGTGAAAAATTATTCCCCGTACTCTCTGCATTAGAGGTATTACAAGTAAAAGGTGAGGAAAAGCGCCCTCTTTGGCAGGTATATCAAGATTGCTTAGGTTATTCAGATACATCGAATCGAGTACTAAATGAACTCAATAATTATATACAGAAGTTCATTAGTAAGGAGGAGCGAGACCTTCCTGAACGCGATCGTGCTACAAACCTGGAAGATGCCTTTAAACAGCTGTTATCTGTTGCCGTTGAACAGTTTCAGGGTAAGAAAACCGAGCGAGCAGCGGTAAATCGCAAATACATCAACGAGCTGGAAAGCCAGATTTGCACTGACTTCATTCAGGTTCGTGGCCGAGCGGGGAAAGTGCTGGTACTGAACCAGGATCGACTACTGCTACTAACTAACCTTACCGTGGGTAAAAACAAAAAACTCCGTCTGCATGAGCTGCTACGTGGTTTTGAGCAACGCGGATTTTATCTGGATAACCAGTCTACACAAATGCTGGTTGCGTTTTATGAACGCATGGGAAATGTGGAGAGAATGAGTGACAGTGGAGACGCCGTATATGTCCGTAAAACAGTATGAAACCTATCTGGCAGAAACCTTCATTGAATGGGTTAGCAGCATCATCCAGCCTGGTGAGCGCTACCAGTTTAAATCTCCCGATCCGGATAACGCCTTAAAGCTCTGGAAGGCTTTCGACTCTTTAGCAAATGGAAATAAACTAGAAATTGCACCGGAGCAATTTCTTACCTACGTCCAATGTAATAATATCCAGCTTATTCCGGTACTGCACGGCACCACTACCCCTGCATTCACAGAAAACTATATTTCTCATTTACGCGATCAGGTTTCTGGCCGCAATGGCATTTTTGCCCAGACAGCGTTGTTGATTATCCACAACAGCATGCTGGATACCTTACTCAATAGTACCAAAGATGTCGCTGCACCGGATGCTATCTGGCATCCAGAAACCTTCCGTCACCAGCTCGAAAAGTTAATCACAACGGACAGCGCCCGTTCTCAAGTATCCCGCTGTTTGCTGGGCGATCAGTTGACAACAATATTGGATGAAGGCGCTACGGTTTTTGGATTTTCATCGTTATACCGTCTGCTGGACGACGGCAATCTGGATTTCTCAGAGCTAAAGTTATTCAACGATAATAACCTGCTGAATTTTAGTGATAAGCAGTTGCGCGCCCGGCTCAATGAAAACCAAAAGTTATATCGCCAGATAGAGGACAGTGTTGAACGCTACAGCGGGCAACTGGAGAATGTACTAACTGAATTTAGTGCAAAATTCATTCAGGAGCATTTCGTTGACAATGACGATTGGCGTGAGCTTGATTTCTCCGTCTACCTGAATGAAAAAGCACAAAACAGTGAACAGAAACTGGTGTTGGAAAACATTACTGCTGAAAACGGTGAGGTCTGGCAAAGAGCCAAAAGCACCAGTAAAGCAGGTAAACGAGATATCAGTGTCCTGGTTCAGGTTCTACCGGGGCAGTCACAAGTTGAGCTGGAGTTTATCTTCCAGGGTAACGACCTTCAGGACAATCAGGTAAAAATTGCTCATCATCGTCCGTTACAGAAAGAACGATTCTGGCGTACTAGCCGGCTCGGGGGGAGAAACTCTAAGATACTGGCATCAGTGCCTTTTGATGGTCGGCCCTGCTTCTTTAGCCTCGAAATCATTAACCGCAATAACTCAGCAGAAGAGTACAAGTTTCGCCTGCTGTTAGTTGAACAAGGGCAATTCTGGCTTAATGAAATCCAGCATTGTTATCGTATTGAACCTGGTAAAGGTCAATTAACTCTGCAACTGGAAGATAATGAGTTACGTATTGCAGAGTTCGGCGACAAGACCTGTTTACTTGATGAAGAAAGTGATGATGTTGATTGCCGCCATTATGCACTCGTTAATTTTGAAACGCTGGCGAATCAAAGTGAGCTGATCAAATTTACCTTGATTTCAGGTGACTCCCGTTTACTGTTTAACATCGAAGGTCCAGGAGCAGAGGAAGGATTAACACTGCCTCTGCTTTTTGATCAGGGTCGTTTCAATAAACTCTTTAAAGAAGAAGGGAATGCAACCTGGAACAAGTTGAAAGGTCGCGTCATCCTGGACAATATCGAACATAATGTGGTTGGTGTTCGCCAGCAGTTGCTTATGCAAGAGTACGCCCTGATCGAGCGTAATCTGCTCAGCACTGGCAGTAATGGTAGTGAGTTTGCACTGGATGAGCTTCTGGCGAGCTATCCCGACCTCCATAATGCGTACCACCAATTGTTCGTTTACTATCAACGTCGAAATACCCTGCCGAGTCTGGTGTCATGGTCAGCAGAATATCGTGTATTAGTCAGTCACATGATCGCTACTTTTGAACAGGCATTACAGCAAATCAGTCTAAGCAGAGCATTAACCATCCAGGAAAAACGTCTGTTACATCTGGGGATTTGCCGCGGCGACGATTATGAACGTCTCTCGCCTCTGCACCCATTGGTAATGGCTTATCATTTACAGCTAGCTGAAACTATTATCGCCGAGCCCGGATACCCCACATCAGCTTCCTTCGCTTCATTACCAGAGATTACTCTAGATCGTCTGGTCGTCTCTGGCCTAATGCCATTTGTGTATCATAGCGAACATGAATACGCACAGTTACAACCGATGGTAGAAAACCGCTTCTGGATAGATATTGTTCCCCAGCGCCAGATGAGCCACGAATATGTTAAGCGTCTGGTGAAAGACAAGCTAAACGAATTTACAGATGCCTATTCTCGGCTGTTCCAGAGTGCAGGAAATAATGCCCTGGTTATTAATGCTATTAATATGGGAGAAGCCAGAGAGCTATTCCTGGGACTGGTAGATTATTTTAAGCAGGAAAAAGATAACGCAATTTCGATACACGTAAACTGCTATGACGAACGTCTGCTACCCAATGCCTTTGACCGCTTTGCCGAAAGCGGCAGCTATGAACAACTTAAAAATGATCTTGGTCTGAACAGCGGTGCGTGGCGTTCTGAAGCCGATATGTTGATCGATCTGCTTCGCAGTCGCTTAACATTCAGCAAATTTATCCTGCCACCGGAAAGCGATCAACTGGCTTACGCCCATCTCGCATTTTTCACCAACACCGCACCGGTTGATTGCCGCCAAATTCGCATTGAGGATGCTGCCAGCGGGGTTTTATGTCATGGCTTGATTGCAGGCGAAGGGGCTGAAACACAAGGCGATGCTTACTTTACCGCGTTTGGTCTGCGTAATGTCGATACTGAATCGTCTTGCGCCCTGCGTCTCGCCCGCTTGTTAGGCTGTCTGTGGCAACCGGCACGGCAGAGCAACAGCCAGTATCACGGTCAGGGAATTAGTCTGGCTGTGAGCGGTAACTTTAAGCAACTGCTGAATCGCTCTTATGATAGCTCTCTCTGGACCACAATTATCGACCCTAAGGTCACACTCGATTTCTTTACTAGTCAAAAAGATGTCGTACTAATTCATTACTCTGACCAGTACACCAGTTGTGCTGGTTATGACGCCGTAACTGTCACAAAACAGGTTGAGTTGTTCCTGCGTCTCCTTCAAACAGGACAATCCACCGTTGATAGCCAGCAACTACTTGCTGAATTTAATGCCTTTAACGGTGAGTGGCTGTTAAAAATGTTGCGTTCAAATGAAAAGGAGCGCAAAGAAAAACACGGCATTATCGGTGCATACAAATTCGTACAGTCTATGCTGCTCCAGTCAGATATTTGCTGGATTCCACTGTCAGTAGCTGAGATGATCCGCGTGTCCGGCAACGTCGGGCTGAGAATGAAAGAAAGCGATTTATCGCGCCATTTACAGGGTTATCAGAAAGGAGCGATCTCTGACGATGTGCTCTTTGTCGGTTTCAAAGATAACAACCTGTATCTGTTACCACTTGAAGTAAAAACAGGAGCTCGCCCCGATTACAACCATGCGGGGCAGCAGGCCCGCGAGCTAAAACGCTATTTACAGCAAGATATTCTTGGGCCGAAAACTCTAGCATCACAACTATACCGGGCACTTTTTATCCGCCAAGTATTAATGCAGGTAGAGAAGTTGCGTCTGTATGGTGTACTGGATAACGACAAGCTATCCCCTCTGCTGGAACGACGTGAATGGTGGCTCACTGGCGACTATCAGTTAGGTGAGCTTGCTGATTATGCAGAAGGCTTTGTGGTAGCTCATGTAGACAGCGGAACCTGTTTTGATCTCTCTTATAAAGAAACGGCAGAGAATATTCTACAGATCGAAATCCCCTATTCATTGCTTCCATCGTTAATTGCAGCACAAGGTGATCAACCTCCACTAGCTGAACGCTATCGGGTGCCGGAAAAATATCTGCTCAAACCAGAGTGTGATGTCAATTCTTCACACCCAGTACAGGTAGCAACAACAACTGAGCCGCCGCCCATTTCTGCGCTGGAGCTTCCACAACCTGAAGCATCGGCACTAACCCCCAGTAATGTCCGCAATACACCATTACAGATCTTGTTTGGTCATGATGCTGTGCGTCAGAATCCATTGTACTGGGAACCAACCAACACCGCTAAGTTCATGAATACTAATACCGGCATTATTGGAACAATGGGCACCGGGAAAACCCAGTTTACTAAATCGCTGGTTACGCAACTGATGCGCAATCAGTCCTACAACGTTGACGGTAAACCGATTGGCTTGTTGATCTTCGACTATAAATCCGACTATGTGGATGATGCGTTTCTTGAAGCTACGGGAGCTAAGAGGTATCAGCTATCGTTGTTACCTTACAATCCGTTATCGTTATTTGGTGATATGCCCATGTTACCGAGGCATACGGCCATGGCATTCGCTGAAACGATGGGCAAAGCGTATAACCTTGGCGTAAAACAACGCATGAAGCTGGTTACGTTAATAATGGAGTGCTATGACTTAGCAGGAATAGTGCCTCATGATCGATCAACATGGAATCGTGTAGCACCGACTATTGAAGATGTGTGGCAGCAGTACCTGGCACAAGAGAAGGTCGACGAAGATTCATTATATGCTGCACTTTATAATCTGGCTGGTTTCCAGATTTTTGAAACGGATCCAGAGAAGATGACCAGTTTGTACGATCTGGTTGATGGAGTCACAGTTATCGAACTCGCTGGTTATCCATCAGAGATTCAAAACCTGGTAGTTGCACTGACACTGGATCTTTTTTATGCGCAGATGCAAAAGCGTGGGAAACCGACGGTGCGAGGTGATTATCGCCAGTTAACCAAAATGATTCTGGTTGATGAAGCCGATAACTTTATGCGCCAGGATTTTGCCAGCTTGCGTAAAATCCTTAAAGAAGGCCGTGAATATGGTGTAGGGGCGATTCTATCAACACAAGAAATTACTCACTTTAAAACAGGCGAGAATAATTATGCTTCTTATATTCTCACTTGGGTAATTCATCGAGTTTCTGAGATTAGGAATTCGGACATTAAGGCGGTATTTAACATTGACGATAAAAGTGAGCAGGAGTCTTTAATGGGCCAGATACGACAACTTGAGAAGCATTTTAGCCTGTATATAGATGGAAATAAAAAAGTTAGGAAAATGCGTGATAAAGCATTCTGGGAGTTAATGAAATGAAAATAAATACTACAGATCCAGATTTGAGGACTATATTTTCTAGGATTCATGAAGGAAGTCTAGATCTCCAACCCGATTTCCAGAGGGCGGAAGTCTGGCAACTTCCGAAGAAAAAACTTTTAATCGATACTATTCTAAGAGGGTGGCAGGTTCCACCTGTCCATGTTATTTTAAATGAAGATTCCTATATTCAAGAAGTTCTCGATGGACAGCAACGATTAAGTGCCATAAGAGATTTCATGTATAATAAATTCAAAATAAATGGATTAATTGAACCTATTGATGATGATATCAAAGAATTAGATGGATTAACTTTTGATAAATTACCTCAAAGAATAAAAAACAGATTTGAACGGTATGCCATTCGAGTATTTGAGATTGTTGAATACAATCAGGGAGAGCCCGGTGAACTATTCAACAGATTGAATGAATCTCTTAAATTAACTTCAGCAGAAAAGAGAAATGCTTATGTTGGCGATTTAAGAAACCAGATAAAATCTCTCGTAGATTATATGTCGGATTGTGGGCTTGACAAGCACTTTCTAGGCTTTAGTAATCAAAGGATGGCATACCATGATCTTTTCATTAAACTTTGCTACATGCTTGAGAAGGATTCATTGATTGCTTCTTATACAGAAAAGCAATTAAACGACAGGGCTCGTGAAGATGAGCCTTTTGATAATTCAATCATAGAACTAGTAAAAAAATCCATTTTAATATTAAGTAAGGCAAAGAAAAAGATTGATAGTGAAGAAAGTAAGGTTCATATAACAAAAGCCACTTTAACTTCATGGCTTTATTTTTTTTCAACCATTTTAAAATCGAATTATAATTTAGACGATAGCCTTAGTGATTTCTTTTACCGCTTTGAAAGTGGTAGATTCGTTTTCAGAGAAGAGGGAGTGTTGGATGGATTGTTTTATTGTGAAAATAAAGATGAAGTAAAGGAGTTATTGGAAGAATTTAATTTTAGGGCTGTATCAAGAGTAATGACTGGTACTTCCTTACTCATCAGAGACTTTATAATATCTCTATTTTTCTTGAAGAGTGACCCCAGTAAAGCAGATGTGTTCAATACGATGAAAAAAAATAATCTAAAAACTGCGCATAGAGCACTTTATCATGAAAATGAAAAGAATCTGATAAGCGTCGTCAACAATTATGCAGATTCTGTTTTAGCGGGGGTAACTACATGTCAATAGAAACAATTAAAATGGCAAAATTAGCTGATTATTGGAATCATGTGGCAAACAGGAAAAAGTTTAATATTAAAATATGTAGTTTATCCATTAAGAATGTACCACTCTTTGAAGATGCTGATATTACGATAAACTCAGCTTTAACCTCTATATGTGGAAGAAATGGCATTGGTAAAACGTCGTTATTGAAACTTATCTATGGTATACTGTCGAAAGATATATGTAATGTTGGGATTTTTAGCTCTTCTGATATTGATAATATCTCCATTGATATAATAATTAATGGAGAGAAACAAACTTTCACTTCGTCTTTGGGTGATGGACTAAGAAATGTTGAATATTTTGATGCTTCATCAATGGCATTAAAAATCATAAACGAAATAAACACATCGCCAAACAAAAATGGATGGTTCAATACATCAAATTCTTATCATTTGCTAAATGAAAATCTTTTTTTTGTTCAGAAAATCACAGGCAAGAAATATGAGTATGTAAAAGTTAATGAGGTAGAAGGAATTATTGATGATTTAACTTTCCCATACTTTGAGGTTAAAGAGGTTAACAGTAATATAGTTTATACGTCAGAGAGTATGGGGCAAGGAGAACATAAGTTACTTATAGCAATCTGGAAACTTATTTATACGGAAAAAAATTCAATCCTCTTCATTGAAGAGCCAGAGAGTTTTATTTGCCCGGTAAGCCAGAAAAATTTCATGGATTTTTTAGCCTACACAATCGATACTAAAAAATTAAATGTTTTGATGGCTACTCACTCTGAACACATACTCAGCCCTCAAGGCTTAAACTCAGTATTAGTCTTAGCTAAAAAAGGCAAAAAATATACCATATCAAATTGTGGATATAATTATAGATATTTCAATGCACTGGGTTTAGCTCCTGAAAGGAAAAATATTTTCCTGATAGAGGATGACTTTGCAAAACTTGTACTTGAATATATCTTAAAAATAAAAAACACACATCTTTACTCTACATGTTACTTACATAATCTACAAGGTGAATCTAATATACAAAAAGTATCTGAGCATTATAAAGATAGCTCTGGCCTGAACATAGTATCTGTTTACGATGCCGATCAAGTTAAAAGCAGAGGAATAAATTCAGATTGTATTAAAAATGTTTTCCTACCCTCAGAAAATAATTTACCACCAGAAGCAGAAGTTATAGAGTGTATAAAAAATAACATTCAGGCTTATGCTGCAAAATTAGGCGTGGATGCCGATTATCTTGAGGGCGAGTTCGATGCTATGACTTGTGATCATCATGATTTTTTCATTGAGCTGTCTAAAATCTTATCGGATAAGCATTTATCTACCTTAAAGGGTTTTGCAATTGCTCTTTGGATTGAAACTAACGAATATGAGATAGAAAAATTCTTATATTGCTTAGAAAATATCAATAATGAATTCAGGATCGAACTAAAAGAGAAAAGTGAGAATGAAAATTACCGATATGCTGAGGTTGCTAACGGACGCTTTAAATTTAAAGTGGACAGCAACTTCAATTCTTGCAAGTGTGGTTCACATTTAGCTACGCTGATACATTCGCCTGATGCCGGTGAATTAATTTTAAAATTAGCAATATGACAATTATAAAACTCAATCACCACCTCCCTAGGAGGTGGTTTTAGGTTGAAAACAAAAGGTCATACCAATAAATTTAAATGTTTTATATAGCATTTAATAAGCTAATTAAACTTTTATGATTTCTCAATGCCGCAATCCCATCCTCAACATGAGCAGCCCATGCCTTAATCAACGCCTTTTGCTCTAATTGTGGATAAAGCATCTTCAGCACCAATTCTGTAGCTTGTAGTGTCTCCCCCAGCCACGTAATTTTATCCAGCACCAGCGTACCATCCAGCTTCTTACTATCTCGTTCAGGTGAATAGCGAAACTCACTCTCCACCGAGCGGAAAAATGCTAGCCGGGCAGCAATATTGGGTGTAATCCCAGTATACCCTTTAAGCTTTTTAAGCTGATCTTCAGTCTGACGGCTAAGCGCCATTCGATTCGGGAGCATCAGATAGCCTCCTTAGTTAATTCCCAGAAATAACCAGGCTTCAGCGTTGATGACTTAGTATGTGCATTAAACACAATCTCATAAGCATGAGAGATATCATCACGCAACTGATCAACAAAATAACGTTCATCTACTTCAGTATCGGTAGAAAGCAACACAACCTGATGACTGGCTTCAGGGAAGTAGTGATTAATCAATTTATCTCGATGTTGAGAGTCCAGACGACCCAATGGTGTATCAATGATCACTGGTAAATCACGGCCAGAGGTTTTCGCCAGCGCCTCAAGAATAGCAATTGCATAAATCTGTTTTTCACCAGCAGAAAGTAACTTACGGTTAATTACTGAGCCATTCTCATCAATTAATTCAACATCAAACGTTTGAGGGTTGATATGCGCACTAAGTTGTAAATCCTCTTTGCGAGCCAACTTACGGTAAGCAAGCTCGAAGTTTGTCGACAGCGTTTTTACCCGAGCCTGGGTTAATACATCGCTGTAGCGATCGAGTAAATTTATCGTTTCCTGAGCATTCTTAAACGCACTGCTATAACTGTGCTGATAACGAGCGGCGTCATGCGCTTTTTGAATCTGACGAACACAATCCAGTTGCTGCTGTTTTTTACGTTTAGCATCTTCTAGCAATGACCGATATTTCTGCAAT
This sequence comes from Citrobacter sp. Cpo148, assembly GCF_030332375.1. Lineage (NCBI taxonomy): Bacteria > Pseudomonadati > Pseudomonadota > Gammaproteobacteria > Enterobacterales > Enterobacteriaceae > Citrobacter > Citrobacter sp. Cpo148. The sequence goes on from NZ_JAOWHY010000041.1 coordinate 158,458, forward strand.
TGGGCTTCGCGCTGCCTATCCAGGTCACGTAATTTTTCAAAGAGATCCATCAGCTGCTCATCTTCAGGAGCGCGGGCAATATTAGCAGCCGCTTGTTCTAACTGTTGTTCAATCTCAGATAACTGTGTGCGATAAAGCTCGAAACGCTGCCATGCTCTTTTACTATCTATCTCAATAGACTGTTGAAGCATACCTGCTTCACGCTCAGAGATATCAAAGAGCAAATCACCTTTTGGTTTCGTTGCCATATAATCTTTTAGATTATCGGTAATCGCTTCAGCTGCTATTTTGCCAGTCCCCGCAGAACGAAATGCAATATCATTTCTGAGTTGCGTTAAAAACTGGCTCAGCTCTTTTTCAAAGCTTTTTGCCTGTTTAATTTGCGTTTCATCAGCAATTTGTTGCAGCAAATGAGACAAAATAGTGGGCGCAAGCGCATAAGGTAGCGAGCCATCGCATTCTTGTCTCAGTGCTTTTTCCAGATGTTCTTTATCTTTTAGCAGCGTTTCGACTTTCTGTTTTTCCTGCGCTTTAGTCTGGGCAAAAGCGCCCCCCTGAGCATTTAGCAAGCCTTCATAATGGGTTATATCTTTAGATAGAAACTCAATCCGCGATTTGGCAAAATCGGCGCTTTCCAGCAGTGCTTCTGTCTGGCAGGCTAATTCTTTACTCTGTTTTTCAAGCTCTGCAATCTGTTGTTGCTGAGAACTTGCTAGCTGGCTGGATTGCTGACGCTTAACAAAAATCATTAAATCGTTACGCAGTTTAGAGATGAGATCCAGCCCCAATAAGCGTCGTACGGCAGTACGTAAAATATTACCGGATTCGTCCTCAGCAAGTTCTGCAATTTTCTCGCCATCGAAAAAGAACAAATCAGCAATGCCATGCGGAATTAACTCATTTAGAAATCCCTGGCACTGATCGTAATCCAGCTCACTGAGTGGCTGCCCATCCTGTTGCAGAGAAAGGCGGTCCCTCTTCCCCTTTTTCCAGGTTCGCGTAACGGTAAATTCGGCCTCATGACCGCCTTTATTATAGGTAAACGTCAGTTCTACAGATGCTTCTTCCGGCTGCTCAATATAGTACGCGCCGTTATGAATCAATGCACTGAGTTGTTCGATATACTCTTGCTGTTGAGTCGCTAGCCCAAACGCCAGTCGTCCATACAACGCTATGCGGATCGCCGACAGGATAGACGTTTTCCCTGCGCCGTTTAAACCACCAAACAGCACAATAGGTCGTGGATTCAAATCGTGCGGACGCTTTCTGGGTGCCAGATCAATGGTATGTGTACCGTTAAATACCCGAAAATTATGTAATACCAGCTGTTTAATGAGCACGTTATTTCTCCTCCCCAATCAGTAACGAGGATTCACTGGCATCAACAATTCTGCGCTGTAAAACCTGAAGTTCAGTTTCCAGCTTTGTAAGTTCTTCCTGATGAATATCTCGTTCAACTCGTTTTTGCAGAGTGACCTGTTGTTGTTCAATTTCTTCGAGAGTGCCCCAGTCCTGCTTTAAAATCGTGCCAAGTTTGTCAAAAATGCCCTGACGACGGCTTAAGCCTTCCATTGAAACTTCCAGCTCGATGAGTTTCATCACCATTTCAGGCACAACGTCAAATCCCTGCGCTATCTGCACCAACAGATCTGCATCGCTGGCATCAAAGCGCGACTGATCGTCCACCACCCAGTCTAAATCCTGTTGATACACTTCACGGTAAATACCCGGCAGCGTGTCATACCAGTCTGGTTCATTAGGATCTTTCAACCACTCCTGACGAATCGCATGCAGCTCTGGTTTGGTAATTAACGTAATGGTATGGCCTTGAGCATTCAAATCGCGCTCTATCTCCAGCAATTCTTTGAGCCATTGCTGACGGTATTTTAGCCAGTAAGGACCTGGAACATGCTTACGCTCAGCCCCCGGCTCATCACTTTCTTTAGCGTACTGATAGCTCACCTTACCAGTACGGCGCTTATAGTTTCGAAACGTGTCTTTATTCACCGGATCGGTGGTAAATGCCAGCAGATCACGATATTTCAGCAACGGAGACATCCATTCTTCACCGTTTTTGATCAGGCTTTCCATCGCCTTATCTTTAGTGACAACGGTACAGGTCCAACAGCCAAAACGCGAGTTGCCGCAGGAAGGGGTACTATCATCAATTACCAGAGGACATTCACCCTGTGCGGAAGAATCCATATACAACGTCCACAGTGGACGGTTGTTTCCACCCCACGGGCTTTCCCACTCGTCGATATCTTCAGGGGCATAGCGGAACGCGCCCCGCAGCAGCTTCCAGACATCTTCTACATCCCAGGTATCAATGGGGGTATAGATGAATGCATTTGCCAGCGTGGTATGCCGGGCAAGGCGTGATCCATCAATCTTGTGCTTTGCGATCACCTGCGCACGAGAAGCACTTTCACTACTGCGCGAACCAAGTACGACGATGACTTCATCAAACTGGCTGACCTTATCTTTAATAAAGTCACTCACCGGGTTGATTTTCATGCGCTCAGTGCACCAACGGAAACTACGAGTTGGAGCCGGATAACCTTTCCCCAGCAAATTGACCCAGAAGGTTTCATTCGTTTTAGGCGTTACCGCGTGTTGAGTGATCGGCAAGCCGTTACGCTTCGCTCCCGCCTCAATCTGCAACATCGTTTTCTTAATCAGATCCACGACTACCGGTGTTTCGACCAGCGTATCGGACGACACCACAAAAATATCTTTGCTGCGCATTTCCGGGGGCAGGCCGAGCAAGGCCAGATACACCAGCGTGATCACAGCGGAAGAATCTTTCCCACCGCTGTAGCCAATCACCCACGGACGTTTATCCGCACAATAAATTCGTTGAACCTCAGCAACATATTCGGCCAGAGGACGTCCGGCGAACTGTTCCTGATTAATAAAATCTTCGTATTCGGCCAAATCATAGGCCTGAACTAATTTACTCATGAGACAACCATTTGAGCTTCAAGCTCCTGTTCTTCAGGAGTGAGGGGAATTGAGAGTGCGGTTTTTAGCGCATTGCAGGTTAACTGGATCGCGGTACTGGTTTTACTCAACTTCCCATGCTGCATCGCTCGCTTGATGAGGTCCGGATTGTTTCTACGCCAGTTAAATGTTTTGAGTGCAGCGATTTTCTCCGGCCATTGCTCAGGATAATCCGTCAGCAGGGTATATCCTAGTTGCCCAAGTGCCTGCAATCCAATGCCATGAGCGTGAACATAATCTTGTCGCAATTGAACCGGTGAAACTTCCTTTTTAGCCGCTAATTGCCAATCAGGCATTACACTAAAAATAGCCTGCCAATATTGGGTAGCAATGTGGGTGCATTCCTCAAAGTTATCCTCTTTGGGATCTTTGCCCAACAATGCGCGGGTAGCCTGCTTGATGCTGCTCAACGTAAATAGCTTATTCGACCTCTGGCTAATGCCAGATTTTTCCAGTTCCGTCATCCCAACAAACGGCTCTACTGACATTGCCAGATAACGCGCCAGATTCGAACAGGCATCGCGATGATCGTATAGCGACGCCAGCGATGGGCTGGGGCGAATGGCGTATTTATTCAGATCGGCGAACATCTGCTGGCTACGCTTTAAGCCTTCATCGACAAAGAACAACACCGGGATATTATCCTGGCCCAGCTCCGGACGAGCGTCTAAAGCGTCTTCAATCGCTTTACGGCGATGTTGTCCATCATTGATTAGAATTTGCGCATCCATTGGTACGCACAACGTCCCCAGATTGTTAGAACCTGGAAACTCATCAAATTGAACGTCTACGGCAATGGAAGCCGTCAGAGCTGAAAACACATAATCTTTAGGGTTTTCCAACAAATAACGTACCATCTCGGGAATGCGCGATTTATTTAGCGTGCGCTGTGCGCGTAATTCCGGTGGCACATCATTTTCATCAAAACTGAATATTTTCGGGATGATACGCATCGGGCATGTGGCGATATAGAAAGGGCGACCAGCCTGAATGCCACGTATAGCCGGAAACGAGTAGCAGTAATCTGCATCAACACTAGCCATGCTGTAATCCATAAAAGCATAAGGTGAATTTTGTTACGTTATATTTTACGTAACACTGGCTAGAAATTACAGCTTTTTCACGTAATAAATTGCGTACCACCTTTCAATATACCCGCAATTTTGCTCTATAACCCAGAGCAACCGTGCAGACATGCTCTGTACTTCTGTAGAGCGCTAACGCATAAGCTTTAGCGAAGCTGCTCATGCGATCACAGACTATATCATCGGGTATTACAGCTCGCTAAGACCGCATGACAATAACGGCGGGTTGCCCCCAAACGAATCGGAACACCGCTACTGGAAAAACTCTAAATCGGTGGCCAGTTTAAGTTGACCACTTCAGATGGGCTGTTGGCCCTCGAATCTACTTGTCTATTAGCATCGGCATGACAAATACCATGCACCCTTCTAACAAAAGACATAAGAAAAATACATATGTATAAAGTGAGTGTAATTTATTCTGTCACTTCAATATTTCCTTTCGCCTAAGATTGCCCGCAATTATTCCCCATGCAGTACGATTGTTTTGGTTTAAATTATTGAATTATATGCAAATTATTGGCGTCCGCCCATGCTGGTTCCTGTAAAGAACATGACTCCATACGACATCATTTCTAATTTTCTCCAGTTCAAAAAATCTACACACGTCACAAATGCTTTTACATTTGATAATGTATAGTTGTCACATGACAAGTTGATTATCATTCTGTGTAGACAAGGAGAACTGTTATGACGGATTCAATTCCATCAGGTTACAAGCCGCTGACATGTGACACGCTGCCGGGTTATCTCTCGTCCAGACTGACCCCTTCATGCGAACCGGGAGGGTTACCTGAAGAGTGGAAAGTTTCAGAAGTGGGGGACGGAAACCTGAACATGGTGTTTATCGTTGAGGGGACACATAAAACCATCATTGTAAAACAAGCTCTGCCCTGGCTTCGCGCAGGGGGCGAAGGATGGCCTTTATCTCTGAGCCGTGCGGGCTTTGAGTACAACGTCTTATGTCAGGAAGCCAAGTACGCGGGTCACACACTGATTCCGCAGGTCTATTTTTACGACCCGGAAATGGCGCTGTTTGCCATGGAGTATCTGACTCCTCACGTAATTCTGCGTAAGGAACTGATTAACGGTAAAAAATTCCCTAAGCTAGCTGAAGATATCGGCAGATTTTTAGCACAAACTCTCTTCAATACGTCTGACATTGGCATGTCAGCAGAACAGAAAAAAGCGCTTACTGCCGAGTTCGCGTTGAATCATGAGCTGTGCAAAATTACGGAAGATCTGATCTTCACAGAGCCCTATTACAACGCTGAACGGAATAACTGGACTTCTCCTGAGCTGGACGATGCCGTCCATAAGGCCTGGGCTGATGTAGAGATGATCCAGGTTGCCATGCGTTATAAGTACAAATTTATGACAGAAGCGCAGGCATTGTTACATGGCGACCTTCATTCAGGCTCAATCATGGTGACCGACACGGATACCAAAGTGATTGATCCGGAGTTCGGTTTCATGGGGCCAATGGCGTTTGATATCGGCAACTATATTGGCAACCTCCTGCTGGCGTTCTTCTCACGCCCTGGGTGGGATGCGAATGAGCAACGTCGCGCTGACTATCAGGAATGGCTGCTTCAGCAGATTGTCCAAACCTGGTCCGTTTTCACCCGGGAGTTCCGTCAACTCTGGGACAACAAAACACAGGGCGACGCGTGGCCGACAGAAATGTATCAACAGAACAGGGCCGCTCTTGAGGACGCACAGGATCAGTTTTTTGCCACGCTGCTTGAAGATTCCCTGGTGAATGCCGGCATGGAAATGAATCGCCGGATCATTGGTTTTGCTGGCGTTGCCGAGCTGAAACAGATTGAAAATACAGAGCTTCGCGCAGAATGTGAACGACGTGCATTGACCATGGCGCGCGATCTTATCGTCAATGCCCGCCAGTTTAAAAATATGGATTCCGTCATCCAGTCTGCGAAGGTTAAGTAAGAGGTCATTATGAATATTAAAGGTAAACACTACCGTACGGTCTGGGTTTCCGGGGATGGAAAAGCGGTAGAAATCATCGATCAGACTAAGTTGCCTTTTAAGTTCGAGGTGGTGGCGCTTACCTCTGCGGAAATGGCCGCTACGGCTATTCAGGAGATGTGGGTTCGTGGCGCTCCGCTTATTGGTGTCGTTGCAGCCTATGGTATCGCGCTGGGAATGAATCACGATGCCAGTGACATGGGTCTGCAGCGTTACTATGACCTTCTTATCAAAACCCGACCAACGGCAATTAACCTCAAATGGGCTCTCGACAGGATGATAGCCACACTGAAGGATCTCTGTGTATCAGAGCGCAAGGATGTGGCTTGGGCGCTGGCGGCAGAAATTGCCGAGGAAGATGTCGCGTTGTGTGAACAAATTGGATTACATGGTGCAGAAGTCATCAGCGAAATAGCCCAGAAAAAACCGGCCGGGAGTGTGGTCAATATCCTGACACATTGTAACGCAGGCTGGCTGGCGACTGTAGACTGGGGAACAGCGCTTTCTCCCATCTACAAAGCGCATGAAAACGGAATCCCTGTTCACGTCTGGGTGGACGAAACGCGGCCACGTAATCAGGGCGGACTCACGGCATTTGAACTGGGCTCACACGGTATTCCTCACACCCTGATCGCCGACAACGCGGGTGGCCACCTGATGCAACACGGTGACGTTGATCTCTGCATTGTTGGGACCGATCGAACCACGGCCAGAGGGGATGTCTGTAATAAAATTGGTACCTATCTTAAGGCGCTGGCGGCCCATGATAACCATGTTCCCTTCTACGTCGCGTTACCTTCTCCCACTATTGACTGGACTATCGAGGACGGAAAAAGCATTCCGATTGAGCAACGTGACGGAAAAGAGCAGTCCCATGTCTATGGGATAAACCCTCAGGGAGAATTGAGCTGGGTCAATACCGCCCCTGAAGGAACCTGTTGTGGGAACTACGCTTTCGACGTCACGCCTGCCCGATACATTACCGGCCTCATTACTGAGCGCGGAGTCTGTGCTGCCAGTAAGTCAGCGCTGGCGGATATGTTTGCTGACCTGAAGAGTAAAGCACTCCAGGATGAGCAGCATTAAAACGACGACCACTGCTGTTAAGGAGCAGGAATGGAAAGGATTAAGTTAGCAGAAAATATCATTTCCACTTGTCGGGAAATGAATGCGTCAGGTCTTAATCAAGGAACATCAGGTAATGTGAGTGCCAGGTATACCGGTGGCATGTTGATTACGCCGAGTGGGATCGCTTATTCAAAGATGACGCCGGACATGATTGTCTTTGTAGACGATAAGGGAATACCTGAAGCGGGTAAAATACCATCAAGTGAATGGTTATTTCATCTGGCGTGTTATAAAGCCAGACCAGAATTGAATGCTGTCATACATACGCATGCGGTGAATTCTACGGCGGTGGCAATACATAATCATTCAATTCCGGCCATTCATTATATGGTGGCGGTATCGGGGACGGATCATATTCCCTGTATTCCCTATTATACCTTTGGCAGCCCTGAACTGGCCGACGGTGTATCTAAAGGGATCAGAGAAAGTAAGTCCTTGCTGATGCAGCACCACGGTATGCTGGCCATGGACGTCACGCTGGAAAGGACGTTGTGGCTGGCGGGTGAAACCGAGACGCTGGCTGATTTATACATCAAATGTGGCGGATTACATCACGATGTTCCCGTTCTGTCTGAAGCCGAAATGACCATTGTTCTTGAAAAATTCAAAACGTATGGTTTGAAAGCATAATTACAGCTTTATTTTAATTAATAACATATAGCAGCCATTCGCGGAATGGCTGCAATCCCCTCTGTCCACAACGATTGATTATAACTACCACAAGGAGTTATTTATGTTTATCGTGGAATCGTATGCTGTCGCCATAATAATGTGTTTTATTACCATGATTTGCTGGGGTTCATGGGCGAATACAACCAAACTTGTCAGCAATAAAAAATGGGAGTTCCCTTTATTCTATTGGGATTATTCAATTGGATTATTGCTGTGTTCTTTGTTATTTGCCTTCACGCTGGGTTCTATGGGCGAAGCCGGTCGCAGCTTTATACCTGATATTCAGCAGGCGAGCAGCAGTAGTCTGATGTCGGCAATACTGGCAGGGATTATCTTCAATATTTCCAATATTCTTCTGGTCGCTTCTATTAATCTTGCCGGTATGGCGGTAGCTTTTCCGGTGGGCGTGGGGCTGGCACTGGCTCTGGGTGTGATCACCACCTATATCGGCAATCCGCAGGGCGATCCGCTCATTCTGTTCCTCGGTGTCGCCTGCGTTGTGATCGCCATTATTTTTACCGCGATAGCCTATGGTCGTGTCACTCAGGAGGCGGATAAATCTCGCCGTAACAAAGGACTCATCACTGCCATTCTGGCGGGTATCATCATGGGATGGTTTTTCCGCTTCCTGGCGGACTCCATGTCTGACAATTTCAGCCAGCCTGCCAGCGGTCTGATGACGCCATACTCCGCACTTGTTCTGTTTGCCGTGGGGCTGTTTTTGTCGAACTTTGTCCTTAACACGCTGGTCATGAAAAAGCCTATTTCAGGAGAACCGGTCAACGGGAAAATGTATTTTTCCGGGAGTTTACGGGATCATGTGTGCGGCTGGCTGGGCGGTATGATTTGGTGTGTCGGTCTGGCATTCAGTCTGATTGCGTCTGGTCAGGCGGGTTATGCCATTTCCTACGGTCTGGGACAGGGTGCCACGATGATTGCCGTGATCTGGGGGGTCTTCATCTGGAGAGAATTTGCCAGTGCGCCAGCCGGAACCAATAAACTGCTGCTGACCATGTTTATTTCATACATTGTGGGTATTGTTCTTATTATCGCCGCTAATCAATAAAATCCTGCCCCATATCCACATGGGGCAGTTGTTCATTCTTTTAGTGTGGTAATTCACACGCCAGCAAAAACTCTGCCGTTCCTTCATCAACAATCAGGTCCGTGACATATCCTCCCAGCAGGGCACCCAACGTTGCGTCATAGCCTCTTTCCCCACCTGCAAGGAAGATCTTCCGTTCAATCTGCCTTAACTGAGCCAGACTGATTCCCAGAATACGCTGGTCAACATCAGCCACGACGGGCATCCCTTCCTTGTCATAGAAGCGGCCACAAATGACACCTACTGCGCCTAAATCCCGATACGTCTGCATTTCCTTCTTATTCAGCACGCCCACCCGAATCAGGGGATTTTCATCAAGCGCGTTACCCACGACAAAAAAGGCTTTCGTACAGCGAGTCAGAACGTCAAAATTCGATCGAATAATAGGCTCTGCCTGTAACTCCATGGCCAGTCTTGCGCTTGATACCACTGCGGGAACGTGCAGCGAGGCGACACGGCCTGAAAGCTTGTAGGCGATTTGCGATGAGGATTCAATAATCGTCAGGTCTGGTTGAGAGGGCATGGAACCGAGCATCTGAATAACGGTGACATTTTTACATGACTTCGGCGTCATGGTTTTGCTCATCTGATGAATTGTTCTTCCCCAGGCAACTCCCAGCACATCACCATTCTCAATTACCTGATTCAGATACATGCCACCGGCACGTGAAAGACGAGTACGCATCAGCTTTGTATCATCACGTTTTCCGGCATGTTCGCCATCAGGCACGATGATCACTCTCTGGAGATTGAATTTATCGCGAATTTGCAAAGCAGCGTCGATAGAGCCAAAGACATTCACATCCAGGTTGATATGAACCAGTCCATTTTCCCGGGCTGTTTGCAGGTATTTGACAACCGTGACGCGGGACACCCCCATGATAGCTGCAACTTCAGTCTGGCTTTTGCCTTCCTGATAGTACAGCCATGTTGCATGAAGTACGGGATCATCATTGAACAGGCTGCTGTTTGTTTGATCTCTATCCACTTTTGTATACCTGTATTAAACCGGGGAAATGCTCATCTTAACCCTGTTTACCCGGAGAGTTGATGCAGATTGCCAGTGGCATGATTTTATACAGATATTTTATTCTTTTACATTAAATACACCAGCACACCATTTAAGCGATCGCCCTCTGTTCCCCATGCTAAAAAGCCGGAGACATACTCCAGATTTATAGAATTACTGAGAGTACACCCCTCCAGCATAATCAACGGTTCGCCGGTTGCGGATTCGTTAGAGGTGATAAAATGTCTGTTGCCGGTATTGACGAGGTAAAAACTTCAGCATGTGCATGTTGGCACCCTTGCAAAGACGTTATGTGCAATGTTGTATTCAGTTGACCGTTGCCATCGAGGGTGCGAAGGATTTGGCGAACATAGTATTGCCTCATGCCAGACAATTTGCAGGCGTAAACCGTCCCAGCAGGACTGACAGACACCGTGCTGTTGAATGGTTTAAAGGTGTTATGAGGGTGGGAGTAGTGTTGTTCTCACACAATGAGATGCTGGCGTAAAAAATTGCTTTACTTAGAGACATTCTTACGTGGCCGTCCACTCGAAGGTCGTTCGGGGACCTCATTGCAACCAAACAGTAACAGCCCATGCTTCTGCTGAATTTTGGTCATATACGCCAGTACCTGTCGGATGTTGGTGATACTGTCCGGATCGTCGTAACGTACCGGAATATTGATATTGGCATGGTAATGCTCTTTAAACTCACACCGGTGATACCAGCCTTCCCGGTCAGTTATATCGCTCCAGTACAAACCGACCTGCTGCGCCCAGGGATAGGTATTCTGTGTTTTACTACCATCCAGCCAGAACACGACATGGGCATGGTAGTGGTGGTCTTCTGTCCATTCGATAACCCAGAAGAAACCGGCTACCGCTTCGGGTTGCATCATACGGTTCATCAGTTTTCGGATATCCCATTCGAGCTGCCGGTGATCCTGCAGGAAAAACTTAGCGGTATGATTCTGATAGAACAGATCGATGCGTAGTGCCCGCAGGCAGGAGTAGCGGTCAACCATTTCGTCGATATGATTGTTCAGGAGGGATCCCAGGAACCAGTCTTGCTCCCATCGTTGTTTGTTTTGCATAGGATAAATTTCTTTAGTGCTGGCAAGGGCCAGCCAGTGGAATACACCAGGCCTTCAGGAAGGGTCATGGCTGGGGGGAGCTGCATGGATTGAGGGATGGTTGTAAAAAGGGAGTACCTATTAATTATATTAATTAACCTAAATTAATTTTCACTCCCCAATAACCCTCAAATCCCTTGCAGGACTATGGATGAAGCCTAACTCAGTGGTTCAGCTGTCGTCCGCCATGCAAAGCAGACATACTCGTCCATCATACTGGTCAGCGCAGGGTTTTCAGCCTGCCGGTCATTGATCCAGATATCCATCTCTTTGTCTTTTTTGAACCTGAGGTTATCGGTCCAGTCATCAAGGCAATTCCCCAGCATCAAATCGTACCAACACAGCCAGACCAGCTTCAGACGCAGCTCACTGCCGCTGAACTGGCGGAACAAACTGATGAGCTTATTTGCCAGAGGGCGTTGTTTTAAACGCACGCACTCAGACAGCAAAATCCCCTCCAGCATGGGATGGTGAGCCAGCAGATGCTCCTGGGTAAATAAACTGACGCTCAGGTCTTCATTAACAGTCAGTGGGGCTGCTGCTCTACCATAAATAATCCGGTGCAGGCACTGGGGGACAATAGCAATAACCTCTTCCTCTCCCGGAAACTTAAGGCTGCCAACCGTCAGGGTATGATGGTGGTAGATATTCTGGTGACACATCCCCGATCTGACCGTCAGCTTCGTAAAATCAGTCAACCAGACCTGATAATATCTATAAAGTTCTTCGTAACGAGGCTTGTAATCTTTCATAGTTCAAATTCCTTAAGGCTTAAATGACAGACTGCAGAAAACCTCCGGAGTAACCGGATAGTTATTATTCTGCTGAGGGTTTAGTCTGGTAGGAGGTTATTTACGGGACTGGTCGATTCTTTCCTGTAGCCAGTTTTCGACTTCGCTTTTTAACCATCGGGAGCTTCGGCCCAGCTTGATGGGTTTGGGAAAGACTCCATCCTTAATGAGCTTATAAATCCACTTATCTGTCATTTGCAGCAGACTGGTGATAAATGCCATGTCAACGAACTGGTCTTCGGTCAGTGAGGGGCGGGTAGTCATGATTTGTATCTCCGGTTAAGAAAGGGAAGCCGGATTAGTGAAGTTTGATAACGACGACTGCTCCGGGACATATACAGGTGGAGATACGTAAAAAAAGAGAGTTATGATTACCTCTGTTCCTACTTTGATATCCGTGCAGGTCTTTTTCAAATAAATAAGATAATGAAGTGTGATTTCTGGTAGTGCCATTTTTTAGATGGAAAATTGTATAGCAACTAGTTGCTGTCTATATTGGAAGCGGTTGCCACTATTAATCAAAAAATGTAAGAAGAGTGTGTATTAACTAGAGTAGTAATAATTTCTATTTAGCGCTGAAGAGAGAAATGTGATCATCATTCTCATTTGCCTATGTAAACTACATCACATAACTGTCATTTTTCCCTTGGTTCTTATACATGAATGTTATTGATATACAGTATGGATTTATGATAAAAGTCATTAATTCACTGTAAATCACTTAGTGATATCAAGGAAGGTGCCGTTATGGTTAAGCTGGTGGGGAATGACAGTAGTAAGATTAAATATCTTGAAAATAAATTAATTGCGAATGGTTATCATTTCTATTCTGGTGGGGTAGATAAAGATTACCGGGCATATCAGGTGCGGGTTTTCAATTATCTTATTTCACTGAATATTCCAGAGCAGGAAATAAATGCTTTCTTTGCTAAAGTAGATAATAGCTATGCAAGCGGCTTTCCATCCGAAAATGAACTGGATTGGTACCGTAATGATCCACGAGCAAGCTTATGGTTGTCTTGTGAGTTATATGAGAAATTAAAAGAAGAAACTCCTAAGTACAATATTGATTTTCTATCTCCAGAAGCATTACAACCTGATCATAATGTGAGAATTGAAGCGATACGTCATTGTATGGATGAATGGCCTATGTATTTTACAACACCGGCTGAATTCATTAAGGATAAAAGTATTGAGTGGGCTGAGTTACTTGATCAACATGATTTATTCAGAAGTGTTAGATCCAGTAAGGTCGATGTCTGTTCTTGGCTAAGAGATTACTTAAGAGGGAATACATCAATAGGTCTGAAACGTATTTGTGGTAATTCTTCCGAGGAAATAATGTCGTGGTGCTATGCAAGTTACTTTATCTGGAGAAAAAACAACCTGCATTCTCCGGATTCTGTCGAGTTGTTCATTAGAAAGTTTAAGAGTGCCTGGTCCACTCAAAAAAACAGGAATAAAAATAAAGAAGAGAAAAAACTTGTGACAATGAGTGTAAATATCTCTCAGCAAGCTCATGATATGCTGAGAGATATGTCTATGAAAGACTCGATGTCAAATAACGCCATTATAGAGAGTGCTATCCTTAGGTTATATGATAGTAAGAATAGTAAAGTACATTCCAAATAATTTCGGACAGATATTATCTCAGTGAATCCCTGCCTTCCTGACTGGAAAGCGGTTTTTTTATTTTTCACGCTGAGACTACTGTATGAATAAACCTGATGGCCTTCAGGCCTTTGAACAACCGCTTGCGTCGCTTCCGCGCACGCTTCGCCAGCTTATTCTTGAACGTATCCAGAACCTGACCCATTACGAGCCGGTGATTGGCATCATGGGCAAAAGTGGTGCTGGTAAATCCTCTCTCTGCAACGAACTCTTCCGGGGCGAGGTGTCCCCGGTGAGTGACGTGAACGCCTGTACTCGCGACGTACTGCGCTTCCGGTTGCGCAGCGGTCGTCACAGTCTGGTGATTGTCGATTTACCGGGTGTAGGTGAAAACGGGCGACGGGATCATGAGTACCGGGCCCTGTACCGTCAAATGCTGCCGGAGCTGGACCTGGTGCTGTGGGTCATTAAGGCCGATGATCGGGCACTGACCGTGGACGAGCAGTTCTGGCTCGGTGTGATGCAACCTTACAGGCAAGAGGTACTGTTTGTGATTAACCAGGCCGACAAAATCGAACCCTGTTATGAATGGGATACCCTCACCAGCAAACCTTCAACACACCAACAGGGAAATCTTAAAGCGAAGCAGGCTGCGATTATGGCGATGTTTAAACCGCATCATCCGGTCTGTGCGGTGTCCGCCAGCACTGGATGGGGCATTGAGGATATGGTGGCAACCATGATGCGCTGTCTGCCTGACCGCGCCACCAGCCCGGTGGTGACACAACTGCACGGGAGACTCTGCACAGAGCCGGTAAAGTCGCAGGCCCGTGACAGTTTCGGTGACGCTGTGGGCCGTGTTTTCGATACGGCTGAGTCATCGTCATTGCTGCCTGCGCCATTGAAAACGGTGATTCGTACCGTGCGTGATGCGGTGGTGTCGGTCGCACGGGCCGTCTGGGACTGGATATTCTTCTGATATCGCAATTTTCTCTGCGAATGATGAACTGGTTGTTAATGATGTGTTGATTGTGGACACGTCCTTTCCACTGCGTTTTATCATCAATTAAATCAGGCGAAGCATCATTATCTGTCAGACGAGCGCCTACAAGGCTGGACTGCTCATAAAAAATAGTTCCGATGTTGTCCATACCCTGTCCACTCCTTCCTTTAAAGTAATCATTATTAATTCATAGAGTTAACTTCTCAGGAGAAATCTTTCATGACGCTTCAGGAGCGGCGACATGACCGGCTTGCCGTCAGGTTGTCGTTGATTATCAGCCGCCTGGTGTCCGGTGAAACTCTGTTTATTCGCAAGCTGGCAACTGAATTCGGGGTGTCAGAGCGCACGTTACGTCGTGACTTTCGGGAACGTCTGATGTATCTCGACCTGGATTATTACCAGGGGCAGTGCAGTCTGCGCTCAGATATTCACAGTACGCGGCAGGAAATAGATATTCTGACCTTTGCTCACCGCACGGGGCTGGCCGGGGTTTTCCCGGGCTTTGACCGGCGACTGGTCAGCAGCCTGCTGGACTGTGATGATCGACCCTGTCTGGTATGGCATCAGGACAGACCTCATCCCCCGGCAGGAAAACTCTGCTTCTACAGGCTGGTCAGAGCTATTTCGGGATGTCAGCGCATCACCATTCTGACTGAAGGGGAGCGTCATGAGGCCGTTGCACCTTACCGGCTAATCGCCCTGGATGGTTACTGGTATCTGGTCGCTGAACATAACAGGCAATTACGTGTCTTCCGGCTGGATGAGATTCATCTGGTAAGGCCATCCCGGGAAACATTTATTCGCAGTGAGCTTCTCTATCAGCTGTCGGAAGATAAACATTTTATCTCTGCCTTACCTCATTTCCATTTTATTCAGCAGTCGCTGAATTCATTTTCTCCATCAGAAAGTCGGGGGCAATCCGGACACACTGATTAGAGATAGTCTCCATAATTGAATGTAAGGTTAATCTAATGAAAAAATTGAAATTATTTTCTTTACTGCCAGTCATGTTGTTCCCCCTGCTTATCGCAGGTAATTCTCACGCAGCACGTCCTTATAGCGGGTTCCTGCCTGCGGCAGTGAATAATAAGAGTG
The DNA here is from genome assembly GCF_030332375.1 of Citrobacter sp. Cpo148. Taxonomy (NCBI): domain Bacteria; kingdom Pseudomonadati; phylum Pseudomonadota; class Gammaproteobacteria; order Enterobacterales; family Enterobacteriaceae; genus Citrobacter; species Citrobacter sp. Cpo148. The sequence continues at coordinate 174,078 of NZ_JAOWHY010000041.1, forward strand.
GGAATATATTCTGGTGTGATGCCCACCGACAGGTCAGAAAACTGTGTACAGCGACGGAAGTGGATTCAATGGGATGGTTTATTGTTGTTCGCTCGAAACCTTCCAGAGATTGTCCGGGTGGCATATGGGGGTGGATCACTCCCAGTAAAGATGATGTGGCAACAGGGTATACCATTACGCCAGGTAAAGAATTCAATCTGACCATGAAGGATATGTGCAGTCCCGATATGAACGTAACGTTCCGCCCGAATAAAAAGGACCCTCGTTATGACGATCTCGTCGGGATTTATGCCGGGAAAGAAGCGTTTCGCTACAAACAAATAAAATAACCCAACTATTTATTCATTTCTTTATTGTTTTGCACAACAAAAGCTTTATTACATGATTTTAGGACAACATTATGCGACTGCCTTACGTAATAGTTACATTAGCTATGCTGGCTTCTGTATCAACAGCACAGGCTATTCCCAATATGTGGACGAGTGGTTTTGGGATGGGCGTGACCGAATATATCATTACCAGCCCGGATAAGGTGGTGTTTAATCTGAACTGTACTGGCAATCCGGATGCGCAGAATATTCTGCAACACGGTGTTGATCTCACCCTGCCTGATGGGACATCAATAAGCTCTCATGACGACGGGACAGAAATAACGGTAGTCATGGATAGCAGCCAGTATCCGTTACCTTCATCCCTCGGCTGGCGAAATGGTGATAATGCCTGGGTGTCATTTATTGACGCGCTGGGTCAGTCGTCCAATTTCGATGTTTACGTCAACAATAATAAAGTTGGCTCCTTCAGTCCGGGGCTGAAGAATACGCAAAAAGAGCTGTCTGACCTCAGTGAATGCCGGACCACACACTACAGCGATTAGTTACTTACATTTCAGACCTCTCCACCCCACAACATACCAACACCAGATAGCAACAGGCCATGCTCCTTCGGGAACATGGCCTTTTTGTTTTTAATTCATTATCAGATAAGGAGTTAGCTATGCGATTAGCCAGCCGCTTTGGTCGTATAAACCAGATACGCCGTGACCGGCCTCTGACCCATGAAGAGCTGATGAGTCATGTACCCAGCGTGTTCGGGAGTGACAAGCATGAATCTCGTTCAGACCGTTATACCTACATCCCGACCATCACCAT
>NZ_JAOWHY010000007.1:0-315 GCF_030332375.1 Citrobacter sp. Cpo148
GCGGGAATAGCTCAGTTGGTAGAGCACGACCTTGCCAAGGTCGGGGTCGCGAGTTCGAGTCTCGTTTCCCGCTCCAAATTTAAGACATCGGCAATAGCGGATGTCGGCTGTAAAGCCAGAAGATTTCGGCGCGTTAGCAAAGCGGTTATGTAGCGGATTGCAAATCCGTCTAGTCCGGTTCGACTCCGGAACGCGCCTCCAATTTCTTCCCGAGCCCGGATGGTGGAATCGGTAGACACAAGGGATTTAAAATCCCTCGGCGTTCGCGCTGTGTGGGTTCAAGTCCCACTCCGGGTACCATGGGAAAGAACAGAA
>NZ_JAOWHY010000042.1:0-682178 GCF_030332375.1 Citrobacter sp. Cpo148
CGGTAGTTCAGTTGGTTAGAATACCTGCCTGTCACGCAGGGGGTCGCGGGTTCGAGTCCCGTCCGTTCCGCCACTTATTAAGAGCCCTGAGCTAACGCTCAGGGCTTTTTCTTTCTCTGCAATTTAATTATTGCTGAATCCGCAAAAATCCTCTGCATTTTTCACTCTTTTTCTATAAAGAGCTTGAGCTCATAATCCTCTCAGTTAACGAACATAGTGATTAAAAAGAGGAATTCTATGACTATCCCTGCATTCGGTTTAGGTACTTTCCGCCTGAAAGACGATGTGGTTATCGCTTCTGTTAAAACGGCGCTTGAGCTAGGCTACCGTGCTGTCGACACTGCGCAAATCTATGATAATGAAGCGGCTGTTGGTCAGGCGATTGCCGAAAGCGGCGTGCCGCGTAACGAGCTGTATATCACCACCAAGATTTGGATTGAAAATCTCAGCAAAGAAAAACTGATCCCAAGTCTGAAAGAAAGCCTGAAGAAGCTGCGTACAGATTATGTCGATCTGACGCTGATCCACTGGCCATCTCCAGGTGATGCGGTATCTGTTGAGGAATTCATGCAGGCGCTGCTCGAAGCAAAACAGCAGGGGCTGACTCGCGAAATTGGTATCTCAAACTTCACCATTCCGCTGATGGGAAAAGCCATTGCCGCAGTAGGTGCAGAGAACATTGCGACCAATCAGATTGAGCTGTCTCCGTATCTGCAGAGCCGTAAGGTGGTTGACTGGGCGAAAGCACACGGTATCCACATCACCTCTTACATGACGCTGGCTTACGGTAAAGCGCTGAAAGATGAAGTGATTGCGCACATTGCCGCTAAACATAACGCGACCCCGGCGCAGGTTATTCTGGCATGGGCAATGGGGGAAGGTTACTCCGTAATTCCTTCTTCTACCAAACGTGAAAACCTGGCAAGCAACCTGCTGGCGCTGGAACTGCATCTGGATGCCGAAGATAAAAAAGCGATCGCGGCACTGGACTGCAACGATCGTCTGGTCAGCCCGGAAGGCCTGGCCCCTGATTGGGATTAATTGCCTGACCCTCTGTACCCATTAACCCTCTTTCACAGCTCCTTCGGGAGCTGTTCTTATATATTCACTTAAAAAGTCGATAAATGCCCGGATGCGCGTACTGACGGCACGATCGCTGTAATAAACTGCGCTAAAAGGCATCTCTACCGGCAGACGTTTATCTGCCAATAACTCCACCAGTTCACCCCGCGCTATCTCTTTATCTATCATATAATCTGAAAGACATGCGATGCCGTTGCCATTCAGGCAAAGCTGTTTTAGCGTTTCTCCACTGTTGGAAGAAATTCCGCACTCGACCTCATGCAGCTGTCCGTCGCTACAGGCAATCGGCCAGGTATTGAGTGAAACTGGTTCGGAAAACCCCAGACACAGATGCTGGTTTAACTCCTCGACGCTCTCTGGCTTGCCAAAACGGGCAATGTAGTCCGGTGAGGCAATAATCTTACGATAGCTGGTAAATAGCGGACGCGCACGTAGACTCGAGTCAGTCAGTGTACCCGCTCGTATAGCAACATCCACTTTTCGTTCAATAAGATTGATGAATGTTTCTGAGGAGACGAGAGACAACGTCATCTCGGGATACCGTTCCCGGAACGGCTTGATTAGTGGCATCAGGAAATGCAACATCACCGGTGTTGCTGCGTCGATGCGCAGCAGGCCGCGCGGAGTATTCCGCGACTCCATGATTTCCGTTTCTGCTGCAGCCATCTCTTGCAGTATCTGCTGCACCCGCCTGAAGTAGCGCTCTCCTTCTTCGGTCAGGCTTAGCTGTCGGGTCGTGCGATTAAGCAAACTGACGCCCAGTTTCATCTCCAGCTTTTTTACTGCCCGGCTGACCGCGGAATTGGCTTGTCCAAGCTGTTCTGCCGCCCGGCTAAAGCTGCCGCTTTCCACTACCGCCACAAAAATTGCGAGTTCTTCGGAGGTTGCTTTCATTTTTGCACCTGACGCAAAATTATATTGAGATTTTGAATATTTTGTCATTAAAACATCCAGGCATACTGCGTGTCATCTGATTACTGATGTTACGGAGTTATTTATGCCTCTCGCTTTATTTGCACTAACAATAAGTGCCTTCGCTATAGGCACTACCGAGTTTGTGATTGTTGGTCTGGTGCCGACCATCGCTCAACAGCTGGCGATCTCGTTACCTTCCGCCGGGATGCTGGTTTCAATCTATGCGCTGGGTGTGGCAATTGGCGCACCGGTACTGACGGCTCTGACCGGACGCCTGCCACGTAAACAGTTACTGGTTGCGCTGATGGTTCTGTTTACGGCGGGGAATTTGCTGGCATGGCAGGCACCCGGGTATATGACACTCATTGTTGCTCGTCTGCTGACTGGGCTGGCACATGGCGTATTCTTCTCGATTGGTTCTACCATCGCGACAAGTCTGGTGCCAAAAGAGAAAGCGGCTTCCGCCATTGCCATTATGTTTGGTGGCTTAACGGTAGCGCTAGTCACCGGCGTGCCGCTGGGAACATTTATCGGTCAGCACTTTGGCTGGCGTGAGACTTTCCTCGCGGTATCAATGTTAGGCGTGATTGCACTGATCAGTAGCCAGTTACTGATCCCTGCCAACATTCCCGGTCGTGCTGCCGCCAGCATTCGCGACCAGGTGAAGGTGCTGACTCATCCCCGTCTGTTGCTGATTTACGCCGTTACGGCACTGGGCTACGGCGGTGTATTCACGGCATTCACCTTCCTTGCACCGATGATGCAGGATCTGGCGGGATTCTCCCCGGCAGCAGTAAGCTGGATCTTACTGGGTTACGGTGTTTCAGTGGCTATCGGTAATATCTGGGGTGGTAAGCTTGCAGATAAGCATGGTGCGGTTCCTGCGCTGAAATTCATTTTCGCCGCGCTGTTTGTTCTGCTGATGGTCTTCCAACTGACGGCCTCCACGCAGTACGCCGCGCTGGCTACCATTCTGGTGATGGGGATCTTTGCCTTTGGTAACGTACCGGGATTGCAGGTCTACGTGGTACAGAAAGCTGAGCAATTTACGCCAAATGCTGTAGATGTGGCGTCAGGGTTAAACATTGCGGCGTTTAACATTGGGATTGCGCTGGGGTCAGTGATTGGCGGGCAAACGGTCGAGCATTATGGTTTAGCACAGACGCCGTGGATTGGCGCCCTCATTGTTCTGGTAGCTTTTCTGCTGATGGGTGTCAGCGGTCGTCTTGATAAACCCGTGCGTGTTGCTCTGGGGTAAATCATTGATGTAAGCGCCCACTTACAAAACAAACTGCAATTGTTCGTTGAAAGTGAGTGCTAAAATCCCTATAACAGAAGAACCAGTCCGGCTGCGGACTGGTTGACGTTACAGAGGTTTGAAAGTCTAAAGTGCGAAAAAACACCTATGCCATGCGTTATGTTGCCGGACAACCCGCCGAGCGGATTTTACCGCCGGGGTCGTTTGCGCATATTGGCCAGGCATTACCCGCAGGCGTTCCGTTAAGCAGTGAAGACCGCATTCGCGTGCTGGTATGGAATATTTTTAAACAGCAGCGCGCAGAATGGCAGTCGGTGCTGAAGAATTTTGGCAAAGATGCGCATCTGGTATTATTACAGGAAGCGCAAACCACGCCAGAACTGGTGCAGTTTGCGACCGCTAACTACCTTGCTGCCGATCAGGTTCCTGCCTTTGTGCTGCCTCAGCATCCCTCTGGTGTCATGACGCTCTCTGCTGCTCATCCTGTTTACTGTTGTCCATTGCGCGAGCGTGAGCCTATTTTACGGCTGGCGAAATCGGCTCTGGTAACGGTGTATCCGCTGCCTGACTCTCGATTATTAATGGTGGTGAATATCCACGCGGTTAACTTTAGCCTCGGCGTCGATGTTTATAGTAAGCAGTTACTTCCCATTGGCGATCAGATCGCTCATCACAGCGGTCCGGTTATTATGGCCGGCGATTTCAATGCCTGGAGCCGTCGACGGATGAATGCGCTGTACCGCTTTGCGCGTGAAATGTCGCTGCGCCAGGTACGTTTTACTGACGATCAGCGCCGACGCGCGTTTGGTCGCCCTCTCGATTTTGTGTTCTATCGTGGTCTGAACGTGAGTGAAGCCTCTGTGCTGGTCACCCGTGCATCCGATCACAACCCGCTACTCGTTGAATTCAGTCCCGGCAAACCTGAACAATAACGGTGTGTCAGGTCTGCCGTAGGGCAGGCCTGTGATGGTTGCCCTTCCTATTTCACAACAACCGAAGGACAACACAATGACAACACGCTCTCACCATGACAACGTCGAAAAACAGTTTGGCTCTCAGGCTAATGCCTATTTAACCAGTGCGGTGCACGCCTCTGGCCGTGACTTGCTGCGTCTGGGGGAAAGGTTGTCGGCATTTCCGCAGGCCCGTGTGTTGGATATGGGATGTGGAGCGGGGCATGCCAGCTTTGTAGCCGCGCAACACGTAAAGCAGGTTGTGGCTTATGATTTATCGTCGCAGATGCTTGAGGTGGTCGCTGAGGCGGCAAATGACAGAGGCCTGGAGAATGTCGCCACACGCCAGGGTTATGCCGAAAGTCTGCCATTTGAAGATAGCGAATTTGACGTGGTGATTAGCCGCTATTCTGCGCATCACTGGCATGATGTCGGACGCGCGCTGCGGGAAGTGAACCGCATTCTGAAGCCCGGTGGTGTATTAATTGTGATGGATGTGATGTCGCCAGGCCACCCAGTACGTGATATCTGGTTGCAAACCGTGGAGGCGTTACGTGATACCTCGCACGTTCGTAACTATTCCAGTGGAGAGTGGCTGTCGTTAATCAACGATGCCAATTTGATTGCCGATACTTTGTTAACCGATCGCCTGCCACTGGAGTTCAGTTCGTGGGTCGCGAGGATGCGCACGCCCGCGGCGTTGAGCGACGCGATTCGTGCATACCAACAAAGTGCTTCTGCAGATGTGAAAGCCTACTTTGCGTTACAGGAAGATGGCTCGTTTACCAGCGACACGATAATGGTTGAGGCACATAAAGCGGGATAAATAAAAAAGGCACTGGGGGGAATCCAGTGCCTTCATTTCTACAATGCTATCAGGAGTCCGGCATTCCGTTGTTTTTCACAAACAACGTGAGCTGATCGCCTGGCTGTAGATTGTCCGTATCGCTGTTCCAGCGCATGACATCTTTGATGTTAACCCCGTGACGTTTGGCAATGCTCGACAGCGAGTCGCCTTTACGCACACGATAGGTGATGCTATCGCTGTTGTTCGCCAGACGCTGTGCGCTGGTACCCGCACCCACCGTCAGGTTTTGACCCACTTTCAGGGATGACCCGCGCAGGTTATTCCACTGCTTAAGGTCATTGGTGCTCACGCCAAGGCGTGACGCGACGCCAGAAAGCGTATCGCCAGAGCGAACTTTGTAGCTACGACTGTTCAGCGGCGTGTTATCCGCGACCAGCGTTGACTGCACGGCTGCAATTTCGCCTGAAGCCAGAGACTCACGCAGCTTCTCTGCATGCTTCTTTGGCACCATCACATATTGCGGGCCGCTGGCACCCAACGTGGAGCCTTTCACGCCTGCATTGAAGGTCTTCAGCTTGCTGACGGAAATACCCGCCATATCAGCAACCTGAGCCATCTCAACCGGGCTACTCAGGCGAACACGTGCCAACGCGCGACTTTCGTCTGTTGTTGGCAGACGTACGCCATAGCGTTTGCTGTTTTTGAGTATATCGCTCAATGCTAGCATTTTGGGCACGTATAGCTTCGTTTCCTGAGGCAATGGCAACGACCAGAAGTCAGTGGGTTTACCACGTGCTTTGTTCGTTTTGATTGCCTTCATGACACGACCTTCACCGCTATTATAAGCAGCAACGGTCAGCAGCCAGTCGCCATCAAACATCTTGTTCAGACGCTGCATCATGTCCAGCGCGGCGGTGGTGGAAGCCACAACGTCGCGACGTGCATCATAATTGCGGGTCTGTTTTAAACCATAATTGCGCCCCGTGCTCGGAATGATCTGCCAAATACCTGCGGCATTGGCGCCAGACGTTGCGTGAGGATCAAAAGCGCTCTCCACTATGGGTAGTAGTACCAGTTCCATAGGCATGTTACGTTTCTTAACCTGCCCGGCTATCCAGTACATATACGGCTCTGCCCGTAAAGTTACATCGTGGAGATAGCTCTTATTGCGTAAATACTTCTGTTTCTGTTCGCGAATCCGGCTGTTTTCCGGAATTCCCATCTTTAGCTCGTCACCAATGAAAGCCCACAAATCTTGATCAGCAGCGATAGATGTTCCGTCGTCCATCCATCGCGCCTGACTTGTAAACTTTCCTGCTTCCCCTTGACCAGCTGCAGAAAGGCTCTGTGCGTGTTGTTGGACGTTACCAGTATTCTGGCACCCAACAAGCAGGACAGAGGCGAGTAATATCGCTTTTGCCTTCATGTGTGTGTCAATAGTTGCTTAAAAGACGACCGATCATAACGGCGAAGTTTTCAAAAGGCAACCCGGAATTGTCAGAACGTATCTTTCTTTGACCTTAACCAGGCAAAACGCTCTTCAGGTTGTTGCAATATTGTTTCTTTGTTGATTTCATTAATTAAATCAATATCTTCCGTTCTCAAAAAAAGATTATTTCGCCGCTCATTTTTCAGAGTTACGGGTAGTGTCATTTGTTTTTTTACGCGTAACTCATTAACTTTACGATAATATTCATTTATGAACGAATCGTGCGGGAGAATGCTTAAGGCAAACTTCATGTTTGCTAATGTGTACTCATGTGCGCAACAAATTAATGTATCGTCAGGAAGTTCGTTTATTTTTTTAAGTGATTGATACATTTGGGTTGCTGTACCTTCGAAAAGTCGACCGCAACCGCCAGAAAAGAGCGTGTCACCACAAAATAAGTAAGGATGGCTAAAGTAACAGATATGTCCTAAAGTGTGACCCGGAGTAGCAATTACCCTAAATTCATGCCCCAAAACGAGTGCAATATCGCCATCTTCGACTACGTGTGTCGTTCCCTTATCTTGCGTTTCAGCCGGTCCGTATACCACTATTTGTGGGAAATGTTGCAGGAGTTCTTTCACTCCACCCACGTGATCCTGATGATGGTGGGTTAGCAGAATGGCTTCCGGCACCCAGTTATGCTCTGCAATGGCTTTCAAAACAGGAGCCGCTTCACCCGGGTCCACAATCAGACAATGCTGGTCATTATTTGACAGGACCCAGATGTAATTGTCCTGAAATGCAGGAATACTGTTAAGATTCATATATTACCTCTCAATGCGTAACGGAAGGTTGTGATGAAACCGGCAAGGATCCCTCAAACTGTCGTAGCGCCCGTTAGCTGGGATGATTTGCCCTGGGGCGAACACTATCGTGAGGCGCTGGAGTATCAGCTTAACCCGTGGTTTGCAAAAATGTACGGTTTTCATCTGCTTAAGGTTGGTAATTTAAGCGCAGAAATCGATTCTGAAGCGTGCGCGGTTTCTCATCAGGTAAATGTTTCTTTGCAGGGATCTCCCATGCAGGTGACGGCCGATCCTTTGCATCTTCCCTTTGCCGATAAGTCCGTGGATGTCTGTTTATTGGCCCATACGTTACCGTGGTGCTCTGATCCGCATCGCCTACTGCGTGAAGCCGATCGCGTGTTGATTGATGACGGCTGGTTGATTCTGAGCGGCTTTAACCCGGTAAGCTTGATGGGATTGCGTAAACTGGTGCCCGTATTGCGCAAGACATCGCCCTATAACAGTCGGATGTTTACCCTCATGCGTCAACTGGACTGGCTATCATTACTGAATTTTGAAGTGCTGCACTATAGTCGTTTTCATGTTCTGCCCTGGAACAAGAAGGGCGGGAAAATGTTAAGCGCCCATATCCCCGCGCTGGGCTGTTTACAGCTGGTGGTTGCGCGCAAGCGAACCATTCCGCTTACGCTCAACCCGATGAAACAAAATAAAAGCAAAACGCCTATCCGTCATGCCGTTGGCGCGACCCGGCAATACCGTAAACCGGACGCTTAAGCCTCAGTCTGATACCCAATATCATCCTGAGTCGGGCTCATGGCCGCGGTGCGCGCAAGCTCATCGCAGCGTTCGTTTTCCGGATGGCCCGCATGGCCTTTAACCCATTCCCATTTGATTTGATGCGGCCCCAGCGCGGCATCGAGACGTTTCCACAGATCGACGTTCTTCACCGGTTTTTTATCTGCTGTTTTCCAGCCGCGCTTCTTCCAGTTGTGGATCCACTGCGTAATGCCCTGGCGCACATACTGGCTGTCCGTGCTGAGTATCACTTCACACTGTTCTTTCAGGGCTTCCAGCGCAACGATTGCCGCCATCAGCTCCATGCGATTATTAGTGGTGAGGTTGTAGCCCTCGCTAAAGGTTTTTTCGCGCCCGCGATAGCGTAAAATCGCCCCATAACCACCAGGCCCTGGATTTCCCAGGCAAGAACCATCGGTGAAAATTTCTACCTGTTTAAGCATCTCTGGTAGACTTCCTGTTTTAGCAAATCGAAATCAAACGATAAGTCTGACATAAATGACCGTTATGAGCACTGGAATTACACGACAGATCGTCCTCGATACCGAAACCACCGGTATGAACCAGATTGGCGCCCACTATGAAGGCCACAAGATCATTGAGATCGGTGCGGTTGAAGTGGTGAACCGCCGCCTGACCGGCAATAACTTCCACGTTTACCTGAAGCCGGACCGGCTGGTGGACCCGGAAGCGTTCGGCGTACACGGAATCGCAGACGAATTCCTGCTCGATAAACCTACGTTTGCCGATGTAGCCGACGAGTTTCTCGACTACATTCGCGGCGCGGAGCTGGTCATTCATAACGCATCGTTCGATATCGGCTTTATGGATTACGAATTCGCGAAGCTCAAGCGTGATATTCCGAAGACGAATGAATTTTGCAAAATAACCGATAGCCTGGCGCTGGCGAGGAAAATGTTTCCTGGCAAGCGAAACAGCCTTGATGCGTTATGCTCGCGCTATGAGATAGACAACAGTAAACGAACCCTGCACGGCGCATTGCTCGATGCCCAGATTCTGGCCGACGTTTATCTGATGATGACCGGCGGGCAGACCACGATGGCGTTCTCAATGGAAGGCGACAGCCAGCAGCAGAATGACACGGGGATCCAGCGTATTGTGCGACAGTCCAGTAAACTACGCGTTGTTTTCGCCACTGATGAAGAGTTAGCGGCCCATGAGTCACGCCTTGACCTGGTGCAGAAGAAAGGCGGAAGTTGCCTCTGGCGGGCATAGTTTGTACGTTTACCGTATGAAAATGGCCATTCGGGTGATTTTTGCAGCAAACGATTAAAAACGTGAGAAAAAGCGTTGACGAGGCGCGAGGCAATCCGTAATATTCGCTTCGTTCCCAAGCGGAACACAACGCGGAGTGGTAGTTCAGTTGGTTAGAATACCTGCCTGTCACGCAGGGGGTCGCGGGTTCGAGTCCCGTCCATTCCGCCACTATTCAGAAAGCCTGAATCAGAAATGATTCAGGCTTTCGTCGTTTTAGCCTGCAAAAATAATATTCTCATTACCACGCTTTATCGACCGCGCCCGAGCTTTCGGGTGGGCAACACATCAGGTCATCCTTAACCCGACGGATATCCAGAAGGCGATTAACTCGCGAAGTGATTCATCACGCAGGCGAAGCGGGGTGAAAAGTTATCGCCAATAAGAACCGTTTCCTCATTCAGGTGCTTTAGCATATACAGCTTGTCGGCACGTTCGTAAGCGTCGAAGAAGAGATAGTCGACAGCGTCCGTTGCATCATCATCGGGGGATTTTTCCCGACCATCGGGAGTGAGCATAAAAACGCCTGCGGTATGGCCGAGTGGACGGGCATAGCGAAAAAACAGTTTTCGGTTAACAGCGAACTCGCCGTCGTCACTTTTGAGTTTCCCCTGGACTGACAATGAAAGGTGTCCGGAGTTGTAGCTGGTTATCAGCATTATTCCGTGGAGTTCCTTTTTTGTATTCTGGATGTCGAGTATCGACGTGAATTCCGAGGAGCAGGAAAAACTGATTTCTTGTTTTTTCGCATTCCCGGCGATAATAAAAAAAGCGATAGCCGCTAGCCCAAAAATGGCAATCACGACTGACCATAGTAAAGGAGAGTGATCGCTTTCCTGCTTCATATCATTCCTCATGATGGCGATACTGGCTGATGCAATGGTAATAACCGAGGTTTAGCCCGCATTCAGCGGCAAACGACCACTCAACCAGATTATGGTTGCTCGCCCAGGTATTGAGATACAGATCTTTTGGGTACGAACAGTTGGGGTTAATACCCACGGACTTGAAAATATCCAGCGCTTTTTTTTCGGTTATGGTGTCGGTGAGGGCGTTTCCTAATATATGCACACGGCATTGCTCGTAGTCGATAGTCCGCAGGATCGCCGCGTCCGTCATCGCGATTTCATTGGGTATCCATGTTAACCACGCTGTCGCCAGCACGGCGATGCCGGTAATTAACGTTGTTATCGTGACAGGCCACAGGTTTCGTTTCTTTTTCCTGGGCGTCAATGCAACATTGACTATTCTGGTGGGCGCTTGCGATTCCTCCAGTTGCTGAATATTGATACTGGCGTCGCTCATCCGAAATCCTATTCGCGGAATGGTGACGATCAGTTCTGCAGGATGGCCCGTAGACGTTATTGCTTTGCGCAGAAATGAAATGTGCTGATTGAGATTAGCATCCGTCGCTCTGGCGCCATTATGCTGGAAAACATTCCGCAGAATTTCATCGCGCGAGGATATCTCTTTACCATTTTGCAACAGATAGAGCAGTAATTGTGTTGCCACATTATTCAATGTGGCCATTTCACCAGATGCCAGGTCTTTTAGGGTATTTTTATGTGGTCTGAAAACTAAGCCTTCACCAATAATTACGGATTTAATTTTGTTTATTGGTATATGAGAAATCACTGATGTCTCCTTTAAAGCAGGATATCTCGCATTCGAGTGGGGGAAGCAATAGCATAACATAATTCATTTATAAAAAATGATTGCACCATAGATCGCTTTATTAATATTTATATAACAATCTCTTAATATATCTAATAGAATCCTCCAATCTCCTTCCTCTCTTTCACTATCTTATTGTCATTACTCGCTTTTGATGCCCAATTTCATTTTTACAAAACATTCATAAATACATTTTGCCTGTTCTTCTGGCTAAATAAAAAAATAGTTGATAGATAAAAACTCTATAAAAATTATAAATAATAGACATTAACACTGGTATTGGCGTGTTTTTTGGCTATTTTTTAGGTAAACGATCGCTCTACAGACAGTGTTACAACACGATTCCCTGAGTTTGATTAATACCGGATTTTTGCATTGTGTCATTTTTTCGTCGACTTAATATAAGCCCCGAAACAGCGTAAACAACTGTGGGCGGTATTTCGGATGGAATACCAATGAAGTTCAAAATACAGGGTGGCTTGAGATGGATTGTTTGCAAGGAAATGCGCTTCCGCCACCAGCAGATCAGGGTTTCCCTTGCATAAATTGTCTGTGGAAATAGATCGTCGGAATAACCAAAAAACAGATATAAGGTTAAGTAGTAATATGAAAATGAAAAACGTGGCTGTGGCTTGTGCGCTGATGGCGGGAATGACTTTTACTGCATCTTCTGCTTTCGCTGCAAAAAATGTTGAACCGACTAACGGTAAAATTCACTTCACTGGTTCTCTGGTTAATTCCGCATGCGGTCTGGCCCCAGAATCCAGCCCGGTGCAGGTTAATTTTGGTGAGATCCCAACTTCTCAGTTAAAAGACAACCAACGTGCTGGTGTTAAGCATGCCAAGATCGTTCTGCAGGGCTGTGATACAACTGTTGCGAAAACCGCCACAGTAACCTACACCCCGGCAACGATTGATACCGACAACAATGCGCTGGCTGCATTTACCTCGGGTACAGCAAAGGGCGCGGGCATTGGTATGATTGACAGTGGTAACCAGGACGTGAAATGGGGCGAAGCCGCATCTCAGGTCAACATTACCGATGGCGAAACCGACATTGATTTCGTTGCTTACCTGCAGGCCAACAACGCATCCGCAGCCGTAACCCCGGGTGACTTCGAATCTACCGTTAATTTCCAGATCGATTATCAGTAACGATCTGCTGCGGGCGCAATTATGCGCCTGCTTAACCCTTCCTGCGAATAACTGAAAGGAAATGCGGTGATGCCTGGATGGCGTATTTTACTGCTTTTTATCTTCATATCGCCTGCATGGGTTTTGGCTGACACCCATCGTCTTGTCAGTACGCCCGGCAAAATGCGCATGCGGGGAAATATTATTGAGGCTGCCTGTTATGTCGATCCACGCGACCGGTCGCTGCTGGTTGAATTTGATGACCTCTCAGCCAGAGATATTTCCGGAAAACCTGAAAAAGTATCTGCGCATGATTTCAGCATTCATTTGCTGGGATGTTCATTAGGGGATTCTCAACACCCCGGGAATCTGTTCCAACGCGCCAATATTACCTTTTCCGGCGCACCGGATAGTGACAATCCTGATTATCTGAGCGTGCAATCGGAAACTGAAAATTTAGCGATAGAAATATATGACGGCAAAGGCAAGCAAATTCATTTGGGTGAGCCATCACCGGATTATGCGCTTAACCCAGGGAAAAACACGCTCAATTTTACGGCTTATTTGATCTCCCGCGACGGAAGAATGACGTCTGGTGAATTTACTGCAGTCACGCATTTTGTTGTGAATTATCTCTGAGCTGCACAGCAATTCGGGTATCTGAAGGTTTGCGAACGAAAATGATCACGCTGAAAACAGATAAAAAACGTCTGGCGCTTTTAATTGCTCTGGTCTGTGCCTCTTCATGGGCTGAAGCGGATGAGTCTATTGAATTTAATACTGACGTCCTGGATGCCAGTGACAGACAAAATGTCGATTTACAGCGTTTTTCCGAAGGCAACTTTGTGACTCCCGGAGAATATCTGCTGGATGTTCGTATTAACAGCCAGGAGATCCCTCAGCAGTCGATCCGTTATATCGTTGATCCTGCCAACTCGCATAAATCCATGGCGTGCCTGACGCCGCAACAGCTCGAATTACTGGCGCTCAAAGAAGAGGCGCTGACCTATATTCATCCGATTAGCGCGACCTGCTATGACATTTCCCGCCTGCCGGGTGTGGTGCTGAATAATAGCGCAGGCGTACTGGACATTACCGTGCCTCAGGCATGGATGAAATATACCGATCCAGACTGGACGCCGCCGGAGCGCTGGGATAACGGCGTCGCGGGACTGATTTTCGACTACAGCGTTTCGGGCCAGGCCACACATTACGAACAAGGTGGCGATCATTACCGCTCACTGTCTGGTTATGGACAGACGGGCTTTAACCTCGGCGCGTGGCGCTTTCGTGGTCAGTATCAGGCCAATTATGCTTCGGATGAAAATCGTGGGCGTATCGACTGGGATCAGATCTATGCCTATCGCCCGTTACCTATGCAGGCTGCAAAACTGACGGTCGGTGAAATATATCTGAATTCCCAGGTGTTTGATTCAGTGCGATTTACGGGGGCTAACCTTGCCAGCGACGAGCGCATGCTACCACCGAATTTGCAGGGCTACGCGCCCGAAGTGCACGGCATCGCCCGCAGTAATGCGAAGGTCACCGTCAGTCAGCAGGGGCGTGTTATCTATCAAACCACTGTTCCAGCAGGGCCATTTAATATTCAGGATCTACACGGTTCGGTACGCGGCACGCTGGATGTTCGCGTCGAAGAGCAGGATGGCAGCGTACAAACCTTTCAGGTCAATACGGCAGATATCCCTTACCTGACGCGCCCGGGCTATGTTCGTTACAACGCCGCTGTCGGTAAGCCATCGCGTTATAACCACGACGTCCAGGGACCTGCATTTTATAGCGGTGATTTTTCATGGGGGGTCAGCAATGCGTGGTCACTGTACGGTGGCGCGTTGCTCACTGGCGATCGCTATAACGCCTGGTCGATGGGGATTGGGCGGGATTTGAGCTGGCTGGGCGCGCTGTCGGCTGATGCGACGCAATCCGTGAGCCGAGTGAAGCATCAGGCTGAACAAAAAGGGATGTCCTTTAAGCTCAGCTATGCCAAAACCTTTGATGAATACAACAGCGCCATCACCTTTGCCGGTTACCGTTTTTCACAGCGTAACTTCCGCACCTTCTCGCAGTTCCTCGACGAGCAGTATGAAAATAACAATAGCGCCGGCAACGAAAAAGAGATGTACACCATCACCGGTAACAAGACCTTTTTTGCTGACGACCCGCAATTAGCGACCACGCTGTACCTGACCTATACCCACCAGAATTACTGGGATCGTGGCTCTCAGGATCGTTACGGGATGTCGATGGGGCACAGCTTTTCGTTCGCAGGCATTCAGGGGATCAGCGCTAACCTTGCCGCTTACCGCTCTGAGTATCAGGGCAAACGGGACGACAGCCTTTCGCTGTCCATTTCGGTGCCATGGAGCGATGGCCGCTCAATGGATTATGAAGTGCAAAACAGCGGCAGCCAGACCAGTCAGATGGTTTCGTATTCCGATAACCGCGACCGTAACAATCCATGGCGACTGCGCGCAGGGGTTTCCGGTGAAGGGCACACCGCGTTTGATGGCTACTACAAGCATCGCAGCATGATGGCGGAACTGGAATCTAACGTCAGCTGGCAGCAATCACGCTATTTCTCCGTTGGCGGCACGATGCGCGGCGGCTTTACCGCAACGCGTCATGGCGTGGCGCTACACAACAGCCAGGCGTCGATGAATACCGCCAGGGTGATGGTTGATACCGACGGTGTGGCGAATGTACCGCTGAACGGCGAACAGGCGCACTCAAACCGCTTCGGTATTGCCGTCGTACCGGACGTCGTCAGCTATCACAGCTTTGATACCCGTATCGATGTGGACGCAATGGACGAGGACATTTCCGCGACCAAAGCCATCGTCACCAACACCCTGACGGAAGGCGCGATTGGTTATCAGCGCTTCGCCGTGGCGCAGGGGCAAAAAATGATGGCGCTGCTGCGCCTGGAAGATGGTTCGGTACCGCCGTTTGGTGCCGAAGTGTTTAACGCCAACGGTGTCAGCGTAGCCATGGTGATGGAAAACGGCATGGCCTGGATTGCGGGTGTGAATCCAGCCGAGCGTCTTTCTGTTGCCTGGGGCGGTCGCGCGCAGTGTCACTTACAGGTGCCGCAACAAATCAACCCGGAAGGTAACGTGCTGTTGCCTTGTGAATAATATCAATAACCTGAATGAATTTTGTCATGAAAAATCAAGCATTTTACTCCGTGCAGCGTTGGCTCAAACCCGTGGTCTGCGGTCTGCTTTTTATTACAGAGATCAACGCCTCATGGGCGGGCATTGCACTTGACCGTACCCGCCTGATCATCACCGGTGATGCGCGATCGGTCAGCGCGAACTTAACCAACACCAGTCCGAGCATTCCGTTTCTGGCTCAGTCGTGGGTGGAAGACGCCAATGGAACAAAAATTACCTCGCCGTTGATGGTTTTACCGCCGCTGCAACGGATTAACGGCGGGCAAAAGGGCATTGCGCGTGTGACAAAAACCAGCGGTATTAACGCTCTGCCGCAGGATCGCGAAAGTCTGTTCTACCTGAACGTGCGTGAAATTCCGCCCAAGCCGGATAAGCCGAACGTGCTGCAACTGGCGATGCAGTCGCGCATCAAACTGTTCTACCGTCCGACCGCCATCGTGCCGGAAACACCGGGCGCCGTGTGGCAAAACCAACTGGTCTTTCATAAGCAGGGGCTGCGCTGGAGTGTGGATAACCCAACGCCGTACTTCGTTACCTTAATCGGCTTAAGCCGCAAGCCTGAAGCGCAGGGCGGCGACAGGCTGACTGACTTCCCTGGGATTATGGTTTCACCAAAGTCCTCTCTCGATTTCAGCGTGACCGACGGCAGCGTTAGCCAGTTCAGCATGATGTATGTGAACGATTTTGGCGGTCATCCCGAATTGAAATTCAGCTGCACAGGCAATGTGTGTAAAGCATTGCCGATGGAGCAACAGCCCCGGTAACAGGATTCGTAAATGAAAAAGATGCTTTGCGCTCTGCTGATGGCGGGCATGGCCTGCTCGGTTCAGGCCACAAGCGGTCGCCAGGATATGAGCAATGTGTCCGGCGAGTATGGCAACGTCCGCTTTCATGGTCGGGTGTTCGTTTCGCCATGCGTGCTGGATATGGCCTCCCGCGATCAGACTATCGATCTTGGTGATATTTCCGCCGGCCGATTTCGCCAGGGCGGCGATCGCAGCGATCCGGTATTGGTCACGCTGTATCTGAATGGCTGTTTAAAGGGCTCCGGTCATACCTTAAGGGATTTCCCCGGGCAGACCAGTGAGATGCCTGAGCTTGCGCACAGCACGGTGGAGCGTGGTGTTTCGATGACGCTAATGGCTGAAGGCGCACCGGAAAACAGCGATTTGGGGCGCATTCGTGGTGATGTTCGCGGCGCGGGCATCCGGCTACTGACTGAACGTAATCAGTTAATCCACCTGAACCAACCGCAACGCATGTGGATCCTCAAACCGGGCGATAACGCCATTCATTTTCTTGCCGCGCTGGAATCTTTTGGGCGAGAGGTGACCGCCGGAGAATTTAACGGTCTGGTCAGACTCAAGCTGGAGTATCTATGAGCGTATTACGTAAAACGCTGTTGTGGGTGGTGCTGGCAGGCTGTCCGTTGGCCGGGCAGGCATTTACACAGGGAGAAGGTGAGCCGGAAGGTGGGTCGCCGCATCAGTACGATATTGAACTGAACTCGCTGGATGTCAGCAAAAACCACGTGGGTGGCAGAACGGAGCCGTTCCCATGGAATCTGGGTGGCTGGTATGTGGTGAATTTCTATTGCGAACAGGCTGACATCTCCCGAGCACCAATTTACTACACCACCACAACCACGATGCCGCCTTCAAATCAGGGGGCGAACCGTTTTCGGCTAAACGAGTATCTGGATGTGGAAGTTCAGGTGTGGGTTGCCGGGGGCTATAAAAAATATGTGCAGGCGCCTTTTACCAACGTTTCAAACCGCAACAGCAACAACAGCTGTAAAAAGCGTAAGGGCTACACGCGAGCGACTAACGTTGAAAGTGGTTCAAAAGGGAAAGTGACGTTTATTGTCACTAAACCCATTATCAATGGCATCAATATCACTTCCCAGTCGCTGGTGGAGGTGGCCGGGCGTATGGGAAGCGCGGGACCTACGCCAACCACGGCGATTTCTCGCGTGGTGATTAAATCCGGGCTAATTACCGTCCCGGACAAATGCACCTTCAACCGGGGAGACAAAATCAGCATTGAGTTTGGCGATCTGCCTGGATCCGCTGCCCGGCTCAACGGCACTAACTACAGCAAGTCAGTCCCTATACATGTGGTCTGTGAAGGCGGGAGTTTCGATCAGGGCGCGCTGAACATTAATCTTGGTATACAAACGACCACGGCGTCAGGCACGGCGGGGTTTAACGGTAATCTCCTTGGCACGCTGAGCGGCGGACAAAAGCGCGACGATCTCGGCATTATGCTTAAAGACGAGAGTGGTGGCACCGTCGTGCCCAATCAATTCTACAACGTGAAGGGATTTTACCAGAATCAGGGCGACTGGAATCTCACCGCCGCGCCGGTGGCAAAGCCGGGCGTGGGAAGCGTGAAAGAAGGTGAATTTGAAGCCTCTGCCACCGTTGTCGCGCAGTTTCAGTAGGGGGATGTCATGAGATTCTCGGCGTTATTCGCGACCAGTATGTTACTGCTAGGTGGCATGGCGCAGGCCGACACCAAACTGGTCGGCGGCGATATGTATTTTCACGGCACCATCAGAGCCCTGGCCTGCAGCCTTGCACCGGGAGGCGACAAAATCGAGGTCGATTTCAAGCAAATCGCGACACAGGATCTCTATCTCTTGGGGCGCAGTAAGCCGGAAAAATTCAGCATCCAGTTACGCGACTGCAACCCGGAGGTTTTCCGTGGGATCTCGGTTACCTTCAGCGGTCGTGAGGATGCGGAGCTGACCGATCATCTGGCGCTGGATAGCAGTGAACAAGGCGGTGCGTCAGGGATCGGGATTGGGATGAGCGAAGAGGACGGCACGGCAATCCGCCTTGATGAGAGCACGTCAGTCAAAGAGATAACAGAAGGTTCGATGACGCTGAATTTCTTGGCGTGGGTCGCTGCGGAACCATCGGCGATAAAAAATCAGTCTCTCGAGTACGGTCCGTTCAGCGCCAGCGGGACCTGGACGTTGAACTACCAGTAGCATGATGAACGTACTGAATCGCATTGCGCCGCTGCCTGCGCAGAAATTATTGCTCGGTATTAGTCTGTTTTTCTGGTGTGGAGTCATGCATCTCTACTGGCCGAACAACGGCGGCAGCGGTCTGTCGTTGCCGCTTAATATTACGAGCTGGATCTACGCTGTTGTACTGTCTGCAAGCGTATTGATGCTGGTGCCTCGTCAACGCTGGCGCATCACTGTGCCCGCTGCGGGTTTTACAGTCGGGGCGTTCATCCTGACGTTGCTTTGCCTGCTAACGCCTGATGTCTGGCAGGCCGAGGCACTGCTGGTGGCGGGGGCGTTACTGGGCGGTGTGAGCGTCTATCTGGTCACATTACAAATTCCGCTCACGGCAAACACCCTAACGGCACTGCTGGCTCTGCTATGGGGAGCGTGCGTCATTGAATGTCTGGCGTTTGTCTATCAGTACTGGCATTTGCCGGGCGTTGAATACTGGGAGTTTGCCTGGCGGCGCGGTACGCGACCCTACGGGATATTTCAGCAGGTCAACCTGATGGCCAGCTTCACGGCATGCGGTGTGCTGCTGTCAGCGCCGCTCTTTTTACGTCTGCACCGCGGGTATCGAATTGCCATTGGGATAGGCCTGATAATGATGGGATTTGTGCTGCATGAATCTCAGTCGCAAACCGGCTACCTGTCTCTGGTCGTCGGTGAAGTGCTGCTGCTGCTGCTGGTTTTCCCGGCGCAGCGCCGTACGCTGCTGCTACTTCTCCTGCCGTTAGCGTTAGGTATGGCGACAGGCGCAGCCGCTCGCCATTTTTTGTCCGTGGTCACGGTCGATCATCTGACGACTTCTCAAGTGCGCTGGACGGTGTTGAAAACGTCGCTGGCATTATTTGCCGAACGCCCGTGGATGGGGTGGGGCGTGGGCAGTTTTGCTGCCGTGTTTCTCGAACGCGCGGGGCCATTGGGGCTGGGCAGCATTTCGCATCCGCACAACGAACTGGTGCTGTGGTTGGTGGAGGGCGGTCTGGTTGGGCTGGCAGGGGCACTCTGTTTTATAGCGGGTGGTTTATGGCTCTGGCTGCACGGTAATTGCTGGCGTCGCGCCTGCCTGGTGGCGGCACTGCCGGTGGTTATTCATATGTTGACGGAATACCCCGTTAGGCAGTCAACGCCACACTGGCTGCTGTTGATCCTGTTGCTTCGATGTGCAGACAGCGCGCGAACGGGAATACGCCTGGCGCTTACGTCGACGTCGCTGATTCGCGCGGCAGGGTTTATCTCGTTACTGACCGTCGCGCCATTGCTGCTTCTCACGCTGCACACGCAACAGCAATTGACGCTGGCGGAGAGGCAGTCAACACAGTGGCATCTTGCCGAACCGCTCCCTGTCGGAGGCTGGCTTCTTACCAGTCGCTATCGGTTTGATGTCCAGATGGGGTATCTGCAACGGTATCAGCGTACCCGGGACGTACGTTGGCTGGAGGCAGTTCGCCGCTGGGCGCCTGATTATGTGCGCGTTCACCCAGACCCTAATGTCTCCTTCACGCAAATCTTACTGGCGTTGCAACAGCGCGACCTGGTCGAGGCGCATCGTCTGGCGACGCACTTTTGCCTGATATACCCAAACGATCGCCGTATCCCGTGGCTGCAGGATGCACGACGTCCTTTTAATAAAATAATGGAATGATATGAACAGTTTCAGCGAACAGGCCCGTTATGTGCCAGAACTTCCCCGCAACGCCGAGCTGCTGCGGATCACCGGGATCCGTTTGCAGCGCATTCATTTTTTTGATGACGCATCGCTGGATGTCTGTGAGGTGTTAAGTCAGGTACGCACACCGCTCCCACTGGATTTGTTTTTCAAGCACCTTTCCATCACGGCAAAACAGCAGCTTTTTCTATGGCAAATGCAGCGGGTGCTGGCCCTCTCTGGAAGCTATTCGCTGAATTTATCCGTCAGGATGCTGACCAGTCTGTCATGGATCACACGTCTCACAAAGCAGGTGCATCAGGGGAGGATTGTTATTGAAATTCAGGATCCGGGCTCCATGATGCGCCTGGATAAGGCAGAGCAGCAGGCCGTATGCATTGCCGTAAAAACGCTGGTGCGTCACGGGTTTCGCGTGTGGCTGGATGATGTTTCGCCTGAGCTATTTTTTGTCTGGCGGCTGTCGGGCATCCGTTTCGATGCCATCAAAATTGAAAGTGGAATGTTTCATCAGTTCAGAACATCGGAGTGGCAGTTGAGGGTTCTGGTCAATCAATTTCGTGGGCTGGGTGAGCGGGTTGTCATTGAGGGAGTAGAAACGCCACAGGATTATGCCATTTGCCGTATGAGCGGCGCAGATGCTGTACAGGGCTTTCTGTTTGAGCAGGAAATTTTACCGAAAAGCCTGAATCATTGCTGACTCAGGCTCTGACAATTACTCGCTCAGCGTCTGTGCGATATCTTTTTGCACCTGCTGGCGCTGTTCTGGGGTCAGCACTTTGTTCAGGTCGAAATAGTATTTTACGCGATAATAACGCGCCTGCTGTTCGATGTTGCTGAACGCAGAAAGCTGTTTCTGAACGGCAGCTTCATCCCATTTCCCGGACTTGATGACGTCAATCAACGCGCCGTCTTTAACATCTTTCACCGAAATCTGGCTTACGTTGGTTTCAAGCTGCTGGTGCAGTTTTTTAATCTGCGCCACCTGGTCGTTGGTCAGCTTAAGATGCTGAACGACCGGGTCCTGAGCTGGAGCAGGAACATTGGATACGTTTGCTGCAAGCGTACTAAAAGAAGCGCCCGCTAAGGTAGCCGCCAGCAAAGTCATGCGTAAGAAGTTCTTCATTATTGAAATCCTGATAAGGAAATTATCGACATTGTCTGCCACTCGCTGGTTACGAGTGATTATCCTTTGCAGAATACGATGCCCGCCGCATGTCGCCACGCGAATTTGTTTTGCGGTTGGTTACGGAGTGAAACAATCCCGCCACAGGAAACGTAGTGCAGCGGGAGTGAAGGCGATAGTTATAGCGTAAACGGGTCGGCGTCCTGCCAGGCGGGAAACTTCTCGCGATACTCTCGCAGCGCTGAGAGTGACAGTTCGGCGTCAATGCGCGTGGCCTGATGCGGCTCGGCGGTGGCAATAATCTCACCCTGCGGATTAATCACCCGGCTGTCACCGCGATAATGATGCCCGTTACCGTCTGTGCCCACGCGGTTACATCCTGCTACATAAGCCTGGTTCTCAATCGCCCGTGCGGCAAGCAGAAGCTGCCAGTGCAGCGAACGCGGCGCAGGCCAATTGGCAACATACAACGCCAGGTCGTAATCGTTGCGATTACGCGACCATACCGGAAAACGCAGGTCATAACAGACCAACGGCAGAATGCGCCAGCCGCGCCATTCAACAATAACGCGCGCGTCACCTGCATGGTAATGCTGATGCTCGTCCGCCATGCGGAACAGATGGCGCTTGTCGTAGAAATGCACATTACCTTCTGGCTCAACCAGAAAAAAGCGGTTTACCGGGCCGCGTTCAGACTGGATAGCAGCGCTGCCCGCGATCAGGGCGTTGGTCTGTTGCGCCTTGACGCGCATCCAGCTTACGACTTCTTCTTGCGGCAACGATTTATTTGCCGCTTCCATGGCAAATCCGCTGGTAAACATCTCGGGCAACACGATGACATCACGTCCGGCGACGGTTTCCAGTTGTCGGTCAAAATGGCGCAGGTTGGCCGGGCCATCCATCCAGATCAAGGGTTGTTGCAGCAGAGTAATTTTCAAACCAGGCACGATCGAGGCTCCTCGTTGAACAACATTTTGACACTGTAGCATGAGCATTAATGAAAATGTGGCAATAAAAAGCCCCGCATTAAGCGGGGCTAAACGTTGTGCGTATATCGTTATGCGGCTTCGACTTTACGCACTTTCTCTGGCAGCTTTACCGGCTGAGTCGCCAGCTCCTCGGGTTCAAAGTCATCCACGTTGATACTGCGCAGGCGGCTCGCTTCGGCTTTCACCAGAATCGCGGCTTCATCTTTATCAATCAGCCCTTTCGCCAGCGCATTGTGCGCCAGTTCGTCGAGACGGGTAAATGGCAGGTTTTTACCCAACTCTTTACAGATCCGCTGGTGGATAGGGTCGGCTGCAATGACATCCAGCAGCGCCTCTTCCAGCAAACCAACCGGGTTATGCTCGCTTGGCGTCAGATATTGACCGCGACCAATACGAGAACGAGTCGCGCTCGGAACCTGCAAAATCTTCGCGACTTTATGGTCCAGCTTGTCAGATGGTGCGTCGTAGTGGCGACCGGTCGGGAAGATAACCACGTTCAGCAAGCCCGCGACCAGACGGTTCGGGAAGTTTTTCAGCAGATCGTCCATCGCCTGTTCCGCTTTGTACAACGCATCCTGAACGCCCCAGTGAACCAACGGCAGGTCCGCTTCATTACGGCCTTCATCGTCATAACGTTTCAGTACCGCAGAGGCCAGATACAGCTGACTTAACACATCGCCCAGACGCGCGGAGATACGTTCGCGGCGCTTCAGGCTACCGCCCAGTACGGCCATGGACACATCTGAAAGCAGGGCCAGGTTGGCGCTCAAACGGTTAAGGTGCTGGTAGTAACGTTTGGTCGCATCGCCGGTTGGCGTGCTGCTGGTTAAGCCACGCGTCAGACCAAGCCAGAAGCTGCGCACTTTGTTACTGCCAACGTGACCGATGTGTTTGAACAGCAGCTTGTCGAACGCATTCACATCGTTACTCTGTGCCGCAGCCATTTCTTCCAGAACATACGGATGGCAGCGAATAGCACCCTGACCGAAGATCATCATGCTACGGGTCAGAATGTTGGCACCTTCAACGGTAATGGCGATTGGCGCACCTTGATAAGCGCGGGCGAGGAAGTTGCTTTCGCCAAGCATAATGCCTTTACCGCCAGTGATATCCATCGCATCGATGATTGACTGCTGCCCGCGGTGGGTACAGTGATATTTCACGATAGCCGACAGCACCGCCGGTTTTTCACCCAGCATAATGCCGTAGGTAATCAGTGATGCCGCAGCGTCCATCACGTAGGCGTTACCGGCAATACGTGCCAACGGTTCTTCAATACCTTCCATCTTGCCGATGGAGATTTTGAACTGGCGACGAATGTGCGCATACGCGCCGGTGGCCATCGCGACCGATTTCACGCCGCCCGTCGAGTTAGACGGCAGGGTAATGCCACGTCCCACAGACAGACATTCCACCAGCATTCGCCAGCCCTGACCGGCCATTTTCGGACCACCGATGATGTAATCAATCGGTACAAACACATCTTTACCGAGGGTCGGACCGTTCTGGAACGGCACGTTCAGCGGGAAGTGACGACGCCCAATTTGTACACCCGGCGTTGAGGTTGGGATCAGCGCACAGGTAATACCGAGATCTTCTTCACCACCCAGCAGTTTTTCCGGATCAGAGAGTTTAAATGCCAGACCCAGTACCGTGGCGATAGGCGCCAGCGTAATATAACGTTTGTTCCAGGTCAGGCGCATACCCAGCACCTGCTGGCCCTGCCAGTCGCCCATACAAACCACACCGGTATCAGGGATCGCCCCTGCGTCGGAGCCTGCTTCCGGGCTGGTCAGAGCAAAGCATGGGATCTCCTGACCGCGAGCCAGACGCGGCAGGTAATGATTTTTCTGCTCTTCGGTGCCGTAATGTTGCAGCAGTTCGCCTGGGCCTAATGAGTTAGGTACGCCAACGGTGATCGCCAGGATCCCGGAAACGCCGGAGAGTTTCTGCAGAACGCGAGCCTGAGCATATGCTGAGAATTCCAGCCCGCCGTACTCTTTCTTAATGATCATCGCGAAAAAGCGGTGTTCTTTCAGATATGCCCACAGTTCCGGCGGCAGATCCGCGAGTTCGTGAGTGATCTGGAAGTCGTTCGCCATGCGGCACGCTTCTTCCACTGGACCATCAATAAACGCTTGTTCTTCAGCGGTCAGATGCGGTTGAGGATAGTTATGCAGTTTTTTCCAGTCAGGCTTGCCCTGGAACAGGTCACCCTCCCACCAGGTTGTACCGGCATCAATCGCTTCCTTCTCAGTACGCGACATCGGTGGCATGACTTTACGGAAACCGCGGAACACCGGCGCAGAGATCATGGATTTGCGCATCGGCGTAAAGTTAAACGGCACGAGGATAATGGCCAGAGGAACCAGCAGCCAGACTGACCACAGGCCAGCCACGCCAAGCGCAGCCGTCCAGGCGAGCAAAATTAAACTGCTGAGGAATAAGCTCACGCGGTGATAAAACAGAACGCTGAGCAGAACAACCGTAGCGATAATACTCAAAATCATCATAACGAAAAGCTCCCTTGCTTGTAGGAGGTCTGACCACTTGTGATGATATGTTTGTAGTGGATGTAAATTCTTTTAGCAATGTGTTTACAAAATAATTACAACAAAGCTCACATTGTTGCTGTTTTAACCGGCACAAAAAATCAAAAGCGACAGCCATTCCTGTGGCTTGGACTTCTCGCAGGTAGCGCTATCCGGTACACTGCGTCTTGTCATTTACATTCATGCTGAAGGATATCCTCATGTACCAGGATCTTATTCGTAACGAACTGAGCGAAGCGGCGGAAACGCTGGCTAATTTTCTTAAAGATGACGCCAATATTCACGCCATTCAGCGCGCGGCGGTTCTGTTGGCAGACAGCTTTAAAGCGGGCGGTAAGGTACTTTCTTGCGGTAACGGCGGTTCCCATTGCGACGCGATGCACTTTGCCGAAGAGCTGACCGGACGCTATCGTGAAAACCGTCCTGGTTACCCTGCTATCGCTATCTCTGACGTTAGCCATATCTCCTGCGTCAGCAACGATTTTGGTTACGATTATGTGTTCTCTCGCTACGTAGAAGCCGTGGGTCGTGAAGGTGATGTCCTGCTAGGCATCTCGACTTCGGGTAATTCCGGTAACGTAATTAAAGCGATTGCCGCAGCGCGTGAGAAAGGGATGAAAGTGATCACCCTGACCGGTAAAGATGGCGGAAAAATGGCGGGCAGCGCGGATATCGAAATTCGTGTGCCGCACTTTGGCTACGCTGACCGTATTCAGGAAATTCATATCAAAGTGATCCATATCCTGATCCAACTGATCGAAAAAGAGATGGTTAAACCATAAGAAGACGATTGCCGGATGGTGGCTGAAGCCTCATCCGGCCTACATGAGCGCCACGTAGGCCTGATAAGCGCAGCGCCATCAGGCAGTTCACGGTTTTAAGGTAGGTGATGTATGTGCGAACTGCTCGGGATGAGCGCCAATGTGCCAACCGATATCTGCTTTAGCTTCACCGGGCTGGTTCAGCGCGGCGGAGGGACCGGGCCGCACAAAGACGGCTGGGGTATTACGTTTTATGAAGGTAAGGGCTGCCGTACGTTTAAAGATCCGCAACCCAGCTTTAATTCGCCTATCGCCAAACTGGTACAAGACTACCCCATCAAATCCTGTTCCGTGATTGCCCATATTCGTCAGGCGAACCGTGGCGAAGTGGCGTTGGAAAATACCCATCCCTTTACCCGCGAATTGTGGGGACGCAACTGGACCTATGCTCATAATGGACAGCTCAGTGGCTATAAATCGCTGGAAACCGGAAATTTCCGCCCGGTCGGGGAAACCGACAGCGAAAAAGCTTTCTGCTGGCTGCTCCACAAGCTGACGGAGCGTTATCCGCGCACGCCTGGCAATATGACGGCAGTGTTTAAATATATCGCAATGCTGGCAGGAGAGCTGCGGGAGAAGGGCGTCTTCAACATGCTGTTGTCTGACGGACGCTATGTGATGGCCTTCTGTTCGACCAACCTGTTTTGGATCACGCGTCGTGCGCCGTTTGGCGTGGCGACATTGCTGGATCAGGACGTGGAAATCGATTTTAGCTCAGAGACCACACCCAATGATGTGGTCACCGTGATTGCCACTCAACCGTTAACCGGCAATGAAACCTGGCAAAAGATTATGCCAGGCGAGTGGGCATTATTTTGTCTCGGGGAGCGTGTAGTTTGATGCCAGTTGCGGCTGAACCACTTCGTGACTCAACGGCTTGCTGACGACGTAACGACCATTGACGACAGAAACGGTCGGTGGTTTACGTGTTTGTTCAAAGTAATCGTATCCCGGCTTTAACTGGGCCCAGAAATCTTTGTAATACGAGAACTTATGGCGTTGCATGTTGGCATCGGTCATGCGGAACGGGTAAATGCTAACCTGTACGCTGGACTGCCCGAACACCAGAGCACCGGTCACAAACTGGAAAATCTCATCAATGCCGTTGTCGGTCATTGCGTAGCAGCCGACGGAAACACAGGCACCGTGGATCATCAGGTACTTACCTTCATAACCGTGTGCGCGGTCATAGGCATTAGGGAAACCAATGTTAATCGCTTTATAGAAGCGACTATCTGGTTTCAGCTGTCCACGTTGTACGCTGTAAAACCCTTCCGGACTTTTGAAATCACCCTGACGCTGCTTCGGACCTAAGCCACCGGAATAATTACAGATCTTATAACTGTCGAGCAATTGATACTGTTCGCCCATCTTGACGTACAGATCTAAGGTTCGCTCTTCTTTGAAGATCTGGATATAAACGGGGGAGCCCATTAATTGCTGCTTATATTCTTTGCTGACAGGCGTAGTCGGGCTGCTGCTGCTCAGCAAACCGGCAAATGAAACGCACGGCAATAAAAGCATCGCAAGAAAAAATGCGATTTTACGCATACTGCTTATTCCTTGATAAAACGATCACACACGCCAGGACGGCAAAAAGAATCCCCAAATCGGATAAATCTGGATCTGGAGCGCTCACATTAGCACCAAGAGAGTTTTTCGCAAGTCTCTCGTGCGGCGTTTACACTTTAGTTTTTCTTTATACGGAAAATTGCGCTTAAAGGCAGTCAGACACTGGCGTATTTTGCTGGTTACTGCGCTTCATTGGGTCTTATTCGTGCTGGATGGATAATGGGTCTGGAACGGCCCAGCATTAGGTACAACCAGACTTCTCACAACATAAAAATACTGTATACTTAAACAGTGATGTGGGAGACAAACGATGCGCAAAATCATACATGTCGATATGGACTGCTTTTTCGCGGCGGTGGAAATGCGCGACAACCCCGCCCTGCGCGACATTCCCATTGCTATTGGCGGCAGTCGTGAACGTCGGGGGGTCATCAGCACGGCCAATTACCCGGCGCGCAAATTTGGCGTGCGTAGCGCAATGCCAACGGGAATGGCATTAAAGCTGTGTCCGCATCTCACTTTATTACCTGGTCGTTACGAGGCCTATAAAGAAGCCTCCCGCCAGATTCAGGCTATTTTCTCTCGCTATACCTCGCTGATAGAACCCCTTTCGCTGGATGAAGCCTATCTGGATGTGACCGACAGCACCCACTGCCACGGCTCAGCTACGTTGATCGCTCAGGAAATCCGTCAGACAATTTTTAACGAGTTACAGTTAACCGCCTCTGCCGGAATTGCGCCGGTAAAATTTCTGGCAAAAATAGCCTCCGATCTCAACAAACCCAATGGGCAATATGTGATTACCCCTGCCGATGTTCCTGAATTTCTCAGAACATTACCGTTAGGTAAAATTCCCGGCGTTGGCAAAGTCTCCGCCGCTAAGCTGGAATCAATGGGATTACGTACCTGCGAAGATGTTCAAAAATACGACCTGGCAATGCTGCTCAAACGCTTCGGCAAGTTTGGTCGCGTGCTGTGGGAGCGCTGTCAGGGGATTGACGAGCGGGACGTCAACAACGACAGGCTGCGTAAATCCGTCGGCGTGGAACGTACGCTGGCGGAAGATATTCACGAGTGGTCGGAGTGTGAGGCGATAATTGAACGGCTCTATCCTGAACTGGAACGGCGTCTGGCAAAGGTAAAGCCGGATCTGCTGATCGCTCGCCAGGGGATAAAACTCAAGTTTAATGATTTTCAGCAGACTACGCAGGAGCACGTCTGGCCGCGCTTAAATAAAGATGACTTAATTACGACAGCGCGTAAGACCTGGGACGAGCGTAGGGGAGGGCGAGGTGTCAGGCTGGTGGGATTACACGTCACGCTGCTGGATCCACAAATGGAAAGACAACTGCTATTGGGGCTGTGATTCAGAACAATTGCCGGATGTCGGCGTAAACGCCTTATCCGGCCTACAAACCAGCGTGCAGGCCAGATGGCTACGTAAAAACTTTATCCAGCCTACAAACCAGCGTGTAGGCCGGATAAGCGCAGCGCCATCCGGCAATTAGCGCAGAATCTTACTTCGCCGGAATAGACTTCAGCAGTTCAGTCAGCAGCGTCCAGTAATGGCCGACGCTTTCGATATGAACCTGCTCATCCGGGGAGTGCGGACCGGTGATAGTTGGCCCGATGGAAACCATGTCCATATCCGGATACGGTTTCTTGAACAGACCACATTCCAGACCAGCGTGGATGATCTGGATATTCGGCGTTTTGTTGAACAGACGCTGATAGGTTTCACGAACCAGGTGCATAACCGGAGAGTTAGCATCCGGCTGCCAGCCTGGGTATCCGCCTTTTGCCTGGGTTTTCGCGCCAGCCAGTTTACCCAGTGAATCCAGCATGCTCACCACGTAGTCTTTACCGCTGTCGATCAGGGAACGGATCAGGCAGTGAATTTCAACGTTGTCGTCAGTCATGGTGACAACGCCGACGTTCAGAGAGGTCTCTACCACGCCTTTGGCGACGTCAGAGTTGCGGATTACACCGTTCGGGGTGGCGTTCAGCAGACGCACAAAGCTGTCGCGAGACTGAGCGGTCAGCGCGGCTTTGTCTTGAGTTACGGCATCCAGCAGCAGAGCCAGGTTCTTCTCTTTGGCTTCCAGTTCGTTTTTCAGGATTTCCTGATAGGTGTTGACCAGCGCTTTTAACGCATCAACTTTATCTGCGGCCACGGCGAGGGTGGCAAAGGCTTCACGCGGAATCGCGTTGCGCAGCGTACCGCCGTTGAAATCAACCAGACGCAGATCCAGCTCTTCAGCGTGGCCCGCCAGGAAGCGTACCAGCAGTTTGTTCGCGTTACCGAGACCCACGTGGATTTCGCCGCCGGAGTGACCGCCTTTCAGGCCTTTTAACGTCAGCTTAAAGCTCTGGAATCCAGCCGGGATTGCTTCACGGGACAGCGGCAGGTTAGAGGTAAAGTCGATACCGCCTGCGCAACCCATGTAGATCTCACCTTCTTCTTCTGAGTCGGTGTTGATCAGGATATCTGCCTGCAGCCAGTTAGCCTGCAGACCAAACGCGCCATCCATACCCGCTTCTTCGGTCATGGTCAGCAGCACTTCCAGCGGACCGTGTACTACGCTGTCATCAGCCAGAACGGCCAGCGCAGACGCCATACCGATGCCGTTATCCGCACCCAGCGTAGTGCCACGGGCTTTCACCCATTCGCCGTCAATATAAGGCTGGATAGGATCTTTAGTGAAGTCATGCACGGTGTCGTTGTTTTTCTGCGGGACCATATCCAGGTGCGCCTGCAGAACGACCGGCTTGCGGTTTTCCATGCCTGCGGTAGCGGGTTTGCGAATCAGGATATTACCGACTTGATCGCGCTCGACGTGGAAACCTTTCTCTTGGGCCCAGCTCAGAATGTGTTCAGCGAGCTGCTCTTCATGATAGGACGGATGAGGAATAGAACAGATTTTGGCAAAAATATCCCATAGCGGTTGCGGGGATAATTGAGACAGTTCAGACACGTTGAGTCTCCTTGGCGATGTCCTACAAAACTTGCTTGCAGGCCACGGGGTTAGCAGAATTAAAAACACCACAAGTCAGGCTTGCGCGATGCGATTGAGAATACCACTTTCTCCGCTGACGGCTAGCATAAAGCATGCAAAAAGAGGCGCGGATTCCGCGAAACACTGGTTTTTAGTGCGTCAGATCTCTATAATCTCGCGCAACCTATTTCCCCCTCGAACACTTTTTAAGCCGTAGATAAACAGGCTGGGACACTTCACATGAGCGAAAAATACGTCGTCACCTGGGACATGTTGCAGATCCATGCACGTAAACTGGCAAGCCGCCTGATGCCTTCTGAACAATGGAAAGGCATAATTGCCGTTAGCCGTGGTGGTCTGGTGCCGGGCGCATTGCTGGCGCGTGAATTGGGTATTCGTCATGTCGATACCGTATGCATCTCCAGCTACGATCACGACAACCAGCGCGAACTGAAAGTGCTGAAGCGTGCCGAAGGCGACGGTGAAGGTTTCATCGTAATCGATGACCTGGTTGACACCGGTGGTACCGCCGTTGCGATCCGCGAAATGTATCCTAAAGCGCATTTCGTCACTATCTTCGCTAAGCCGGCTGGTCGCCCGCTGGTGAATGATTATGTTGTTGATATCCCTCAGGATACCTGGATTGAGCAGCCGTGGGATATGGGCGTAGTGTTCGTCCCGCCGATCTCTGGTCGCTAATCTAAAAAGTTTTCAACGCCTGGCAACTGCCAGGCGTTGTTCTTTTTGTGCTGTGTCAGGTTACACTATGCCTTAGTGAGTACTCATGGAGGCTGCAATCATGTCACAGGCTAACCTCAGCGAAGTCCTGTTTAAACCCCGCTTCAAACACCCTGAAACGTCAACACTGGTTCGTCGTTTTAATCACGGCGCGCAGCCGTCCGTACAATCTGCCCTGGATGGCAAAACCATTCCGCACTGGTATCGCATGGTGAATCGCCTGATGTGGATCTGGCGCGGCGTCGACCCGCGCGAAATCCTTGAGGTGCAGGCACGTATCGTGATGAGCGAAGCCGAGCGTACAGATAAAGAACTCTACGATACGGTTATCGGCTATCGCGGTGGGAACTGGATCTATGAATGGGCGAAGCAGGCGATGGACTGGCAACAGAAAGCGTCTATGGAAGAGGATCCGCAGGTGAGCGGACGCCACTGGCTGCATGCGTCTACGTTGTACAACATTGCCGCTTACCCACACCTGAAAGGCGATGAGCTGGCAGAGCAGGCACAGGCTTTGGCGAATCGCGCCTATGAAGAGGCCGCACAGCGATTGCCGGGCACGCTGCGTGAGATGGAGTTTCCCGTCGCTGGCGGTGCGCCGATCACCGGCTTCTTACATATGCCAAAAGGTGACGGTCCGTTCCCGACGGTGCTGATGTGTGGTGGTCTCGATTCCATGCAAACGGATTACTACACCCTGTATGAGCGCTATTTTGCCCCACGGGGTATAGCCATGCTGACGCTGGATATGCCGTCGGTTGGGTTCTCGTCAAAATGGAAACTGACTCAGGATTCCAGCCTGCTGCATCAGCATGTATTAAAAGCGCTGCCTAATGTTCCCTGGGTGGATCACACCCGCGTGGCGGCCTTCGGTTTCCGCTTTGGCGCTAACGTAGCGGTACGTCTGGCGTATCTGGAATCATCGCGTCTGAAGGCGGTGGCCTGTCTGGGGCCAGTGGTTCATGCGCTGCTTAGCGACCCGCAGCGTCAGGCGAGCGTCCCGGAAATGTACCTTGATGTACTGGCTAGCCGCCTGGGGATGCATGACGCCTCCGATGAAGCGCTGCGCGTTGAACTTAATCGCTATTCATTAAAAGTGCAGGGCCTGCTGGGGCGACGCTGCCCGACGCCAATGCTCTCGGGATTCTGGAAGAACGATCCGTTTAGCCCGGAAGAAGAGTCACGTTTAATCACATCTTCATCTTCAGACGGTAAGCTACTGGAGATCCCCTTCAACCCGGTGTATCGCAATTTTGACAAAGGGTTGCAGGAAATAACCGGTTGGATCAATCAGAGATTGTGTTAAAAGTTTGCTAAATTTTAGCGATTTGGTAAAACAGGTGCTTCACCTAAGGAGATCGTAATGACGTTACCGAGTGGGCATCCGAAAAGTAGATTGATCAAGAAATTCACCGCGCTTGGCCCGTATATCCGGGAAGGGCAGTGCGAAGATAATCGATTTTTTTTCGATTGTCTGGCTGTTTGCGTCAACGTGAAACCCGCCCCTGAGAAACGCGAGTTCTGGGGCTGGTGGATGGAACTGGAGGCGCAGGAAAAACGTTTCACGTACAGCTATCAGTTTGGTTTGTTTGATAAAGACGGTAACTGGACGGCGGTGCCGGTGAAAGAGACTGAAGTGGTAGAGCGACTGGAATACACCTTACGTGAATTCCATGAAAAATTACGTGGCTTGTTAACGACGCTGAATCTGGCGCTGGAACCTGCTGACGACTTTAAGGATGAACCGGTTAAGTTAACGGCATAATGAACAGTAAAATGCCGGATGGCGGCGCAACCCCATCCGGCATTTTTTTTATGCTATATCAGAACTGGTAGACCATACCGACAGCAACGATGTCATCATCGTTGATGCCCAGTTTATTATCGCTATCCAACTGGTTGATTTTATAATCAACAAACGCGGACATATTTTTGTTGAAATAATACGTTGCGCCCACGTCGATATAATTCACCAGGTCTTCATTGCCGACGCCTTCAATATCTTTCCCTTTAGAAAGCACATAACCCAGCGACGGACGCAGACCAAAGTCAAACTGGTACTGAACAACCGCTTCGAAGTTCTGTGTTTTATTGGCGAAGCCGCCGGAAATTGGCGTCATATTGCGTGTTTCAGAATAGAACGTCGCAATATAAATATCGTTAGCATCATATTTTAAGCCGGTTGCCCAGGCTTCAGCTTTATCACCCGTACCGCGAGTTTGCAGATTCTGCTGGTTGGTTCGATCGGAGTTGGTATAAGCGCCGCTCACCGCGAAATCGCTGCCGCCAAAGTCATAGGTAACAGAAGTACCAAAACCGTCGCCGTTCTGTTTTTTCACATCGCGATCCTGGTTTTTACCCTGGTATTGCAGGGTCAGATCCAGGCCATCCACGACGCCGAAGAAGTCGGTGTTACGGTAAGTTGCCAGACCGCTGGCGCGTTTGGTCATAAAGTTATCGGTCTGTGCGGAGGAGTCGCCACCAAATTCCGGGAACATATCGGTCCAGGCTTCCACGTCATACAGCGCACCCAGGTTACGACCATAATCAAACGAGCCAAAATCTTTTAATTTCACACCGGCGAAGGCCAGACGTGTTTTTTGTTGGTTAGAGTCGCTTTCAGCTTTATTGCCGGCAAACTCTGCTTCCCAACGACCATAACCGGTTAGTTGATCGTTAATTTGCGTTTCGCCTTTAAAACCTAAACGGATATAGCTTTGGTCACCATCTTTGCTGTCATAATCCGTCATGTAATGCATGGCTTTTACTTTGCCGTACAAGTCCAGCTTATTACCATTCTTGTTATACACTTCCGCTGCCTGTACGGATGCTGATGCAACAATTCCCATCACCACTAATGCCAGAGTGCTCTTTTTCATTTTCATTCCTGATTAAAAGTACGCGCTAATATTCACTGGGTGTGATCCCCGTTAAAAGACAGGAGGGTTTTTAACGTCTGGCAATGAACGTTTTATGACAAAGTAAGAATATTTTTAAAAAAGGATGTTTTTTTGTTTCTGTAATAAATGCGTCAAAATCTGCCGCTACGCTTGCTGATCCTGCGCAATAAAATTTCATGCTTTGTGCGCTGGTTGTTGGCAACCGGGGCCAGTCCTGCTAAAACGTTCGTTTGATATCATTTTCCCCAATTTTGAATGGCAGAGAATCATGAGTGACAGCCAGACGCTGGTGGTAAAACTTGGCACCAGTGTGTTAACGGGCGGATCCCGCCGCCTGAACCGCGCCCACATCGTAGAACTGGTTCGCCAGTGCGCGCAGCTTCATGCCGCAGGGCATCGTATTGTTATCGTTACCTCTGGTGCGATTGCCGCCGGACGTGAGCATCTTGGTTACCCGGAGCTCCCGGCAACGATAGCTTCGAAACAGCTGTTGGCGGCGGTCGGGCAGAGCCGACTGATTCAGCTGTGGGAACAGCTGTTCTCGATTTACGGTATTCATATCGGGCAGATGCTGCTGACGCGTGCAGATATGGAAGACAGAGAGCGCTTCCTCAACGCCCGCGATACGCTCAGCGCGCTGCTAGATAACAACATTGTTCCTGTCATTAATGAGAATGACGCCGTAGCGACCGCCGAGATTAAAGTCGGCGATAACGACAACCTCTCCGCGCTGGCGGCAATTCTGGCTGGAGCCGATAAGCTGCTGCTGTTGACCGATCAGCAGGGGCTGTTCACCGCCGATCCACGCACCAACCCGCAGGCTGAGCTGATTAAAGACGTGCACGGCATTGATGATGCGCTGCGCGCCATTGCCGGGGATAGCGTCTCAGGTCTGGGAACCGGCGGCATGGGCACAAAACTGCAGGCCGCCGATGTCGCATGCCGCGCCGGGATTGACACCATTATTGCCGCAGGCAGCAAGCCGGGCGTGATTGGCGACGTGATGGAAGGCGTTTCCGTTGGGACGCGTTTTCATGCTCAAGCCTCTCCGCTGGAGAACCGTAAACGCTGGATCTTCGGCGCTCCGCCTGCCGGAGAGATTACCGTCGATGAGGGCGCGACCGCAGCAATTCTGGAACGCGGCAGCTCATTACTGCCAAAAGGCATTAAAAGCGTGACAGGTAACTTTTCTCGTGGTGAAGTGATCCGCATCTGCAATCTCGAAGGGCGCGATATTGCCCACGGCGTCACCCGCTATAACAGTGACGCGCTGCGCCGTATTGCCGGACACCACTCACAACAGATCGACACCATCCTGGGCTATGAATACGGTCCGGTTGCTGTCCATCGCGACGACATGATCACCCGTTAAGGAACAGGCATATGCTGGAACAAATGGGCATTGCTGCCAAAGCCGCGTCATACAAGCTGGCGCTGCTCTCCAGTCGCGAAAAAAATCGCGTACTGGAAACCATTGCTGATGAGCTGGAAGCGCAAACGGAAAGCATCCTCAGCGCGAACATACAAGATGTTGAGCAGGCGCGAGCCAATGGCCTGAGCGAAGCGATGCTCGACCGCCTGGCGCTGACGCCGGCGCGTCTGAAAGCGATTGCTGACGATGTGCGCCAGGTCTGTAATCTTGCCGACCCGATAGGGCAGGTGATTGACGGCGGCCTGCTGGATAGCGGTCTGCGTCTGGAGCGTCGTCGCGTCCCGCTGGGCGTGATTGGCGTGATTTATGAAGCGCGTCCAAACGTCACCGTTGACGTTGCCTCCCTGTGCCTGAAAACCGGCAATGCGGTGATTCTGCGCGGTGGGAAAGAGACCTACCGGACCAACGCCGCCACCGTGGCGGTTATCCAAAAGGCGCTGGAAGCCTGCGGTTTACCCGCGGCTGCCGTACAGTCAATTGATAACCCGGACCGCGCGCTGGTCGCCGAAATGCTGCGAATGGATAAGTACATCGATATGCTGATCCCTCGCGGTGGCGCGGGTCTGCATAAGCTGTGCCGTGAACAGTCGACCATCCCGGTCATCACCGGCGGTATTGGCGTATGCCATATTTATGTTGATGATACCGCGGAGATCGCCCCGGCCCTGAAGATTATCGTTAACGCCAAAACCCAGCGTCCAAGCACCTGTAACACTGTAGAAAATCTGCTGGTACATCAGGATATTGCTGAGCGTTTCCTGCCTGCGTTAAGCCAAAAGATGGCGGATAGCGGTGTTACGCTGCACGGTGATGAAATCGTGATGCAAGTTCTGCATGGCCCTGCCAAACTGGTGCCACTAAAACCGGAAGAGCTGGATAACGAGTTTCTGTCTCTGGATCTGAA
The DNA here is from genome assembly GCF_030332375.1 of Citrobacter sp. Cpo148. Lineage (NCBI taxonomy): Bacteria > Pseudomonadati > Pseudomonadota > Gammaproteobacteria > Enterobacterales > Enterobacteriaceae > Citrobacter > Citrobacter sp. Cpo148. The sequence goes on from NZ_JAOWHY010000042.1 coordinate 36,040, forward strand.
CGTTGTGGTGGTCGAAAATATGGATGGTGCTATCGCCCATATTCGCGAACACGGTACCCAGCACTCGGACGCCATACTGACGCGCACGCTCAGCAACGCCAACCGTTTCGTGAATGAAGTGGACTCTTCTGCCGTGTATGTGAATGCTTCCACCCGTTTTACCGATGGCGGTCAGTTTGGACTGGGGGCGGAAGTGGCGGTGAGCACGCAAAAACTGCACGCGCGTGGCCCAATGGGGCTGGAAGCACTGACCACATATAAGTGGATTGGCTTCGGTGACGACACGATCCGGGCGTAATTGAAAACGGGCGATGCCATAATAGCGCTCTTAATTTTAAAGCTATTAAGGCATCTCCCGCTTAATTCTAACCTTCACTTCGCTGCCGCATTTATTTTTCTATCCTGCGTTTTAACATCATCCGCATCAGTCTGTTTTTGACCTATGCTCTCACCAGCGCCCGAAAGGCGACGTATCACAGAATTTTCCCTGCCAGCATGAATTTTCCTGGTCTTCGTTTCACGTATTGTTCCCATGGCCCGATCTATTAGAATCAATCTCATTTTTATGAGGAGTTGTTGCGTGAAATCGGATATTCACAAACTTAGTATTCCTGTTGTGCCGCTTGGCAACCCGTTTCCTCCCCGTCATTGTTCGCTGTGCCCAAAGGGAGCGGCAATTGACCGTGATAATCAATACAAATTAATAGACAAAAGAAGGCGGTTTAAAGCTGGGGAGATACTCGCTCGGCAGGATGAAACCGCGGATATGCTTTTTGTTATCCATGAGGGGTACTGCAAGTCCAGCGTGGAATGTGGCGATAACGTTTTTATCAGCCGCTTTTATGTTCCGGGAGATATCATGGCGCTGGATGCTGTCGAAGGAGGGAAGTATCTGACAACTATCCAGGCCGCAACGGCTGCAGAGGTTTGCCACATTGATATTGCGCGATTGTTCAAGGTAGCAGATAAGGAGCCTTCGGTTGCTGCCGCAGTCATCAAGTTTCTCTGCAGGGACAATGGATTCATTGTTGAAAAACTGCGGCGCTATGCGAATAAACATGCTGAGGCCAGGATCGCGGCTTTCCTGGTGGAATTTTACGAGATGCATTTGCGCATCGGCAGGCCAGAAACGACGCTTCGCTTGCCATTTTCTCGGGAGGAAATTGCCAGTTATCTCGATCTTAAAATTGAAACCGTTAGCCGCTCATTAAAATCACTTGAACAGCAGAATTTGATTACCTTACATAGGGTACGTACCGTAACTATTAATAGTTATCTTGGTTTAAAACGTTTTATCTAATTTTCTATTTAACGATAATCATTATCTCTCCTGATAAGCCAGGAATATTCATTTTATATGGAAAATTCCTGGTTTTAATTTTGTCAAATAATTATCAATTAGAATGTGGTTTCTGTAGGTGAATGATTTTTTTATAAGAATATTCCCTCGCAAATGGATATATCATGAGAATTTTCTTGCGGCGTTAAAAATTTAGCATAATTGCAACAAATAATAAGCATTATAGAGAAACTATGGAGGTGTTAATTATCTTTATGTTTTGTAAGGGTTTTGCTCTCGTGGTATTTGTATGATCTTTTTGATATTTATCAAAAACATAAAAAAGATGAATTGTTTGATTTGTCTTATTTATTTGGGGGATAGTTCTGGTTCATGGTGTTATTTAAGCAAATTAAACTTAGGAAACTTCTTAGATTATCGTTTTAGTGGGAAAATTCTTAGTCTTTTTGTAATTTTTGCGTTTCAGGGTTTGTTGAGATGTTACTTAATTCAAATGATAATTTTTGGGCGCGGCAATTCTGGCTCGCAATTAATGGAACCGCTGGAGTGACTTAATAATAAGACTCGGTGGTGAGTTTGTTCTTAGGAGAAGATAAAAATGAAAAAATTATTATTAGTGACCTCTCTGGCGTCTGTATTTGTTGCGGCAAATGCAATGGCAGATGTCACTGCTTCTGCAACGGCCTCGTGGGACGCGACGGCAACAAAAGATACCACCAGCATGTTGGTCGTCACTCCGCTGAACTCTTTGACTTTCCAGTATGCGGAAGGTCTGAATGGCTTCAACTCCCAGGATGGCGCGTTTGATGTGACTATTCAGGGCCAGGAAACGGCAACTGATTTTGAACTGACCGCTCAGATTATTAGCAATACTCTGACCAACGCCAGTGGCGATGCGTCTACCCTGAACGTAGGGGTGGCATGGAATGGCACCGCGTTGACCAATTCATCAGATACTGTCCTGGTAAATTCCAGCTCGACTTCTGGTCTTGAAAGCCTGATGGCTGATGGCGCTTACAACGGTGCTGACCGCGTCAGCGATCAATCCAACTTCAAATTCACCATTGCGTCTGCGACTTCTGATGGTAGCACGCCGGTAACGGATTACTCTGCACTGCCAGACGGCTATTGGACTGGTGATGTAAAAGTACAGTTCAATGCAACCTGGACGACTCCGTCCGCCTAAGAAATAAAATTTCGGGAGGAGAAATTCTCCCGAATTTATCAGGAATGGTGTCATGAATAAATATTTACCGGCAGCAATGTTGGTAGGGTTGGTAATCTCTTTTTCCAGCTGGGCAATTAACGTTGGTGATATCACGTCGATAATGACTTCTTCTGAGAGTTCATTATCGAAAGAAATTACTAATACGACAGATTCGGCTCGTTATGTCAGCGTATCGGTAAAACAACTGTCATCACCTTTAGCGGGCGGAGTCGAAATAAAACCCGTTAATTCCGGGGAATTACTCTCTACGCCTGCCAATCTAATTCTGCCTGGTCAGGCAAAGGATGTTTTTCGCTTCTTTTATAAAGGGCCAGTTGATGATATCGAGCGTTATTATCGTCTGCAATGGATAGATGAGCCGGTCACCGAGAGCGCGGAAACCAGGGCCAATAAATTGGCTGTTGCGACAGCGTCAGCAGAAATTGGCACAATCTTGGTCGTTGCGCCGCGAAAAGAGCGTTTTGAATATAACCGTAATGGTGATGTTATTAGCAATACTGGCAATGTTTCATTTCGAGTAATCGCCTATGGGGCTTGCAAAGATAATGCTCGCGATCAGGGACGGGGCTGTCGTGAACGTTATTACATTATGCCAGGTACAAAAATAAAACTGCAGTTCACCGACATTAGTAATAGCCGCTCACGCATCGGTATCTGGCACGGTAAGCAGTTTATTACAGTGAAGTGATGGTCAATGGCAGCCATCTGTACGGGATAAATAAAAATACCGGATTGTAAGGATGCATATGACAACAACATATATTGTTGGCGGTAGCATTTGTCTTTTTCTTGCGCTGACACCAGGAACTTCACATGCAGCCCCAGTAAAAGTGGGTAATTACGTTATTCCCAGCGCTTTCGCCCGTTCACTGGAGCAGGGAATGACGGTGCCGGTATATATACGTTACAACGAGACTGATGAGAAAAGTCAGCAAAAAATTGCCGATGCGGTGATTTCGCTTGTTGATGGCAATATTACAGTTAAAGCCCTGACTCTTGCTGAGTTGCCTAATAATGCCGTGTTATCTGGAAAAACTCGTGCGTTGGTAGAAAAAATTCGTGATGTGAAATTTCACGATAACACCAGTATCGAGCTATCGGACAATGCACGCCTGCAGCTCAACGTTTCTTCATTTCACCTGGAGATGATTGTCAGCAAAGATGCGTTAACTGAAGCGATTGTCGCACGCAGTAGCCTGCTTGGACCTTCCAGCGTGGAGTCTCTCTCTAACGTCCTGAACTATAACTTTGGTACCTACTACAACGATTATCATAATGGCAGCAGTACCCGCAGCTATCTGACGGTGGACAACACAACATCGCTGCGTGAGCACCATATCAACATTAACGGTTCGTTTTACGGCATCGGCGACAGCAACGGCACCAGTAAACTCTATCGTGCGATGTATGAGCGTGATTATGACGGTTATCGACTGGCGCTCGGGATGCTCGACACCTGGAATGTCCAGTCTATCGCCAGCCTGAATGCGCTGAATGGCGGGAAAATTTACGGTGTGAGCTACGGAAACAAAGGAAGTACGGTTGTTGAGAATACCGCGCTTTCACTCACGCCGATTACCGTATTTTTGCCAGCCGCTGGCGAGGTTCATGTCTTCCGTGATGGGCGTTTGCTCAGCGTCCAGAACTTTAATATGGGCAGTTATGAAATTGATACCAGTCGTTTTCCGTATGGTGTTTATGACGTCACGGTAGATATCGTGGTCAATGGCCGGACAATTAATAGTCGTATCAGCAGGGTTAATAAAATCTTTGCCCGCCAACAAGCTGCTGGGATTGATCAGCTCTCGTGGCAACTGTTTGGGGGCTCACTGGATTATGACCGTGTGAGTTATAAGCGAAATCATTATCAGGATTTGGGCAGCGAGCAGACCTGGATTGCCGGGGGGGCCGCATCGGTGACGCTGGCAATATTGTCGGGGCTGGGCCTGAAGTCCACGCTCTACGGTTTTGACAACAATGCGGTTAATGAAACGGATGTCACGCTGAATGTGAATGAATACGTCAGTATTGGCAATCAGATGTTGGTAGCGAACGATTCATCATGGCGAAACATCAGTAACATTAATCTCAATGTCCCTGAGGGATATGGTTCCCTTTGGGCATCTCGTGAAGACAGTAAAATTGGCGATCGCTTGCCTATGCAGGAGCGTGATAACTATTCCATTGGCGGAACTCTTAACCTCGGAAAGTTTATTCCTCATGGTGGTTCACTCACCGTTAGTCAGACGGAGAATCGTTACTCAGGCAATAAATACCGTAATCTGGATTACAACACGACTCTCTATTCGGGAAGGTATGCCACGATTGGGTTACGTGCAGGAATTCAGCGTTATTACTACAACAACCGAAATGACGATGGGCGACAGGAACGTTATGTCAGCCTGGATTTATCGTTGCCGTTGGCATCCTGGTTGAGCATGGGCGTCTCCCGGGATCGCTATGGCAGTACTCAGGGTAATCTCAGCGCGCGCAAGCAGTATGCTGAGGGCCCGATTAAATCGGTCGGATTGTCGGCATCAACGCGTCTGAGTGGCGAACAGAATTACGACAATAATTATTCGGTAAACGGCAATCTAAGTTATGACACGAAATATAACGCTGGCACCGTATCGGTAACACGTTCTGCTGACAACTCCACCAATATGAACTTCTCTTCCCAAGGTTCTCTGGCATGGGCAGGTAAAGACTTCGGTCTGAGTAAAGAGAGGCAGCGTTCTGGCGTTATCGTAAAAACAGATTTGACCGGCGAGGGGAAACTGGCTGCGAAGATTAATAACCGCAATTATCGTCTCAGCGGTAAATCAAACTTCATTGCACTGCCGCCTTATGCTCAGTACAAGCTGGAGATCCTTAATGATAAAAATTCTGAAGACAGCTTCGATATTGTTTCAGGGCGAAAACAGGAACTGACGCTTTATCCGGGCAACGTTGGCGTTATCAACCCTGAAGTGAAAAGCATGGTCACCGTATTCGGTCGCATTCGTTATCCCGATGGACAGTTGGCTGCAAATACCGATATTCATAACCACATCGGTAAAACACGTACGGATGCAAAAGGTGAGTTTGCTATCGATATTGATAAAAAGTATCCGGTTATTACGTTAATTTCTGCCAATGGCGGGGTATGTGAAGCCGATCTGGATCTGGAAAAAGCACGCGGCGCGGCGTGGGTTGGCGATGTGAAATGTGCAACGCAAACCACGATGGCACAACGATAAGGTATTAATAATGAATAAATCTCTATCTCTTATTTTTGGGTGTGCCTTTGCCGTGTTATCCCCATCTGCCTGGGCGCTCTCGGCATCCACTCAGGCAGCAGTCAATAACAATTATCTGTTTATAGAAAACAATGTTGATAACGAATACTTTATTACACCTTCCTCTCTTGATCCCCGCATTAGCGGGTCGAACACCTGGGTAAAATATGGAAACGATCAGGATAGCCTGGGATACATAGGTATCGTTGGCTGGGTGGCCAATACCTCATATTATAAGGATATGTGGATTGATAATTCACCAATCAGTGAACCATTCCGGGGTATTCGTTGCACCACTGGTGCTAATTGCCCTGCATCTGGCTATATTGCTGCCGAGCTAACCGATCAATTTGGTTTTTATCACACTAAAGCAACCGGATCCGGGATCGCCGGTGGATATTATGGTTTTGCATCGCTGACAGACTCGGCGTATGAATACTTTCGCAATATGTCGGTCGGAAGCGCAGAGACATATAACCTTAATTTTTGTCGAACCACGATTGACTATGATTATGCGGCTGGGCAACGTTGTAAAGACCAGAGCAGCGGTAATTGGTATATCAGACCTTATACATTAAATAAAATAGGTCATTTATCTTTGGTTTCTACCAATGCATTTCAGGAGTTATGGGTTGCCAGTGATGGCACCCCGAGCATCACTAAAGACAGTGGTTATTGTGAGCTGGGTGTGGTCAGTCGTGAAGATGGTGTTATCTGTAAGATGATTTCATATAATTTAAATCAAACCAGCAATCTGACGGCTTCACTACGTATTCGTATGTACGCGGATAGCGGTTTGCTCGGTTTTACGCCTGCGGCTGCCACAATAAAATATTCTGGTGATGGTCAAACCTGGACTAACTTTAGCTCGACGTCGGTTTATTATAATATTTTTAGTAATAGTGGTGAGTATGTCTATGTTTTTCTGTCGAAAACATTCCTGAAAAATATGGTGGATCGTGGCGTCAGTATCACCAACAGCCAACCATTTACATTTGCTTTTACAAATAGCGTGACGCCAGAGTCGGGGTATTACCAGTTTACTCCTTCGCTACAGCTCAATATTGTGCCAAAGGAATATGGGATCAGTATTATCTCATCGGATAACAGCACCTCGGCAAGCGGCAGCGGCACAATTGGCGAGACCGCTCCGATTGAGATGGATTACACCGTGACGGTCTCGGGGCCTCGTCAGGCTGATAGCATTACCGCACAAGTTATTGGGGAAAGTACGACGATAAACAATGTGCCTTATTGCCTGTTCACTTCTACGCAAGGTGGGTTATCTGTCCCAATTCCCGCCTTTCTGCAATACAACAGTCAGTCGGGTGGCGTGGTACAGAAACGAAATAGCTGTAGTGAAGCGGCGATCAGCATGAGAGATGCGCAATGGCAACAGACGCCCTGGGACGCAAATAATACAGATGATGGAAGCTACTTTGCGACTGATTTAAAATTGCTTTTCCCAATGAATGATTCGCGTTCGATGTTGACCGTTTCCGGTGCGGATTGGGAAGGTGTTGTCAGTGCCAGCGGAGAGATAAAAGTGACGGCGAATTGGGTGGGAGTGACGCCATGAGCCACTGTCGTTTGGCGCTAAGATGGATATTGGCCTTGCTTTCCGGGCTGGCGGTGTTCTCCGCACAGGCAGTCTACCTGGAGTCGACCATTTATGAGATGCCATCGGATAAATCATTTATCAGTAAACGAATCTATAACGATAGCCAGAAACAGAATTTATACAGTATTGGCGCAGTAAAAATTGATAAGCCGGGACCCGGAGGTGAAAACAGAAGTGCTATTGCTGAAGGCGAACTTCTGTTTACTCCGCTGAATTTTTCACTGGCTCCGCAGGCGAGTGAGTTTTTTAAGATTTTCTACCGTGGGCCGCAGGATGATAAAGAACGCTATTACCGAATACTGTTTCGTGAAATGCCGATAACGCTGTTTACCGAGCGTAATCAAGGGAAAGGCGGACAGGCTCTCCCGGTGATCGCTATGGATACCATATTGGTCGTTCGTCCGAGGAAAATGAACCTGGCCTACACAATTGATGAGATAAACGGGACGTTGAAAAACACAGGGAATACTTTTTTCAAAATTATCGTACACCAGGGGTGTCACTCAACTGATGATGAAGCCACCATGCGTTATGTGTTACCGGGGGAGACCTGGCATAGTAGTGAGTTGAAAACAAAAAACCGGAAATTTATCGTAGCGTTGCAGAAATACCTACCCGTGGGTCAGGGTTGCTTAAAGCTTAATCATTAAGGGTGTTGGGTCTGAACCAATATGCCCTGATTATATATTGAACCTATACTGTCACTCGCTATAGAAAATGTAGCAATAAATTTAGAGTCGATGAAACAATATGTCGTGCATATTGCCGGAAATGTTTATGAATACAAGATCTACGACATCCTCTCTTAGTTTGCCGGTCAGCATAAACTACGGTAGTATGTTATTCTGTTGGTCACTGTAGTTATATGTTTTGTAAATTTTGTATTTATAGTTTTTTGTTTTGTAATGAAGTGAAAGTGAGTAAAGGGATTTGTACTGATTAAGAAATGGAGATTTTTCTTTTTCAATTTTTAAATGGAACTTACGGTGTGATGAGAATACTCATATGGATAACTGTGATTATAAATTCTGAATTTACGTGATATGGCTTATGGATAAAGTTATATCACGAATCGCCTTATGATTATTGGAGGTCGAAGGTGTTGTATATTCTCTCGTGAATAGAGCGAGGGACCTGCTATGCCATAAATTTAAGTTGGTGATAACTATGAATACGAAAAAAATTTTTCTGCTCAGTTATGATACTTTCCTTTTTTCAGGAATAAAAGCATGGTTACCAAATCTGGTATTGATCGATGCACGGACATTTATTTCTGGCACGCAGTCAGTTATGTCGCAATATCCGTCCTGCTTGCTGGTGATCGATAACCGGTTGCCATTATTATTGGTCAAAAAATGGCTTCAGAGAAACAGTACACAGTTCATCAACATACACTGTATTGTTCTGCGGATGTGCGAAACCCTGCCTGTTAATCGGGGATATGAAGACTATTCCTTTATCAACGGGGGGGAATTGTCGGAGCAGTTGATCGCTCAATTAAAAGAGAGTTTATTGGCACCTAACAAAGTTGTGGAAGTCAATAAAGACTCACCGATGTTTACTTTTAACTTGACTGAATTTGAAGAAGAAATGCTGTATTCATCATTCACAAAAGAAAAACTGCATGATTTCTGTATTGCTAATTCGCTAACAATTAAGTCAGTGTATCGATATCGGGATAAAATTACTGCTCGCCTCGGCTTTTCTAATTTTAATGAAACTGTTATCTTTTTAACCCGAAATAATTTATTAAATGAAAGCTCTATAATCAATAATAATGTGAATGGGGATGCAGTTTACACTGACGCATATGATGTTTCGGATACTAGTAGACTGAGTATGGCAATAAGGAATGAGGAGATCATTCCTTATTTTCAGCCCATCGTGAATATCAGGGGCGACGTTTGTGGTGTTGAGGTATTGGCTCGTTGGCCACAGGGACATAACTATGCTATTTCTCAGCGAGAGTTTATTCCATTGGCTGAAAAAAGTGGCTTAATCAATGAGTTAACTAGCTATTTAATGACCGCTGTTGCGCGCAATCTGGTCTCTGGAGGCGCAAGCATTAATAAAACTCTGTTCGTTTCTTTTAATGTCAGTCCGTCAGGTTTAAATAATCCCGTATTCTATTGGGAATGCCTTAATTTTATGGAGATAACGCAAGGTCTGCCGATAAAATTGATGATAGAGATAACAGAGAACCAGACGTTCACGATCACTCCTGCAATCAAAGAGCTTATTCGTTCGTTACGAAATAAAGGTGTTTTGTTCGCTTTGGATGATTTTGGTACTGGATACGCTAATCTCTGCTATCTCAATGAGTTAGACCTGGATGTAATCAAAATTGATAAAAGCTTCATTAAGGAAATTAAAGAGGTTGATCAATATATCCCTATGCTCGAGTCAATTACTCACCTTTCAGGACTTCTGGGGTTACGTACGGTGGCTGAGGGCGTTGAAAATGACTATCAGCAACAATGGCTGGGAAAAAATAATGTTGACTATCTGCAGGGGTATCAGTTTCTACCGCCAGTGACATTTAATGATTTTATCCGGTATTACCAGCAGTCTGTAGATTTGTTTGAATCAGCGTCGGATTCACCTTTATCTACGTAATTCATTTTTGACACGGTTTTTACATTTGAAGGGTAAACCTTTAAACGAGTATGTGCTCTGAGCTGACATGGCCTGTAGCATGATTTTTTCCTGAACACCAGGGGCAGACGCCTCTGGTATGGGCGTCTTTGCATCGCTGCCTGTCTGCCTGGTTAAGTAAAAAGTCCTATAGTGAGGTGTGCACCGTTTGTTTATGTATCTTAAACGGTGTATTTATAGTGATATCAGCGTTAATCAAACAGGTACTGAGGTTTGCCCGTAGCCATGCGTCATTTCCTGACAAAATTAAGAGTCTGGCTTCCACCACCACTCATCCTGTTATTATTCCTCATCGCGGATGCGTTGACGGCGATCCCGCGTTTCACATTTGGCGCGGTGACTATCGTAATAAGTGCATTGTTGGCTAGCGTCAGTCTGGCGATGATACTGCATACCGCGTGGCAGATGCGGAAGAAACGTACGACGCTAAACCCACTGCATGCAGAGAAATCGACCACGCTTGTTACTGGCGGATGTTATGCCTGGAGCCGCAATCCAATCTATCTTGGAATGAGTGGACTCCAGTTAGCTTTTTCTCTCTACGTTGGTAGCCTGATTGGAATATTGGCTGCACCGCTGTTTATACTGGTGGTTGCCAGATTACATATTGATTTTGAAGAGGAACAACTGCGAAAACATTTCGGGCCGGAATGGATACGCTATGAGCAGCGTGTTCGCCGCTGGTTATAGAATTCCCTTGCCGCGTACCAGGACACCTGTGACGACACGATTCGTGCGTAATTGAATCCGGATGATGCAAAAATAGGCGTTTGATTCGCAAGGCCATTGACGCATCGCCCGGTTAGTTTTAACCTTCTACCCCGTGTTCACATTCGTGGGCATGTCCTTATCAGGGCCGATATAGCTCAGTTGGTAGAGCAGCGCATTCGTAATGCGAAGGTCGTAGGTTCGACTCCTATTATCGGCACCATTTCAAACTCTTCCCAAGTCTACCGAAATCAACTAAAAGCCCGTTTACTGCGGTTTTCAGCGCACATCTTATTTTTCGGGTAACCTGCACCACGTTCTCCGTATCGCCATTCTTGGTTGGTAGTTCAGAGGCCGTTAATCAGGCCTCGTCGAAATGGCTGATAATATCGAGCGGCCCTGTGCCAGGACCGATTCGTTTACTGAGCAGATTCAGCAGGATGTAAATGCAATACGCTTCAACCCCTCTACCGCTTTTTCGAGGTAGGCGCGTGGACATCCCATGTTCAGGCGGATAAAACCTTTTCCAGCAGGACCAAAGCCATTTCCCATTGAAGGCGCAATACCGGCAACATCAAGCATTACCCATTTGAGCTGCTCATCATCCAGTCCAAGCGCTTTGCAATCTATCCACAGTAGATACGTTGCCTGGGAAGGAACAACCCGAGCCCATGGGAGATATTCATCAATTTGTTGAATAAACCAGCGTCGATTTTCAGCCAGATAGCCAAGTAAATCGTCTAACCATGGTGCACCATGTTGCCACGCAGCCGTACTCGCCTCGACGGATAGCGCATTGAATACATCCAGTCCATGCGCATCCAGACGGCGTAAAAAGTGTTCACGCAATGCCGGTGCCGGTATCAGAAAATTAGCAATACGCAATGTCGACAAACCAAACGTTTTACTGGCTGAAGTAGCTGAAATTACACGCGAATGCCAGCGTTCTCCCAGATGCAGAACTGAAGTAAATTGTTCTCCAGGAAGCAATAAATCTGCCCATATCTCATCAGACAGCAACGTCACATCATAGGTCTCGCATAGCGTAAGTAGCTGTTCCAGCTCCTGTGCAGTCCAACAACGACCGGTTGGATTATGCGGATTACATAAAATCATCAACGGCGGACGTTCAGTCCGGAATAACATTTCCAGGTGAGCAAAATCCATTTGATAACCGGTAGCCGGGTCCTCATACAACGGATTTTCCAGCAGCTGTCTGCCGTTCAGAGAGATAATTTTAGCGAATGAGCCATAATAAGGCCCCTGAACGACCACGCCTTCACCGGGTTGACTTAGCATTTGTACGAGTAGCGATAATCCCGGAACAACACCTTCAATACTGCAGATCCACTCTTGCTTGATTTCCAGCTGATGCCGGGTTGAGAACCATGAAATTAATGAATCAAAGTAGCTTTGTGGTCGTTCGCTGTAACCAAAAATACCGTGCCCGACGCGGTGAGTTAAAGCCTCCTGAACAGCGGGCGGGCAAGTAAAGTCAAAATCAGACACCCACATTGGCAACAGTTGATGTGTATCCTCGCCGAAATATCGCGCCATAAAGTCCCATTTCAACGAGGCGGTATCGTGACGATCGATAATCTTATTAAAATCCATTACATGCTCTCCCTATTCTGTTGCCGTAATATTTTTTTCTGTTTCGGCCACTGATGGCGCCTTCGCAATACCGATTCCCGTGAAACCGTAAATCAAGGCGAAGAAGATTGCGGCATAGCACTGAATCGCCCATGGCAATAAATCCAGCGTGCTCACTCCTAATGTCGTGGCCATATAAACTCCGGCAGCGGTCCACGGCAACAACGGCTCAATGACGGTGCCAGCGTCTTCAATGGTGCGGGACAGATTTTTGGTATCCAGTCCCATACGACGATATGCGTCTTTAAACAGTTCAGCTGGAACCAGAAGAGCCAGCTTGCCGTCGCTTGTCGCTCCGGTCACCAGAAGGGTGGTACCAATGGTTGCCGCAATTAACTGACCGACACTGTGAATGACCGTCAGTAAGCGGTTAATGATAATGTTGAGCGCGCCGGTTAACGTTAAGGCTCCGGCAAAAGAGAATGCGCAAAATACCAGAAGGATAGTGCTCATCATTGAGAACATTCCGCCGCGGTTCAGCAGGCGCGGAACATCAGCAATAATGCCCTCACTCCCTTGCGGGAACATAGTAATGTTGAATCCATCTATAAAGGCATCCAGTCCCTGCTTGATGCTGAGTCCTTGCATGACAACGCCCAGAATCAGGGCTAATACGCATGCACTCAGCATTAAAGGAATGACCGGTTTTTTACGAATTGCACCTCACAACACAATAACCGGCGGCAAAATCAGAATGATATTGAAGTGGTACAGCGACTCCAGAGCGTTGACAATATCGGTAACCCGTTGCGGCGTGGCGACCTCGCCGAGCATATTGCTGTGGCCGGCAATAAGATAAACCACGGCGGCAAGCAGAAAGCTGGGAATGGTGGTCCATAATAAGTGCTGGATGTGCTCGAAAAGGGTGGTATCTGCAACAATGGCCGCAAAGTTGGTGGAGTCTGACAGCGGCGATATCTTGTCACCGAAGTAAGCGCCAGAAACAACGGCACCTGCCGCTGCTGCCATCGAAACATCCAGTCCGGCGGCAACGCCCATCAATGCTACGCCAACCGTTCCGGCGGAACCCCAGGAGGTTCCGGTCCACACCGATACGACGCTGGTCAAAAAGAAGGCGGCGATGAGAATGTATTCGGGGCTGATGAGTTTAAGTCCCCAGTACACCATGTAAGGGATGGTGCCGCTGAACATCCATGTACCAATCAGGCCGCCAACACAGATAAGAATCATGATAACCGGCATTGCTTTGGCGAGTTTATCAACCACCGAATTAATGATGTCTTCCCAGCAATACCCTTGCCACCAGGCCATGCCCGCGGCGACTGCAGCAGAACATAGCAACAAGGGCTCAATACGTAGCCCCATGATGCCGTAGCCAATAATTAGCAGCAGTAGCATGGCTAAAATAGGGATCACTGCCAGTCCAAATGAGAGTGTTTTTTTCTGATTTTGAGAGGCATTCATTCATGAATCTCCAGTCTGTAAGGTCGCTCAAGAGTAGAGAACACCCTTTTGCCTGACTGTGATCGCTCATTGGCCCTCATGTAAGCGATTACATGAAGACGTTAAACTTGAAGTCGATCACAATTCAGGGGCTTGACGATTTACGCATTGATTTCAGAGAGAGGGGGGAAGAACAGAATCGCGGATCACTAAATCCGCAGTGAAACTATTCACGCTGGGACGCTGAGTTGCGCCCTTAAAAAGCTGTATCGCCAGCTGCGAAGCGCAGCGAGCCATGCGCTCAACGGGATAATGCATTGTTGTGAGTGCGGGGTAGAGATAGCGGGCCATCACCACATCATCAAATCCAACGATCGAAAGCTGCTGCGGAAGTGTAATTCCCTGCTGATGGAGGATGCGCATAATCCCGGCGGCCATTACATCATTAAACGTCACTGCTGCGGTGAAAGGAATGCCGCAATTAAGCAGCTGGTGTGCAGCGCGTTCGCCACCTTCTTCATTAAAGGGCACGCTAATCACCCAGTTTTTATCTGGCGTAATGCCATATTCGGCCAGCGCCTGGCGATAGCCTTCCAGCCGCTCACGGCGATCGATAATCGGTAAATCACTTGTCACGCAGGCAATACAACGGTGCCCCTGTTCCAGGAGATGTAGCGTGGCTGTTTTAGCTGCCTGACTATTTTCCAGCCACACGCAGCGATTGGCCATCCCGGCAATATAGCGGTTCACGACCACCATGGCAGGAAAATGAGCGGCATATCGCAACAGTTCCTTTTCAGAAAGCCTACTGGCATGGACCACAATAGCTTCACAGCCCTGGTTTATCAGGAAATCGAGTCCTGATTTTTCCATTCCTTCATCGTGGCCACCGCTGCATACCATCAGCCGAAATTGCTGCTGGCGTGATACTTCTTCCACGCCTCGGGCAAGCCTGGCAAAAAAGGGATCGGCAAGGTTGCCGGTCAATAACCCGAGCATGTCACCGCTGCGTTTCGCTAATGCAATAGCGGCGGCATTGCGATGATAGTTCAGTTCGCGCATGGCTTTTTCAACACGCTCACGCGTCACGGGTTCAACCCATGCGGTTTGATTAATAACACGTGAAACTGTTGCGGTGGACACTCCCGCTAACTCTGCAACATCCTTTATCGTTGCCATGCTGGCTCTTTACCTTTTTGATTCTTAAGAATTTGCTTATCGCTGGGTCTTTTCCTTATCTTATTCAGGTTGGGGGGATTTGTCACCGAGACATCCTCTGAGTATATCTACTCAGAGGCTTATTTTTAGTACTGAATAATTAAATACTATCCTGAGTATTATTATCCTTACATACGATATTCGATCATCCCGCTCTTTTGGGCCACCCAGTCATACAGACGTTGTCCACGGAGATTGGTTTCATGCGTATGCCAGTATAATCTTGACGCGTGGTGTTTTTTGGCTTGTTGTTGGACATATTCGATAAGCTGTTTACCGATATGTTGACCACGTACCTCTTCGCTAACAAATAAATCTTCGAGATAGCAATAGTTGGATTCTGCCCATGTTGAACGGTGAAAGAGATAATGCACCAGCCCCACTATTTTTCCATCATATTTTGCAACAGCACAATAAACAGGTTCGTTCGGGGTAAGGAAACGCTCCCACGTTAATTTTGTTACTTCATCTGAAATTTTAGTGCGATAAAATGTTTGATAGTTTATCCATAAAGGAAGCCAGCTGGCGTAGTCTTTTTGTTCTGCACTTTCAATAGTAACGGTATTCATGTTAGTCATATATATCCTGATATTTTATACGAGTAATGTGTTAGTATGATGATACTAAGAACTTTATAATTTCTCGTAAAGAGACACTTTCGATATATTGATAGGATCCACTTTTAGTATAAAGGTTAATACAATGAAGAAAAACAATGCGCCTTTATTTCAAGGATTTGTTTTAGGAAAAGGCGCGGTTAAGGAGCAGGTTTACCACATCCTCCGCGATCACATCCTCGAAGGGCGATTGCCGCCAGGAACAAAAATGCCATCAACCAGGGCATTGTCCGAGATGATGTCAATTTCACGAAACTCAGCGATCGCCGGTTATGACAGGCTTTTAGATGAAGGGTATATCCTGACCCGTAAAGGGTCTGGAACATATGTCTCACATAATATTCCGGATCGGAGTATCAGCAATAGCTATCCAAAGATGGCGTCGGGGGACGTCGTCTCGCCTGATGAACAGGTTCACAGCCGAAATAATCCTGTTCGCGATTTGTGGTCAAATGAGTATGAAGGGCGCGGCATGAACCGCCTATTTGCGGTTGGTGTCGGGTGTACGGATCTCTTCCCGCATGCGTTATGGGGAAAGCTACTGCAACGTGTCTGGAGACAATCCCGGCATCAACTGGGCGCTCACACTCATCCTTGCGGGTACTTTCCTTTGAGAAAAGCGGTTTGCCGCTACATTAAAACAACGCGTGGAGTGAACTGTAACGAAGAACAGATAATCATCGTAAATGGTATTCAACAGGCATTGAACATTACTGCACGAGCATTGCTGTCGGCAGGAAGTGATGTTTGGCTGGACGACCCGGGTTACAAAGGCGCTCGCGGAGCCTTCATGTCAGTTGGCGCGATGGTGAGGCCGGTACCGGTAGATAGCGAGGGAATGAACGTCCGCTATGGTATTGATCATTTTCCTGACGCTAAGCTGGCCTATGTCGTCCCGTCGGATCAATATCCATTAAGTGGAACGTTGAGTTTATCCCGACGTTTTGAGTTGCTGGAATGGGCGAAGTCGAATCAGGCATGGATATTTGAAGATGACTATAATAGCGAGTTCCGTTATGCCGACCGTTCTTTACAAGCTCTGCAAGGATTAGATCAGAATCAACGCGTAATCTACGCCGGAACATTTTCTAAAATGATGTACCCGGAATTCCGTTTAGGTTTTTTAGTTGTCCCGCCGGGTTTACAAGAACAGATTATGGTGACGAAATATTTTTCCGATCTTGGCACCAGTTATCTTGAACAGGCTGTGATGGCGAATTTTATTGAGGATGGTCACTATGCCAGTCATGTGCGCCGAATTCGTAAGGCATGCTATGAAAGAAGAACTGCGCTGGTCAATGCTATTCAAGAATACCTGGCTGATAAAATGATTGTGCAACCTTCTGACTCTGGCGTCCATATTGTGTGCTGGCTACAAAACGGATTAACCGGAAATGAAGTTGAGGAGCAAGCCAGATTACTAGGGATGGGAATATTATCACTAAGTCGTTATTACCAGAGCGATGTCTCACGACAGGGGATTTTGATTGGTTTTGCAAATCATCCGGTAGAGGCAATTGTTGATGGGATTCGCCGTTTGGCTCAGGTTATTTAAATTATAATTTATTCAGCTCTTAGCATTAATGCAGTAAATACGTTTCTTTCGCTACGGGCAAAAATATAGAGTTTGTTTTTTGTACAATTAAATAGTGTGGATCCGTTAAAAACACGCATTGTGGTTCTTTTGGGCCGCTCAGTTTGATCATACCCTGCGCTGGTTTAGTTCTGTTTTGTAAGAGGTACAGATATGCCGGGCGTCTTTAATCAATTCCAACAACCCGTAGGTATGACTTTGTCTGACTGGAAAGGCGCACCCTTTCCACAGGCTCAGCAAATTACAGGTCGCTATTGTAAGCTTGAACGCATTAACACCGAACGCCATGCAAAAGAGTTGTATGAAGCGTACTGCGAAGCAAGCGATTGTCGCGACTGGACATATCTGGCGGTCGGGCCTTTTGAAACTTTTGATGCCTTCCTGGTTTATTTAAAAAACATGGAAGAACAGACAGATCCGATGCATTTTGCCGTGATCGATTTAACCAGTATGAAACCTGTTGGGACGTTTGCTCTTATGCGGATTGATCCCGCAAATGGTGTGATTGAGGTAGGGCATGTTTCTTACTCCGTACGCATGAAACGCACGCGAATTTCAACGGAAGTCATCTCATTGCTTTTAAAGTACGTTTTTGAGGATCTGGGCTATCGCCGCTTTGAATGGAAATGTGATGCCTTCAATGCGCCTTCCCGTAGGGCGGCAGAGCGCTTTGGCTTCAGTTTTGAAGGTATATTTCGGCAGGCTATTGTTACCCGTGGACGAAATCGTGATACCGCATGGTACTCAATCATCGACGGCGAGTACCCGACACTTCGACCTGCCTACGATCTGTGGCTCGATGAGGGTAATTTCGATAGCCAGGGACGGCAGATTCGGCGCCTTGGCGAACTGATGGAAAGGGGATAAAAAAGCTCCCCGAATAAACCGGGGAGCCAGAAAGCGTAGCGCACGCGCAGTATTATTTCTGCCGCGACTCCAGCCAGACCAGCGCCAGCGTGGAGAGTGCGCACATCAGCAGAATGCCGACAAACCAAAACAGATACCACATCGTACGGTCCTCCCTAGTAAAGTTCGTGATTGTGGCGGCGGATCGTTTCTACATTGATTCGTCCCAGCATTTTGTAATAACTCCACACGGTATAAAGCAGAACGATCGGTAGAAAAATCAGCACAATAACCAGCATGATACTGAGCGTCATCTGGCTGGAAGTGCTGTCCCACACCGTCAGACTGGAGAGCGGATACGCGCTTGAAGGCATCACAAACGGAAACAGGGTGATTCCGGCGGTGAAGATCACGCAGGCCTGGGTCAGTGAAGCGCACAAAAATCCCCATACGGCCCGACGTTGCCCGCAGGCATAGATCGCGAGCATCGGGAACATCATGCCAAGCAGCGGAATAATTAACAGCAGTGGTGACTGATAAAAGTGCGCCATCCACGCGCCCGGTGAGGTCGTTACCATTTTTAATAGCGGGTTGGAAGGACCATTCGGATCCTGGCTAAGTAGCACATAGCCGTCGATCCCCGTCCATAGCCAGTAACCGGCTAACAGAAAGCAGAGCACGACCAGCATTGCGCTACGACGGGTAGCAGAGAGCGCGCGTTGGTGAAGAATGCCGTCGGTCTTCAACTGGAGCCACACGCCCCCTTGCAGAATAACCAGCATCAGGCTTAATGCGCCGCACAGTAGCGCAAAGGGTGAGAGTAACTGCCAGAAAGTGCCCAGGTATTGCACATGAAGCTGTGGTGTGAAGATAAAAGGCACGCCCAGGAACAGGTTACCGAACGCGACGCCGAAGATAACAGGAGGGACCAGGCTCCCGATAACCAACCCGGTGTCCCACATAGCACGCCAGCGTGCATTGGCTATTTTGCCGCGATAATCAAAGGCCAACGGGCGAAAGAAAAGGGCACACAGCACCAGGATCATCGCTACATAAAACCCCGAAAATGCGGCGGCATAGACCCGTGGCCAGGCCGCGAATAATGCACCGCCCGCCAGAATGAGCCACACCTGGTTACCTTCCCAGTGCGCCCCGACGCTATTAATCAACACCCGACGCTCATCATCGTTTCGCGCGATCAGCGGTAACAGGCAGCCGACCCCCATATCAAACCCGTCAGTGACCATAAAGGCCACCAGAATGATGCCAATCAGCAGCCACCAAATGAGCCGCAACGTTTCATAATCCAACATGATTGTCTCCTTTATCCCTGTTGTTGCGCTGGTTGCTGGTTATGCATTGCATCTGGACCAAGGCGCGCGTATTTCTGCATCAGGTAGACCTCAGCAATTAAAAACAGGGTGTAAAGCGTGAGGATAAGCCCCATCGAGAAGGCCAACTGGCCTGCGCTCAGCGCGGAGTGGGCGTACCATGTCGGCAAAATATCCTGAATCGCCCACGGCTGGCGGCCAAACTCCGTCATAAACCAGCCAGCTTCGATGGCAATCCACGGGAGCGGCAGGCTCCACAGCGTCATGCGCAGTACCCAGCGATGCCGGTCGATACGCCAGCGTAAGGTCTGGATCAACGCAATCGCCATCACCAGTAGCAGCAGCGAACCGCAAGCAATCATGATGCGAAAGCTCCAGAACACGGGGGCCACTTGCGGAATGGCGCCGCGTTGCGCGGCCTGATATTGCGCTGGCGTAACGTGGTTCATGTCAGGCGTGTAGTTCGCCAGCAGGATGCCGTAACCCAGATCTTTCTCCACAGCGTGAAAAGCGTTCAGTACCTGAGGCGTGCGGTTACCTTTGGCAATTTCCTGCATCAGTAACCATGCCTCACGGCCCCGCTGCAGGCGTGGGAGCGCGTCCGCCATCAGGTTTTTCAGCCCCGGAACCGGCGTATCCAAAGAGTGGGTCGCCAGAATACCCAGCAGGGCCGGTATTTTCACGGCAAAGGCGTTACGCTCTTGCTCCTGCTGCGGCCAGGCGATGACATGAAAGGGCGCGGGGGCCGGTTGGGTTTGCCATTCGCCCTCCATTGCCGCCAGTTTTACCGGCTGGAGCTGGGCGACCTCATAGGCTGAGCTATCACCCAGTTGTAGCGTGCCGAGGATAGCCAGCGTGCCAAAGACGGAACCCACCGCGAAGGAGCGCCGGGCGAACTCGCGATTGCGACCACGCAGCAAATACCAGGCGCTGATGGACATCACAAACATGGCGCCGGTGACATAACCAGACATCACGGTATGCACAAATTTCACCTGGCTGACGGGGTTAAAGACCAGCTCGCTAAAGCTGGTCATCTCCATGCGCAGGGTATCAATATTAAAGTGAGCGCCAGTTGGATATTGCATCCAGCCGTTGGCGTTGAGGATCCACAGGGCCGAAATGTTAGAGCCAAACGCAACCAGCCAGGTCACCAGTAAATGCTGATACTTGTTTAAGCGCTGCCAGCCAAAGAAGAACAGCCCCACGAAGGTGGATTCAAGAAAGAAGGCCATCAAGGCTTCCATCGCCAGCGGGGCACCGAAAATATCACCCACATAGTTGGAATAAAGCGACCAGTTAGTACCGAACTGAAACTCCATGGTCAGGCCGGTTGCCACGCCGAGCGCAAAGTTAATACCGAATAGCTTTCCCCAGAAACGCGTCATGTCGCGGTAGACTGTTTTGCCGGTCACCACGAACAGGGTTTCCATGATGGCTAGCAAAAAAATCAGCCCCAGCGTCAGGGGAACAAACAGAAAATGGTACAGCGCGGTCAGCGCAAACTGCCAGCGCGATAGGTCAATGACGTCCCACATGCGAACTCCATCAGGCATTAGAGAGTGAATAGGTAAGGAAGAAAACGTCAGATCCGCAGTAGAAAAGTACGCAGATCTAAAGAGGGGGATCAGGCAGGCGGGCCGGATGCCAGCCAGCCGCAGACTTCATCCAGGCGCTCGAGCGAGTCGAGCAGATCTTCCGGTGCGGCCAACACCAGTTCCGGCAACGGACAGATCTCATAACTCTCAAGCAGAAGCCCTTTCAGGGTATCCAGACAGCGCACATGCCAGACATGGCGCAACGCCGTGGCGTCGATTTGGCTCTCGCCGTAGCCGATGGTGCGGATTTGAATGTGCCCTTCGCCGCACAGGCGGGCGAGGAACAGGCGATCCGCGTCGCTAATCGGCAGTTGGGTGAGGTTAATGCTATGGGGTTGCGCTGCCGGATCGCGCACGTGCGCCAGCAATTCCTGGGCCAGCGTCAGGCCATTCATCAACCCATCTATAGGCGGAGGCAGCAGGCTATCGTCCGGCAGCGTATTGATTGTTGCCGCCTGCCACAGTGCCCGTGGTGCGCTGCCTACTTCCAGATGTTCCTGCCATTGCCCCTTGTCATCCTGACAACGCACCCGCCAGATACCGCAGAAAATCGACTCCTGAATCTCGCTCGCCCTGCCGTCAGCATGCTGAATGCGCACGGAAACTTCGCCTTCGCCGAGTAGCGTATTCAGAAAGGTGAGATCGTCTGCATTGAGCGCGGATAAATCCCATCCCAGCACATCCTGTTTGGCGGGAATTCTCTGGGTGAGCTGGTGGCGCACATCGGCTAACAATGCCATCACCGCCAGGCTGTGCGGACAGTTTTCCAGTGTTGCCATGCTGGGGTCGCTGTTGACCTGGCAGGTGAGGGGCAAGGGATTCATGCTGAAGCAGTCATCACCTGGCTGCGTTCCTGGCCCCAGCAGATGAAAAAAGGAATCGCTCATCATGCAGACTCCGGCGGTATACGTTCTTCAACTAGGGGACGCATCAGGTTGAGCAAGTCGGCCCACGGGTGGATACCGCTGAGAATGCCGCGCAGCTCACCTTGGGTAAACACCAGGGTAGCCGGAAAACGGAACACGCCGAAGCGATCGCCGATCGCCTCGCTGTGTTCAAGATCCGCCATGGCGATGTGCCAGTCAAACTGGGGAAACTCGCGGAGCAACTCGGCAATCATGACCGGGTTATCGCTGACTTCCGGTGTACGGCGAGGATCGCTACTGAGCAGGACCACGCCATTACGCACGCGGGTTATCCAGTCATCCAGTTCAGATGCGCTCAGCGGTTGCCAGCCCTTAGCCAGCATTCGCTGCCATAGCGCAGAAAACGGTTGGTCATTCAACATGTTAATTATCTCTCCAGCGTTACGCGATACTGGCGAATACGCACGCCTTCATAGTTTTCCATCGACAGGCAGTCATAGTTCAGGCAACGCGTTTCATCGCTTGTCTGTGGCGCAATGCCCCACGCGGCCAGTTGCGTAAGCGCGGCCTGTTCTGCCGCCGGGAGCTGAGCGTGCGCGATGTCGGTCAGGCTGCCGCCATAGTCGTCCAGCTGTACCGGCTGTAGTCCCACCAGAGCGATGTGCGCGGGGAGATGGCCGCGAATATCCGCCAGAGCCAGCACTTCAGAGAAGCTGTTCTGATGCAGACTCATTTTTTTAGCGCTGAGGTAACTCGGGACTTTGTCTCCGGCGTAAGTTTGCAGGGTTCCCGGCTCAAGCCCGTAGTCGATGGCGTCAAGCAGCAGCAAATGGCTGGCCTGCTCAACGTAGCCCAGCAGATTCAGTCCCTGCGTGCCGCCGTCAACAATCTCTACCGATTCTGGCCAGTGATAATGGGCGTACAGGCGCTCAGCGAGGCGAATACCAAACCCTTCATCTGCCCACAGCAGGTTGCCTAAGCCCATCACGATGACGTTAGGTTCGCTCATGACGCCTCCTTATCGTGCTGACCCTTGGGAAACTTATGGCTACGAAAGCCGTTAATCATGGTTGAGATGACGGTTTCGTCAGACATGATGTCCTCACGAATCGCCATATACACATGGCCTACGATGAAGGCGGCGATGAACCACATCCCTAACCGATGCCAGCTGTGGATATCGAGAGAGTTCCCGCCGGTCCAGTAGAAAAACTCTGTCACATAGCGGAAAGGGGTAAAAATGGCGTACTGGCTATGTTCGCTGTATAAGGCAAAACCGGTGAGGATCATAAAAACGGAAAGCAGGAAATAACCGCACATCGCCGCCTGTGCGATGGGGTTATGACCGATATCATCTCCCGGTTTTTTTTCCAGAAACAGATACCAACGCACCACAGAATACGCACCCTGCCACCAGCTGCGCCGCCAGACCGGCACGATAAACAGTTCGCGTGAATAACGGTTACCGACGAAGGCCCAGTAAATGCGCATCAGCAGTATCACCGTGAACACCATGGCGGCGGCGAAATGCACCAGCCGAATGTCGCCCATATAGAACAGATAAGTGGCCTCACCGCTGACCGACGGCAGCGGTCGGCCAATGAAGTATCCGGTCACCATCAACACCAACATGCAGCCCACCGTCAGCCAGTGCCACAAGCGTACTGGCGCTTCAAACACATAGTGGCTGGTGGTGGTATCACGCGCCTCCCCGACGCGTGGGGATGTTTTTCCAGTCATCGTTCCGTTCCTTAACGCTTAGCGAACCTGGACGGCGATAAGTTCGCTGCCGTCGTCGCCGAGTACGTGGGTTGAACATGCCAGGCAGGGGTCGAAGCTGTGCAAGGTGCGCAGGATCTCCAACGGTTGATCCGGTATCGCCATTTGGGTGCCCATCAGCGCCGCCTCGTAAGCGCCAATTTGTCCCTTTGGATCGCGCGGGCTGGCATTCCAGGTGGTCGGCACCACGCATTGATACAGGTCGATCTTCTGGTCGCGAATCGATGCCCAGTGGCCTAATGCTCCGCGCGGCGCTTCGGTAAAACCGATCCCGCGACAGTGCTGCGGCCAACTTTCAGGCTCCCACTTTTCGGTATTTGCGGTAGCCAGATTGCCGTTTTTCAGGTTGGTCATCAGCTTGTCGAAGAAATATTGCAGCTTGCTCACGGCCCACTGCGCTTCGTGCGCGCGACACAGAATACGTCCCAGCGTTGATTGCATACCCGACAGCGGCAGCTTGAGGGCGGACATCATGCGATCCACGGATTCAATCGTGGCGGCATCCCCTTTGTGATAGGCAATCAGCGTACGCGCCAACGGCCCAACTTCCATAGCGTGTCCCCGCCAGCGCGGGGCTTTAATCCACGAGTAGCGTTCCTGTTCGTTGAGCTGCTTGATATCGGTATCACTGCCTTTGACATCGCCCGGGTTATACCAGGGTTCAGTAATCCCTTCGAACGGATGACGACCTAATTGATCGTCCGGATAACGATACCAGGCATGATCGACAAACTCCTGAATTTGCTGCTGATCGTCCAGGTCCACCGGCATGACGTTGTTAAAATCACCGTTAATCACCGCGCCGCCAGGCATCAACAGGCTCTTCGCGCTGAAGTCATTGGCGATATCCGGGAACGCGCCGTAGCTTAAGACGCACTTATCAGAAAGCCCGGTGCCAATCTGGCTCCAGGGTTTATTGAACTGGCCGATAGCCAGCGCGTCAGGCACCATGACGTTGTTGATGAAATCAGCGGTGCGGGTAATGATCGACTGCACCAGGTTAAGGCGTTCCATATCGACTGCGCCTACCGCGCCGCTCTGATCGATATTGATAGCGCACGGCATCCCGCCGACAATCCAGTTCGGATGCGGATTCTTACCGCCAAACACCGTATGGATTTTGATGATCTCGCGCTGAAAATCGAGCGCTTCCAGATAGTGGGCAAAGCCCATCAGGTTGGCCTCTGGCGACAGCTTGTACTGCGGATGTCCCCAGTAACCGTTGCGGAAAATCCCCAGCTGACCGCCTTCGACAAATTTCTTCAGGCGATTTTGGACGTCAAAGAAGTAGCCTGGAGAAGACATCGGCCAGGCTGAAAGGCTTTGTGCCAACTGCGATGTGGCGCGCGGATCTGCTTTTAGGGCATTCAGCACGTCAATCCAGTCCATTCCGGCTAACTGGTAAAAGTGCACCAGATGGTCGTGGCACCACAGCGTCGCCAGCATAATATTGCGAATGATGTTGGCGTTGTCGGGCACCTTTATGCCAATAGCGTCCTCAATGGCATAGACCGAGGCGAGCGCATGTACGCCGGTGCACACTCCGCAAATTCGTTCGACAAATGCCCAGGCATCGCGCGGGTCGCGCCCCTGTAGAATGATCTCCAGCCCGCGGAACATAGTGCCGCAGGAAACCGCGTTGGTGATGATGTTCTGCTCATTAATGTTCACTTCACAACGCATATGGCCTTCAATGCGCGTGATGGGGTCGACAACCAGGCGGCGACCGGCATTATTGACCGTATATCCCTGGGTTTGATACGAATTGCTCATGCCTGTTTATCCTTATTGTCTGGAGACTGTTGTCCGGCGTCGGCTAGTTGCTGTTTGTGGCGGTGGTGTTGATTGACGGCGCTGGCGACTGCGTGAACACCGACACCGGCCGCCACGACGCCTAGCGCGGTGAGGCCCACGGTATCGGCGGTTGAATGCGTCCCCATTTGTGGAATATCAACCACGCGGCTGTAGAACGAACCGCGATCCCAGAAGCCGTTTTCCGAACATCCCAGACAACCGTGGCCGGACTGGATGGGGAAGGAAACGCCACCATTCCAGCGAGTGGTGGAACAGGCGTTATAGGTGGTTGGCCCTTTGCAGCCCATTTTGTACAGGCAATAGCCTTTGCGGGCGGCGTCATCGTCCCAACTCTCAACGAACTCCCCGGCGTCAAAGTGGGCGCGGCGGTAGCATTTATCGTGAATACGCTGACCATAGAACATCAGCGGACGACCCAGACGATCGAGTTCAGGCAAACGATCAAATGTCACCATGTAGGTAATGATGGCGCTCATGACATCCGGAATCGGCGGGCAGCCGGGCACTTTCACGATCGGCTTATCGGTGATCACCTTATCGATCGGCGTAGCCTGGGTAGGGTTAGGCCGGGCAGCCTGCACGCAGCCCCAGGAGGCGCAGGTTCCCCAGGCGATAATCGCGCTGGCACCTGCTGCGGCTCTTTTTAGCTTTTCAATAAAAGGGCGCCCGCTGCTGATGCAAAACATCCCTTGCTCGCCCAGCGGAGGGTTGCCTTCGACGGCCAGAATGTAGCGGCCATGGTACTGGCGCAAAATGTCTTCAAATACCTCTTCGGCCTGCGTTCCGGCGGCAGCCATCAGCGTGTCGTCGTAATCGAGGGAAATCAGGGAGAGGATGACGTCTTTGGCAAGTGGGTGAGAGGAGCGGATAAATGATTCGGTGCAGCAGGTGCATTCCAGCCCGTGGATCCAGACTACCGGGATCCGGGGTTTGTTCTCTAGCGCCCAAGCAATTCTGGGCGTCATTCCGGCTCCCAACCCCAGCGATGTAGCCGCGAGGCTACAATATTTGAGAAAACTGCGTCTGCTTACGCCTTTGCGGCGCATCGCCTGATAAAAGGTCTCCTCGTTATTCGTATTCATAACACGCGTTTCTTCCCCCGTTGAGTTCTGGCGCATGCCGCCAGCGATATCTAAAAAAGCGTATCCGATCGGAAGGGGGAAACAATGCAAAGAGTGTGGTTATGTCCTATTGCGATATTTTCGTACCTGTTATCTGTTTTTCGCTTTCCAGGAATAAAAAAACGCACAGGGGGGATCGCCCTGTGCGTCGGGTTTATCGCGGAAGAACTTAAACCCCAAGGCGATCGCGTAAGCTGTAATATGCCGCCCCCATGGCGGTAAACGGAATGCGCAGGCTGCGGCCTCCCGGGAACGGGTAGTGCGGCAGGTTGGCGAACGCGTCAAAGCGCTCGGCATCCCCGCGCAGCAGTTCGGAAATCAGGCGTCCTGCCAGGTGAGTACAGGTCACGCCGTGGCCGCTGTAGCCCTGCATATAGTAAATGTTGGTATCAAGACGGCCGAACTGCGGCATACGAGACAGCGTTAACAGGAAATTACCGGTCCAGCGGTAATCAATTTTTACCCCCTGCAATTGCGGGAAGGTCTTCAGCAGTTTCGGCATTACCAGACGCTCAATATCGTCCGGATCGCGAGCGCCGTAGACCACACCACCGCCGTACAGCAGGCGGTTATCCCCGGTCAGACGGTAGTAATCGAGCAGGTAGTTACAATCTTCCACACAGTAGTTTTTCGGGATCAGCGAGCGCGCCATCTCCGCCGACAGCGGTTCGGTGGTTAACACCTGCGTGCCGCACGGCATGCTGCTTTTTGCCAGCGCAGGTTCCAGTTTGTCACCGAGATAGGCGTTGCCCGCGACGATCACAAAGCGGGCCGTCACCTGGCCTTTTTCAGTGCTGACCACCGCCGGGCTGGTGTGCTGAATACGGGTGACTGGCGACTGCTCAAAGACGCGTCCGCCGTTCAGACGAATGGCGTTAGCTTCGCCAATCGCCAGGTTCAGCGGGTGAATATGACCACCGCTGTGGTCGAGCAGCGCGCCGACATAACGATCGCTGCTGACTTCGCGACGAATTTCACTGCTGTCTAACAGTTCAAGCTGCGTGTTGCCGTAGCGTTCCCAGTTCGACTTCTGCTCTTCCAGCGTTTCCATCTGTTTGTGGTTCAGCGCTACAAACAGCCCGCCGGGACGATAATCGCATTCGATCTGATAACGCTTGATGCGTTCGCGGATGATATTGCCGCCTTCAAACATCATTCCACCGAGCATTTTAGCGGCGTTCGGGCCATAGGTACGTTCGATGACGTCGATATCGCGACTGTAGGAGTTCACCAACTGACCGCCGTTACGTCCGCTGGCCCCGAAACCAATACGCGCGGATTCCAGTAGCACCACGTCGTAACCCATTTCCGCTAAATGCAGGGCGGAGGAGAGTCCGGTATAACCACCGCCCACGACGCAAACATCACAGCTAACCGATTCGCTAAGGGTCGGAAACGGTTCGTACTGATTGGCGCTTGCGGCGTAATAACTGCTGGTATGTTCAGTCATGATTAAGACTCCAGGGAGATCCAGATGGTTTTCAGTTCGCTAAATTTTTCCAGCGCATGCAGGGATTTATCGCGTCCGTTACCGCTTTGCTTATAACCGCCGAACGGCACGGTCATATCACCGTCGTTGTAGTTATTCACGAAGACCGAACCGGCCTTCAGGCGACGACTCATGCGATGGGCGCGCGACAAATCGCGGGTCCAGACCGCGGCACCCAGGCCGTAGTCGCTGTCGTTGGCCAGCGCCAGGGCTTCGGCTTCGCTGCTAAAACGGGTGATGACCAGTACCGGGCCGAAGATTTCATCACGGCTAACGTGGGCCTGCGGTGCGGTATCGACAAAAATAGTCGGGCCGATAGCGGCCGGATGTACGTGGCTGCGGCCATCCAGCGCCAGCGTGCCTTGCGCTTCACCGTCGCGAATAAAACCGTGCACGGTGTCGGCATGCGCATTGTCGATAAGCGTGCCCATCGTGGTTTCCGGATCCAACGGGTTGCCAGGCTGCCAGTTTTTCGCCTGCTCTTTCAGCAGGGCGATGAACTCGTCGGCAATGCTCTCTTCCAGCAGCAGACGCGTACCGGCGATACAAACCTGGCCCTGGTTATAGAAGATACCTGCCGCGGCATTGGCGGCGGCTTTCGGTAGATCCGGACAGTCGGCAAACACGATGTTGGCGCTTTTACCTCCGGCTTCCAGCCAGACGCGTTTCATGTTGCTGTCGCCAGCATCTTTGAGCAGTTGCTTGCCGGTACGGGTCGAGCCGGTAAAGGTGATCACATCAACATCCGGATGCTGTGACAACGCCTGACCCGCTTCGTGACCATACCCGCTAACAACGCTGAGAACGCCATCGGGCAAACCTGCTTTTTTAGCCAGCGCAGCCAGGCGAATGGCGGTCAGCGGTGATTTTTCGGAAGGCTTGAGGATCACGCTGTTACCCGCAGCCAGTGCCGGGCCGAGTTTCCAGCAGGCCAGCAGCAGAGGAAAATTCCACGGTACAATGGCGGCAATCACGCCTACCGGTTCGCGCACAATCAGTGCCAGATCGTTCACCGAGGTGGTGGCAACTTCGCCATAGACTTTATCTATAGCTTCGGCATACCAGCGGATGGCGCGTGCCGCGCCGGGAATATCATCACGCAGGCTATGGCGAATCGGTTTACCGGTATCGAGCGTTTCCAGTAGCGCCAGCTCCTCGTGATGCTGCTCCATTAAATCGGCGAGTTTGTGCAGTACCGCTTCGCGCTCTGCGGGTGATGCTTGCGACCAGTCTCCGCGTTCAAAGACGGTACGGGCTGCGGTGACCGCGCGGTCCACATCCGCTTTTTTACCGCGGGCGACTTTAGCCAGAGGACGTTGTCCTGCCGGATCCAGCGTAATAAAGGTTTCGTTATCAGCGGCGGCACAATATTCGCCGTTAATAAATAAACGG
Organism: Citrobacter sp. Cpo148; assembly: GCF_030332375.1. Classification (NCBI taxonomy): domain Bacteria; kingdom Pseudomonadati; phylum Pseudomonadota; class Gammaproteobacteria; order Enterobacterales; family Enterobacteriaceae; genus Citrobacter; species Citrobacter sp. Cpo148. Next base: position 65,553 of record NZ_JAOWHY010000042.1, read on the forward strand.
GTCTCTGGTGAATAATGGCTGGCTTTCTCACGCCAATATTTAAGATTCTGAAAGTTCATAGCTACTCCTTTTATATCAATAAGATAAAGTTCGTTGCTGATCTTTTTCAGGCAAAATCAGGCTGCACGATGCCCCAGGGATGTACCCTGTTAATGCGCGTTATTTAAGAAGGCCTGAGAAACTCAGGCCGCTACTTATTAGAAAGTGGTGGGAGTGTGGGCACTGATGATGCGGCAGATCCCTGCCGAGGTGTTGCTGAAACTGTGTGGTATGCCGGTGTTAATGGCATAGCTTTGCCCTGCAACAAGAGGATACGTTTGACCGTTGATGGTCAGTATCACTTCACCTTCCAGTATTGTGCCAATCTCTTCACCCTGGTGTTTAATTCTCTCCCCGGTTGTCGTGCCTGGCTGATAGGTTTCAAACATCATTGCCAGCGTACGATTCGGATTTCCGTTGTGTACCAGCTTCATGGATACTCCCTGACTCCCGATCTCAATCAAATCATCCTGATTGATAACCACCTGCGGTTCGTCAGGCTTTTCCGGTTCCGCGAAGAACTCGGAGAGCGACAGCCCATATACTTTCAATAGCTTTTGCAGCGTACTGATGGCAGGACTGACTTTATCCTGCTCTATGGTGCTGATGGCGCTATGCGTTAACCCAGACAGTTCGGCGGCACGACGCTGCGAAAGACCCAATTGCTGGCGGATCTCTGACAAACGTTTACCCGGCGCCAGGCCGTCATCGCTCATAATTGCATTTCCTTAACTGTAGTGGTCAGAGTCGCTGTTTTTCAGCGAGGTGGTTCTGACAAGCGGTGATAAAACCTTCAAGTAACAAACGCGACAGGGCGTATTCGCTACTGTTCCATTCCGGGTGCCACTGCACGCCGAGCGCGAAAGGATAGTCATAGACGCTGGCAGCTTCCACTAATCCATCCTGCGAGCGTGCTTCCACGCGCAGCTGCGGGCCAAGGGTTTTTGCGCCCTGACCATGCAAGGAGTTGACCCAAAACGTGCTGCAACCTGGTATTAACTGAGATAGCAATCCTCCCTGTTGAACCTGGACTTCATGAGATGGTGCATATTGCTGCTCCACCGGGAGTTCCGCATCTTCACGATGTTCCAGGAACTGTGGATGATCGCACAGGCGACGATACAGAGTCCCGCCAGTGGCGACAACTAATTCCTGTAAGCCCCGGCAGATGGCGAAAATGGGAATGCGCCTTTCGAGCCCGGCGGTAATTAGCGCCATGCTCAGAAGATCACGCCCGGGATCGGCGTCAGACTCATCGCCATTTTCACCATAGAGGTGCGGCTGCACATTGCTTGGGCTTCCTGGCAGGAAGATACCGTCCAGTTTCGGTAACAGCGCGTTCAACAATTCGGGTTCCGCAAGCGCATGGGGAAGCGCTATCGGTAATCCTCCGGCATTTAATACCGCATTTAGGTACTTTTCTTGCAGAGTCTGGGTCTGGTGACCCTTAAGCCTGTTCCTACACATCACTACACCAATAACTGGCTTGTCAAATATATTGCCCATGATCGACCTCACGTTTTGGAATAAATTATTGCCAAACGGTTCCTTGTTGTGCCATTCCGTTCATTATTTTCTCAATCTAGCAGCGGAATAACCTTCTAGCAAACTTAATTTAACATTTGACAAACAATTTGTTTGCATCCAGAGTCGAATGGTGGACATTATATTTAACAGTCAAATCACAGAACAGCTTACCAGGCCAACGGCGGTGAATCATGGAAACCAATATCGTAGAAGTTGAGAATTTTGTTCAGCATTCTGAAGAGAGACGAAGTAGCGCGTTTGCGCGCGAAGTTAAGCAGTATCTGGAACGCTATCCTAATACGCAGTATGTGGATGTGTTGTTAACCGACCTTAATGGCTGTTTTCGCGGTAAGCGCCTTCCCGTTGCGGGATTGCATAAGTTAGAGAAAGGCTGCTATTTCCCGGCATCCGTTTTCGCGATGGATATTCTGGGCAATGTGGTCGAAGAGGCGGGATTAGGCCAGGAGCTTGGCGAACCGGATCGGACCTGTGTACCCGTGGCAGGTACGTTAACCCCTTCGGCTGCCGATCCGGAATTTATTGCGCAGATGATGCTGACGATGCTGGATGAAGATGGCGCTCCCTTTGACGTTGAGCCGCGGAACGTACTAAACCGACTCTGGCAGAAACTTCGCCAGCGCGGTCTGTTCCCCGTCGTAGCGGTAGAGCTGGAGTTCTATTTACTCGATCGTAAGCGTGACCCCGAAGGTTATCTGCAGCCGCCATGCGCGCCGGGAACGGACGATCGTAATACCCAAAGTCAGGTTTATTCGGTTGATAACCTGAACCACTTTGCAGATGTGCTGAACGATATCGATGAACTGGCCCGTTTACAGCTGATCCCGGCTGACGGCGCGGTGGCTGAAGCCTCCCCTGGGCAGTTTGAAATCAACCTCTACCATACCGACAACGTGCTCGACGCCTGCGATGACGCGCTGGCGTTGAAACGTCTGGTACGGCTGGTGGCAGAGAAACATAAGATGCATGCCACGTTTATGGCAAAGCCTTATGAGGAGCATGCCGGTAGCGGGATGCATATCCACATCAGCGTCATGAATAACAAAGGTGAGAACGTGCTGGCTGATGCGAATGGCGATGATTCCGCGTTATTAAAGCGTGCGCTTGCCGGGATGATTGATCTGATGCCCGCATCAATGGCGCTGCTGGCGCCGAATGTGAACTCCTATCGCCGCTTCCAGCCGGGGATGTATGTTCCGACCCAGGCTTCCTGGGGGCATAACAACCGGACGGTGGCGCTGCGTATTCCCTGCGGCGACCGTGATAACCATCGGGTTGAATATCGCGTAGCGGGGGCTGATGCCAACCCGTATCTGGTGATGTCGACCATCCTGGCGGGGATCCTTCACGGTCTGGATAACGAACTGCCGTTACAAGAAGAAGTGGAGGGTAACGGTCTGGAGCAGGAAGGGCTGCCGTTCCCGATTCGCCAGAGTGATGCACTGTGGGAGTTTATGCAAAATGACAGTCTGCGTGAACTATTGGGTGAGCGGTTTAGCCATGTGTATCACGCCTGTAAAAACGATGAGCTTATCCAGTTTGAACGTCTGATTACCGACACTGAAATTGAGTGGATGCTGAAAAACGCCTGACCGTTGTACAGGTCATTGAAAAAGAAGTCGCATCATGCGGGCTGAGCGGAGCCAGCCCGTAAAAATTGCAGGAATACCTGCCATTTCCCGGATGTCGCGTAATGGAGCGCGGGCGACAACGGGTCTTCAGATAACCGACAGAGTTTGTGACGAGGAAATGTGATGATGCCAATGTTTAAAAACCCGCCCCGCGTGAGTATTCATGGCTCCCGCAGTAAATACGGACCGCATCTGTGCCGTACCCCATTGACGCCTTTTTTATGCCATTCCTCCCCGACACGACCCAGGTCTGCTGTACCCACGTTTCGAACGCAGATCTGGACTCGTAGCGGGGAGGAAAACTATGTCGACTAACTCTTCTGCTGATCGTTCTGCCCAGCCGGGCAAAGCACAGCTGCGTAAATCCCTCAAGCTGTGGCAGGTGGTGGTGATGGGGCTTGCCTATCTCACGCCGATGACGGTGTTTGACACCTTTGGCATTGTTTCGGGTATCAGCAATGGCCATGTTCCGGCCTCCTACCTGCTGGCCCTGGCGGGAGTACTGTTTACCGCCATCAGTTATGGAAAGCTGGTGCGCCAGTTTCCACAGGCCGGTTCGGCCTATACCTATGCGCAAAAAGCGATCAACCCGCATGTCGGGTTTATGGTCGGCTGGTCGTCACTGCTTGACTACCTTTTCCTGCCGATGATTAACGTACTATTGGCGAAAATTTACCTTTCCGCGCTGTTCCCGGGGGTTGCGCCATGGATTTGGGTGGTGATGTTCGTCGCGATCCTCACCGCGGCCAATCTGAAAAGCGTTAATCTGGTAGCCAACTTCAATGCGCTGTTTGTACTGGTGCAGGTGGCGATCATCGTGGTGTTCATTTTCCTCGTGGTGCAGGGGCTGCACAAAGGGGAAGGGGTTGGGACCGTCTGGTCGCTGCAACCGTTTATCAGCCAGAATGCGCATTTGATCCCGATTATCACCGGGGCGACCATTGTCTGCTTCTCGTTTCTCGGCTTTGACGCGGTGACGACCCTATCTGAAGAGACGCCGGATGCTGCGCGCACCATCCCGAAAGCTATTTTTCTTACCGCGCTGTACGGTGGGCTGATCTTCATTGCTGCCTCGTTCTTTATGCAACTGTTCTTCCCGGACATTAGCCGATTCAAAGACCCGGATGCGGCGCTACCGGAGATTGCGCTGTACGTCGGCGGCAAGCTGTTCCAGTCTATTTTCCTGTGTACCACCTTTGTGAATACGCTGGCTTCAGGTCTGGCGTCGCATGCCAGCGTTTCGCGTCTGCTGTACGTGATGGGCCGCGATAACGTCTTCCCGGAGAAGTACTTTGGTTATGTCCATCCCAAATGGCGTACTCCCGCGTTGAACGTCATCATGGTCGGGATTGTGGCGTTGTCGGCCCTGTTTTTTGACCTGGTGACTGCCACGGCGTTGATTAACTTTGGTGCGCTGGTGGCCTTTACGTTCGTTAATCTCTCCGTGTTTAACCACTTCTGGCGTCGTGAAGGACGCAAGCATACCTGGCAGGAGAAGCTGCACTATCTGGTATTGCCAATGGTCGGTGCCGCCACGGTTGCCGTACTGTGGGTGAATCTTGAGGTGACATCGCTGACGTTGGGACTGGTATGGGCCGGCGTTGGGCTGGTGTATCTTGCCTGGCTGACCGGACGTTTTCGCAAACCGCCGCCGCAGTTTGACGCCGCGAAATCTGAGCGCGCCTGGGAGTGATGGAAGCTGAATTGGCCGTAGCATTCGGCTGAGTTGAGTTAAAAATGAAACACGGTATGTCGCGGCAAACGGCCGCGGCATACCTGCTTTAATTAAAGTCCCGCTTGCTTTAGGGAATAAAAAAACCGGCACGGGAGCCGGTAAGTGAATCAATGTAGGAATATAATTATTATTATAATTACTGAATTATAATTCAGCCAACTCAATAGGAACGGGTTTCCCTATATGGTATCCCTGTAACCAACCAATACCCATCGTAATTAGCATCTTTTCAATTTCCTCATTTTCAACAAACTCAGCGACTACTTCCATGTTCTTGAGTTTTGCTACTTCGCAGAAGGATCTGACGGCGCATCGACTAAATTCATCGGTCAATATATTACGGATGAAGGAACCATCAATTTTCAGAATGTCTGCATCTAATGTTCGTAGTCGTGAATAGCTTGATGCTCCTGTGCCAAAATCATCAATAGCAATTTTAGAACCGGCTTTACGTAGTGCTCTCAGAACATCAGTGACATTAGCGTTGTCAATAATATCTGATTCAATGACTTCAAATATTATACGTTCAGGTGCTATTGAGTATTTTCTAAACAATGTAAAAACATTATCAAGAAAATCAATTTTATTAAGCGAGTCAGGCGTCAGATTAATGGAGAAGTGACTGTTAGGGTCAGATTTCTGCCGTGACTGTATAAAACGAAATGTTTGCTCTATAACAGTGATATCCAGCGCAGGAAGTAATCCTGCCTCGCGAGCAACCGGTAGAATGGTGTCTGGAAAGATTAACTTACCATCAACCATTTTTATCCGAATAAGTATCTCGTGATAACGTGTCAGTCCCGTGGTTGAAACGATCGGCTGAACAACCAGCATCGTTGATACGATGGGTTGAGCCATAAGCTCAAACGACTTTCTGTCAATTGCCTTTTGCAACATATGACGAATGACAGCCTGGCTGACAATTTTATCACCTGGCACTTGCGGGCTGAGTAACAACGGTTGCCCCTGCATTAACGAGATGTAGCTTTGGGTATTAAGATGCTTAATTGCTTGTGATAAATTTTTAATCAGGTTTTTCTCGGTGGTATATGCCACACCACAAGATAGCCCTAATTGGTAGTCCTTCCAGATAAAACGAAAAGAGTTTAGGTCTTTGTAGAGATCAGGAATGTCAGGGACAGCATTAAGGCGAAGAATTATTCCATGACCTGGTGCGTAATAAATGTCACCTGTACCCTTAATCAATTTACGTACATATGCGCTTAGCGCTTTTACAAATTCAAAACGGAATTCTATGCCGTGAGTTTGCTCCAGCGTATTCAACTCTGTACAACGGATGTAACACAAGCACTCTGTTGCGTGTTTACGGATGTCCATTTGCAGGGCCTGAAAGTTAGGCAGTCCGGTGTTAGGCTCTGATCTAAAAAGTTGTTTGAGGCGGCGGAGATATTTTCGGTTATGAACCACAAGTACACCGGTAACAACAATCGTAATAGAAAAGACAAACACTATCGTGGAGGAAATCACGAGACTATGTAAATAATTATTATAGTTAGCAGGTGGAATATAACTGTTTATATAATATCCCAACAGGATAAGCATCGTTACCCATACAGGGGATATCAAAGCATGGCCAATACAGATCACTCCCCATAGCATTACTGGAAGTAACCACAGTAATGAATAGTCTGTAAATATAAGAATATCTTCTCTGATGACGATCAAAGCGGACATAATGCAGAGTAACAGCACCAGCCATAATACTTGATACAGAATAGGAGGGCCGGATTTTATCAGCGCCTTTACTTGTCTAATGTATAGAATGCACCATGCAGGATTTTGAACGCTTCTAAGCAACAGATAACAAAAAGGGATGCCAGTCAGGCAAGAGTTCATCAGCCACTGTAAGTTAATTAATGTTTGTAGTGTGAAAAGGTTTGCGATCGGTGCAGAGGCTGTGTTCGATTGGAACCAGTGATCAATTGAGATGAATAGTAAGGCGTTGCAACACACGAGCCAGACAATACGCAGGGTTGTAAGCTGGCTACGACCAAAGCTAACCGCGCCTCGTTTGCCTGTCGAGAAAAAGTAGAGTGTCTGGCTAATGAGAGCAGCCAGTAGCTGAGCCGTTAGTGTGAATACCGAAGATAAAGAGTAAGTGTAAAGCGCATACAAGAAAAAGGCAGCCAAAATTGGCAGCGCCTTTTGCCGGTATAAAACCAGCAGTGCAGAAATGAGAGGTAAAGTGAGATCGTAAAAATGCAGTGTTATACCCGCAACATCCTCTTGCTTACTGAGATGACCTGCGACCAGCTGTAATGCAAAAAACGCGATGCCGACACAAAAATAGTCTCTAAATGTATTAATGAAATTTATACTTTCCGTTTTTCTTAGCAATATCATCATTCGCAATTCTCAGTGAGTTATCACCGTTCTCGATTTAAGTCATCTACTTAAAACAGGTTAGACTAGAGGTTTGAAATGTGTATTTTTGGATGTTTTCGCTAATTGAAAACTATTCTAAAATATGTTATATGGATTTTTTAAATGTGACCCTCGATAATTTCACTGTGTTTCACAACGCAGGGGAGAACAATCTTTGTGGCTGTACTGATAATAAAAGTTGCGTCAGAAGTCATTATTTAAGACAGAATATACGATCGATAATAACGATCAATATAAATCTTTTGATAGATTTTATCGATAGGTTTAGCAGATCATAAATACCATGAAAGATCGATGAAAGCTATTAAAGTGTTATCTTTTAATGGTATTTATTTCATAAATGTTAATTAGGTGCTTTGTTTATTAAAATTTAACCTATGGAGGCATCTTTCTAAGGGAATCATTCTTTTATTGCCAGGAAAGTGAGTTTCCCCACCTTCCCACAACGCACTCAATTGTTAATCATTAACGAGGCTGCTGCTGTGTCGCGCAGTGAATACCGCCGCCACCGGCAGCGATACCGTCGATATTCAACTGAATAATTTCACGATCGGCAAACAGCTCCTGCAAAATAGCATGGGTATTACGATCGGTGCGCTTATCGCCAAATTGCGGTGCAATGACGGCATCATTACACAGATAAAAATTGATATACCCCGCGGCGAAATCATCGCTCGCATAAGTCTGGCGGATGGTAGAAGGTCCTTCCAGCGTGACTACCTCCAACCGTCGGCCTTTGGCATCCGTGGCGGCCCGTAATATGTCCAGATGACGTCGGGTGATCGCGTAATCAAAGGATGACGGATCCTGCTCAAGACCCGCCACCACCGTACCCGGATGCATGAATCGGGCGTAAAAATCTGTATGGCCGTCGGTAATATCCTTGCCGGCAATACCTGGCAACCAGATGATTTTCTCCAGACCTAGCAGTCGCTTAAGTTCTTCTTCGCATTCGGCTTTGCTGACGCCAGGATTACGGTTGGAGTTAAGCACGCAGCTCTCGGTGATGATTGCTGTACCTTCACCATCTACCTCAATACCGCCACCTTCCAGAGTCAGCACTGAGCGGATAAACTCGGCATGAACGTAATCAGTAACAAATTCAGCCACATCGGCATCTCGTTCGTGCTCTTGCTTATTGCCCCAGCCGTTGAAATTAAATCCCACTCCGCCGAGCGCGCCGCTGGCACTTTTCACAAACACCGGCCCGGTGTCGCGGATCCACAGATCGTCTATTGGGTGAACCAGAAGATTGACTGACGGCCCGCACAGACGCGCGGCGAGCTCGCTGTCTTCTTCGCGTACTAACATATTCACGGGTTCAAATGCGGCGATGGTTTTGGCAACTAACGCCAGGTTTTCCTGCACCACCGGTAGCAGATGAGGTTCCCAGATCTCCGCACTGGCACCAAACGCCATCCAGGTTGCTGCATGCGGTGCGCCTTCATCAGGCATTTGCCAGCGGCGGTTCTCTGTCGCGCGGGCAAATTGGCTAAAGCTGAAGCCCGTCATACCAGCGAGTAGCATACTTGTTGAAGTCACCAGGCCTTGTCTGACGAATGAACGTCTTGTCATCATAGGATTAACCTTTGCGTATTTTTACCTGATATCAGGTGAATGAAATAATAATAGATAATAAATATTATGCGTATTTTAAATATTAAATAATAAATAAAGCAATCGCGGGTAAATTTCACGCGAAATATAGCACAGGAGATATACGTTGCAATCTCTTAGTTTTATATAATGAGTGAAACTGGCTACTATTAAAATTTCTCAACTATATATTTATATATAATTTATATTTATCAGCATGAACATATGTCACGCCGTTGGCTCTGAGCCCTCGTCTGGCGGGCCTTGCCGTGGATTGTGATCTGGCCGATTGTTCTGTTGTATTTATTAATGCCATGAACCGTGTGGACTATAGTAAAGATGGCCGTTATTTGTCATCATTAATAACCGTGAGTGGGGGATGTGAATGAAGAAGATACTGATGCTGGTCGGAGATTATGTCGAAGATTATGAAACGATGGTGCCTTTTCAGGCTTTGCAAATGCTTGGGCATCGTGTGGAGGCCGTCTGTCCGGATAAAAGTCAGGGTGACTACGTTCAAACCGCCATTCACGATTTTGATGGGGCGCAGACATACAGTGAAAAGCCGGGGCATCGTTTTACGTTAAATGCTAATTTTGCCGAGGCGCGGGCCGCCGATTACGACGCACTGTTGATCCCCGGCGGGCGTGCTCCGGAATATCTTCGACTGAATCCAGATGTCATTAAGCTGGTGCAAGATTTCAACACTGCCGGTAAGCCTATCGCCGCAGTTTGTCATGGGCCCCAACTGTTAGCGGCGGCGGGGGTGTTAGAAAACCGGACCTGTAGCGCTTATCCGGCCTGTGCGCCCGAGGTTCGTCTGAGCGGTGGACATTATGCCGATATTGGCATTGATCAGGCCCACGTTGATGGCAATCTGGTGACGGCACCAGCATGGCCCGCGCATCCGCAATGGTTAGCTAAATTTGTTGAAGTATTAATGAAGTAAGCGATGATGCGATGAAAAAAGTCGGTATAACCTGCCAGGCTATACCGACAGGACATATTACCTCTGCATGAGTGCGAACACGCCCCACCCGATATATTCCCGGGTGAATGCAACGTGGCGGACTGGTGAACTTCTCAGTTGCTCTCTGACTTCGGCGGCAAACTCATCGTCCGGATTAGCCTCTAGCCACCGGCGCATCGTCAACCATTTTGCCGCCTCGTATCTGTCCCAACCTTCCTGGTCAGCCAGTACCATTTCAACCACGTCATAACCGAGCAGGTCGAAAGACGAAACGAGTACTGGTAGAGAAAGAAAATCGGCTACTGAAGTTGCGCCGCAAGCCATAGCGATCTCCTCCGTTGCGGGTATCTGACGCCAGTACGGTTCGCCGATGAGCAGGGTCCCGCCTGGTTTGAGACTTTGTTCCAGCTGTTTGATCGTTCCGGCAACGCCGCCGGCAATCCAGGTTGCACCAACGCAGGCGGCAATATCGAATTTTTCTTCGGCGATATAACCTGTTGCATCGGCATGAATAAAACGCACGTGCTCAGTGACGCCCAATTCGCTTGCCCGCAGGGTGGCTTGCTCACTGAATAACTGGCTCATATCGATACCAACTCCGGAAATTCCATGATCGCGTGCCCAGGTGCACAACATCTCGCCCGAGCCGCTGCCGAGATCCAGGATGCGGGTTCCTGGGGGCATCCGTAAAACCTGACCTAACGTCGCATATTTTTGCGCGGTGAACGGATTATGAATGCGATGTGCGCTTTCGCTGATCGTAAAAATCTTCGGGATATCCATCTCTCTCTCCTTAGCGATTATCCAGTTGGGCGCGAACGTTGTTCAGCCCGGTGGTATTGATGCGGTAGGGCTGACCATTAACGGATTTGATCAGTTTTTTCGTTCTGAGCTTTTTGAATACGTCGAGCGTGCAGTCGCAGAGCAGTAACCCTTCGCGGCTATAGCATTCGACGGAAATGACGCGACCAGATGCATCTCGGACGTGAGCAATACGGCCACCTTTGGCGAGAACGTGTAAGGTACGTTGTTCCTGACGGGATAAATTCATACTGGAAAACCTGTTTAATCATCATGTGCAAAACGTGCAAACACACAGCGGTGTCCGCATTCGATTTCGGCGCATTGATAACCAGTCCGGCCTGAAAAGGTCGGTAAGCTGATTATCTGATGATTACATTCTCCAGCATCAAAGCCTCGGGTTGAGTTGATAGGTATTTACCTGCTGAATCATACCAGCCTGGGCGAGTAGGGGAATCGTTCTGTCGGGAAAATGTGATCTATGACGAAAAATTGCGTTTAGCTTATTTTATAATTTTTTAACTCTCGTTAGCTGAGCAGTGTATGGATATATTAAATTTATTGAATATTCAGACATCGTCAGTAGCGGTATTGGCCGTAATGATGCGTTGTTAGCCCCACTTGCGTCATACTATAGATTAGTGATATTTAATTTTTCCCTATCCTAATTTTGTTTTATTTGATAAACATGTCTTTATTATAAAAAGGATTTTTAATGGTGTTTTCTTTTAATTCTTTTTAGGAATTTTCTTAACGTCGTGAAGTGTGTATACTCAATCCAGCAAGAAGCTCTTCTGTTATCATCAAAACTATAAAAATGTCCTTAACACCCGTATTACCTCTGCCCTGAATCTCTTCTCAGGGGAGAGGTTTTTTTTGCCTGTGTATAATTTTGATAATCGTCATATATAGATAATTTAATATTATTGTTCTTGTTGTTTTGCATTAGTGATGACGACAGGTTTTGTTCTGTGAACCATACGGTAATGTTGAAATAGTATCGCTATGAATCTATTTCATGGTGAATAGTGTGATTTCATCTTTATTTATAGGGGTATTATATAGTTTTTCTTATAACTATCTGTTTTTAAGCGTTATGTTAATTTTCGCTTTTGAAGTAATTGTGATTTTGTTCACGGATTTTAGTGCGTTAAGTGGCTATTTGTAGAGAGGTGCAAACGGTTGCATGTTGCTGTTACAGCATTTGTTCATTAAAAAAATATAGCGATGGTATGTCTTGTGTCGGTATCGGGGGCAAGAATCTAAATGATTTTTATTATCCCTTAGACATACGAATTCAGTTTATGACTTCTGTTAGCTTAACACCATGGAAAATGTAGTAAAAACAGACAGGGAATATGATTTTATCAATCAAAAGGAGTTTTTAATCACTGGTATAATTACTGGCCTTTTTTATCTTCCTTTATATAAATCGTTGTCGTAACACTCATAAAATCAGCGTTCTGGGATGAGCGCTGATTTTATTTTGTTCTCAGATTATTCAACCCACGCTGTATGCAGGTCTTCTCTTGCAGTACCTCGTAAATGATACATTAAAGGATCTCCTGGAATGGATATTGTTGAACGCTTTATTAACTACACGAAAATCAATACCACGACCTCAAGGGAAAATGGTGCTAATGGGATAATGCCTTCTTCACCTGGTCAAATGGAACTGGCAAAACTACTTGCAGTAGAACTTGAAGCATTAGGAATGGAAAACATTGAGGTCAGGGATACTGCTATTGTGACCGCGACCTTACCTGGAAATACCGATGACACCATCCCTGTCGTTTCCTTTTTTGGTCATCTGGATACCAGCGCAGAACAGACCGCGGACACAAATGCGCAACGTCTTCACTACAGCGGTGGGGATTTGTGTCTGAACCAGGAGCTGAATATTTATCTGCGTGAAAGTGAATTCCCGGAACTGAAAAATTATATCGGTGATGACCTGCTGGTGACGGATGGTACCAGTCTGCTAGGGGCTGATGATAAAGCCGCCATCGCCGCGATTATGAATGCCCTAGAGTACCTTGTAGCGCATCCGGAGATTAAGCATGGGCCGGTGAAGGTCGGTTTTGTTCCTGATGAAGAGCAGGGATTACGGGGAGCAAAAGCGTTTGATGTTGCGGCGTTTGGCGCTGATTTTGGCTATACCCTGGACTGCTGCGGCATTGGAGAGTTTGTCTATGAGAACTGGAACGCGGGTGATGCGGAAATCATCTTTACCGGCCAGTCCGCGCACCCTATGTCGGCCAAAGGTAAGCTGAAGAACTCTCTGCTGATGGCGCATAAGTTTATTGCGATGCTGCCCGGTGGAGAGGCGCCTGAGTATACGGAAGGGCGCGAAGGGTATTACTGGGTAAAACAGCTTCAGGGTAACAGCGCCCGTACGGTACTTAAGCTGGATATCCGGGATTTTACCGAAGAAGGGTATAAGGCGCGTATGGCATATATCCGCCAGCTTGCCGTCAGCACCTGCGCGCTGTGGGGAGAAAACAGCGTGGTCTGTCATTTAACCGATCGCTATGCCAATGTGTTCAATAGCTTGCAGGGCGATGCACACTACCCGATTGATATTGCGTTTCGCGCGTATCAGAAGTGTGGCATTACCCCGCAACCTGTCGCCATGCGTGGTGGGTATGATGGCGCAGTGCTATCGCAGAAAGGACTGCCTTGCCCGAATATTTTTACCGGTGCTCATAACTTTCATTCAATTTATGAATATCTACCGGTGCGTTCACTGCGAGCCGCCAGCGATGTGGTGGTAGCGGTCATTGAGGAAACCTTTGCTGAGTTCGCGCAGAGGAGAACTCAGTCATGATTCAGGTGTTAATTGCCCTACTGGTTATCGTGGTGGTCGCGCGTCTGATACTGAAAGGTTATCGCGCTGAACCCGTGCTGTTCATTGCGGGCCTGGTGTTGATGATTTGTACGGCGTTAACCGGATGGGGTTCTGTATTACCGAAGGGCGTTGCCAGTACGGGGATTTCATTTCTCGATCCTTTCGAGGTGATGCGCGATCTCTTTAGTACGCGTGCTGCCGATCTCGGCCTGATGATTATGGCGCTCATGGGATTTGCGCATTACATGGATCATATCGGGGCAAATGAAGCGGTTGTGCGGGTCGTGACGAAGCCTTTGCGCGCGCTGCGTTCGCCCTATGTGCTTCTATTTTTCTCCTATCTGCTCGCCAGCCTCCTGCAGTTGGCCATCCCATCCGCTACCGGGCTTGCCGTGTTGCTGATGGGGACGATGTTCCCCATTATGCTGGGGTTAGGGCTTTCTGCGGCCTCGGCTGCTGGGGTTATTGCCACCTCGCTTGGTGTGGCGTATACCCCGACGGCCATCGATGCTATCAGGGGATCTAAAGCGGTCAATATGGATGTGGTGGAATACGTTGTTTACCACCAGGGACCCGCAGCGCTGGCAACCGTGCTGGTCGTCGGCGTCTGCCATTTCTTCTGGCAGCGGCATTGCGACCGTAAAGCGGGGACGCTTCCACGGGAAATCGGTAGCGCTGAGGTGACTGATTCAGGAAAAGCCCCGGCTTTTTATGCGCTGCTCCCGATGCTTCCGATATTGATGGCGGTGGGATCATCGGAAATGTTCGTCAGTGGTATTAACCTGAATATTATCACCATTGTGCTCATTTCAATGGCTGTCTGCATGTTGATTGAGTGGCTACGGGTGCGTGATTTAAAGTCAGTATGCGAAGGATTCAGCCATTTCCTTAAAGGCATGGGCACCGCCTTTACCGGGGTGGTTGGGCTACTGGTTGCGGCAGGTGTTTTTGCTCACGGGATTAAAGTTATTGGTGCCATTGATCAATTAATCCTGATGGCGGAGCACGTGGGATTACCTCCATTTGCTATGGCGGTGGTGTTTGCGCTGGTGACGCTGGCGGCAGCAATTATTATGGGATCGGGTAATGCGCCATTCCTTGCTTTCGTTGAGCTGATCCCGCAAATCGCGGCAAGTATGGGCGCTAACGCTGTTGCCATGATCCTGCCGATGCAACAGGCATCACATATGGGGCGGGCAATTTCACCGGTTTCCGGCGTGGTGATTGCCGTTTCCAGTGGGGCGAAAATAACGCCATTTGATGTGGTTAAACGTACCGCCGTACCGTTGATCGTGGGCTTTGTAACGCATACCCTGATCATCGGTATTTTCTATTAACTTCGTCTGTAATAAGCAAACTTCCGGGTTGCTGAATGCCCGGTAGTTTGCTTTTTCTGTTTACAGGTCTCATCACAAAAGGTGATATTGATTACTGGTGATTATTATTAACCTTTATCTTTATCGCATTATTCTTATTAGTCATTGTTGAGCCACCCCGGATTAATGATTAATAAGTATGATGTATTATATTTGCACGTTTATTACATAGAGATAAGTTAATCTGGATCATATTTTGGCGATTTTAGTTGTAGTAATTTTTTAATAGAGTAATACAAGAATGACGTGGAATAACAATGATGATTTTTTTGGGCAGGTTTAAGTGGTAAGGGATTCTGGAAGAGTTAGTACGTTACGACATCATTATCAGGATGATCTGGAAGCCTTTACCTGGAGTGCGTTAGTCGCAATTGGTATTGCAATAAAGGATCATAAAATCTACTCTAAAATGTCAGAGCATCTATTCATTATGCATTGGCTGGCTATTGCCAAAAAAAGAAAAATATTTTCGAAGAGCATTGTCAGTGAACTTCAGTGGTTAATTGATGAGGGGAAGAAAAAAAGCCTCAATGCACAACTTAAATTTAAAATAGAATATTTGTACGCCACATCGAGTGGTGATGTGACAATGCAAAACGACTATTTTAAATTTACTCACACGATTGAAGTGTTGAGAAATAATGGATGGGAGAGCTTTCTGCTCACTCCGGAGAAGTGGCAAGGCCTTCATGAAAGTATTAAGGTCAGAAAAGGTGACTTTATTTTTATGGATGACACCCGGCTTCAGGAGTGCTTTGGCGTGCAGGGCGAGATAGTCAAACCTTTCTGTATTCGAGTGTACGGCGATATTGAGTTTGCAAAGTTAACGTTCATCAAACATAACCTGCCGGTTGAGTTTGTGAAACATATTTCGAATGAGTTTTATTACTTCAATTTTCTTTCAGTTAAGTAATGCTTAACTGATATGGGGGACAAATTTCTGTTTGTTCAAAGAGTGTATTGATCTACCTGTGAAATTATCGGATTTATACCACGCGCAAAGGACAGCGAATGTTTACTCGAAAGTTAGTGATTACAACTGAATGGATAAGGTTGTCGGATACGCCAGACAATGTGTCCATTTCTTTTCGGGGCGTTCTTGAGATCGGTGAAAGCACGGTTGTACCAGATGGCAACACTCCTTTACTTCGCTTAGAAAATGAAATGGCACCTGTCGCCGTTGATGCGTTGTCATGGGTAAGGGTGCCAGTTGAACGCCAGGAAAATGTTATCGTCTATATTTTCTGAATCCTGGTTTATAAATCCATTAATAATGTTAATGTCGATTTGTTCTTATTTTATTCCTCCCGGTGCAAGATGAGATGTCTGGCTGAACAATTCGTTGGGGATCACATCGCGGGTGAGAGCATTTGTAGCGCGTGTACATTATAAATAATGCCAAACACCGCCACCGCGAGCAGAAACAGGGAGGAGATAAAAACGCTGCGTCTGGCAAACCGCTCTGGCATCCAGCGTTTGAAAACCATGATGTAAAAAGACAGCACCGTAACATCAAAAATAACCCACACCAGCGTTAGCGTCAGAATGCTGGTGGTGAAATCTTGCGTAATGGCAATGAACTGGGGAAAAAACGCTACGAAAAACAAAATGTCCTTTGGGTTAGAGACCCCTGTCAGAAATCCATGGATAAGCCCGCTGTTATCGCGTTTTGGCGCACTCAGTCCGGGGTGTGAGTCCCTGGCCCGCAGGCCGTTAATCGCCATCACACCGATATACAACGATCCCACAAGACCCAGTACGCCAAGCCATATCGCAGAGATTGATACCACGCCAGCTAGCATCAGTGCAGCCAGAGCAATCAATACTAAAGAAGCGCCGTTAGTGCCAATCAGCGTGAGAAAGGCCCGGCGATAGCCGTGCTGCGACGCGGTGGTGGTAATCAGCGCCACGACAGGACCCGGAGTTAACAGCAGGGTTACTACGCTGAGGCTATAGGCAGCCAGTAAAGTGAAATTCATACCTGATTATCCTGATGATATTTTCCATCAGTATTCCGCCTGCGTGGCGCATTGAAAAACGAATAAAACTGCGCTCTACTGTGAGTAAAACTCAACATAGAAGCTGAGAATGACGCTACCTCCGTTGTATGCCCTGAGGGCTTTTGAAGCCGCAGCCCGTCTGGGATCGTTCAGTAAAGCCGCTATTCAACTTAACGTGACGCCGGGCGCGGTAAGCCGTCATATTCGCACGCTGGAGGCATGGTTTGGTTGCGAGCTATTTGTCCGCAGCGGCCCGCGTATCGAGATAACGCCTTCTGGCCAAGGGCTGGCGCAGCAGTTGACGGCTGGGTTTCAGAGTCTGGAACACGCGTGTCATGCCTTTCGCAGCAGCAGTCATGAGCTACGGCTGAAAGCGCCGTCTACGTTGACGATGCGCTGGCTTCTGGACGTGCTGCGTCATTTCCGTGAAGCGCATCCGACCCCGGTTGTCGAAATTTCCAGCGTCTGGATGGATACCGATTCGGTATCCTTCGGTCGTGAACCGTATGACTGTGCGATCCTGTTAGGGAATGGCCATTTTGGTGACGATACTGACAGCCGGTTGCTGTTTCAGGAGTGGCTTATCCCGGTGTGCTCACCCGCACTGCTGGTGCAGGCGCAGCGCGATCTTTCTGCCTGTGAACTGATTCATCCCTCAGCGGATCGCCGTGACTGGCGTCGGTGGCTGCAACGCACCGGGAAGTTTCCGGCGTTGAATCTTGCGCGAGGCAAAGTGTTCGACACCCTGGAGCAGGGCAGTCTTGCCGCGATGAGCGGTCATGGCGTGTCCGTTGCCGACCTGCTGTTAAGCCTGGCGGCCATTCAGGCAGGGATGTTGGCGTTACCGTTTAAAGATGCGGTAGCGACTGGCGAGGGCTATTACCTTGTCTGGCCAAAGACTTCAACACGGCTTAGAAATATTGAGCTGCTGTATCGCTGGTTAAAAGAGGCTGCGCCGTGTGTCTCCTCGGCAGATCTAAACTGGCTGGATTAAGCTGTTTATTCTGCTAATCACCCATATTGATAATGGTTCTCATTATTATTGTCGTATTGCGCAGGTAATGGTAATGTTGCTTCAGTTATAAACCGTTAATCCCATTTTCTGTGCAGAAGACAGCATGAACAATACCACCGCCCTGAATGCCTCCGGACGCGTCGCTCGCACTTTCTCCGTCAGCGAGTTTATGGATTTTGGTGAGCGCTACGGGATCGATTACCGCTTTCCCCAGTTGGCACAAAGGCCGGATTTACCGTCTGGCAGCCCTGTTCTGCAAGGTGAAATTGAGGAGATGACTCTCCCATGTGGGATGTGCGTGACGCACTCCGACGTACAGGTATTGCAACCCTACGAAACCACCTCTCGTCACGACAGCCCTTTGTATATGCTGGTGGTACTGGAAGGCTGCGTGATCCTGACGCTTAACGGACAGGAGCATGTGGTGCGCTCCGGCATGGCGTTTAGCTCACGCCTGAGTGAGCACCAGACGATGCGTGCCCGTCATCATGCTGATTGTAAACTGCGGACATTATCGCTCGGTTTGTATCCCGACGGCGCGTGTCGCACGGGGTTGCTCGAATCGTTAATGCGTGAGTGGGAAAGATGCCAGACGCCGACGCTTATCTGGCAGGTGCCGGGGTTTTTACTCAGCGGACTACAGTACGCGCAGCAGAGTACGATTAGCCATATTTCTCGTCAGCTGATGCTGGAAGGGCTGATATTACAACTGTTTGGTCATGGCCTCAGCGTGTGTCAGGTCGAGAGCGGTAAACGTCTTGCGGCGAGCGGTGAGCAGCAGCGGCTGGAGGTCGTTCGCCGACTGCTGGAGCAGAGTCCCGAAAAAGACTACACCCTTAATGAACTGGCCCAACGCGCAGCGATGAGTCCCAGTAGCCTGCGCAGTAAGTTTCGCGCAGCCTATGGCTGTTCGGTATTCGACTACCTGCGCGATTGCCGTCTGGAACGTGCGCGCGGCTATCTACTGGAAGGATATAGCGTACAACAGGCGGCCTGGATGTCGGGTTATCAGCACGCCACTAACTTTTCTACTGCTTTTCGTCGCCGTTACGGCTTTTCGCCCGGCGATTTGCTCAAACTTTGCTAATCCATATTTGCGTTTTACGCACGTGATTTCCTGACAATTTGGCACTGCGCATAGGCAACCTGGCATCCGGCATAGCTATCTCCGTCAGCAAAAAGGTAATAATTCTCACTTACAATTAGACATGCCTTTGGAGATATTCATGTTCGCGAAGACTCGCTTGGCGCTGCTGGTGGGATGGGTTACCGGCAGCGTGGCTTTTCCTCTGCTGGCGCAGGAAACAACAAAAAACGATACGGTGGTTGTCACCTCGCAGATACAGAGCGGGGCCACGAAGCTTGCCACGCCGGATATTGAAACACCGCAGTCGGTATCGATCGTAACCCGTGAACAGTTTGAAGAGCAGGGCGCAACCAGCGTGCGCCAGGCCGTCAGCTATACGCCGGGGGTGTACAGCAATCAGATTGGCGCTTCCAACCGCTTTGACTACATCGTGCTGCGTGGCTTTTCTGACGGTAGCCTGGATAACGTCTATCTCGATGGTCTGAAGATGATGGGCGACACCAACTCACACAGCTCGCTGGTGGTCGATCCGTGGTTCCTCGAAGATATCGAAGTCGTACGTGGCCCGGCTTCCGTACTGTATGGCCGTTCCTCCCCGGGTGGCATTGTGGCGCTGACCTCACGTAAGCCGTCGTTTGATGCGGGTGGTGAGGTGAAGCTGTTTGCCGGCAACAATAACCAGCGCGGCGCGGCGTTTGACGTCACCGGGGCACTGGATGATAACGATCGCGTGGCGGCGCGACTGAGCGGGATGACGCGTTACGCGGACTCGCAGTTTGGTCCATTGAAGGAAGAGCGTTACGCGCTGATGCCCAGCCTGACCTGGCGTATCACCGACCAGACGCGTCTGGATCTGATGGCCTATCTGCACCGTGACCCGGAAGGCGGTAGCCACTCCGGTCTGCCGTATGACGGCACCGTGGTTCCGCATTACGGGCAAAAGATCTCCAACACCTTTTACGAAGGCGAGGATGATTACGACAAATACGATCGCCGTGAAAACATGGTGGGCTACAACATTGAGCATATGTTTGATAGCGGTTGGTCGGTGCGGCAAAAGCTGCGCTATCTGCATACCGACGTTGAGCTGAATCAGGTGTATGCGGCGGGCTGGCTGAATGAAACCGAGCTTAATCGCGGTTACTCCGGCTCCGATGAAAAAATGTCGGCGATTACGCTGGATAACCAGCTTGACGGCAGCTTTGATACCTGGCAGGTAAACCACCGTCTGCTGGTGGGGATCGACTATCAGGATCGCAGCAACAATACTACCGGTTACTACGGCGCTTTCCCGCCGATTGACGCTTTTAATCCAGTGTACGGCGCGAAGCCTGATTACATCGACATGTATGCGCGTGAGAAACACAAGCTGCGCCAGACGGGTTACTATTTGCAGGATCAGATGTCATGGGAGCGCTGGCGTATTACGCTCGGTGGTCGCTACGATCAGGTCAGCGTTTCTAACATTGATAAGATCAATGATACTCGCAGCGATCTGGATAAAAACAACTTCAGTACCCGTGCCGCGCTGCTCTATTTATTCGATAACGGCTTTGCGCCGTACGTGAGTTATTCCACTGCCTTTACGCCAACCAGTTTTGCCGATGAGAACGGCAATCTGCTGGATCCGATGAAAGGCAAGCAGTGGGAAGCCGGGCTGAAATATGAGCCGGAAGGACTCAACAGCCAGTTCAGCGCATCGGTATTCCGTATCAATCAGACGAATATAGCCACCAAAGAAGAGCCGACCGATCCGTACCGCTCGATTGGGGAAATTGAATCTGAAGGGGTGGAGCTGGAGGCAATTAGCCAACTGACGGATAGCTTCCGTTTGCAGGCGGCGTATACCTATACCGACATTCGCTATAAGAAAAGCAGCCCGGAAGAGCAGGGCAAGCGAGCAGTGTACGCCCCGCGTAACCAGGCCAGTACCTGGCTGAGCTACGATGTGAAAAGCGGTCCGCTGGACGGCCTGACGTTGGGTTCAGGCGTGCGCTACGTTAACGGTATTACCAGCGATCGCCTGAATACTCACACCCTGCCGTCCTACACACTGGTGGATATGGTGATTGGTTACGACTTAACGAATATCGGCATTAAAGGGTTGAGCGCGCAGTTGAACGTTAACAACCTGACCGACAAGCGCTACGTTGCAGCCTGTAACTCGCTCTCATACTGCTACTTCGGCGCCGAGCGCAGCATTGTCGGCAGTGTGTCCTGGAAATTCTGATGTTTTAGCCGGATGCGGCGCTGGCGCCTTATCCGGCCTACAGCAGCGTGCAAATCGTAGGCCTGATAAGCGCAGCGCATCAGGCTTTGTGATTGCGGCTATTGTGTAAAACCGTTCTGCAGACAAATCTGCGCGCTGGCGCCTTATCCGGCCTACAGCAGCGTGCAAATCGTAGGCCTGATAAGCGCAGCGCATCAGGCATTGTGATTGCGGTTATTTTGTAAAACCGTTCTGCAGACAAATCTGCGCGCTGGCGCCTTATCCGGCCTACAGCAGCGTGCAAATCGTAGGCCGGATAAGCGCAGCGCATCAGGCATTGTGATTGCGGCTATTGTGTAAAACCGTTCTGCAGACAAATCTGCGTGCTGGCGCCTTATCCGGCCTACGGCAGCGTGCAAATCGTAGGCCTGATAAGCGCAGCGCATCAGGCATAGTGGGTTGCGGTCATTGTGTGAAACCGTTCTGCAGACAAATCTGCGCGCTGGCGCCTTATCCGGTCTACGGCAGCGTGTAAATCGTAGGCCTGATAAGCGCAGCGCATCAGGCATAGTGGATTGCGATTATTGTGTAAAACCGTTTTGCAGACAAATCTGCGCGCTGGCGCCTTATCCGGCCTACGGCAGCGTGCAAATCGTAGGCCTGATAAGCGCAGCGCATCAGGCATAGTGGGTTGCGGTCATTGTGTGAAACCGTTCTGCAGACAAATCTGCGCGCTGGCGCCTTATCCGGCCTACGGCAGCGTGCAAATCGTAGGCCTGATAAGCGCAGCGCAACAGGCATAGTAGATTGCGGTTATTGTGTAAAACCGTTCTGCAGACAAATCTGCGCGCTGGCGCCTTATCCGGCCTACGGCAGCGGGTAAATCGTAGGCCTGATAAGCGCAGCGCATCAGGCATAGTGGATTGCGGTTATTGTGTAAAACCGTTCTGCATACAAATCTGCGCGCTGGTTCTCAGCGTAAAGGCGACTTTGTCTGGGTACTGGCTGTAATAGTTATGCTCTTCTTCCAGCCCTTTTGCCTGCGCCAGACGTACCGTTTCCAGCGAGCAGGTACGGTAGATCAGGTCTTTATTCATATTGGTCTGCTTCTCGCGCTGTTTATCTGCGGACAGCGCCAGCCAGCTTTCGGACAGTGAGTAATCGTAGACCACCCGATTTCCTTTCGCCTGCACGTTCTCAATGGTAATAAATTCGTCGATTTTCAGTCTTGGCTGCCCGCGCATTTTTTTCTTATCTTCTGCGGCGGCATATTGGGCCAGCGCATGAATATCCATACTGGCTATTTTCTGTTTATAAGCATCTACATAAGCGGTAGGTTGCTGATAATGCTGAGCGTAAGCGTTTCTTAATTCCCCGTCATTCATCGTACAACCTGCCAGAAACAGAGGTAATAGCAGTGCCAGTTTTATTTTAGTCATGATGTTATCCCGTTCATTATTTTGATCCCAGTCGCCCATAACAAAATAGAAAAATTATTACAGATGATATTTAAGGTTGTATAAACGAGAGCGCGATGGCACAAGTTCAATTGTCTTAAAATGGCAGGACAGGCGGGAAACCCTGCCAGAATTGGCAGGGTTTTGAACATACTGATAAAAAAATTAATGGCCGATCATCTTTGCCTTCGGGATCAGCTGGAAATACATATGATCGGGCACTGGCGTATCCCAGACATTGGCATAAACGGCATAACCAATGGTGGCAAACAGAATGCCAAGCACCAGTAGCGTCATGGCAACACCTGATAGCGTCCTCTGTCGCCATAACGGTTTACCGTTGTCTTGCGCCCCTGGTGGTGTTTGCAGTGAGAAGCTCAGCGTTGAGGCCACCGGGCAGGATTCAACGCAGGTCATGCAGCCAGTGCATTCCACGGTACGCACCTGAATCAGTCTGTCGACCGGGATATGCGACGGGCAGTTTTTCGCGCATTTTCCGCAGTCGATGCAACTGTCTGCGTTACGGCGGATTTTAAACGGCGAGAGCAGCGAGAACAGACCGAGCAGCGCACCATAAGGGCACAGATAGCGGCACCAGGCATTGCGAATAAACAGGCTCAGGACACTGATAACGACAACAAAGATGAGCGTAGCGGAGCCAATATGGCGAAAGAAATCGAGCATCTTCACGTCGATAATCATGCCATAGGCCGACATTAGAAAATACTGAATCCCCTGTGCAGGCATCGACAGGGCGATATACAAAAAGAAACTCAGCAGCAAATACTTCAGACTGAGCAGCGGGATATCCAGCCAGCGCGGCAGCGTGAAGTTGCGACCAAATACTTTTTTCCCCAGATTGCCGAGCAGTTCGGACAGCGTGCCCACCGGGCATAACCACGAACAGAAGGCTTTTTTTAACAACAAACTAATCAGGATAAACGCAACTAACAGCAGCATGGAGGCGGCATGGATAGGCGGAAGAAAACCAGTCTCCAGCGTATAGCGGATATTCATCAAACCCGCGATTGGTAGCCATCCCTCAATACCACCTGGCCTTGGAATATAGACGCTGGTGCCGGCGGTTTCGAAATAGCGGACCCAGTAATAGAACGTTACGCCAATATAAATATTAATAGCCAGCAGGAGAAACTGTGTGGCTTTTCGCCAGCTGCTGGCGTTGCGCCAGTCATTCCACGGCAGTTTGCCTCCGATCGTGCCAGGACGGCGCTGCCAGCGTGTTCTCTTCTTCCCGTTCATGATTTTATACTATCCCTCATATTTCCCCTTCTGCATTCAGAAGGCGTCATCACCGGGATATGCTAGCGCTATTCAGATTTGGTGTATTTGATTTGCATCTTATTACGTGGCTGTTATTTTCATCACGCAAATAGGCCTGAATAAAAATAACAGCTCGGTATTTATCGCCGATCAGATAAATACCCTGAACGGGGTATTTATTTCTCTGTGGCGGAGAAGGTTATTCCTGATAAACCTCAACGCGGTCGCGACCATTACTTTTTGCCTGATAAAGTGCGCGATCGGCTTTATCAACCAGCTGTTTGTAGTCGGGATGATAATCATATTCGGCAATACCGATACTGACGGTAATAGAAAACGTTTCTGTCGCAGAGGCTGCCATGCGCATCCCGGCAATTTTCATACGCAGCGTTTCCAGAATAATACTGGCCTGCGATTCATCTGACTCGACGAGCAGGATCATAAATTCTTCACCACCGTAGCGGAACACGTAATCGCTGCTACGGATATGATCATAAATGACCGCTGCGACATTTTTGAGCGTCAGATCGCCGGTATTATGCCCGAAGTTATCGTTAATTTGCTTGAAGTAGTCGATATCCAGCATCGCCAGGCTAAAAGGCTTACGCGCATGTAACGCTAACGAAATCTCACGCCGCATGATGGTCGGAATAAAGCGGCGATTAAGCAACTGGGTCAGCGAATCTTTACCATTTTCCTGCTTAACCAGCGCCTCAAACATTGAAGCGAGCAGGAAATGGATTTTTGCCGACAGCTGGCGAACATCCTGTAATAAGCTCATTCGCTCGGGTTCTGTCGGCTGATGCTGAGGTGACAGGGTGGTCGTCAGACGGGTGTCGATCTCTGCTATCAGCGATTCCATTTCTTTCAACAGATTGCTGTTGCCGAGAATGTGTTTTCCTTTATGTGAGAACCACATACCAAAATCAGAATTCGCCAGAAATACCATCTCACCGAAAGGCATACCGATGGCGATGTTATAGATAAACTGATTTTCCCAGTCGGTAAATGAGCGAATTTGCCGTTCGCGCTCGACGTTAACGTCATCGTAAATGGTCTGCAGGCGATACTGCTCCTGAGTATGCAGCGAGTTTTGGTGGCTTGGGGAATAGGAGACGGTCATGGCCTCCAGCGCAGTATCCATTGCCAGGCTGCTGAAACAGATAGCATTGCTCAACAGGGAAGACGAGTCGTCAGCTTTGGTTTTCAATACCCGATACAGCTCATCCTTGAGCTTACGCGCGCCGCGGTTTACCAGATCGATGGGCAGACCGATACGGGCATGCACCACGCCAATTTTGCGTTGTTTGGCCAGCAGTTGCGGTAGATCTTCGTGCGCGCTGCCGAGCACGCTGCGTAACCAGTCAAACATACTACCACTGAGGCGGGTACTGACCTGTTCTGTATTAAGGAACAATGCGCTCTGGGCATGGGAGAGCATATAGTCATAAAAAACGGTCACTAAATGGCGGATCTCTTCATCGCTTAACGATGTGAGGAGCGTGTGAACTTCAGGCGATGTTTGTCGTATCAGCGCCTGCCATTCTGTAAGGAGTAATGTGTCGTTTACCGGTTCAACCTGTTCCATCTCACTGCCACTCAACCTGCGATTAAAAATTCAGGCGGTATTACGGACAATTACCTCACGATGGTCAAGTTAAACTCTCTTATCGATGGCTAATACCTTCATAAATAAGTCTTAGCGCGAAAACACCTATTATTGCGCCAATCACCCGGCTGGCAACACGTTGGATACGACCATACGCCCGTCGCACGGCAGGCAAAGAAAATGCCTGGCTGAGAAATATACGCCAGATAACGGAAGACAACACAATGCCTGCCCAGGCCATCAGTCTGGCCCACGTAGGTGTGTCTGCGCTTAAGGTGACCGAGAAGATACTAATAAAAAACAGCACGGTTTGCGGGTTTGATAAATCCGTTAGTAATCCACGGCGGAAAAACACATACCAGGGAGCGGAAAGCGGTTGCTGTAGAGTGGGCATTTGCGGCGTGGCCTGATGGCGGATGCTGTTCCAGGCAAACCACAGCAGATAGGCGCCGCCGACAATCTTAATCAATGAAAATATCTCTTCACACTGGGTGATTAGCGTTGCCATACCAAAAAGCCCAAGGCCGGAGTAAAACGCATCACCCAAGGCAACACCCAGACCGGTCATCACACCTGCGCGTCGTCCGGATGCCAGGCTAGTTTGTACTACCACGAACAGATTTGCGCCGGGGTTAAAAAAGGTTAAAACAAAGAGGCTGATGGTAAGAACGACGGCGTGCAGAGGTTCCATAGACAACATTTCCTATGTTCTATTGTTTAACATTATAATATTTATACTTATTTTATAAAGATGAGATATTGCTCACAAAGAATCAGTGTTGAAATTTTTATGCCGTTATAAAAAAACAAATCACCTATTCCAATAGCCTGAAATAATAAATGCTGTAAATTCAAACGACTGCTTGTTTTTATAAAATATTATTTCAAAATAGTAGACAAAAAATCATGCAACAGCTAAATAATTAGTAAGGGCAATGTTTCTTATTGCCAAATAAAGATTGTTAAATTATGTATGCCTTAATGCTTTGGTATGATTTTATGTTGTTACTAGTAAGTTTATTATTTGATTGAGAGAACACTCAGCATCATCATAATTAAAAGATACATCAGTCCAAATAAATGCGGATGCAATTTATTGCGTCCGTACTGACACTTATAAAGCATTGTTAAAGGTGGATAATGGCTGATTACTCAGAACTAGAATTAGTTATTCAGCAGGCCTTTAATGGCAGTTTTCTTGCTCATGCAAGAAGACGCCTAAAAGAAGGTGATAGCATCACACCAATTGTTTCCATTGCTTTGGAACCTACGGACCCAAGGTTCAGGGATCCTTGCAAGTGTGGGTCACTTCTGTGCCAGGCATTGTTCTCCCCCGTTGAATTACGTAGCGAGTTCATTAAAGCGCGGGAACTATCTAAAGAGCGAGGACTACCGTTAAGAATTCGTCTTCGTATTGAGCCATCAGCGGAACGATTACATGGAATCGCATGGGAAACATTGACTGACCCAGATACGCCATTTGGTACCGAAGAACATGCACTTTTAGGGGAAAGTGAATGTGTTTTTTCACGTTACCTTTTTAGCCGTGATTTTCGTTTACCGAAGCTACGTAACCAACAGGGAACAAATGCTTTGGTTGTTGCTGCAAATCCAGTAGGGCTAAACGAAAAATTTGCCCCTATAGCAGCCGACGCCATCATAGATGTAGCTCGGAATGCGATGAGCCCACTCAAAGTACATACTCTGCCTGCAGATCAACCCGCGACTCTGAATGCCATGGCTAATATGATTGAGACGCATGCCGTTGATATTCTTTATCTGGCTTGCCACGGTTCTCGCAGCCAGGGAGAAGCTATTTTATGGCTTGAGGATGAACAGGGAAATGCGGCGAGGGTTACAGGAGAAACTTTTGCGCATTGTATTGCTGGACTGGAAAAACCGCCGACGCTAGTTGTGCTCTGTTCATGTCTGAGTGCGGGCAGCGGTTCTGCAGAAAGTGATGTATTGATGGCAGTAGGTCCTTTATTAGCCAGTAAAGGAATCCCTGCTGTGCTGGCTATGCAAGGTAATTTTCTTTTAAACACAGCGGCAAAGTTTATGCCGACATTCTTTTCTCAGCTCAAGAAACACGGTGAGGTTGATCGGGCTGTGGCGTTTGCCCGCGTTGAAATTATTAATGAACCTGACTGGTGGATGCCAGTGGTATTTACCCGATTAGACAATGCGAGAATATGGTATCCACCCGGGTTTGGCGGTGATGATAAAAACCAACAGGCATGGGATCCTATTATTGATAACTTAAGGGATGAGAAATGTACACCGATTCTTGGGTCAACGCTGAATGAAGCATTATTTGGCTCTCGTAGAGAGCTTGCACGTAGCTGGGGAGAAACATATGGTTACCCGCTAGACGACCATGATCTTGAAGACTTACCTCAGGTTGCGCAGTTTCTGGCGGTGACGCGACAGGGAAAATTTCCTCAGCATGAATTTTATAAGTCTGTCTATCGTTTTATTCTCAAACAACATGCTTCTGAACTTCCTGACCAACTAAAGCAGTTGAGTGATGCTCAGATATTGGAAAAACTGAACAGTATTATCTCGCTTGTTGGTAAGCGATTTCGACAAAGTAATCCGGACGATCCACATCGTGTGCTGGCCGGTTATCCACTTCCCGTTTATATCACGACAGATCCCAGTGATTTGTTGATAGATGCACTGAGGGAGGAGGGTAAAGCGCCTAAAGTGAGGTTATTTCGCTGGAATCATGCTGCTGAAGTATGGGATAAAAATAATGAAAAAAGAGACGGTCGGGTTGCTGCAAATAAAGCTACAGTTGATGCACCTATCGTGTTGAAATTATTCGGCACTTTAGATGTTCCCGGAACGTTGGTAATGACGGAGGATCATTATTTCGATCATCTTGCAAAAGCATCGACCAGTAATGTTAGTTTACCTTCAATTATTCGTAGTAGATTAAACGATAGTGCCTTGTTGTTTATTGGTTTGCAGGTTGATTCATGGGAATTCCGCGTCCTGTTTCGTAGCCTGTTACAACAGGAAGGTAAAGATTTACGTGACGATTACCAGCACTTCTCAGTTCAGCTTGATCCCAATAGTCTATTAGATGCCGCAAGTGCGCGACGATATATTGAAAAATATCTTCAGACAAAAGCATCATTACGATTGTATTGGGGGGACACTGAAACATTTATCCATGAATTAAATAAAAATTACAGGAGGCCATCATGATATCACCGTTCGTGGGGCCAGGACCTTTCGGGCCAGAACAAATACTGTTTGGCCGTGATAATGAAATTGAGGAGTTACATAATCGGCTGATTGCTGATCGTATCATTATTTTATATTCACCCTCAGGTGCGGGTAAGACTTCACTTTTACAAGCCAAGAATGGATTGCTTCAGCGTTTTAAGGAACGCTTTCATCTCCTCCCCATTTTGCGGATTTCCGGTGGCGCTCATCATTCTCCGGTAAAGGGAATTCTGGAACAGCTTAGTGCTAGCGGATATGGTAAATGTAGTGATGGTGACACGCTTGAAACCTATTTTGAACGGTTTCTGTACAGTGAAGGTAATGTCTTTAAGCGCGTCTTAATGGTCATTGACCAATTTGAAGAGATATTTTTATCTGAGATATCAGCAAAAGAACGTGAGGAGTTTTTTATCGATTTAGGTAATGTTTTAAGTCGCTATAGTAAAAGTGTGTGGATTGTTTTTAGTATGCGTGAAGAGTATTTTCCCTGGCTGGATGATTATCGTGATTTAATTCCGACAGGACTTGAATGTAGAGTTCGACTATCACTTTTATCCTTTGAGCAGGCTATTGAGGCGATACGAGAGCCAGCTAAGATGAGCAACATTATTTTGCCTAAAGATGATGGAAGAGATGCCGCAGAATATATTGTCGAGGAGCTTAGTAAGTTTCGTAAACGTATGGCCGGAGAGATAGCGGTTTACCAGGGAACAATTGAGCCAGTATTACTTCAGGTTGTGTGCACTGAGATCTGGAATGACCTCAGCGTTGGAGGGCAGTCGGTTCAGGAAATACGAATCGCTGACGTACGCCAGATTCAATTGGATGCTATCTTACAAAATTATTGTGAAGAGGTTTTGGAATATTCCGTTAGTAATCTAACTCGCGGTAGATGTTTGCGTGAGTGGATCGAAAATAAACTGTTAACACCAGGAGGTTTACGTACGCCTGCAATGATTGAATCCAGTGATATAAATTCCCCTCAACCTGATGAGTTGGAGTATTTAATATCTCACCACTTAATTCGACGGCAAATTAGAGAGGATGGCGATTGGTATGAATTATCTCATGATAGCCTGAGTTTGCCGATCAAAAACAGTATTGAAAAATGGCAACATGAGCATCTTGCTGAGTGGCAACGCCTTGCGTCTCAATGGCATATAAAGGGCCGGCGTAAGGATTTTTTTTCATCTTTACCTGGGCGGGTACGATTATTTCCGAGACGTGCACGAATTTTATCATTAGAATCTAATAATACAGAAAAGCCATCAGAAATAGAAAGCGCATTTATTGATGCTTATCAGGATTATTCATATTCCTGGTGGTCAAAAATAACCATTTTATTCATGGTGCTGGGATTTACGATGTGGTTTGCAATTGATAAGCATAAAAGTCAGTTATCAGCAGCAGAAGATAGATTAATAGCTCAACGGGATCTTTTTAATAAACAACAAAAAATCGTTTTGCAAAGAGAAAACGATACCTTGCAAACGGGGTTGCTGAACATATTAGGTGGGCGAACCAGTCTTGAACTCCGGGCTCTGGCAGCGGCTACAGGGGCTCAATTCCAGGAGGCATCAAATGGTGGAGTACGCACTGAGTATCGTGGACTTTTAGCTAACATATTATTTGATAATCGCTATATTTTATCTGTTGAATCTCCAGATAATGATAAAAGTAAAGTGGTCGCTATAAATGAAGATTACCGTGTTATCGCTCAAGTTGGCAAAGCAAGGAAAAATATTCAGGTTTTTGATAAAACTGATAATCTATTGTGGAATATTGATTTGTTAGCATTTTTAAAATTTCCTGTGAGCGATGCGCGAGTTATCACTTTGGTACGGAAATATTATCTGGCAATTGGCGATTCGCAAGGGAAGGTTGCGTTATGTGATATTCGTCGCAGAGAGTGTATTGCATTGAACTTGGCCAAGTCAGGACAGGAACCCGTTAATGAAACGATTCGTGGGATGTCCTTTGCCAATGATTTTCTTATTGTCAGTTATGCAGATACTACCATTTCAGCATGGCGTTTTGATACGCTGAATAATTTATTGTCGATATCCATTAATAGTAAAGACAATAAACCTAGAGCGAAATCGATAATTAACGCACTGACCTTCATTCCTGGCCAATCGGCATTTTTGGATGCAGGGCATTCCTCGCAGGGTATTAAGATTCTTAATGTAAGTGGTGGGGGAGTATATGTCAAGAAATTACCGCCTCCTCAGCGCCAGGCAATAAGTATGACATCTTCGGGAGAAATAATTTATTCTGTTGCAGTTAGTCCTGATGGTAGATTTATAGCTGCTGGGAATCGTGCAGGAAATATTCATTTATGGGATATTACTACATTGTCGCAGCCAAAATATATTTTTACTATAAAGAATGCGCATGAGGATGTAGTCTCGCAAATTAAGTTCCTGCAAGATGGCTCGCTTCTCTCAGCGGGATGGGATGGTCAATTGAAACGCTGGTCTGGGTTATCGCTAGCGGATAAATCTGCATTATTACCTCAGGCGGAAACATTACTGGGACTGCCGCACCAGATCACCAGTATAGCCATTCGTGCTGATAAGCGGGAAGCTTTTATTACCACAGAGAAAGGTAGTGTGTTAAAAGTTACACTTGCAGATGAGCATCATCCTTTCGGGATATTTTATCCAAATAATGGCCGCTTAGTTGGATTTGAGGAGACGAGAAACGGTACTCAGCTTAACTGGATTACGAGTGGACGACTGGAATCCATCCAGCCAGAGTACGCACAGGCAAATGGCTCTAAACCTCAGGTGCGAGCAGAGCTAACTGATGTTGAACATTTTGCTAGCGCCGATCGGGCAGGCATTATTTTAATCCGTCGCGGTGAGACATTAATGGCTTTGCGACATGACAGCAGTACACTTCAGGTTGTTAAAGGGGTTTACTTTTCGCCTGATGAAAAAGTTCTCTGGATGAAAGTGAATGATACAGCATCTCTTTTAATGATCGATCGTCAGGTCAGGGATAAACCACCGCGCTTATGGATTTTATCTACTGATACGATGAGTGCGGTGGAGTGTTTGCATTCTATTCCTATTGGATTTCGTGCTAGAGAACAACTTTCTGGATTTCGTCCACATAGCAAGGATTTTCTCTCTATAGATGCCTTGAATGATCAAATAACATTGTGGCAAGAAACAGCAACTGATGCTCAAGGATGTCCAATATATGTGGCGAATACTTCATTGCAGAATTCTGCCTCTTCTTTCCCTTTGCCAAAATATACGCTTAACTTTGCTTTTAGCCCTTCTGGAGAACAATTTTATCAGGGGAATTATCTTGGGCAGATTTACCCTATAGCAATTAAAGATGGAACACAGCGTCGCGAATTAATCAAGGATGACTCTACTTCCATCTCCAATACGTTGGCAGTCTTGCAGAATAAAACTGTTGCGATGGGGGATCGTAAGGGGCGGCTCTGGCTTTATTCATCCAATACTATGCTCCCTATTGAAATCAAACAGCAATTTCATCATTCAGCGATTACCGCTCTTGCCATTTCATCTGATGGTCGCTGGATGGCATCGGGTTCGCAAGAAGGTATTGCATTATGGGATCTTCGAATAGACACCTGGATTCAACGGGCGTGCGATTTTGTACCTGAAAGAAGGTTTTCAGATGCTCAAAATAGCATTTATTTTCCGGAAGTTAAAAAAAGGGTATCGCCCTGTGAAGATCATGGCGAAAAGATGACTAAGTTTCAGCAGGAGAACCCCCATGCCCTGGCAAAATATTGATGATTCGCAAACAGGTTATTTTCTGCTTTCGGTGGATAAACAGGGTAAGGAAACCCTATCTGATGTGAACAACAAAGGAGAATGTGTTTCTTCACAAGTTATCAATGTCGTTAAGTATGAGGTGATCACAGATCTTTTTCTATGGGTACATGGTTGGCAGCAAGATCCTGAGCGGGCAAGTAGCCAATTTGACTCGTGGATTGGAGCATTCAAGAATTGCACCTATGATCGACTACGGGTAGAAGCCTCAGTTCCACATTTTCGGTCACTGCATATTGGGTTCCATTGGCCCAGCCTGGCATGGGCTAATGAATCGCTAAAAGCAGTCCCTTTTGATGGTACAGAACAGCTGTCCAGAGCGATGTGGGTCGAGCAATATACGCTAATGCTGGGAAATGAGCCGGGTATTCGTCAGGCAATTGAAAACCTGTTTGACGCCATTAGTATCAATATGTGGATGGATACCTTACCAGATGATGTTTGCAGTGCGTATCTTGCTCTTAATGAGGCGCTAGCCTTGGGAGAAAATGGTTGCGACGGAGATGGTGCTGCAGATCGCCATGCTTTTGATCCACGAGCAATAGTCGAATCGGTGCCTGGGTTTGATAACTTCGCAATCAGTGGTTTAGGAGATGCTATTCTGCTGCCGCTTAGGCAACTGACATTCTGGGCGATGAAAAAACGAGCGAAGGTGGTTGGTGAAAATGGATTGTATCCGTTCATTGTTGCCCTTCAACGTTCAGCTCCTGAGCTACGTATTCATCTGATGGGGCATAGCTTTGGCTGTATCGTTGCTAGTGCTGGAATTGCTGGGCCGGAAGGTAATGCCCCGTTGATCCGTAGTATACAATCTTGTGCGTTGGTGCAGGGAGCTATGTCGATTTGGGCTTTTGCACCTACCAACGAGTATACCCCAAATACACCTGGTTACTTTTATTCCATCATTGCGGACAAAAAGGTGTCTGGCCCTTTAGTGTGCACGTTTTCTGCTTTTGACTATGCGGTAGGGCGTCTATATCCCTGGGCGGCGGGCGTTGCGAATCAAATTGCATTTGATCAACCAAGAGAAATGCCTCGCTATGCAGGGATTGGTACTTGGGGGATTCAGGGCGTTA
Source organism: Citrobacter sp. Cpo148 (assembly GCF_030332375.1). NCBI lineage: Bacteria > Pseudomonadati > Pseudomonadota > Gammaproteobacteria > Enterobacterales > Enterobacteriaceae > Citrobacter > Citrobacter sp. Cpo148. The sequence continues at coordinate 99,283 of NZ_JAOWHY010000042.1, forward strand.
CAAACGATAAACCGAGTCCGATGCTGGAAGTAACAACAAGATACGTATGGGAAAACTCTTCCGTTATCTACAATATTGACGGTGGAAAATACATCTGCAAAGTCGATGGAATTTCAGGAGCTCACAGCGATATTGGCGGACCCGAGGTTGCGCACCTGATTTGGCAAACTGCTTTTCCGGAGGTTAATAATGAGTGAAAACGAAGAGCTACCGCTATCGTTTGGCGTTCATGCGACAACCGGAAAAACCCTGGAATTGAAACCTGGCACAGAGTTTATCTCCCAAATGTTGACCCAAGAAAAAACACTCAGTCAGGCGATCGGTACTGAAATTTTACCAGGCATGAAAGTTTGGGGGGTACCTTTTGATGTCAATCATCAGGAGCTGAGCGAAGCGGGTTGGGGTATTCTCTTTGCTGCTGATGTTGATCCTCAACCGTGGTTAGATGCTCTGGAGCCGCTTATTATGCAACGCCGTATTGAGGCCGGCGATCGGTTTCGACTCTTTTCTGGTTCAAACGGTTACCGTAAGGGCGAAAGTGCCAGTGCCTGGTTGAATAGACATGGTGCAGCGTTAATGATGATTGACCCTGCACAGGGGGTACCTTATTACCTGACGATAGTCGGGCCTCCCACGCAGGTGCCATTTAGTTTTCAATATTCGCTGGATATTGTGGCTGCTGTCGGCAGAATTGATTTTCAGTGTATCACTGAGTATCAATCCTATGCTTTAAGTGTGATTAACTGGGAACGTGACGCCAGCCGTTATACGCGGCGAAGTATTGATTTATTTGCAACGTGTCATAATTTTGACAGGGCAACTCAATTGTTTACTAACAAGGTTGCTGCTCCATTTGCTTCAGGAACAGACAAATATCCTCCTCTGGGGGAAAAATATGGATATCAGGTCAATGCGCTAATGGGGGCCAATGCTACGAAAGATAAACTTAAGCAATCCATGTGCAATGCTTTCGGCGCACCTTCGCTGATTTTCACAGGCTCACATGGAATGGCTTTTAATGCTGATGATCCGCGGCAACCGCACTGTCAGGGGGCAATAGTTTGTCAGGATTGGCCGGGATTAGGTGAAATTGATGAGCGGCATTGGTTTTCAGCAGATGATGTACCTGAACAGGCCTTTTTACATGGAGCAATACATTTTTTCTTTGCTTGTTATAGCGCTGGTACACCACAGTTTGATGATTTTAATTTTGAATCCCCCTCTCGGGCTATTGCTCCAGAGGCGATGAGTGCTCGCCTCCCGCAAAAGTTAATGAGTCTCCCTCAGGGTGGTGTTTTAGCCACGTTGGGTCATATTGATCGCGCGTGGTCTTCTAGTTTTCAGACGCCAGAAGGTGTTGCGCAGACGCAGGGATTTAAGGATGTTATCTCTCGATTATTAGCCGGACAGCGGGTGGGGCAGGCAGTAGATCGGTTTAACAGTCAGTGGGGGGTATGGAGTAGTGAGCTTGTGACAGCACTACTGAAAATTGATAGTGGCATGGCAATCAGTGATGCTCAGATCTTGTCACTGAGAACGCAGCGCGATGATTGTCGTAATTATATTGTGTTAGGTGACCCTGCTGTTCGCCTTAAACCTGAACCACTGACATAGCTTTGCCAGCTCAAGTATGACCTGAATAATTTAATTGATGAGCCTGGTCGACTGGATTTTTTTCTGAACATCAACTAATTATTTAATCAATCTGAACAAGTTATCCGTTCCGAGAACACGATGATGGCATATATAACAAAATCTGGAGCTTTTATATGAAAACTGGAATTAAAGTACTTATTGGTGCGTTAGCTTTTGTTGTGACCAACGCGTACGCCGCGGAATTTATGACGAAGGTTGAGTTTGAAAAGGTTGAGTCTCAGTATACAAAAATCGGTGATATTTCAACGAGTAATGAAGTCTCTACTTCGGATGCTAAAGAAGACCTTCTGAAGAAAGCTGAAGAGAAAGGCGCTGACGTGGTGGTATTAACCTCCGGCCAAACGGATAACAAAATCCATGGCACAGCGAATATTTACAAGAAAAAATAACGTGCAGCTGTAAAAAATACGACACCCGTCGGTCATTGTACCGGCGGGTTTTCTTTTAATCTGCGCCAGAACGTGGTTCTGCTAATTCCGAGATAGCGTGCAGCCGCGGTTTTATCACCATTGAATTGTGCCAACACCTGTTGTGGCGTCAGCAATGACGATGCTTGCGGTGAGTCTGCAACAATGGCCAGTTCCGGTAACAGCTGTTGTAAAAAATCCACATTCAGCTCTGGCTGCGGCTCGACGCTTAAAAACAGTGCCAGACGTTCCATCATATTACGCAGTTCGCGGATATTCCCCGGCCAGCCATAATTCAGCAGCGTCGGCTGACTTAATCCCAGCCCCTTGCGCACTGGCTCAGAAAAAGGCACGTCCAGTTCCGCCAGCGACTGTTTTAAAAAGCCCTCCGCCAGTGGCAGAATATCGGGCAACCGCTCGCGCAGCGGCGGCAGCTTGAGGCGTAAAATGCTCAGGCGATAAAACAGATCGGTACGAAATTCCCCCTGTTTCATCTCCTGCTCCAGATTACAGTGTGTGGCGCTAATCACCCGGACATCGACCGGAATCGGCTGATGTCCACCGACCCGGGTAACCTCTTTTTCTTCCAGCACACGCAGCAGTCGGGTTTGTAACGGCAGCGGCATCTCGCCTATCTCGTCAAGAAACAGGGTTCCGCCGTGAGCGATTTCAAACAGGCCCGCGCGTCCCCCTCGGCGAGAGCCGGTAAAGGCGCCATCCTCATAGCCGAACAGCTCCGCTTCCAGCAATGACTCGGTGATTGCCCCGCAGTTGACGGCAACAAACGGCGGTGAGGGTTTACCGCGCCGATTCTCCTGACGAGTGAAAAACTCACGGTGAATGGCCTGTGCGGCCAGCTCTTTACCCGTTCCTGTTTCACCCTGAATGAGGACCGGCGCACGCGAACGGGCGTACAGCATAATGGTGTGCCGTACCTGTTCCATCTGCGCAGAGTGACCGCGCATATCTCCGAGCGCGTAGCGAGTGCGCAACGTATCGCCAGAGACGTACTGACCGTTTCTGCGTAATGTCAGGCGGGTCATATCCAACGCATCGACAAAGGCCTGGCGCACGGTGGCCGCCGAATAGATAAAGATGCCGGTTATACCTGCTTCTTCTGCCAGATCGGTAATCAACCCCGCACCAACTACCGCTTGTGTACCGCCGGCCTTCAGCTCGTTGATTTGCCCACGAGCATCTTCCTCGGTGATATAGCTACGCTGTTCAAGCTGCAAATTGAAAGTTTTTTGAAACGCGAGAAGCGCCGGGAGGGGTTCCTGATAGGTAATGATGCCAATTGACGAGGTGAGTTTTCCCGCTTTTGCCAGTGCCTGTAGCACGTCGAATCCGCTGGGTTTAATCAGGATCACCGGAATAGACAAACGGCTTTTCAGATATGCGCCGTTGGAGCCTGCCGCAATGATGGCATCGCAACGCTCGGTGGCCAGCTTCTTACGGATATAGGCCACCGCTTTTTCGAAACCAAGCTGAATGGGGGTGATGGTCGCCAGATGGTCGAACTCCAGACTGATGTCGCGAAACAGTTCAAACAGGCGGGTGACCGAGACTGTCCAGATAACCGGTTTATCGTCGTTCACTCGCGGCGGTAGATGCGTATCTGCCATAACTAACCCCAAAAATTAAGGAACCGAGTAGTAGGGTTTAGTTGTGTTTCATAAATGTTGCAATGAAACGTGAAGGAACGTTTCATGAAACGATAGCTGACACGCTTTTGTGCAACAAAAATAGAAAAATTGGGTTTAATCTGTTGTTTTAAAAGATAAAAATTAAATTGAAGAGAAAATAAGCTCCCTGGCATACCCCTTGCTTTAGAAATATCAACGAACGATAACAAGTTGATAACAAGAGGACGGGATATGTCTCTACACTCCCCAGGGCTGGCGTTTCGCGCTGCGCTCACTAAAGAAAACCCATTACAAATCGTTGGCACCATCAACGCCAACCACGCTCTGCTGGCTCAACGTGCCGGGTATCAAGCGATTTATCTCTCCGGCGGCGGTGTCGCTGCGGGGTCGCTGGGGCTGCCGGATCTCGGCATTTCTACCCTTGATGATGTGCTGACTGATATTCGTCGCATTACGGATGTTTGCCCGCTGCCATTGCTGGTGGATGCGGATATCGGTTTTGGATCGTCTGCATTCAACGTGGCGCGTACCGTCAAGTCGATTTCCAAAGCGGGTGCTGCTGCGCTGCATATTGAAGATCAGATTGGCGCTAAGCGCTGCGGTCATCGTCCGAACAAGGCGATCGTCTCGAAAGAAGAGATGGTCGACAGGATCCGCGCAGCCGTTGATGCGCGCACCGATCCCAACTTTGTGATTATGGCGCGGACCGATGCGCTGGCGGTGGAAGGGCTAGAGGCTGCCATCGATCGTGCCCAGGCGTATGTCGAAGCGGGCGCTGACATGCTGTTCCCAGAAGCCATTACCGAACTTGAGATGTACCGCCAGTTTGCCGATGCGGTACAGGTACCAATTCTCGCCAACATTACTGAGTTTGGCGCCACACCGCTGTTTACCACCGATGAACTGCGCAGCGCGAACGTTGCGATGGCGCTATACCCGCTGTCAGCTTTCCGCGCCATGAACCGCGCGGCGGAGAAGGTTTACAACGTGCTGCGTCAGGAAGGTACGCAAAAGAACGTTATCGACATTATGCAGACGCGCAACGAGCTGTACGAAAGCATCAATTACTACCAGTTCGAAGAGAAACTCGACGCGTTGTACACAAAAAAGTAACCGTCGTAGGCCGGATAAGGCCTAGCCGCCATCCGGCAATAAATTAGTACCCTACATATTACAATAATGACGAGGACAACATGAGCGACACAACGATCCTGCAAAATAGTACCCATGTCATTAAACCCAAAAAATCGGTTGCGCTGTCAGGCGTCGCTGCCGGAAATACTGCCTTATGTACCGTGGGTAAAAGCGGTAACGATCTGCACTATCGTGGCTACGATATTCTTGACCTGGCACAACAGTGCGAATTTGAAGAAGTTGCGCATCTGCTGATTCACGGGAAATTACCCACCCGCGATGAGCTCACCGCCTATAAAAGCAAATTGAAAGCGCTGCGCGGATTGCCCGCTAACGTGCGTACCGTACTGGAAGCGCTGCCTGCCGCCTCGCATCCGATGGACGTGATGCGCACTGGTGTTTCCGCGCTAGGTTGTACGCTGCCGGAAAAAGAAGGACATACCGTCTCCGGCGCACGCGATATTGCCGACAAACTGCTGGCATCGCTCAGTTCTATCCTCCTGTACTGGTATCACTACAGCCATAACGGCGAGCGTATTCAGCCGGAGACCGATGATGATTCTATTGGCGGTCACTTCCTGCATTTGCTGCATGGTGAAAAGCCATCACAAAGCTGGGAAAAGGCGATGCACATTTCGCTGGTGCTGTACGCCGAGCACGAGTTTAACGCTTCCACCTTCACGGGGCGTGTGATTGCGGGAACTGGCTCTGATATGTACTCCGCGATTATCGGCGCGATTGGCGCACTGCGTGGGCCGAAACACGGCGGCGCGAATGAAGTGTCGCTGGAAATTCAGCAGCGCTACGAAACGCCGGATGAAGCCGAAGCGGATATCCGTAAACGCGTTGAAAACAAAGAAGTGGTGATTGGCTTTGGTCACCCGGTTTACACCATCGCCGACCCGCGCCATCAGGTGATCAAGCGTGTGGCGAAACAGCTTTCTCAGGAGGGCGGTTCGCTGAAAATGTACAACATTGCCGACCGTCTGGAAGAGGTGATGTGGGAAACGAAAAAGATGTTCCCTAACCTCGACTGGTTCTCGGCAGTCTCTTACAACATGATGGGCGTCCCCACTGAAATGTTCACACCGCTGTTCGTTATCGCCCGTGTCACCGGCTGGGCGGCGCACATCATCGAACAGCGTCAGGACAACAAAATTATCCGTCCTTCCGCCAACTATACCGGCCCGGAAGATCGCGAATTTGTCCCGATTGAAAAACGTTGCTAATGCAAAACTTCTAAAGATAAAAAAACAGGAAATGTACCCTATGTCTGCACATATTTCGAACGTCCGCCCTGAATTTGACCGTGAAATCGTTGATATCGTTGATTATGTCATGAACTACGAGATCACCTCGAAGGTGGCGTATGACACCGCGCATTATTGCCTGCTTGATACCCTTGGCTGTGGCCTGGAAGCGCTGGAATATCCGGCCTGTAAAAAACTGCTGGGGCCGGTTGTACCGGGTACCGTCGTCCCGAACGGTGTGCGCGTACCGGGTACCCAGTTCCAGCTCGATCCGGTGCAGGCGGCGTTTAACATCGGTGCGATGATCCGCTGGCTGGACTTTAACGACACGTGGCTGGCCGCAGAATGGGGTCATCCTTCCGATAACCTCGGCGGTATTCTGGCGACGGCTGACTGGCTGTCGCGCAATGCGGTGGCGGTGGGTAAAGCGCCGTTAACCATGAAAAAAGTGTTAACCGGAATGATTAAAGCCCATGAAATTCAGGGCTGTATCGCGCTGGAAAACTCCTTCAACCGCGTCGGTCTGGATCACGTCCTGCTGGTAAAAGTCGCTTCCACGGCGGTGGTTGCCGAGATGCTCGGCCTTAACCGGGATGAAATTCTCAACGCCGTCTCGCTGGCGTGGGTCGACGGTCAGTCGCTGCGTACCTATCGTCATGCGCCGAATACCGGCACGCGTAAATCCTGGGCGGCTGGCGATGCCACCTCACGTGCTGTGCGTCTGGCGCTGATGGCGAAAACCGGTGAAATGGGATATCCATCTGCACTGACGGCGAAAACCTGGGGCTTCTATGATGTCTCTTTCAAAGGCGAATCTTTCCGCTTCCAGCGACCGTACGGTTCGTACGTGATGGAAAACGTGTTGTTTAAAATTTCCTTCCCGGCAGAGTTCCACTCGCAGACCGCGGTAGAAGCGGCGATGACGCTGTACGAGCAGTTACAGGCTGCAGGTAAGACCGCTGCCGATATCGAAAAAGTGACCATTCGTACACACGAAGCCTGTATCCGCATCATCGATAAAAAAGGCCCGTTGAATAACCCGGCGGATCGTGACCACTGCATCCAGTACATGGTGGCTATCCCGCTGCTGTTCGGACGCTTAACGGCGGCAGATTACGAAGACGGCGTGGCGCAGGATAAACGCATTGATGCACTGCGTGAAAAGATTAACTGCTTCGAAGATCCGGCCTTTACTGCCGATTACCACGACCCTGAAAAACGCGCCATCGCGAATGCCATCACGCTTGAATTCACCGACGGCTCACGCTTTGAAGAAGTGGTAGTGGAATACCCAATTGGCCACGCGCGCCGTCGTAACGACGGTATGCCGAAGCTGGTCGAGAAGTTCAAAATTAACCTGGCGCGTCAGTTCCCGACCCGTCAGCAGCAGCGCATCCTGGATGTCTCCCTGGACAGAGCCCGCCTGGAGCAGATGCCGGTCAATGAGTATATGGACCTTTATGTAATCTAAACCTGCGTGCGGCAAGGCGTAAGTTCAACAGGAGAGCATTATGTCTTATAGCGAGTTTTATCAACGTTCTATTACGCAGCCGGAGTCGTTCTGGGCCGAACAGGCCCAGCGTATTGACTGGCAGCAGCCGTATACGCAGGTGCTGGATCACAGCAACCCGCCGTTTGCCCGCTGGTTTTGCGGCGGCAAGACCAATTTGTGTCATAACGCCATCGACCGCTGGGTGGAGAAACAGCCTGACGCGCTGGCGCTGATTGCCGTTTCTTCAGAAACTGAAGAAGAACGCACGTTTACCTTTCGTCAGCTGTACGACGAAGTGAACGTGGCGGCGGCAATGTTGCTGTCGCTGGGCGTACAGCGTGGCGATCGGGTACTGGTTTATATGCCGATGATCGCCGAGGCGCACATTACGCTGCTGGCCTGCGCGCGCATTGGGGCGATCCATTCGGTGGTGTTCGGTGGCTTTGCCTCGCACAGCGTGGCGGCACGCATCGACGACGCCCAACCGGTGATTATCGTTTCGGCGGATGCCGGCGCGCGCGGGGGCAAGATCCTGCCGTATAAAAAGCTGCTCGATGATGCAATCAGTCAGGCGCAGCACCAGCCGCGTCATGTGGTATTGGTCGATCGCGGTCTGGCGAAAATGGCGCGGGTAGAGGGGCGAGACCTCGACTTTGCCGCGCTGCGCCAACAGCATCTTGGCGCGCGGGTGCCGGTGACGTGGCTGGAATCGAATGAAACCTCCTGCATTCTCTATACCTCCGGGACAACCGGTAAACCGAAGGGCGTCCAGCGTGACGTTGGTGGCTACGCGGTCGCGCTGGCGACTTCAATGGACACCATTTTCGGCGGTAAAGCGGGCGGTGTGTTCTTCTGCGCGTCGGACATCGGCTGGGTGGTTGGGCATTCGTATATCGTGTATGCCCCACTGCTGGCGGGGATGGCGACGGTGGTGTACGAAGGGCTGCCAACGTATCCAGACTGTGGCGTTTGGTGGAAAATTGTTGAGAAGTATCAGGTCAGCCGGATGTTCTCCGCCCCAACCGCCATCCGCGTGCTGAAGAAATTCCCGACCGCGCAAATCCGCAATCACGATCTCTCCTCGCTGGAGGTGCTGTATCTGGCGGGTGAGCCGCTGGATGAACCGACCGCCAGTTGGGTAACGGAAACGCTGGGCGTCCCGGTTATCGACAACTACTGGCAGACTGAATCCGGTTGGCCGATTATGGCGATCGCCCGCGGGCTGGACGACCGCCCGTCGCGGCTGGGTAGCCCAGGCGTGCCGATGTACGGCTATAACGTGCAGTTGCTCAATGAGGTAACCGGTGAGCCCTGCGAAGCGAATGAAAAGGGCATGCTGGTGATTGAAGGGCCGCTGCCGCCGGGCTGTATCCAGACTATCTGGGGTGATGACGCGCGGTTTGTGAATACCTACTGGTCGCTGTTTTCTCGTCAGGTGTACGCCACCTTTGACTGGGGTATTCGCGATGCGGACGGCTATTACTTCATCCTTGGCCGTACGGATGATGTCATCAACGTGGCCGGGCATCGGTTGGGGACGCGTGAGATAGAGGAGAGTATTTCCAGCTATCCGAACGTTGCCGAAGTGGCTGTGGTCGGCGTGAAGGACGCGCTGAAGGGGCAGGTAGCGGTCGCGTTTGTCATTCCGAAACAGAGCGACAGCCTTGAAGATCGCGACATCGCACATTCGGAAGAGAAGGCGATTATGGCGCTGGTGGACAGTCAGATTGGTAACTTTGGCCGCCCGGCGCACGTCTGGTTTGTGTCGCAGTTGCCGAAAACGCGCTCTGGCAAAATGCTCAGACGGACGATCCAGGCGATCTGTGAAGGCCGCGATCCTGGCGATCTAACGACCATTGACGATCCCGCGTCATTGCAGCAAATCCGTCAGGCGATCGAAGAGTAACATCGTGTGATGCCCGGTGGCGCAATGCTTACCGGGCCTTTTAGTATCGTAGGCCGGATAAACCACGTGAGTGGTGCATCCGGCAAAGAGCCTTTTACAGCGCGACGCTTTCGCGACGACGCCGCAGGGAAAACGGCCCCGGACCGCTAAGGGTAAATACGGAAATCAGCGTGAAGCTCAGCGCAATAATCCCCAGCACCAGATAAGCTCCCTGGAAACCAATACTCTCATACATTTTCCCGGCCAGAACTGACATGAAAATCATGGCTAACTGTTTGAAGAAACAGAAACACACCAGATAAATCGTGGCCGAGAAACGTACTTCGAACTGGCTGGTGATGTATTTGAAGCAGCCGACGATCAGGAACGGTATCTCAAACATATGCAGCGTTTTGAGAATAACGACCTCCAGTGCAGTGGTGGCGAATGACGAGCCAATAATCCTTACCGACATGATCATACCGGCCAGCAGCAGGGCGTTCTTTCCGCCAATGCGGTTCACAATCAGCGGTGCAAAGAACATGATAGAGGCGTTGAGTAATTCTCCCATCGTCGTGACGTAGCCAAACACGCGGGTACCCTGTTCGCCGGTGGCAAAGAATGAGGTAAAGAAGTTGGCGAACTGCTGGTCAAACACATCGTAAGTACAGGAAACGCCGACCACATACAGGGAGAGGAACCAAAGTTTCGGTTGTTTAAATAACTCCAGCGCCAGCTTCAGGCTGAATGCCGAGTTATTGGCGCCTACCGCATCCGCGACTTTTGCAGAAGAGGGGGCATCTGTTTTTGAAAATAATAGCAGCAATGCCAGAATGACCGCACAGCCAGAGCCTAACCAGAAGACGAATTGGTTATTGATGGTGAACATAATTCCGGCAATCGAGGCGCACAGCGCCCAGCCCACGCAGCCAAACATGCGCGCGCGACCAAATTCAAAGTTGCTTCTGCGGCTGGCTTTTTCAATATAGGCTTCAATCGCTGGGGCACCGGCATTGTAAATAAAGCCAAGGTAAATCCCGCCGACAATTGAACCCAGTAAAATATTAACCTGTAATAACGGACCAAAAACGTAAATAAAGAACGGGGCAAACATTACCAGCATGCCGGTAATTACCCACAGCAGATGTTTACGCAGGCCAAGCTTATCGGACAGTAGTCCGAAAATTGGTTGGAATAACAAAGAAAACAGTGATATACAGGCGAAGATGATGCCGGTATCGCCTTTACTGATATGGTTTACATCGTGTAACCAGATAGGGAAGAAGGGGAAATACGCACCCATAATAAAAAAGTAAAAGAAGAAGAAAAAGCCGAACATCCAAAAGTTAGTGTTTTTTAAATAATACATAACAGACTTCCTATAAATGCGGGCAAGTATCAACCTGCCCTGCTTATATTATTATTTTTGGCCCCAGACGAACTGGAAGTGGTAGCGTCCGGCGCTCAGCTGGAATTCCGGCGACACGGAAGGACTCCACGAATCATCGCCGCCGACGCCCATATGGAAGCCATCAATATTGAGCCAGGTGCCTGCCTCAGGTTGCAGCAGATGGCGGTGGCTGGTTTCCATCAGTTGCTGCTGGCTAAAGCGGCTGATGTTGAACTGGAAGTCTCCGCGCCACTGGTGCGCACCGTAGTACAGTTCGCGCGTGCCGCAGCGCAGACCGTTTTCGCTCGGGAAAACATACGGGGTGTACATCTCATCAAGCGACAGATCCCAGCGATCGAAACAGGCGGCGCCCAGACGGTCCGGGTAGTTCTCATGCGGGCCAAGACCTAACCAGTTCACTCGCTCCGCAACCTGCGCCAGCTGGCAGCTCAGGCCGATGCGGGCCGGATGCGGCGTACCGCTGGCAACGTCGACATCCACCGTTACCTGCATTTCACCATTGCCGTCAATACGGTAGCGTTTTCGGCTGACGAACAGCGTTTCGCCCTGATACTGCCACGCATGTTCGGTGGTGATCAGTACCGCATTGCTCAGCGTATCGGCAGCACAGTGCAGTAACGTTGCTTCAGCCTGATAGTGACCGTCGGCCTTCCAGCGTTCAACCCAGGCGTTAGGGTCGATGCGGGTTGACTCGCTCACGCCGATGTCGTTGTCCAGCGGCGCGCGGGTGAACTGGTCAGTAAGCGGGCTTACCAACTGGGCTTCATCGCTAATCCAGTATTGTGTTAGCAGGCCGGACTGACGATCGAATTGCCAGCGTGTGTTGTTGGCCACCACGGTAAAATTGCTCTCACTAACATCCAGCTGTGGTGCGCTGCTGCCGCGTGATAGACGTACCAGGCTGAGCTTCTCTTCCAGCTTCCACTGTTGCCAGGCGCTGATATGCCCGGCTTCTGACCATGCGGTTGCCTGAGGCTGCTCTACGCGCACCGTCAACCACAGTTCGCCTGCGGTGTCCGGCATCGGAACGTTCGGCAGGGTAATCACCTGGCGGCCCTGTGGGGCGATATCCAGAACGATTTCTCCGGCGGCCAGCGGGTTGCCGTCCAGGGCAATCGACCAGTGCAGAACTTCGTTATCGCTGCGGCGGAACAGATATTCGCTGGTCACTTCAATCTGGCGTTCAGCAGCGCCCGGCAGTAACGTGAACTGGAAAAACTGCTGTTCATGTTTGGCCTCATATAACGCCGGATGCGGAGTGCGATCGGCGAACACCAGCCCGTTCATGCAAAACTGACGATCGTTAGGCGTGTCGCCAAAATCGCCACCGTAGGCTGACCATGCTTTGCCGTTCTTATCATATTTGGTCAGCGACTGATCCACCCAGTCCCAGACAAATCCGCCCTGCAGGCGCGGATACTGACGGAACGCTTGCCAGTATTTGGCGAAGCCGCCAAAGCTGTTGCCCATAGCGTGGGCGTATTCACAAAGGATCAGCGGACGCTGTTCGCCGGGCATCGACAGCCACTTTTTAATCGACCATTTGGGTACTGCGGGGAAGGGCTGATCCTGATCGACGCGGGCGTACATCGGGCAAATAATGTCGGTGGCGGCAGTATCAGCTCCACCGCCCTCGTACTGCACCGGACGTGACGGGTCTTCTGATTTTATCCAGCGGTAGAGCGCGTCGTGATTGACGCCATGGCCGGATTCATTGCCCAGTGACCAGATAATAATGCTCGGGTGGTTGCGATCGCGCTGCACCATGCGCGTGACGCGCTGGCTCATGGCAGGTAACCATGCGGGATCGTCGGTGAGGCGATTCATCGGCACCATGCCGTGGGTTTCAATGTTGGCTTCGTCGACTACATACAGGCCGTAACGATCGCACAGGGTGTACCACAGCGGATGGTTCGGGTAATGGGAACAGCGCACGGCGTTGAAGTTATTCTGCTTCATCAGGATGATGTCCTGCACCATCGTCGCCTCATCCATCACCTGGCCGTTGACCGGATGGTGCTCATGGCGGTTGGTACCGCGAATCAACAGCGGCTTGCCGTTTAACAGCAACAGGCCGTTTTCGATACAAACCTGACGAAAACCAACGTCACAGGCTTCCGCTTCAATCAGTACTCCGCCTGCGGTGTGTAACTGCACAACGGCGCGGTACAGATTGGGCGTTTCGGCACTCCATAGCGCCGGTTTTTCGACGTTCAGACGCAGAGTCACCCGGTCATGATAAGCGCCGCGTTCATCAATGATCTCGCTGCCGAGCGGTGAGGTCGTTTCGTGGGTGAGCGTTTCACTTTCCCACAATTGCAGGGTGACGCGTAAATCTTCGTTCTCGTTGCCACCCACTCTGACTTCCGCTTCCAGCGTGGCGCGGCTGAAGTCGTCATTAAAACGGGTATTAATGCGCAGGTCGCGGATTTGCGTAGTGGGCTTATGCAGCAGGGAGACATCGCGAAAAATGCCGCTCATGCGCCACATGTCCTGGTCTTCCAGATAGCTGCCGTCGCTCCAGCGCAGCACCATCACAGCCAGACGGTTTTCGCCGCGCAGCAGATAATCGCTAAGATCAAACTCAGACGGCAGACGGCTATCCTGACCGTAGCCGACCCAGCGACCGTTGCACCACAGATGAAACGCGGAGTTCACGCCGTCAAAAATAATGCGCGTCTGACCTTCCTCTAACCACGCGTCTTCAATATTAAATGTGAGCGAGTAACATCCTGTCGGGTTCTGTGCCGGAACGTACGGGGGATTCACCGGGATTGGGTAGGTGACGTTGGTATAAATTGGCGCATCATAACCGGCCATCTGCCAGTTAGAGGGGACGTTGATGATGTCTGCCTGTGGCAGATCGCTTGTCAGCCAGCTTTCTGGGACAGCCTCCGGCGCGGCAAACCAGGCAAATTGCCACTGGCCATTCAGCGAGCGTAACTGACTCGAACGCTGATTGGTACGTGCATCATCCGCTGAGCGCCAGCTACAGAACGGCGGATGTGCTTCCAGCCGGTTGAGCTGCGTGACGCCGGGATTCTCCCAGTCGCGGCGGGCCAGAACAGCGGAGAGTGAATCTGTGTTCAGGTTCATAACGGTATCCTGTTTGAATTTGTTACTCGCTCACAATTTCAATCAAAATACGAACAAGCGCTCCTTGCTGTAAAGGATGGGGCGTTCAATAAGTGAACTGACTCACACAATTGTTATGCGTTCACAATTTGGGTGTGAGCTGAGAAACTTGCCGTGCCAGCTGGATCAGTGAATCAGCCAGCGCCTGGGGAGTGGTGGTTTGCGTATCGGGAGGCAGAACCGTTTTGCGCTTGACCAGGGTGACGGGAAGCAGTTGGTTACCCACGCTGGAGCCGCCACGGGGGAGTTGCAATAGCCTGTCGACGCTGGTTTCACCCAGCAACGGAAAATCCTGCCTGATGGTGGTCAGCGGTGGGATGTAACAGGCGCTGTCTTCGGTGTCATCGTAGCCAATTACCGATATATCCACTGCAACCCGCAGACCGAACTCGCTGATTGCCCGCATCGCGCCCAGCGCCATTTGATCGTTAGCGACCAGCATGGCGGTAGGGAGGTTACCGTTATTCAGCATGTGCATCGTTTGCTGAAAACCAGACATCGCGCTCCAGTCGCCTTCCAGCTCCACAACGGGTTGTAGCTGGTAATGTGCCAGATACTTGTGCCAGCCCGCATGCCGAAGCCTTGCCGAAACGGAAGTGTGCGGCCCGCTCAGCAGGGCGATCCGTTGATGTCCGTGCTGCACCAGATGTTCAACGCCAAGGCGCGCGCCGTCGTCATGAGAGAAAATCACGCTGTTAATTGGCGTCAAGTCAGAGACATCGAGAAACAGCACCGGCACTGTACCGCAGGCAGCGGCCACGGCAATGGCATCTTCTTCATCCAGCGGATAGTTGATGATAAGCCCGGTTACGCGTTGAGAAAGCAGATTGTGGACCGCGGCTTTACAGGACTCAACGCCGCTGCGCTCGACCATGGCGATCACCACGCTGGCACCGGACTGGTCGGCGCGGGATTTTATGGCAGCAACGATTTGTGAGGGGGCATGCAGGGCAAGGTTTGCCGTCACAACGCCAATCAGTGGCGTCTGTTTGCCAGCCAGCTGCTGTGCAACGCGGTTAGGAATGTAATTGAGTTCCGTCATCGCGGCCTCAACTTTCTGTCGGGTTTTTGCGGAAACGTGGCTGGCCTGGTTCACGACGCGAGAGACGGTCTGGTAAGAGACACCTGCATGGTCTGCTACATCGTATAGCGTTACCGGTTTCACGTTTATCACCCCTGTCATGACGTTATCTGTGCGCTATGATGCCACAGCGGGACGGTTTTGGGGTATTTGCGCATGGGTTCTGCGAGGCGCATTCCAGGGTTTGAGGATAGCGTGATGAAGGATTTATCGCCGTTATACCTAACAGAAGAAAAAAGTGAGGATATTGTGAGCGATTCTGCGGCAAAAAATATTCTGTCCATCTACCGACGCCATGCGGATGCTTTTGCCAACCAGCGCTCGCGCACCTTGTTCGAGAAAAGCTGGCTCGATAAATTTATTTCCGTGATGGGCGGGCAGGGCAGCATTGTGGATATTGGCTGCGGCAACGGTCAGCCGATCGCCGGTTATTTTATCCAGCAAGGTTTTCAGCTTACCGGCGTTGATAGTTCCCCGGCGATGCTGGCGCGGGCCCGAAACACTTTTCCCGCACAGCGCTGGCTGGAACAGGATATGCGCGAGTTGACACTCAATGAGACTTTCGATGGTCTGATCGCCTGGGACAGCTTTTTCCATTTAACTCAGCAGGACCAGCAAAAGATGTTCCCGATTTTTGACCGCCTCAGCCATCCCGGCAGCGCGCTGATGTTTACCAGCGGTACGGACAACGGCATCGCGATGGGGCAATTTGAAGGTGAGCCGCTGTTTCACGCCAGCCTCGCGCCGGATGAATACCGCGCACTGCTGTCAGCACACGGTTTTGCGGTGGTCGAGATGGTGATGGAAGATCCGCACTGCACCGGGCACACCATCTGGCTGGCGCAAAAAAGAGGCTAATCACCGCGAAAGGTTTTACGCCATTCAGCCGGGCTAACGCCAAAGTGGGATTTAAAATGCTGGCGCCAGGTGACGGGCGACTGAAAACCAACCTGTTCTGCGATGCGTTCAACGGGTAACTGGCTGGACTCCAGCAACGTCTGGCTACGGCGCAGGCGCTCGGCAATCAACCATTCGGCCACGCTTGACCCTGTGGCCTTCATAAAATGACGGGTGAGGGTGCGACGGCTCATCATCACCCGTTGCGCCAGCTCGTCAAGATTATGCGGTTCATGGAGATGCTGGCGCAAATAGTCGAGCAGGACGTTGATGCGCTGATCTTTGGTATTTTTCGCCACCGGTTGCTCGATAAACTGTGCCTGGCCGCCCTCGCGATGTGGCGGCACAATCATCCGTCTGGCAATCTGATTCGCCACCGTGCTGCCAAAACGCTGGCGGATGACGTACAGGCAGCAATCCAGCGCGGCGGCGGTGCCTGCCGAGGTAATAATACCGTCGTCATCCACGTACAGCGCGTTGATATCCAGATGAGCTGCCGGAAAGCGGGCCTGAAAATCCTGCTCGAACTCCCAGTGCGTAGCCGCCCGTTTGCCATCCAGCAGACCGGCGTAGCCGAGCACAAACGCACCCAGGCATAACCCAACAATCTGCGCGCCGTTTTGTCGCGCACGATTAAGCGCATCAAGCAGGCTTTGTGGTGGCCGATGTGCCGTGGTACCCCACCAGGGGATCACCACAATGTCGGCGGCCTCCACCGCTTCATAGCCGTAGGCTGCGTTAATGGAGAAGCCATCCTGCGAGGAAACGATGCCCGGCTGTTCTGCACACAGTTGCACCTCAAAACGCTTTTTCGTCGCCACTTTGTCACTGAAAATAATGCACGGCACCGAGAAGTGAAACGGGCTGAAATCTTCCACGGCAACAATGGCGACGTTAAGCGGTTGCATAGGATTCCTTTGTGGAGTTTAAAACGTCAGGGTTTCGCCATCTTCCGGCACGTTAACGAATTGCGCAATCTGGTTGTCGCAGGCGTACTCTTTCAAGGCCGCGCGGGTCAGCAGACAGTGGTTAATCGCCTCCATGTGGGTCGCCACAATTTGTGCTTCGGGCAGCGTGAAGTGGGTTTTTAGCACATCTTCCGCGCCCATGATAATTGGGCCAAACCCGATAACGTGAGCAAAGCCTGCGTTCAGAATGACCACGCCTGGCTGGAAAGTCCGCATGTTGGTTTCCACCTCGTCGCGCCAGATGGTGTCCCCGACCAGATATAGCGTTTTTTCCGCCGGATGCTGGAAGATAACTCCGCAGGCATCGCCCAGACGTTCAGCCATTTGCGGGACGGCGTAAGCGCGATCCGAACCGTGCTGGCCGCCGGTTTTACGCAGGGTGATATCACCAAGCGCAGTGTTTTGCGTCAGTACGGTCAGTTGCGTGAAACCTTGTTCCCGCAGTACCTGCGCATCGCGATCGTTTTGCACATAAATCGGTTTGTCTTTCGGTACGACACGAGCCGCGGATTCATCCCAGTGGTCTTCATGCAGATGGGTCACGATCAGCGCATCAACGTTGAGCAGGGTGTCGATATCGACAGGCAGATCAACGGTCGGGTTGCGGATCTCGGCGCGTGCCGTACCGGCAAAGCCCGGATAAGTACCTTTTGCCGCCAGCATAGGGTCGATCAGAAAGGTTTTGCCACCAAAGGTGATGTGCTGCGTAGCGTTACGGATTTGCGTGATGTTCATGGTGTTTGCTCCACGTGTTGGGTCAGTGGTGTCATCGTAGAGTGTTGTCCAGAAGATGAATGTGGGCAAATGGGCGACTAGCGATGGGATTGGGCCAACTGCGGATTAAAGATGTCGATAATGTAATTAGAATTAAAGTAATTTAATATTTCCTTGGTGGCTCGTTATTTAATAAGCAGCCATTATATCGAACTGAATAAGAATGCTGTTATTTAAATACGGAAAGGTTTATTAAATGCGAAGTTGTGCCGGAAAACATTATTGATATATGTAATGCATAGTGACCAATAAAACAGATCGCGAACCATGAAATAAGAATGCTATCATTCACACCAGACGCGGCAGGCAACTGCTGGCACACGCATTTACCCCGGAGCAACTGATGAACAACGACATTCCGCTAAAATATTATGATATCGCCGACGAGTACGCGACCGAGGCCGCAAAGCCGGTGAGCGACACAGAACGTGACGCGCTGGCGCACTACTTCCAGCAGCTGATCACTCGTTTGATGAACAACGAAGAGATCAGCGAAGAAGCGCAGCAGGAGATGGCTACCGTGGCAGGTGTCGACGCTCAGCGTATCGATGATATTGCGGAGTTCCTCAATCGTTGGGGTAACGAGTAGCCAAAGACATGGCCTGTGTTTTACACTGCGCGCAAATTGAGTAGGTATACTCTACAAGTAATAGGTTTAATCAGGCGGAAACAGCAATGAACGGAACAATCACAACGTGGTTTAAAGATAAAGGCTTTGGATTTATCAAAGATGAAAACGGCGACAACCGCTATTTTCATGTGATTAAGGTTGCTAATCCTGAGCTGATCAAGAAAGACGCGGCGGTGACTTTTGAGCCCACCACCAACAACAAAGGCTTGTCTGCCTACGCGGTAAAAGTCATACCAGACAGCAAGTACATCTATATTGCAGGCGAGCGTCTGAAGCTCACCTCGATCAAGTCATTCCTGGTCTACAGCGAAGAAGTCCCTGTAGAGACCCGTATCGACAAAGAAAATGCTGTGCTGTCTGTCGGCGTGCTGATGAACAGCATCCGACCGAAATCAGACGTCAAGCCTGGTGAAATGCGCACGCTGAAAAAGCTGGCCATCACTACCTTCCAGGGCACGACGCTGATCTTCTCGGAAGATGAAATTGACATCGACGCGACGGTGAAACTGCTTAAAGTCTGAAACCCTTCAGACTGAATAAAAACCGGAACGCTGCTCTTTTCAGGAGCGGGTTTCGGTTTTTTTTTGATATGTGTAATTTACGTGATTCAGGTATGTAGTGATAAAATTAGTAGGTAGCAATCCGTTTCTGAATAGGTATATATTATCCGTATTAAATAAATATGATCGCCAACTATTTGCAGATTAGTAGCGCGGTTAACTAATAGTGATTCACCGGTATAACTAATGGGGTAATATAAGTGATTTTTAAAAAAATATGGAAAGCTATATCTTCTGAATATATACCATCGGCCATTTGCTTTTTTCTCCTTGCAAAAATGGATTATGAAATAATATCTATCTGGCCACAGAATGAATCGGTTGATGACAGAATTAAACTTTCTTTACTATTCATTCATTTGGTGATGATTTTAGTGATGTTTACTCCGCTAATTAATCGGTTTTTGTCACGAGTAGACAATGAGAAACTTGAAAAGTTTATAGCTCTTCCGCAGAAAGATAAAAACATCACATACATCGATTATTATGATTTTCTGAGCGGGCTTGCTTTATCAGCATTTTACTTATCTATCCTTATTTTTACAATGAAGAGTATTTACGAAGAAGCAGGATGGATAATTTCTGGTATTTATATATTTACAATGTTTGTGTCTTCTATTTCTATTGCTGCATTGTCATTACTTAGGTTTATCTGGTTATTTACAAAATTTAATAATTATATATATTGGTTTATTGTTTTACTTGCGAGCAGTATGTGTATGGCAGTTATTGGTGCCGCGATGAAAATGGCCTCGTAAAAATGCGCTTAATATCTGAAACAGTAATAATGGAGTATAAACTCTAAATAATAATACAGCTGGAACAGTGATGATTCCGCTTTGTAATCAGTGTGATGCATTGTTGCAAAGCTTAAAGCCTCTTTCGAAGAGGCTTTAAGCCCTCAGCGACCAGTGAAGTAAAAGACTTTCTTTCCTTGTGTTGAGCATCCTGCCAAAAACATAATTAACAGTAATCCCAGTATTTTCTTCATTATCACGAGACAGCCGGATTTACCACGTCATCCATCAGTATGTAACGTGCTTCCTGGCGAGTGTATTGATCGATTAATGGTACAAGTCGCTGGAAATGCTCGCTGGCACAATGTTCATCGAGAGCCGCGTGGTTTGGCCATTCTTCGATAAAAATAAAATGGCCCGGATCTTTTTCATCAATATAGAGGTCGTAAGCAATGCAGTGCGGTTCTTTCTTCGTTGCCGATATTAGCTCACGATACAACGGGAGAACGGTTTCAATATACTCAGGTTTGATGAAATCCTCAGCAATGACCTTTAACATGCAGCCTCCTGGCAGAAAACGAATGCACACTATGTAATGAAGATATTTTTTGGGCAAGAGGTCACAGAGTTTTATCGGCCGGTTAGTGAGTTATGCCAGCTATCAATCAGATGATCCGCATAACTGTGATCCATCTCACCTCCCGGCAACCAAAATCTCCTGCGATTCGACGCCGTCCTCTATCTGTTTCGCCACCTTTTGTAAGGCCGGAAGATGCTTTTCCGCGGCTTGTTCGATGGTCATGGCGCTGGCCATATACACCAAATTCAGGCAGCCGATCACCCGCTGTTCGCTGCGGATGGGGACGGCGATAGAAGCGATTTTTTCCTCCTGATCCCAACCGCGAAAGTTCTGGCCAAAACCGTCTTTTCGCGCGCGGGTCAAAATGGCATTGAGCTTCAGCGGCTCGCGCGCAAGCTGGAACTCTTCTCCCGATCGGGAGGCAAGCATTTCAATCAGTTCCTGCCGTTCATTCTCCGGGCAAAATGCCAGCCAGGTCAGGCCGGATGCGGTTTTCAGCAGTGGCAAACGACGCCCTACCATCGCCCGGTGAAACGACAGACGGCTGAAACGGTGGGTGGTTTCACGTACCACCATCGCGTCCACATCCAGCGTGGAAACGTCGGTCGGCCAGATGACCTCGCGCAGCAAATCTCCCAGCAGCGGGGCGGCGAGTGCAGAAATCCATTGCTCGTCACGAAACCCCTCGCTGAGCTGGCGGACTTTAATGGTTAAGCGAAAGCTGTCATCGGACAGGCTGCGCCGGACGTAACCCTCATCCTGCAGGGTTTCCAGCAGCCGTCTGACCGTGGTGCGATGCAGGCCGCTTAACTCAGCAAGCAAGCCAACACTGGCCCCACCATCGAGCCGGTTTAACATATTTAATAACATTAATCCGCGCGTTAATCCGCGTACGGTTTTGTACTCAGTGCTCTCGTCATTTTTCATATTCATTGACAAATCTACAGGTAAAACAACGTTGTGCACTTAGTGCACATCCTGGCATGTTTTGATTGTAGCGCAAAAACTCGCTTCTATACTGACCGCACAACAAAAAATTATTCACATATTTTTAACAAAACAAATTGCGCCTCACCAGGGTCCGCAATTGCGTTTTGTCCGAGTCGTGAGGTTCTGAAATGACAACAAAAAACCCGGATATCCAACCCGCTGTGCAGCATACCGCGCAGGTGGCAATTGCCGGTGCTGGTCCGGTAGGGCTGATGATGGCCAACTATCTTGGGCAGATGGGCATTGAGGTGTTGGTAGTGGAGAAGCTCGACACGCTGATCGACTATCCTCGCGCCATCGGCATTGACGATGAAGCGCTGCGCACTATGCAGTCTGTGGGGCTGGTCGAGAACGTTTTGCCGCACACCACGCCGTGGCACGCAATGCGCTTTCTCACCCCGAAAGGTCGCTGTTTTGCTGATATCCAGCCGATGACTGACGAATTTGGCTGGTCGCGCCGCAATGCTTTTATTCAGCCGCAGGTGGACGCGGTGATGTTGGAAGGGTTGTCGCGTTTTCCCAACGTGCGCTGCCTGTTCTCCCGCGAGCTGGAGGCCTTCAGCCAACAAAACGGCGAAGTGACGCTAAATCTGAAAGCGCCATACGGTCAACGTGAAACGGTGAAGGCTCAGTGGCTGGTGGCCTGCGACGGCGGCGGCAGCAGCGTCAGACGTTCTCTGAACGTGTCGTTTGAAGGTAAAACCGCGCCGAATCAGTGGATTGTGGTGGATATCGCCAACGATCCGCTCAGCACGCCGCATGTGTATTTATGCTGCGATCCGGTGCGCCCGTATGTCTCTGCCGCGCTGCCGCACGCGGTGCGCCGTTTTGAGTTTATGGTTATGCCGGGGGAAACCGAAGCGCAGCTTAGCGAGCCGCAGAATATGCGCCAGTTACTGAGCAAAGTGCTGCCGAACCCGGACAACGTCGAGCTGATCCGCCAGCGCGTGTATACCCATAATGCTCGTCTGGCCGAACGTTTTCGTATTGACCGCGTGCTGCTGGCGGGCGATGCGGCGCACATTATGCCGGTCTGGCAGGGTCAGGGATACAACAGCGGCATGCGCGATGCTTTCAACCTGGCATGGAAACTGGCGCTGGTGATTAACGGTAAAGCCGGCGATGCGCTGTTGGATACCTACCAGCAGGAACGCCGCGACCACGCCAAAGCGATGATCGACCTCTCCGTGACCGCTGGCAACGTACTTGCGCCGCCCAAACGCTGGCACGGCGCGGTACGCAACGGGGTTTCCTGGCTGCTGAACTATATTCCGCCGGTCAAACGCTACTTCCTTGAAATGCGCTTTAAGCCGATGCCGCAGTACCACGCCGGGGCGCTGGTGCGTGAAGGCGACGCGAAAACTTCACCGGTCGGCAAGATGTTTATCCAGCCGAAGGTGACGCTGGAATCGGGCGAAGTGACGTTGCTCGACAACGTCATCGGACCGAATTTCGCGGTGATTGGCTGGGGCTGTAACCCACTATGGGGCATGAGCGAGGCGCAGATCCAACAGTGGCAGGCGCTGGGGACGCGTTTTATCCAGGTCGTGCCGGATACGCAGATACATACCGATCAGGATAACCACGACGGCGTTACCCGCATTGGCGATACGCAAAACCGCCTGCGCGCGTGGTTTGCCCAGCACAACGCCGCGCTGGTAGTCATGCGCCCGGACCGCTTCGTGGCCGCCATCGCCATTCCGCAAACCCTGGGCAGCACCCTGAATAAACTGGCGTCGGTGATGACGCTCACTCGCGCTACTGCCGACATTCCTGTTGAAAAGGTTGCCTGATATGCACGCTTATCTTCACTGTCTTTCCCACTCGCCGCTGGTGGGCTATGTCGACCCGGCACAGGCTGTGCTCGACGAGGTTAACGGCGTGATCGCCAGTGCTCGGGCACGTATTGCGGCGTTCGAACCTGAACTGGTCGTGCTGTTTGCCCCCGATCACTACAACGGATTTTTCTACGACGTGATGCCGCCGTTCTGTTTAGGCGTTGGAGCTACAGCGATCGGCGATTTTGGTAGTGCGGCGGGGGAATTACCGGTGCCGACAGATCTGGCTGAAGCCTGCGCCCACGCGGTAATGAAAAGCGGTATCGATCTCGCCGTGTCCTACAACATGCAGGTCGATCATGGCTTCGCGCAGCCGCTGGAGTTTTTGCTCGGCGGCCTGGATAAGGTGCCGGTGCTGCCAGTGTTTATTAACGGCGTCGCCACGCCGCTGCCGGGCTTTCAGCGTACCCGCATGCTCGGTGAAGCGATTGGCCGTTTCGCCAGCTCGCTGAATAAGCGCGTGCTGTTTTTAGGCTCCGGTGGTCTGTCGCATCAGCCGCCGGTACCAGAGCTGGCGAAGGCTGATGCCCATATGCGTGACCGCCTGCTCGGCAGCGGCAAACAGTTACCTGAAAACGAGCGCGAGCTGCGCCAGCAGCGGGTGATCAGCGCCGCCGAGAAGTTTGTGGTCGATCAAAACACGCTACACCCGCTTAACCCTGTCTGGGATAACCGTTTTATGACCCTGCTTGAGCAGGGGCGTTTGCAGGAGCTGGACGCGGTCAGTAACGAAGAGCTGTCCGCGATGGCGGGCAAATCAACGCACGAAGTTAAAACCTGGGTTGCCGCCTTTGCCGCCATTTCTGCCTTTGGCAACTGGCGCAGCGAAGGCCGTTATTACCGCCCGATCCCGGAGTGGATCGCCGGATTCGGCTCCCTGAGCGCCACTACGCAGAACTAAAACAGAACTGAATATGCAGGAGAACATCATGACTTACCAACCGCAAACCGAAGCCGCTACCAGTCGTTTTCTGGAGGTGCAGGAAGCAGGCGAAACCCTACGCGTGCATTTCAATGACTGTGGGCAGGGCGAAGAGACCGTCGTGCTGCTGCACGGATCCGGTCCTGGCGCGACGGGCTGGGCAAACTTCAGCCGCAATATCGATCCGCTGGTACAGGCCGGATACCGGGTGATCCTGTTGGATTGTCCTGGCTGGGGCAAAAGCGATGGGATCGTTAACCGCGGTTCGCGATCCGATCTCAACGCCCGCATCCTGAAAAGCGTGGTCGATCAGTTGGATATTCAAAAAGTCCACCTGCTGGGTAACTCGATGGGCGGTCACAGTGCTGTGGCGTTTACCCTGAGCTGGCCGGAGCGCGTGGGCAAACTGGTGCTAATGGGCGGCGGAACGGGCGGCATGAGCCTGTTTACCCCGATGCCGACCGAAGGTATCAAGCGCCTGAATCAGCTGTATCGTGAGCCGACCATCGAGAACCTGAAGCTGATGATGGAGATCTTTGTCTTCGACACCAGCGACCTGACCGAGGCGTTGTTTGAGGCACGCCTGAATAACATGCTGTCGCGTCGCGATCACCTGGAAAACTTTGTCCAGAGCCTGGAGGCCAACCCGAAACAGTTCCCGGATTTCAGCCCGCGTCTGGGTGAAATCAAAGCTCAGACTCTGATTGTCTGGGGACGCAATGACCGCTTTGTACCGATGGATGCCGGTCTGCGCCTGCTTTCTGGGATTGCCGGTTCTGAGCTGCATATCTACCGCGACTGCGGGCACTGGGCGCAGTGGGAACATGCGGATGCCTTTAACCAACTGGTGCTGAATTTCCTCACACGCCCTTAAGGAACGGACATGACGAATCGTAATCTTGAGCAGCTAGCCGCCGATTTACGTCAGGCTGAAGAAAAAGGGGAAGCCATCGCCCCGCTGCGTGAATTGATTGGTGTGGATAACGCCGAAGCGGCCTACGCCATTCAGCGCATCAACGTACAGTACGACGTGGCGCGAGGACGTCGCGTGGTCGGGCGCAAAGTGGGGCTGACGCACCCGAAAGTGCAGCAGCAGCTGGGTGTCGATCAACCGGACTTCGGTACGCTGTTTGCTGATATGTGTTATGGCGATAACGAAACCATCCCGTTTTCCCGTGTTCTGCAACCGCGTATTGAAGCCGAAATTGCGCTGGTGCTGAACCGCGATCTGCCCAATACCGACACCACTTTTGACGAGCTTTACAACGCCATAGAGTGGGTACTTCCCGCGCTGGAAGTGGTCGGCAGCCGTATCCGCGACTGGTCGATCAAATTTGTTGATACCGTGGCGGATAACGCCTCCTGTGGCGTGTATGTGGTCGGCGGTCCGGCACAGCGTCCGGCAGGATTAGATCTGAAAAACTGCGCGATGAAAATGACGCGCAACAACGAAGAGGTCTCCAGCGGGCGCGGCAGCGAATGCCTGGGACATCCGATCAACGCCGCCGTCTGGCTGGCGCGCAAAATGGCCAGCCTCGGCGAGCCGCTGCGTGCCGGAGACATTATTCTCACCGGAGCGTTAGGTCCGATGGTGGCGGTGAATGCGGGCGAGCGTTTCGAAGCCCATATCGACGGTATTGGTTCAGTCGCCGCCACCTTTTCAGCGGCGGTTACAAAAGGAAGTCAGTCATGAGTAAGCGTAAAGTCGCCATTATCGGCTCCGGCAACATCGGTACCGATTTGATGATAAAAATTCTGCGTCACGGCGTGCATCTGGAAATGGCTGTGATGGTCGGTATCGATCCAGAATCTGATGGCCTGGCGCGTGCTCGACGCATGGGCGTTGCCACCACCCATGAAGGGGTGACAGGGCTTATCGCCATGCCGGAATTCGCCGATATCGACATCGTGTTTGACGCCACCAGTGCAGGCGCGCATGTGAAGAACGACGCCGCGCTACGTGCCGTTAAACCTGGCATCCGCCTGATCGACCTGACGCCCGCGGCAATCGGTCCTTACTGCGTGCCGGTGGTGAATCTGGCAGCCAACGTTGATCAGCAGAACGTCAATATGGTGACCTGCGGCGGACAGGCGACCATCCCAATGGTGGCGGCAGTTTCTCGCGTGGCAAAAGTCCATTACGCCGAGATTATCGCCTCGATCGCCAGTAAATCGGCGGGGCCGGGTACCCGCGCCAATATCGACGAGTTTACCGAAACTACCTCGAAGGCGATTGAAGTGGTCGGCGGCGCGGCAAAAGGCAAAGCCATTATTGTCCTTAACCCGGCCGAACCGCCGCTGATGATGCGTGACACGGTGTATGTGCTGAGCGAAGCGGCCTCTGAGGTTGAAGTTGAAGCGTCGATTAATGAGATGGCGGCGGCGGTGCAGGCCTACGTGCCGGGCTATCGCCTGAAACAGCGTGTCCAGTTTGAAGTCATCCCGGAAGATAAACCGGTGAATCTGCCGGGTATCGGCCAGTTCTCTGGGCTGAAAACCGCGGTGTATCTGGAAGTGGAAGGCGCGGCGCACTATTTACCAGCCTACGCGGGCAACCTCGACATTATGACCTCCAGCGCGCTGGCGACCGCTGAGAAGATGGCGCAGTCCCTCGCTCGTCAGGCAGGAGAAGCAGCATGAACGGTAAAAAACTCTATATCTCTGACGTGACCCTGCGCGACGGTATGCACGCTATTCGTCATCAATATTCGCTGGAGAATGTGCGCCAGATAGCCAAAGCGCTGGACGACGCACGGGTTGATTCTATTGAAGTGGCCCACGGCGACGGTTTACAAGGTTCCAGCTTCAACTACGGCTTTGGTGCGCACAGCGACCTGGAGTGGATTGAAGCGGCGGCGGACGTGGTGAAGCATGCCAAAATTGCCACGCTGTTGCTGCCGGGTATCGGCACTATTCATGACCTGAAAAATGCATATCAGGCCGGCGCACGGGTAGTGCGCGTGGCGACCCACTGCACTGAAGCGGATGTGTCGGCCCAGCATATTCAGTATGCGCGTGAGCTTGGCATGGATACCGTCGGTTTTCTGATGATGAGCCATATGACCACACCGGAGAACCTGGCACAGCAGGCGAAGCTGATGGAAAACTACGGCGCGACCTGTATTTATGTGGTCGATTCCGGCGGCGCAATGAACATGAGCGATATTCGCGCCCGCTTCCGCGCACTGAAAGCGGTGCTGAAGCCGGAAACAGAAACCGGAATGCATGCGCATCACAACCTGAGTCTTGGGGTGGCGAACTCGATTGCCGCAGTAGAAGAGGGGGGTGACCGTGTCGACGCCAGCCTGGCAGGGATGGGCGCAGGCGCGGGCAACGCGCCATTGGAGGTATTTATCGCCGCTGCGGATAAGCTTGGTTGGCAGCACGGAACCGATCTCTACGCACTGATGGACGCCGCCGACGATTTAGTGCGTCCACTACAAGACCGCCCGGTGCGGGTGGATCGTGAAACGCTGGCGCTGGGCTATGCCGGGGTGTACTCCAGTTTTCTGCGTCATTGCGAAGTGGCGGCAGCACGTTATGGCCTGAGCGCAGTAGATATTCTGGTGGAACTGGGCAAACGTCGAATGGTGGGCGGCCAGGAAGATATGATCGTCGACGTAGCGCTGGACCTGCGCAACCGCAAATAAAAAATGATTACGCGGCTGGCAACGTATCAGCCGCGATTCACCTGCATCGTGACCTCAGAGGGACATCTTATGACGACCCGTACCCCCGCATCTTACCGCCTGACGTTGACCGTTGGGCTTTGCTTTTTAGTTGCCCTGATGGAAGGGCTGGATTTACAGGCCGCCGGTATCGCTGCCGTCGGTATCGCCCACGCGTTTGCGCTGGATAAAATGCAGATGGGCTGGATCTTCAGTGCGGGCATTCTCGGGCTGCTGCCCGGCGCGCTGGTGGGTGGCATGCTGGCTGACCGCTATGGCCGCAAGCGCATTCTCATTGCCTCTGTGGCGCTGTTCGGCCTGTTCTCGCTGGCGACGGCGATTTCCTGGGATTTCTCATCACTGGTGTTTGCCCGTCTGATGACCGGTGTCGGGCTGGGCGCGGCGTTGCCGAATCTGATCGCGCTGACCTCCGAGGCGGCGGGCCCGCGTTTTCGCGGTACGGCGGTGAGCCTGATGTACTGCGGTGTGCCAATTGGCGCGGCGCTGGCGGCAGCGCTCGGGTTTAGCGGCCTGGCCTCCGCCTGGCAAACGGTGTTCTGGGTTGGCGGGGTGATCCCGCTGCTGCTGGTGCCGCTGTTGATGCGCTGGCTGCCGGAATCACAGGTTTATACCCAACAAACGCAAGTGGCCGCCGCACCGCTGCGTGCCCTGTTTGCGCCAGCGACGGCGAGTGCCACGCTGCTGCTGTGGTTGTGCTATTTCTTCACCCTGCTGGTGGTGTATATGCTGATCAACTGGCTGCCGATGCTGTTGGTGGAGCAGGGCTTTCGACCATCGCAGGCGGCAGGCGTAATGTTTGCTCTGCAAATTGGCGCGGCCAGCGGCACGTTAATTCTCGGGGCGTTAATGGATAAACTGCGCCCGGTGGTGATGTCGCTGCTGATCTACACCGGGATGTTGGCTTCACTGCTGGCGCTGGGTACGGTGTCGTCATTGAGCGGCATGCTAATGGCGGGATTTGTGGCGGGGATGTTCGCCACCGGCGGGCAAAGCGTGTTGTATGCGCTGGCGCCACTGTTTTACAGCACGCAGATCCGCGCCACAGGCGTGGGAACCGCCGTCGCAGTCGGGCGTCTGGGGGCGATGAGCGGCCCGCTGCTGGCAGGGAAAATGTTAGCGCTCGGTACCGGAACGGTAGGGGTGATGGCGGCTTCTGCGCCGGGCATTTTGCTGGCAGGCCTGGCGGTATTTATTCTGATGAGCCGCAAATCACAGATGCCGATCCCAGCCAGCGGTGCTTAAGCACTCATCCGGTTGTGGGAGTGGGGGGATTTGGTTCCTACTTCCGGGTGAACGCCGTCAGTCAACTGTGTTGCCAAAGTTTAGATAAAACATGGCAACGGAGGCGTTATGAGCTGGCGGCCCTTTTTGTATCTGATTATTAATCCCCACCCGCTATTAAGCGCCCGACGCGGTCATCTGCGTCTGGTGCAGGGTTGACTTTGCATTCTGTTAACAAACGCGGTATAACAAACCTTCTTTGGATGTTTAGATGTCCATACGTTTAGAAGGTTATATGCAAACAACACAACAAAATGCGCCACTGAAGCGCACAATGAAAACGCGTCACCTGATTATGCTTTCCCTGGGCGGCGTGATTGGCACAGGATTATTCTTCAATACCGGGTACATCATCTCCACCACCGGAGCGGCGGGAACGCTGCTGGCCTATCTGATTGGTGCGCTGGTGGTCTGGCTGGTTATGCAGTGTCTGGGCGAGCTGTCGGTCGCGATGCCGGAGACCGGGGCGTTTCACGTTTATGCCGCGCGCTATCTAGGTCCGGCTACCGGGTATACCGTGGCCTGGCTCTATTGGCTGACCTGGACCGTGGCGCTGGGTTCGAGCTTTACCGCCGCCGGATTCTGTATGCAGTACTGGTTTCCACAGGTGCCGGTATGGGTCTGGTGCATGGTGTTCTGCGCGATTATTTTTGGTCTGAATGTTATCTCTACGCGCTTTTTTGCCGAAGGGGAGTTCTGGTTCTCCCTGGTCAAGGTGGTCACTATCATCGCCTTTATCATCCTCGGTGGGGCGGCGATTTTCGGCTTTATTCCGATGCAGGATGGCTCGCCCGCGCCGGGGCTGAGTAATATCACGGCAGAAGGCTGGTTCCCGCACGGTGGCTTACCGATTCTGATGACTATGGTGGCAGTGAACTTTGCTTTTTCGGGTACCGAGCTTATCGGCATTGCCGCCGGTGAAACGGAAAACCCGCGCAAAGTTATCCCGGTAGCGATTCGTACTACCATCGCGCGACTGATTATTTTCTTTATCGGCACCGTGTTTGTGCTGGCAGCGCTGATCCCGATGCAGCAGGCGGGCGTGGAGAAAAGCCCGTTTGTGCTGGTGTTTGAGAAAGTAGGGATCCCGTACGCCGCTGATATTTTTAACTTCGTGATCCTGACGGCTATTCTTTCTGCAGCGAACTCCGGGTTATATGCCTCCGGGCGCATGCTGTGGTCGCTGTCGAATGAACGTACGCTACCGGCCTGTTTTGCGCGAGTAACGAAAAACGGCGTGCCACTGACGGCGCTGTCGGTCAGTATGCTCGGTGGTGTGCTGGCGCTGTTTTCCAGCGTGGTGGCCCCGGACACGGTATTTGTTGCGCTGTCGGCAATCTCCGGGTTTGCGGTGGTGGCGGTGTGGCTGAGTATCTGCGCCTCGCATTTTGTTTTTCGTCGCCGTCATCTGCAACAAGGTAAGGCATTGAGTGAATTACATTATCGCGCGCCGTGGTATCCGCTGGTGCCGGTATTAGGTTTTGTGCTGTGCCTGGTGGCCTGTGTAGGGCTGGCATTCGATCCAGCGCAGAGAATTGCGTTGTGGTGCGGGTTACCGTTTGTTGCGTTGTGCTATGGTGCTTATTTCCTTACTCAACCCCGAAACGCAAAACAGGAGCCAGAACATGTCGCAGAATAATCCGTTACGCGCTCTCCTTGATAAACAGGATATCCTGCTGCTGGATGGCGCGATGGCGACGGAGCTGGAAGCGCGAGGGTGTAACTTAGCCGACAGCCTGTGGTCAGCCAAAGTGCTGGTAGAAAACCCGGAGCTTATCCGCGAAGTGCATCTTGATTACTACCGGGCGGGGGCGCAATGCGCGATCACTGCCAGCTATCAGGCGACGCCGGCGGGCTTCGCCGCGCGAGGTCTGGATGAAGCGCAGTCGAAAGCGCTGATTGGCAAAAGCGTGGAGCTGGCGCGTAAAGCCCGTGAAGCGTATCTGGCAGAGAACCCGCAGGCGGGAACGCTGCTGGTGGCGGGATCCGTCGGGCCTTACGGCGCGTATCTGGCGGATGGCTCTGAATACCGTGGCGATTATCATTGTAGCGTTGAGGCATTTCAGGCGTTTCATCGCCCGCGCGTGGAAGCCTTGCTGGATGCCGGGGCCGATCTGCTGGCCTGCGAAACCCTGCCGAATTTTGCCGAGATTGAGGCGTTGGCTGAGCTGTTGACCGCATATCCGCGTGCGCGGGCGTGGTTCTCATTTACCCTGCGCGACAGCGAGCACCTGAGCGACGGTACGCTGCTGCGTGACGTGGTTGCGTTGCTGGCGGGTTATCCGCAGGTGGTGGCGCTAGGCATTAACTGTATTGCACTGGAAAACACCACCGCTGCGTTGCAGCATTTACACGGTTTAACGGCGCTGCCACTTGTGGTGTATCCGAACTCGGGCGAGCATTACGATGCCGTGAGCAAAACCTGGCATCATCACGGTGAACATTGCGCGCAGCTGGCGGATTATCTGCCGCAGTGGCAGGCCGCTGGCGCACGGTTAATTGGCGGGTGCTGTCGCACCACGCCTGCGGATATCGCCGCGCTAAAAGCGCGCAGCTGAGAGTTTTATCGGGTCTACATCGTTCATTGTAGGCCTGATAAGCGCAGCGCATCAGGCGTTGCCGGATGGCGGCGCAAGCGCCTTATCCGGCCTACATTGTTCACTGTAGGCCTGATAAGCGCAGCGCATCAGGCGTTGCCGGATGGCGGCGCAAGCGCCTTATCCGGCCTACATCGTTCATTGTAGGCCTGATAAGCGCAGCGCATCAGGCATTGCCGGATGGCGGCACAAGCGCCTTATCCGGCCTACAAAGCCACAAAACGTTATGCCGCATCCGCCAGAACAAACATGCCGTACGGATGGATTTCGAGATAATACTGTTCGCCGACGTCCGGTTGCAGGCGCGTAGCGTTGACCTGCAATAAAATCTCCTGCCCGTGCCATTCCACCGTCACTTCATACTGCGGCCCCATATAGGCGACATGGCGGATCACGCAGCGCTGGCTCTCCTCGCCGCGATCGCTGAGCGTGATCGCTTCCGGGCGCACACCGACCATCCCTTCACCCTGTGTACCAAAGTGCAGCGGGCGCGGCAGATGATAGCCGTAGATATCAACGTATCTGTCGCTGAAGGTAGCCGGGAACAGGTTGGCATCGCCCATAAAGCTCGCCATAAAGCGGGAGGCGGGCTGGCGGTAAAGATCCTGCGGTGAGCCGATCTGCATGATGTGTCCCTTGTTCATCACCAGCACGGTATCAGAAACCGCAAAGGCTTCGCTCTGATCGTGGGTGACGTACAGCGAGGTGATATCAAACTGCTTTTGCAGCTCGCGGATCTTGTCGCGCATGCTGCGACGCAGGTTGGCGTCGAGGTTACTCAACGGCTCATCAAACAGCAGCACTTTCGGCTTAAGGATCAGCGCGCGGGCCAGCGCCACGCGCTGCTGCTGACCGCCGGAGATCTGATCGACAAAGCGGTCTTCGAATCCTTCCAGATCCACCATCGCCAGCGCCTCTTTGACGCGGGCTTTCAGCTCTGCGCGCGGTACGCCGAGCATTTTCAGACCATAACCGACATTCTCTCCCAGCGACATATGCGGGAACAGGGCATAGGACTGAAACACCATGCAGATATCGCGCTGCTGAATAGAGCGATGGGTGACGTCTTCGCCATCAATGAAAATTTGCCCTTCGCTCGGTTTTTCCAGCCCGGCAACCAGGCGCAAAATAGTGGTTTTGCCGCAGCCGGACGGGCCGAGCAGCGTCACCATTTGCCCCTGCGGGATGGTGAGGTTGATATTGTCGATTACCGTATTACTGCCAAATCGTTTAGTGACGTTGTGCAGTTCAACGAAATTTTTCTGAGTCATAGTACGCTCCATTACGCCTGGTTTTTGGCTTTTGAACGGGAGGTACGTGATTCACCGATCAGCCAGTCAAAGATGAAAATAATCGCCAGCATCACCACGATCAGAATGGAACCGTAGGCAATCGCTACACCGTATTCGCCATCTTCCACGCGGTTGAGGATGTAAGCCGTCGCTACGCGGGTATCCGGCGTGACGAGGAACACAATGGCGCTGACGGTGGTAATGGCGCGCACAAAGCTGTAAATCAGCGCCGAGAGGATCGCCGGGCGCAGCAGCGGCAGCAGGATGTGCGTAATGGTACGCAGGGAACCGGCGCGCAGGCTGAGTGAGGCTTCATCCAGTGATTTATCGATTTGGCCCAAGCCCGCGATGCCTGCGCGGATACCGACCGGGACGTTACGCATCACCATCGAGATAATCACGATGGCGGCGGTGCCGGTGAGATACACCGGGGCGCTGTTAAAGGCCAGAATGTACGATACGCCCGCGACGGTGCCCGGAACGGCAAAGCACAGCATGGTGGTGAACTCGATGGTCTTCTTGCCTTTAAACTGCTGGCGCACCACGATCCATGCGATCAGCAGGCCGAAGATCGCGGTGATCGGCGCGGCAATCCCGGCATAGAGCAGGGTGTCGAGCAGTGAAGGCCACGCGCCGTCGCTCATCCCCTGACCGAACAGTTTGGTAAAGTTCGCCAGCGTTAGGGTGTAGTCCACGCCCCAGTTGACGGTGAAACTGCCGTAGAAAATGCTGCCGTAGAGCAGGGCGTTAAAGGCAATCCACACTGCCAGCAGCGCGACCACACTCCATACCAGCGTTACCGGCAACGGCTGTACGTCGCCCCGGTAGGATTTGCCGGAAACGGTGACGTATGAGCGTTTACCAATCCACATATACTGCACGCAGAACACCAGCAGCGAGAACAGCAGCAGGAAGGCACCCAGCGTACTGGCGGCCTGGTAGTCAAGCTGCGAACCGGTGATGTAGAAGTAGATTTGCGTTGCCAGCACGTCGAAGTTACCGCCGAGCACCAGCGGGTTACTAAAGTCAGCCAGCGACTGCACGACCACAATCAAAAAGGCGTTAGCCAGTGCGGGTTTCAGCAGCGGGACAAACACGCCGTTAAAGGTCTGCCAGCGGCTGGCACGCAGGGTGTATGACGCTTCTTCCAGCGACGGATGAATGGTTTTGATTGCTCCGTCGAGGATCATAAACGCCATCGGCGTAAAGGCCAGAACCTGCGCCAGCCAGATACCGGTAAAGCCATACAGCCAGTTGGTGTTGGTTAAACCAAACCATTCGACCATAAACTCGGTGATGTAACCGGAGCGTCCCATCATCAGCGTGACGCCTAAACCGACGACAAACGGCGGAGTGACGATCGGCAAAATCGAGAAGATACGTCCGATTATGGCGCTGCGTCTGGCAATACGGGTGGTGTAGATAGCCAGTACCAGACCAAAGAAGGTACAGCCGACGCCGACGGCAATCGACAGCATAATCGAGTTGAGGATCACCTGAATGATATGTGCCTGCGACAGCACATTCATAAACGCCAGCGGGGCAAATTCCCCGGCGTCGTTGGTGAACATCGGAATGAAAATGGCGATGCTTGGCCAGACGATAAAAATACCGATCAGCGCGACAATCGCGGTAAGCGAGCCGATGACGAAACGGTCACCGCCCAGCCATTCGAGGCGGGTGAGCGCCAGGGTCATGATTGCGCCAAGCGCCACAAACAGCACGATGGTGGCATAGCCTAAGCCGCGCCCCTCAAGGGTGGCGCTGGCGACAATAAAGGCCATACAGAAAAATGCCCAACCCGCGTCAAGATAATGGCGGCTGCGCTGTTCGCGCCTGGCTTCATGGAATGGGCGCACCAGCAGCAGGCTTGGCAGCAGATACCACAGCCAACTGATATTGAACTGCGACCAGCCGTAGGCGGCGAGTATTTCTTCCCGCGTTGACTCCAGCAGACCGTAGTCCAGGCTCCAGCTAGGCAGCAGGGCAAACGCCAGCCAGCCGAGCAAAACCCAAAGAAATATCGCATCCCGTTTTTTCACGGGATGGAGTGCAAGTGTGTGTGACATAGCGTTTCCGGTAATGTAGGCCGGGTAAGGCGTTTACGCCGCACCCGGCAAATGAACGCAACGTGGGCTTATTTACCCATCTTAACTTCGCTAACCCACTTATTGATCAACGCCTTACGTACGTCAGTAGAGCCGTACTTATCCATGTCGTAATTGATAAGCTTCAGGTCGTCGAGCTTCAGCGAGTTAGGAGAGGTCTCGGCAGTGGTGTTGGTCAGGATCTGATAGGATTTGCCTTTCTTCCACGCCAGCTCCTGTGCGTCTTTCGACAGCACCCAGTCAACGAACAGTTTGGCGTTGTCGACGTTGCGAGCGCCTTTCAGGATGCTGACGCCGCCGATTTCATACCCGGTGCCTTCGCAGGGGGAAATCAGCTCCAGCGGTGCGCCCTGTTCTTTTTCCAGCGAGTAGTCGTGCAGGAAGCCAATGCCGATAGCCGTTTCGCCGCGGGCGGCGTTACGCGCCGGGGCAATGCCGGATTTGGTGTATTGAGAGACGTTGGCGTTGAGCTGTTTCAGGTAATCAAAGGCCTGATCTTCACCCCACAGTTGAGCAAAGGTCGCCAGCGCGGTGTAGGCGGTACCGGAGCTTTGCGGGTCAGCAATCTGGATTTCGCCCTTGTATTCCGGTTTGGTCAGATCCTTCCAGCATTTTGGCACCGGCAGGTTTTTCTCTTTCAGGCGCTGGGTATTAACGCCAAAGCCCAGAATACCGACGTAAACCGCCGAAGAGAGATTACCTTTGACCTTCGCGGGATCGCGGAATTTCTCCATGATCTGTTCGAGGTTTGGTGATTTATACGGCTGCAGCAGACCCATTTCACCGGCCTGGGATTGCGGATCCAGCGTACCGCCGTACCACACATCCGCCTGCGGGTTTTTCTTCTCTGCATCCACTTTCGCCAGCGTACTGCCCGAGCCGTTGCGAATGAATGAGGTTTTCACATCATATTTTTCACCGAAGGCTTTGGTTTCGGTTTCGCACATCTCGTTGGTGGCGCTGCAATACACCACCAGACGGCCCTGCGCCTGGGCTGCGTTGCTGAAGGCCGCTAGCGTCAGAGCGGAAGCGATCAGGGTAGAGGTAAGCGTCAGTTTCATTGTTTTATCCTTTGACTGAGAGAAGGGGTAATGCCCGCAATGAGCAACGGCATCAGCAATAAACCCATAAATACAGCGGCAACCGAGAGCAAACTGAACATTCCCGACCAGCCGTAATGTTCTATGACCAACGACAGCGGCCAACCCGCCAGCGCGGCCCCCAGATAGGCGAAAAGCCCGAGAAAACCGGTAATTGAACCTGCCGCCGCTTTGTGTCCGCATTCAACGGCTGCGAGGCCAATTAGCATCTGTGGGCCAAACACAAAAAAGCCCACGGTAAAGAAGCACACTGCCAGTAACGCGTAGTGGTGCACTGGTGCCAGCCACAGTGCGGCGACGGAAACCATCAGCCCCAGCGTGAACAGCAAAATCATCGGCGCACGCTGACCGCTGAACAGCAGATCCGATCCCCATCCGGCAAACAGCGCCCCCAGCAAGCCGCCAACTTCAAACAGCATCACCGTGGCATTGGCGCTGAGCAGATTTACGCCGTGGCTTTCCGTCAGCCAGATGTTGCCCCAGTCGTTGAGCGCAATGCGGATCAAATAGACCAACACATACGATACGCCGAGCAGCCAGATCATCGGGTTTTTCAGCATGGTGGTACGTAACATTTGCCACAGCCCCATCGGCGGGCTTTGCTGCTCCTGACGTAGCTCCAGCGGGTCATGCCGCCATTCCCCAACCGTGGGTAATCCTTCTTCCTGGGGCGTGCCTTTCAATTGCAGGGTGAGCCAGATTCCCAGTGCCATACTGATTATCCCCGGTGCCAGCATGGCCGCCTGCCAGCCCCACCAGTGGGCGGCAAAAGCGCTAATCAGCGGGATAATGGCGCCACCGATGTTGATCGACATATTCCAGCAGCCCCACCAGAAGCCACGTTCGTTGCGCGAGTACCAGTGGGTCAGCAGTCGGGCACAGGGCGGCCAGCCCCAGCCCTGAAAAAATCCGTTCAGCGTCCAGACCACCAGCAGCAGCGTCAGCGATTCACCAAAGGCGAACAGCACGTTTAAAACGCCGGTGGCAAACAGACCAATACCCATAAACGCGCGCTGTCCGTGGCTGTCGTGCCACAGCCCGGCGGTAAATTTCGACAGACCATAGGTCAGATAAAACAGTGACCCGAGCAAGCCGATATCGCCCTTATCCAGACCCAGGTCTGTTTGTAGCGCCGGGAGGACGTAGTTAACGCTTTTGCGCGTCAAATAAAATGCGGCGTAACCAATTACCATACACATCAGCAGCCGGGGGCGTAGCGCCCGGTATTGTTGGTCTGTTTCGCTGGCTGAGCGTGTAGGCATGGCAGTCTCCGTTTGTGCTGACTATAGGAAAGTGAAAGCAAAAGGGGATGAGAGAAAGTCCGCAGTGACTAAGACTTTTTCCTGGTTAGCGACTGGTTTGTTGCAAATTTGTGGGCAGGTTAACAATTACTCGCGTGCCGTTGTTTGATTCGAGCGTCAGTTCACCGCCAAGGGCGCTCACCCGCTCACGCATCCCCTGGATACCGAAACCGGGAATTTTTTCTGGCAGAATACCAACGCCGTTGTCAGCGACGTCCAGAAACAAGCAATGTTCCCGCTGGCGCAGCGTAACCGACACATCGCTGGCATCGGCATGTTTACAGACGTTATTGAGTAACTCCTGCAACAGGCGATACAGCGTGAAGCGCACCGTTTCGTTTTCTGGCGTATTTTCTAGCTGATAATCAAAGCGGCAGCGAATACCCCGTTCAGCAAAAGCAAATTCATTCACCAGATGATGTAGTGCATCTTTAAAAGACAGTTCATCGAGCGCGGGGGGGCGCAGCTGGCGCAGCAGCTGACGGGTGGAGTGATGAATACGCCGGGCCAGGTCGTTGATTTGATTCGCAGCCTCAAGCGTTTGCTCACGACCCGGTGCGCGTTTGACCAGTTGCGACTGAATTTGAATGGCGGTGATGTTCTGACCAATTTCGTCGTGCAGTTCCCGCGCCAGGCTTTTGCGCGTGTTTTCTTCGGTGCGGATCAGCTGTTCGGTCAGCGCGCGACGCGCCGCCAGTTCGGTTTCCAGACGCTGGCGATAATGGTGCAGGTTTTGCGCCAGATGCTGCTGGCGGCTGATGGCGATCCCCAGCCCTATACCCAGCAGAGCCTGGGTGGCGAGGAAAATCTCCAGCTCCAGTAAATTACTGAACCCGACGCCGATTTGCCGGGCGATGGTGATCATCATACTGCCGAGCAATCCGGACAACACGCCGCCCTGCCAGCCAAATTTCCACGCCATCACCACGTTTGGTAAAAACACCACGATCAGCAACAGGCGCTCGATCTCCGGCGACAGCACCATCTGAGTACCGATGCCAATAATAAAAAACAGGCTACACCAGATGATAAGCGAGGTGCGCAGCGGGGGATTGGTGGTATCCAGCCCGAGCAGATGATAGCGGTGCTGCTGGCGCAGAAATTCATAGATCAGATAAACAAACGGCGTCAGCAACACGCCGCCGGTGAACGACGCCAGGCCAATCAGCGTTGCCGGGCTCTGGATAAACGGTGAAAGCAGGGCGGTATTGAGCAATGAGGTGAGCGTTACGGCGGCCAGCAGCAGCGTTAAGCGTTGCCAGTAAAGGGGAAAGCGGTGCCAGTATGACTGGCCGATGCTCGCTGGAATCAGGCTAATTAACGGAGCAGCCAGCAGGATATAGCCATTCAGTAATTGCTCGCTGTGCAGCCAGAACAACATCAACACCGGCGGCAGTATCAGCGCGGGCCAGTAACGGCGAGAAAGTAGAATTAACAGCGCGAGATAGACGCCGTGTGGCAGAAATAGCGCCGCCTGCTGGCCGTTGTGGGTCAGGTAAAACCCCAGCGTCCACAGCATCAGCCAGCCCGATCCCCAGGCCAGCAGAATAAACAGAGAAATAACCCAATGCCGAAGGTTACGCGACATTAATGCCCCGTCAATAGTTGGTGGTCGAGGGCAAAATGCACCAGATCGATGGTGCTGTGGCATTGCAGTTTGCCCAGCACGTTCGCCCGATGAACGTGCACCGTCTTGTGGCTAAGGTCGAGCTTGAAGGCGATCTCTTTTACGCTGTCACCTTTAACCAACAGATCAAACACTTCACGCTCGCGCGGGGTCAGAACTTCCAGAACCTGCGCGGGCTGCTCGCCGCCGCGTAGTGCACGCAGCGCATCGGCGCACAGGTAATGGCCGCCCATGCCTACTGAGCGTACAGCCTGCACCAGTTCTTCCGGGCCGCAGCGTTTGGTCAGGTAGCCGCTGGCGCCTGCGTCCAGCGCGCTTTGCACAAACGTGGGCGAGTCATAAATGCTGAGAATAATGGCGCGAAAACCGGGCTTCTGCGCCCGCAGTCGTTTTAACAGGCTCAGGCCATTTTCATCCGGCATGGCGATATCCATTACCGCGACGCTGACATCATCATGCAGAAGTGCAGGCCAGGCTTCCGCCGCGCTGCTGTACTGACCGGTAACGTTCAGATCGTCTTCGAGACTGAGTAATTGCGCAAAGCCGGAACGCACCACCACATGGTCATCCACCAGCACAACATGAATCATGATATTGCTCTCTTGCTGACAATGGCCTCTATGATGCCTGCCAGCGCCGCGCTGGCAATCATCGTGGCGCGGATATGTAACGAATGTAACAAAATCGCAATAATTTGCCGGGTGTTGTAGCGAGTGTAGGCCTGATAAGCACAGCGCATAAGGCATTGATTGCCGGATGGCGGCTCAAGCGCCTTATCCGGCCTACGTTCCGTAATGAGCGAAATAGCTAACTATTGCCGCTTTTTTTCTAAAAACGCTTTGTTCTTAGCCAGAATTTTTAATTCCTTTATCAAAATGTGCCGCAACGAAATACTGCCTCCATAACAAGACAGGGGAGCAGACAATCATGGCTATTTCATCGCGTAACGCACTTCTTGCCGCACTGGCATTCATCGCATTTCAGGCGCAGGCGGTGAACGTCACCGTTGCTTATCAGACCTCCGCCGAACCTGCCAAAGTGGCGCAGGCGGATAACACGTTTGCCAAAGAGAGCGGGGCGACCGTTGACTGGCGCAAATTCGACAGCGGGGCGAGCATCGTTCGTGCGCTGGCATCCGGTGATGTGCAGATCGGTAATCTTGGTTCCAGCCCGCTGGCGGTCGCTGCCAGTCAGCAGGTGCCTATTGAGGTTTTCCTGCTGGCATCAAAGCTTGGCAATTCTGAGGCGCTGGTGGTGAAGAAAAACATCAGTAAACCGGAAGATTTGATTGGCAAACGCATTGCCGTGCCGTTTATTTCCACCACCCATTACAGCCTGCTGGCGGCGTTGAAACATT
Source organism: Citrobacter sp. Cpo148 (assembly GCF_030332375.1). NCBI lineage: Bacteria > Pseudomonadati > Pseudomonadota > Gammaproteobacteria > Enterobacterales > Enterobacteriaceae > Citrobacter > Citrobacter sp. Cpo148. Next base: position 139,629 of record NZ_JAOWHY010000042.1, read on the forward strand.
GGGGGATTAAACCCGGCCAGGTGGAGATTGTGAACCTGCAACCACCAGCGATCATTGCCGCATGGCAGCGCGGAGATATTGATGGTGCGTATGTCTGGGCACCTGCGGTCAACGCGTTGGAAAAAGACGGTAAGGTGTTAACCGACTCCTCGCAGGTTGGCGAGTGGGGGGCACCGACGCTGGACGTGTGGGTGGTGCGCAAAGATTTTGCCGAGAAGCATCCTGAGGTGGTGAAAGCCTTTGCCAAAAGCGCTATCGATGCCCAGCAGCCTTATATCGCTAATCCTGATGAATGGCTGAAGCAACCGGAGAATATCAGCAAACTGTCGCGTTTGAGCGGCGTACCGGAGGCGGATATTCCGGGGCTGGTGAAAGGTAACACTTACCTGACACCGCAACAGCAAACCGCTGAGCTAACCGGCCCGGTGAACAAAGCGATTATCGACACCGCGCAGTTCCTTAAAGAGCAGGGCAAAGTCCCCGCTGTCGCGACGGATTACAGCCAGTACGTGACCGATCGCTTCGTGCAATAAATAAGGAGGCGATGATGCTGCAAATCTCTCATCTTGCCGCCAGCTACGGTGGAAAACCGGCGCTGGAGGATATCAACCTGACGCTCGATAGCGGTGAACTGCTGGTGGTACTCGGGCCTTCCGGTTGTGGGAAAACCACGTTGTTAAATCTGATTGCCGGGTTTGTGCCGTATCAGCATGGCAGCATCACGCTGGCGGGTAACAGGGTTGATGGTCCGGGGGCAGATCGCGGGGTCGTGTTCCAGAACGAAGGTCTGCTGCCCTGGCGTAACGTCCAGGACAACGTGGCTTTTGGTCTGCAGCTGGCGGGCGTGGACAAGCCGCAGCGTCAGCGTATTGCCCTGGATATGTTGCAGAAAGTCGGGCTGGAGGGCGCGGGAAAACGCTTTATCTGGCAACTTTCCGGTGGACAACGTCAGCGCGTCGGCATTGCCCGGGCGCTGGCGGCCAACCCGCAGCTGTTGCTGCTGGATGAACCTTTTGGCGCGCTCGACGCCTTTACCCGCGAGCAGATGCAAACCCTGCTGCTGAAGCTGTGGTATGAGACCGGGAAACAGGTGTTGTTGATTACCCATGATATCGAAGAAGCGGTGTTTATGGCGACAGAGCTGGTATTGCTGTCCCCAGGTCCTGGTCGGGTGCTGGAACGACTGCCGCTTAATTTTGCCCGTCGTTTTGTGGCCGGAGAGTCGAGCCGCAGCATTAAGTCCGATCCGCAGTTTATCGCCATGCGCGAGTATGTGTTAGGTCGGGTCTTTGAACAACGGGAGGCATTCTCATGAGCGTGGTGATTAATGATAAACCCCGTCGCCAGCGGGTGCTGAACTGGCGCTGGCCGTTCTCGCGGCAGATTACCTTAAGCCTTGGTACGTTGGCCGTCATTCTGGCGGTGTGGTGGACGGTGGCGGCGCTGCAGTTAATCAGTCCGCTGTTTTTACCGCCGCCGGGACAGGTTTTACAAAAGCTGATCGTCATTGCCGGGCCGCAAGGGTTTATGGATGCCACGCTGTGGCAGCATCTGGCGGCGAGTCTGACGCGTATTGTTATCGCGCTGCTGGCGGCAGTGCTGCTGGGCGTTCCGGTTGGGATCGCGATGGGGCTGAGTCCGACGATGCGCGGCATTCTCGATCCGATCATTGAACTGTATCGTCCGGTTCCTCCCCTGGCCTATTTACCGCTGATGGTCATTTGGTTTGGCATCGGTGAAACCTCCAAGATCCTGCTGATCTATCTGGCGATTTTCGCCCCTGTGGCGATGTCGGCGTTGGCGGGGGTGAAAAGTGCGCAGCAGGTGAGAGTGCGCGCCGCGCAGTCGCTGGGGGCCAGCCGTGCGCAGGTGCTGTGGTTTGTTATTTTGCCGGGGGCATTACCGGAGATCCTCACCGGGTTACGCATCGGGCTTGGCGTGGGTTGGTCGACGCTGGTGGCAGCTGAACTGATCGCTGCCACGCGAGGGTTAGGATTTATGGTGCAGTCAGCCGGTGAGTTTCTGGCAACGGATGTGGTGCTGGCAGGGATCGCGGTCATTGCCGTTATCGCATTTATTTTAGAACTGGGTCTGCGCGCGCTTCAGCGTCGCCTGACGCCCTGGCATGGAGAAGTACAATGAGTGAACGTCTGAGCATTACCCCGCTGGGGCCGTACATTGGCGCACAAATCACTGGTGCGGATTTGACGCGCCCGCTGAGCGATAATCAGTTTGAACAGCTTTATCATGCGGTACTGCGCCACCAGGTGGTGTTTCTGCGGCAGCAGGTGATTACGCCACAACAGCAGCGGGCACTGGCGCTGCGTTTCGGCGATCTGCATATTCACCCTGTCTATCCACATGCCGAAGGGGTAGAGGAAATTATCGTGCTGGATACCCATAACGATAATCCGCCGGATAACGACAACTGGCACACCGATGTCACCTTTATCGACACGCCGCCTGCCGGGGCGATTCTGGCAGCAAAAGAGCTGCCATCGGCCGGGGGAGACACTCTATGGACCAGCGGAATTGCTGCTTATGAGGCATTGTCTGAGCCGTTTCGTCAGTTGCTGAGTGGCCTGCGGGCAGAGCATGATTTCCGTAAATCGTTCCAGGAATATAAATACCGCAAGACACCAGAGGAGCATCAGCGCTGGCTGGATGCGGTGGCGAAACATCCGCCATTGCTACATCCGGTGGTGCGGACCCATCCGGTAAGCGGTAAACAGGCATTGTTTGTGAATGAGGGATTTACTACGCGAATTGTCGATGTGACGGAAAAAGAGAGCGAAGCGTTACTAAGCTTTTTATTCGCCCATATCACCAAACCGGAATTTCAGGTGCGCTGGCGCTGGCAGCCCAACGATGTGGCGATTTGGGATAATCGCGTAACACAACATTATGCCAATGCGGATTATCTGCCGCAGCGGCGTATTATGCACCGGGCGACGATCCTCGGGGATCAGCCTTTTTATCGGGCAGGGTGATTGTTGGTGGGGTTTTACTTATCGGGCCTGGAACTGTTGGCCCGATAAGGCGAAGTCGCCATTCGGCAACAAAGTGGTTAGCGCAGGATTTTTTTCTCAGCCAGATCCAGTGCGAAGTAACTGAAGATCAGATCCGCGCCAGCGCGTTTGATCGAGCCTAAGCTTTCCAGAACCACTTTCTCTTCATCTATTGCACCTGCCATCGCCGCGAATTTGATCATCGCGTATTCACCGCTGACCTGATAAGCGCCAATCGGCAGCTCGGTGCGCTCGCGGATATCACGCAGAATATCGAGATACGCGCCAGCCGGTTTCACCATCAGGCAGTCTGCGCCCTGGGCTTCATCCAGCAGCGATTCGCGAATCGCTTCACGGCGATTCATCGGGTTCATTTGATACGTTTTACGATCGCCTTTCAGCGCCGTGCCTGCGGCTTCACGGAACGGGCCGTAGAAAGAAGAGGCAAACTTGGTGGAGTAGGACATGATCGCAGTATCGGTGAAGCCCGCGGCGTCCAGCGCCTGGCGAATCGCCTGTACCTGGCCGTCCATTGCGGCGGAAGGGGCGATGAAATCTGCGCCCGCTGCTGCGGCAACGACTGCCTGCTTGCCGAGGTTAGCAAGGGTTAAGTCGTTATCAACGCCGTGTTCGCATAATACACCGCAGTGACCGTGCGAGGTGTATTCACAGAAACAGGTGTCGGACATGACGATCATTTCCGGTACGGTCTGCTTACAGATACGCGACATGCGCGCCACCAGACCGTCTTCTTTCCAGGCATCGCTGCCGGTCTCATCGGTGTGATGAGAAATCCCGAAGGTCATGACCGAGCGGATGCCTGCATTAGCAATACGTTCGATTTCGCGCGCCAGGTGTTTCTCTGGAATGCGCATCACGCCGGGCATGGCGTCGATAGCTTTGTAATCGTCGAGTTCTTCTTCAACAAAGATCGGCAACACCAGGTCATTTAAGCTGAGTGTTGTCTCTTCAAACATAGCGCGCAGCGCAGGGGATTTGCGCAGGCGACGAGGGCGTTGGATTAGGTCTGTCATGGTATGCCTGATGTTTGTGGAATCGAAGGCCGTAGTATACCCGAACCTGAGGGCGAGGGGTTTACGAAAGTTGGCGTTATGCCGAGGTTATGTTGATGTTACCAATGCTTGGTATTATGTGTTATCTCTATTTTTGCAATTATGACTATTTTAAATAGTGATTAGTTTTATGGTGAATTTAGTTTAATTTAATTTTTAATTAAGTGGCGAGATTTAACGGTATTTATTTGCTGACGTTTGATTTTTAAGCTAATCATAATTTCAATATATTGTTTTGCCAATGCCTTTACATGTAACTGTCTAAAATAAAAATGATTTTTACGTTTACTTGCTGTTTCGAATAATTTGCATATCTATTGTCCGTAATCGGACTTAAGCCAAAGAATAATTGAACCTTTCCTTTGTGAAACCGCATAATCTTCCCCGCGAAACATAAAATGTTTTCTTTGCATTGATAATTGATGGATCAACTATATTACGTCCCTGAGGAGGGATGACAAATGCACACTTGGAAAAAGAAACTTGTAGTATCACAATTAGCATTAGCCTGCACTTTGGCAATCACTTCTCAGGCGAATGCTTCAACTGATATCTCTGGGACCACCTACACAACGTTTGCTCATTATAATGACGCATCCTACGCGGATGGCGTCTATTATGATGGATATGTTGGTTGGAACAATTACGACACCGATAGTATTTATAACGGTGATATTTATCCGGTAATCAATAACGCCACTGTCAACGGCGTTATTTCGACTTATTATCTGGATGATGGGCTGTCTACTAACACCAATAACAACAGCCTGACGATTAAAAACAGCACCATTCACGGTATGGTGACATCCGAATGTATGACCACGGATTGTACTAACCGTACGGGTACTGACTATTACTATGATCGCCTGGCGATGAACATCATCAATTCAACTATCGATGACAACTACGAACATTATACCTACAACGGTACGTATAATGACGCAGCTGACACACACGTTGTCGACGTTTATAACCAGGGTACGGCTATCACGCTGGATCAAGAAGTTGATCTGTCTATCTCCGCCAACTCTCATGTCGCTGGCATTACCCTGACTCAGGGTTACGAGTGGGCAGATATTGACGATAATACCGTCAGCACTGGCGTAAACAGCAGTGAAGTATTTAACAACACTATCGCTGTCAGCGATTCTACCCTGACCTCTGGTTCATGGACTGACGAAGGCACCACCGGTTGGTTTGGTAACACCAGCAATGCAAGCGACTACAGCGGCTCTTATACTGCAGACGATATTGCATTAGCGGTTATTGCTAATCCAAATGCGGATAACGCGATGCAGACCACCGCAACGTTTAACAATTCCACACTGATGGGTGATGTGCTGTTCTCCAGCAACTTCGATGAGAACTTCTTCCCGAACGGTGCTGACACTTATCGTGATACCGATGCTGACCTGGATACCAATGGTTGGGACGGTACAGACCGTCTGGATCTGACTCTGAACAACGGCAGTAAGTGGGTCGGCGCGGCAATGTCTGTGCACCAGGTTGATCTTGGTACAGATGCTAATGGCGATGGTGTTTTCGAAAAAACAGTTGATACAGATGGTGACGGTATTCTGGATGCAACAACTCCAGACGGCGTGTATGACAGCTACGCTGCGGGCACTGATTACACATCCAGACTGATCGACATCGCTGCCAACAGCCTGTGGCCTTCTTCAACCTACGGTATCGATAGCGACACAACCTCTTATGACGAAAATGGTCATGTGGTTGGCAACGCTGTTTACCAGAGCGGTCTGTTCAACGTCACGCTGAACGGTGCTTCACAGTGGGATACTACCAAAACTTCCCTGATTGATACCCTGAGCATCAACAGCGGTTCTGTCGTCAACGTGGGTGATTCTGAGCTGGTTGCTGACTCTATCTCTCTGACCGGTGCTTCTGCACTGAACATCAACGAAGATGGTCACGTTGCGACGGATACGCTGTCTATCGACAACAGTACTGTCACAATCGCCGATGATGTTTCTGCTGGCTGGAATGTGCTTGAAGCTGCGCTGTATGCAAACACCATTAACGTCACTAACAACGGCGTTCTGGATGTGGGTAACAGTACCGGTAATGCACTGCAGGTTGATACCCTGAACCTGACTAGCTACACCGACGCTTATAACCATGTTAACGCGGGTGTTTTCGACATCAACAGCACTGACTATGTGCTGAATGCTGATCTGACCAACGATCGCACTAACGATAAATCTCAGTCTAACTACGGTTATGGCGTGATCGCGATGAACTCTGATGGTCATCTGACTATCAACGGTAACGGCGATTCCGACACCTCAGGCGATCAGTCTGAAGTTGATAACTATGGTGACCATGTAGCGGCCGCAACCGGTAACTATAAAGTCCGTATCGACAACGCGACTGGCGCTGGTTCTGTTGCGGATTACAAAGGTAACGAGTTGGTCTACGTTAACGACGCGAACAGCACTGCGACCTTCTCTGCAGCTAACAAAGCTGACCTGGGTGCTTACACCTATCAGGCACAGCAGCAGGGTAACACCGTTGTTCTGCAGCAGATGGAACTGACAGACTACGCGAACATGGCGCTGAGCATTCCGTCTGCTAACACCAATATCTGGAACCTGGAACAAGATACCGTTGGTACTCGTCTGACTAACGCGCGTCATGGCCTGGTTGATAACGGTGGCGCATGGGTAAGCTACTTCGGTGGTAGCTTCGATGCAGATAACGGCACCATTAACTACGATCAGGATGTTAACGGCATCATGGTCGGTGTTGATTCCAAAATTGATGGTAACAACGCTAAGTGGATTGTCGGTGCTGCAGCAGGCTTCGCGAAAGGTGATATGAGCGACCGTACCGGTCAGGTGGATCAGGATAGCCAGACTGCCTATATCTACTCTTCTGCTCACTTTGCCAACAACATCTTTGTTGACGGTAACTTAAGCTACTCTCACTTCAACAACGATCTGTCTGCCAACATGAGCAACGGTGAGTATGTTGATGGCAGCACCTCATCTGACGCCTGGGGCTTTGGCTTGAAACTGGGTTATGACCTGAAGCTGGGTGATGCAGGTTACGTAACGCCATACGGCAGCGTATCCGGTCTGTTCCAGTCTGGTGATGACTATAAGCTGAGCAACGACATGAAAGTTGATAGCCAGTCTTATGACAGCATGCGTTATGAACTCGGTGTCGATGCAGGTTATACCTTCGCTTATAGCGATGACCAGGCGCTGACCCCGTACTTCAAACTGGCCTACGTTTACGACGACTCTAACAACGATTCTGACGTAAACGGCGACTCTATCGACAACGGTGTAGAAGGTTCTGCGGTACGTGTTGGACTGGGTACTCAGTTCAGCTTTACCAAAAACTTCAGCGCATACACCGATGCTAACTACCTCGGTGGTGGCGATGTTGATCAAGACTGGTCTGCAAATGTTGGTGTTAAATATACCTGGTAAGACATCTCTTGTTGTTAAAGAAAAGATAATCTAACTCAGAAAAATGCCCGTCACGGATTTGACGGGCATTTATTGCAAGGAATGCCCAAATGTTGTCTGCAAATAAACCGCTTGTGGAATTTGGTAAGCTTGATAAATGTTTGTCAAAATATGGCAAACACTTTGAGTGTGATAACGATAAAGAAATAATTTATTCCAGTGATATAAACAGTGACGATACCTTTATCATTTTAAATGGTGTAATTTCTCTGAGGCGAGGGGAGAATGTGCTGGTCGGTATTGCGCAGGCACCGTTTATTATGGGGCTTTCAGATGGTGTGATAAAAACAGATATACAATACAGATTAATCACGGAAAGCGATTGTACGGGATACCATCTACCTGCCTCGCAAACAATTAATATAATTGAAGAGTGCCAGCTTTGGCGTGAAGCTTTTTGTTGGTTGGCATGGCAAAACTCCATGCTTGAATTACGCGATCTGCAGTTGATCGGCAACAACTCCTACGATCAGATCCGCGCGACATTGATCTCTATGACGAAATGGGATGAAGCCCTTCGTTCACGCATCGGCGTTATGAACTATATTCACCAACGCACACGAATTTCACGCTCGGTTGTCGCTGAGATTCTCGCAGCATTGCGTAAAGGCGGTTACATTGAAATGAATAAAGGCAAACTGGTGTGCATTAACCGTTTGCCTTTTGAGTATTGAATCAGGATGCAGGAATGACCTGTGGCTTGTACCCGCTCAATTCTGCAACCAGTTCGTTGATACCGTCGCTCATATTGGTAAAACGGGTCAGCGGAGAGCGCGTCACTACGACAAATGCCCCAACGTTTTGCTGTGGGATCATCGCCATATAGGTAATGAAGCCACCGCCGCCACCGGTTTTTTGAATAATCCCCGGTCTGCCATTCTTCGGCGCCATGTAGACCCAGCCCAAACCAAGCGCATCGGCTCTGCCTGGAACGTCCATTCCCACCACTTTAGTTAACTGCGTACGCTGGTAAATCAGTGTCTGCATACGGTCGGCCTGCTGGCTACGATGATAAAAATCAGAAGAGAGATACTGCTGCATCCAGCGCATCATATCGCCAGGTGTTGAATAGACGCCACCGCTGCCCATCGCTGCCAGCGTATTGTTACAAGGGCTGGCACCTTTTTCCGCGACCATCAGGCGTCGACACTGATCGGGGGACGGCGTAAAGGTGGTGTCTTTCATCCCCAGCGGACGGGTGATTTTTTCTTCAAACAGCTGCGGATAAGGCTTACCGGACGCGGTACCCAGCGCATCGGCCAGCAGGTCAAACGCCAGGTTGGAATAAGAAGCCTGCGATCCTGGCGCGGCTTTAAGCGTTGCCGTCGAGAGATAGCTCCACCGCTGCTCGCGGGTTGGCCAGACAAACACCGGGCGCTTGGCCGCGCCGCCAGGCTGTTCGCGCGGCAGTGCGCTGGTATGCGTCGCCAGATTCACCAGCGTAATTGGTGTTCCTTGATAAGTGGGTATGCGTGCGCCAGGAGGTGCATATTTACTCAATGGATCGTTGAGTTTGACCGTGCCCTGATCGAGTAATTTCACCAGCATTTCGCTGGTCATTAATTTGGTAATTGAGGCAATGCGGATTACGGAATCCAGTTGCGGGTGAACATTATTGCCGGGGCGTGTTTCACCAAAACTGCGAAATACACGCTGATTACCATCAATCACCACGAGCGCCATCCCCGTAGCACCACTGCCGTAAAATATATGGTCGGCATAACGATCAACGATATCAGAGGCGAAGACCGGATCGGTTATAGGCTGTGCCGCCTGGACAGATGTCAATGACGCCGCACACAGCGCGGCAGAAAAAAGCAGACTACGTTTCAACGGTGGTGTCCATGAGTTAGAGAAAGTGAAAAAGGATGTCGTGCGTATGCGTATTTATACTACTCATCGGCGTATTGCAAAGCGCTTATCAACCAATGATAGTGGGAAAAACGTAACGATGAGTAAACACAGGAGTTTCCTGGATTGCGGATGTTCGCTTTTGTGATCTCACGCTGTGATAATCTGCACATACTGGAACGTTGTCGAGTGTGAAAACCACAGAAACAATTCTTCATAACCGAGGTGCGAACTAAGTGCCTCGGTTTTGGTCACAATTGTCGGTTTCAGCTTGTGTTTTTGGGCGTAAGCCGTCTGGCCTCCGCACTCTACGGTGGCAAATGCACAGCAGTCGTCATAACGATAAGAAGTTAGCAGGAGAGCACTATGTTTAAGTCTTTTTTCCCAAAGCCGGGGCCGTTCTTTATTTCGGCATTTATTTGGGCACTGGTCGCCGTTGTATTCTGGCAAGCAGGTGGGGGAGCCTGGGTTGCACATATTACCGGCGCGTCGGGAGACGTACCTATTAGCGCAGCGCGTTTTTGGTCGTTGGATTACCTGATTTTTTATGCGTACTACATTCTTTGTGTCGGGGTGTTCGCGCTGTTCTGGTTTCTCTACAGTCCACACCGCTGGCAGTACTGGTCTATTCTGGGCACATCGCTGATTATTTTTGTGACCTGGTTTCTGGTTGAAGTCGGCGTCGCCGTCAACGCCTGGTATGCGCCATTTTATGACCTGATTCAAACAGCGCTCAGCGCACCACACAAGGTGAAGATTGAGCAGTTCTATCATGAAGTGGGCGTTTTTCTCGGCATTGCGCTGATAGCCGTGGTCATTGGTGTGATGAACAACTTCTTCGTTAGCCACTATGTGTTCCGCTGGCGTACCGCGATGAACGAACACTATATGGCGCACTGGCAGCATTTGCGTCACATCGAAGGCGCAGCGCAGCGTGTGCAGGAAGACACCATGCGTTTTGCTTCTACGCTGGAAGATATGGGCGTCAGCTTTATCAACGCGATTATGACGCTGATTGCCTTCCTGCCTGTACTGGTAACGCTCTCTGCCCATGTTCCTGACCTGCCGATTGTTGGACATGTGCCTTATGGCCTGGTGATTGCCGCGATTGTCTGGTCGCTGATGGGAACCGGTTTACTGGCCGTGGTCGGGATAAAGCTTCCCGGGCTGGAGTTTAAAAACCAGCGCGTGGAAGCGGCCTATCGTAAAGAATTGGTCTATGGCGAAGATGATGGCAACCGTGCGACGCCACCGACGGTGCGTGAACTGTTCCATGCGGTACGGCAAAACTACTTCCGTCTCTATTTTCACTATATGTACTTCAATATTGCCCGTATTCTTTACCTGCAGGTTGATAACGTTTTCGGCTTGTTCCTGCTGTTTCCGTCGATTGTTGCCGGTACGATTACGCTCGGCCTGATGACGCAAATCACTAACGTGTTTGGCCAGGTGCGCGGCTCGTTCCAGTATCTGATTAACTCCTGGACAACGTTAGTAGAACTGATGTCTATTTATAAGCGTCTGCGCAGCTTTGAACGAGAGCTTGATGGTCAGGATATTCAGGAAGTTACCCATACGCTGAGTTAATAATAAGGAGATGTTATGTCGACGGTTTCCCGTCTTTACCCCTTGTCTGGTCTGGCAGCACTGGTGCTGGTGGGATGTAGTAGCCAACCTGCGCAGCCGCTAAAAAAGGGGGAGAAAGCCGTCGATGTGGCGAGCGTGGTGCGCCAGAAAATGCCCGCCAGCGTGAAAGACCGGGACGCGTGGGCGCAGGATTTGGCAAAGACCTTTGAAAGCCAGAAGCTGGCACCGACGGTTGAAAACATCTGTTCGGTGCTGGCGGTAGCGCAGCAGGAGTCAAACTTCCAGGCCGATCCGGCTGTTCCTGGTTTAAGCAAAATCGCCTGGAAAGAGATTGACCGTCGCGCAGAACGCATGCATATCCCGCTGTTTGTCGTGCATACCGCGCTAAAGATTAACTCGCCAACGGGGAAAAGCTACAGCGAGCGTCTGGATACGGTGAAGACGGAAAAACAGCTTAGCGCCATCTTTGATGATTTCATCAACATGGTGCCGATGGGGCAGACATTGTTCGGATCGCTTAATCCGGTACATACCGGTGGTCCAATGCAGGTCAGTATCGCGTTTGCTGAGCAGCACACCAGCGGGTATCCGTGGAAAATGGCGGGGACGGTACGTCAGGAAGTGTTTAGCCGCCGTGGTGGGTTATGGTTCGGTACGTATCATCTGCTCAACTACCCGGCGAATTACAGTGCGCCAATCTTCCGCTTCGCCGATTTTAATGCCGGGTGGTATGCCAGCCGTAATGCAGCTTTCCAGAATGCGGTCAGTAAAGCCAGCGGAGTGAAGCTGGCGATGGACGGGGATTTGATTCTCTATGGCAGCAGTGAGCCGGGCAAAACGGAGCTGGCGGTACGTAAACTGGCCGGGAAGCTAGGGATGAGCGAGAGTGAGATCCGCCAGCAACTGCAAAAAGGTGACAGCCTGGCCTTTGAAAAAACCGCATTGTACGAAAAGGTTTATAAGCTGGCGGAGGCGAAGACCGGGAAAACGTTACCCCGTGAAATGCTGCCGGGCATTCAACTGGAAAGCCCGAAGATCACGCGTAATCTGACTACCGCATGGTTTGCTAAACGGGTGGATGACCGTCGGGCGAAGTGTATGAATCAGTCATCTTTATGATGACGGTGACGCCAGCGCATGACCGCCGCTATGACGCCAAGAATCAGGCTTCCGGCCAGGAAGGGGATCAGTCCAAAGAGGGTACCGACGCCTAAACCGATTTCAACCCGCGGGCGTCCTGTCTCCTGCATTTGCAGTTGCATCAGTTCTTCATAGATGCCGGGCGCGTGGGCCAACAGATTTAAAATCTGTGCACCCGCCCAGAAGCAAAACAGCACAAATACGGCATACGCAATGTTGCCGGGCAGGGAGGAGGGATCCCGATGCTTGCCCTTAAACAGGGATTTTGAGAGCGTAAAATCAGCCATAAAGACCTCCGGAAATAACCTGCTTTTTTTGACGTAATGCCTGGAACTGAGAGTGAGTCTGACAGATGATCGGCAATGTCAATATCAGAATGATGGTAATTTCAGGTAGAGATTATTCCTGGATTTCGGTTTTTTGTTGGCGGTCACAATTATGTAACCTTAAGTTAAATTGAGTTACATTTAAGAAATTCCGCACAGGCCACAGACGCCCTCGGGGAAATGTGCGAGGATGCCTCCCTGTGTTGTATTTTCACCGGAGCTGTTATGAACCTGCCTGTAAAAATCCGCCGAGACTGGCACTACTATGCCTTCGCTATTGGGCTTATCTTTATTCTGAATGGCGTGGTGGGGTTATTAGGTTTTGAAGCGCAGGGATGGCAAACTTATGCGGTGGGGCTGGTGACCTGGGTGATTAGCTTTTGGCTGGCCGGATTAATCATCCGTCGCCGCGTTGAAGATGATGAAGCAAAGGATGCCCAATAGCTCTATCAGGCATCCTGACGGGTTTACATACTGGTTTTCAGCGCGCTATCCGCAGCATGGCGTTCCAGCGCCAGTTCGATCAGGCGAGTGATCAAATCGGTATAGCCTAAACCGCTCGCCTGCCACAGCTTCGGATACATACTGATGTTGGTAAAGCCAGGCAGCGTGTTGATCTCATTGATCACAACGTCGTTTTCAGCAGTTAAGAAGACGTCCACGCGCGCCATGCCGGCACAGCCCAGAGTCTGGTAGGCCTGAATGGCGATTTCGCGGATCTTATCGTTAATCTCTGGCGCAATTGCTGCCGGAACGACAACTTTGGCACCGTTATCGTCAATGTATTTAGTGTCGTAAGCGTAAAAATCGCTGTTCAGCACGATCTCGCCACAGGTACTGGCCTGCGGATGATCGTTGCCCAATACCGCGCATTCGATCTCGCGGCCTTTGATCCCTTGCTCCACAACGACTTTATGATCGAATTCAAATGCCAGCGCGACGGCCTGATCGTATTGGGCTTCGCTGGTTACTTTACTGACGCCAACGGACGATCCCTGGTTGGCCGGTTTTACAAACAGCGGCAGACCCAGGCGGGATTCCACTTCACTAAAGCTGATGCTGTTGCGATTCGCGCGAGTGAGCGTAATAAATGGCGCGATATTTAACCCGGCATCACGCAGCAGACGTTTGGTCACGTCTTTATCCATACAGGCAGCAGAACCCAGCACATCAGAACCGACAAACGGCAGGTTCGCCACGCGCAGCATGCCCTGCAGAGAGCCATCTTCACCCAAAGTACCGTGTACGATTGGGAAAATAACATCGACCGTCGGCAGTGGTTGACCGTTTTGTGCATCGATCAACTGGTGCTCTTGTTTACCCGGTACCTGCGCCAGGCTAGTTTCAGAAGGCCGCAACGCAATATGCGCCGGATCGTCTGAATTGAGCAGATAGTTACTGGCATCGCTGACGTGCCATTGCCCTTGTTTATCAATACCTAACAGCACAACGTCAAAGCGAGTCTTGTCGATGGCATCGACAATATTTTTTGCCGATTGCAATGACACTTCATGTTCCGCTGATTTACCACCAAATACGATTCCTACCCGCAACTTTGCCATCTTAAAAACCCATTCCATGAATGCAAAGCACATACATTACCACGACAAAACGCAGGTTTCCTCGGCTTCTGGCAGATTGTTTTGTCGAATGACAGGGGATTAGAAGGGGACATACACGCAGATCGCGCGGGAAGCACAATCCCCTGTTTATAACATGGGTTTGATGTGAGCTGTATCACAAATATGATGAGCGGGAAGATAAAATCCTAAACTGTGATTTATCGCACCTGTGGATCCTTATTCAGCTAAGTAATTTGTTAAGCTGCTCGCAGTTTTCAGCTACTTATCGTTATGAGTCCTTATGGAATCCTGGAGAGTTAACCTTATTTCCGTTTGGTTCGGGTGCTTTTTTACCGGACTGGCGATTAGCCAAATCTTGCCTTTTTTACCACTCTATATCTCCCAACTGGGCGTGACCTCGCATGAAGCGCTATCAATGTGGTCCGGATTAACGTTCAGCGTCACCTTCCTGATTTCAGCCATTGTTTCTCCGATGTGGGGCAGTCTGGCCGACCGCAAAGGACGCAAGCTGATGCTGCTGCGGGCCTCACTGGGGATGGCCATTGCGATTTTGCTACAGGCATTTGCCACTAACGTCTGGCAGCTTTTTCTGCTGCGCGGGGTGATGGGGTTAACCTCCGGCTATATTCCTAATGCGATGGCGCTGGTTGCGTCCCAGGTTCCACGCGAGCGCAGCGGCTGGGCGCTGAGTACGCTCTCTACGGCGCAAATTACCGCCGCCTTGCTGGTGGTGAGTTTTCTGGTCACACTGTTCTTGATCAAAGAGGGCGTTCGCCCGACGATTAAAAAAAGCGAACGTCTGAGTGGGAAGGCCGTGTTTGCCTCGCTTTCGCATCCAGCGTTGGTGATCAGCCTGTTTTTTACCACCATGGTGATTCAACTGTGTAACGGCTCAATTGGGCCTATTCTGGCGCTGTTTATTAAATCAATGGTCCCGGACAGTTCGAATATTGCTTTTCTCAGTGGGCTGATAGCCTCAGTACCGGGCATTTCTGCTCTGATTTCCGCGCCCCGACTTGGTAAATTAGGCGACCGTATTGGTACTGAGCGGATTTTAATGGCGACGTTAATCTTCGCGGTGGTGCTGTTTTTCGCCATGTCGTGGGTCACCACGCCGTTGCAGTTGGGAATTCTACGTTTTCTGCTCGGCTTTGCTGATGGTGCGATGTTGCCGGCGGTGCAGACGCTGCTGGTGAAATACTCCAGCGACCAGATAACCGGACGCATCTTTGGCTATAACCAGTCATTTATGTACCTTGGCAACGTCGCAGGGCCATTGATGGGGGCAACGGTTTCGGCAATGGCGGGGTTCCGTTGGGTGTTCATTGCTACAGCAAGCATTGTGCTTATCAATATCTGGCAACTGGCTATCGCGTTGCGACGTCGGCGCGCGGCTCGTTGAGGTCCTGATTAACAACGCTGCCTGTCAGCGTTGTTAATCCATAATTGTGTATTATATATTTGTGTGATTATTAATTTTCTTACCTTTTTATATTGAATCATCCTGCTTCAGGACTCATTTTCCCTTATTTTGTGTTGTGATTGTTTTCGCAAATCGTTTTATTTCTTATAAAAATACAACTTTCATCCTCTAGGCAGTCGTGAGCCTTAATGATAACGTGACCCATATTTTGTTAAGGGAATAGGCAAATGAAAAACCTCGTCACTGAGTTGTTACTTAAGCTCGCGCAAAAAGAAGAAGAATCGCAAGATCTGGCGGCACAGGTCGAAACGTTAGAGCGGGTAATCATCGAAATGCTGCGCAATATGGCGTGGAACGATCGGCAAATATTTATTCGTCAAATTGAGGGGGCGCTGGCTGGCGGAAACCGCATGCCCGCGTTTCTGACGAACATACATAATGCTGGCGAGTGCGTACCAAAAGCGTTGTGATCCATCTGTGGTGGGGTAACCACAAATTATCATAAAAGTGTCACATCAAATACTTATAGTCGCTTTGTTTTAATTTTACCGTATTTATACATGGAGAATATAAAGTGAAACAAAGCGCTCTGGCTATTGCCCTGTTACCTTTGCTGTTTACCCCGGTTATTAATGCAGAAACATCTACTGTAGCGGTTATGGATAATCGTGCTGCTCAGGGAGATATCACCACGCCGGGTGGCGCTCGCCGATTGTCTGCCGATCAAACGGCAGCTCTGCGCGAATCCCTGAACGATAAACCGGCCAAAAATATAATTTTACTGATTGGCGATGGGATGGGCGACTCCGAAATAACGGCAGCGCGAAATTATGCTGAAGGCGCGGGCGGCTTTTTTAAAGGTATTGATGCTTTACCGTTGACCGGACAATACACACATTATGCGTTGGATAAGAAAACGGGCAAGCCCGATTATGTGACAGATTCAGCAGCATCTGCGACAGCATGGACAACCGGCGTGAAGACCTATAACGGGGCGCTGGGTGTGGATATTCATGAAAAAGATCACACCACGATTCTGGAAATAGCCAAAGCGGCAGGTCTGGCGACAGGCAACGTTTCCACGGCTGAATTGCAGGATGCCACGCCGGCCGCACTGGTTGCCCATGTCACTTCGCGTAAATGCTATGGTCCGAGCGTGACGGCTGAAAAATGCCCGACGAACGCGCTGGAAAAAGGCGGTAAAGGGTCAATTACCGAACAATTATTGAATGCTCGTGCGGATGTTACGTTAGGCGGCGGAGCAAAGACTTTTACTGAAACCGCTACGGCAGGTGAGTGGCAGGGTAAAACGCTGCGAGAACAAGCCCAGGCCCGTGGTTACCAGATGGTGAGTGATGCCGCGACGCTGGCGGCTGTTAGCGAAGCGAATCAGGATAAACCGCTGTTGGGTCTGTTCTCAGACGGTAATATGCCAGTGCGTTGGGAAGGGCCGAAAGCGTCTTATCACGGCAACCTGGATAAGCCGGTAGTGACCTGTACGCCAAATCCAAAACGTAACGACAGCGTGCCAACGCTGGCGCAGATGACGGATAAAGCGATTGAGCTGTTAAGCAAAAATGAGAAAGGTTTCTTCCTGCAAGTAGAAGGCGCGTCGATCGATAAACAAGATCACGCCGCTAACCCGTGTGGACAAATTGGTGAAACGGTCGATCTGGATGAAGCGGTGCAGCGTGCACTTGCCTTTGCGAAGAAAGATGGCAACACCCTGGTTGTGGTAACCGCTGACCACGCGCATGCCAGCCAGATTGTCGCACCGGATACTAAAGCACCCGGTTTAACGCAGGCGCTGAACACTAAAGATGGCGCGGTGATGGTCATCAGCTATGGCAACTCTGAAGAAGAGTCCCAGGAGCACACCGGCAGCCAACTGCGTATTGCAGCCTATGGCCCTCATGCGGCGAATGTGGTTGGCCTGACCGATCAAACCGATCTGTTTTACACTATGAAAGCGGCGTTAGGACTGAAATAAGCTGACACCCGACGGCAATACTTTTGCCGTCGGGTGGTATTTTTATCGTTAGCAGCCAAACTTACCTGTGTGTCGTCGTTCAGAAAAGGATGGTGCTATGAAAATTACATTATTAATGACGTTACTCTTTGGCCTTATTTTTTTAACTACCGTCGGTGCTGCCGAGAAGACGTTAACCCCGCAACAACAGCGTATGACCACCTGCAATCAGCAGGCCACGGCGCAGACCTTAAAAGGGGATGCGCGTAAGACCTATATGAGTGATTGCCTGAAAAACAGTAAATCTGCGCCTGAGGAAAAGAGCCTGACGCCGCAGCAGCAGAAAATGCGTGAATGCAACGTCAAGGCGACGGAGCAGTCTCTGAAAGGCGATGATCGTAATAAGTTTATGAGCGCTTGCCTGAAAAAATCTGCTTAGCACTTCCGGGTGAGCAGGTAAAATCGCTCACCCGAAATATCATACTTCCGCCACCAGACCCCTTCCTATAATTTGGGAAATTTGTTTCAGAATATTCCCAAATACGATGAATGATGAAAACTTTTATCAAAAGAAGGTCGTCCCGAATGAAGCATTTATATTGCTTCATCAAAATGACCACCAACGTTCCGGTCTGCGATTTGCCCGACGAATCAGGCTGCCGCGAGCGGTGGGACTGGGGGGAATGTTTTTCCCTATCGCGTCGGTATTAGTTTCTCAGCCAATAACCGGAGGCTGGTGGCTTTTGCTGGTGGGATGGGCGTTTGTCTGGCCGCATCTGGCATGGCAATTGGCAAGTAAAGCTATCGATCCACTGCATAGCGAATATACCAACTTAAAAGCCGATGCCATTCTCGCCGGGATGTGGATGGGGATTATGGGGATAAACTTGCTGCCATCCACGGCGCTGTTGATGATTATCTGTATCAACCTGATGGGCGCAGGGGGTATGCGTGTCTTCATCGCAGGCGCCGTGTTGATGGTGGTTTCCTGCCTGGTGACGTTACAGTTAACGGATATTCCCGTGGCTTTTAGCAGTACGCAACTGAGTGTGCTGTTGTCGCTGCCGGTGTTAGTGGTTTACCCGTTGCTGTTTGCCTGGGTGAGTTACCAGACGCTCATCAGGCTGGCAGAACATAAACGTCGCTTACAGGTTATGAGTACGCGAGATGGGATGACCGGGGTTTATAACCGACGTCATTGGGAACTGTTGCTGCGGAATGAATTTGATAATTGCCGCCGCCATCAGCGTGATGCCACGCTCCTTATCATCGATATCGACCATTTTAAGAGTATCAATGATACCTGGGGCCATGACGTCGGGGATCAGGCCATTGTTGCACTGACCCGCCAGTTACAGATGACCTTACGCGGTAGTGATGTGATTGGTCGCTTTGGCGGTGATGAGTTTGCGGTAATCATGTGTGGCACGTCAGCGAGCAGCGCGATTGCAGCGATGTCTCGTGTTCACGAACGGCTTACCCAACTGCGTTTATCCTGCGCGCCGCAGGTTGACCTGCGCATTAGCGTGGGCGTTGCGCCGCTGACGTCTGAAACTGAACACTATCGAGAATGGTTAAAATCAGCAGATATGGCTCTCTACAAAGCAAAGAATTCCGGACGTAACCGCACTGAAGCGGCGGCCTGACGTCCGGCGGTGTTAACTCAGGAGCGGCTGAGTTTTTCCGACTGCTCCATGCACTTAATCATCGCTTCAATCACCGATGAACGGAAACCGCGTTCTTCCAGGACGCGTACCGCCTCAATGGTGGTTCCACCCGGCGAGCACACCATATCCTTCAATTCGCCAGGATGTTTACCCGTTTCCAGAACCATCTTCGCCGAACCCATTACCGCTTGTGCTGCAAATTTATAAGCCTGTGCGCGGGGCATCCCCCCCTGAACGGCGGCATCTGCCATCGCTTCGATAAACATAAATACATAGGCCGGTGCTGAACCGCTGACGCCAACGACCGGATGAATCATTGCCTCCGCAATGACTTCAGCTTCGCCAAAGCAGCGGAAGATATTGAGCACGTCGGCCGTATCTTCCGGCGTGACTAAGGCGTTTGGCGTGACGGAGGTCATTCCGGCGTTCACCAGCGATGGCGTGTTTGGCATCGCGCGAATGATTTTACGGTCGTGACCCAGGGCACGGGCCAGCTGATCGAGAGTGACGCCTGCGGCAATCGAGACGACCAGGGAATCTTTGTTCAGGCTGGAGGTAATTTCGCTCAGCACCTTAATCATGATGCCTGGTTTTACGGCCCCAAAAACAATATCAGCGATTTGCGCGACTTCTTGTGCAGACTGCGCCGCATTAATGCCGTACTGGTCGTGTAGCGCGGCAACCTTATCGGGGGAAGGGGTGTAGACCCAGATTTGTCCGGGGAGAACCTGACCGCTGGCGATCATGCCGCCAAGAATGGCTTTGCCCATATTACCGCAGCCGATAAAACCAATTTTCTTGTCCATCTTGTCACTCCCTATGGATGATATTCATTGTTTTATACCCGTCATACTTCAAGTTGCATGTGTGTTGGCTGCAACCCGATTTATTTAGGGTAAATCTGGGAAAGCTAAGCTTAGCGCGGAATGAATATGTTCAGAAGGAGAAACAGCACTTTGCCTGAAAGTAAAAGCACGCGACAATGTGCGACAGCACACCAGTGGGGAGAAGTTATGACAATATGGGTGGATGCCGATGCGTGTCCGAATGTGATTAAAGACATTTTGTACCGCGCCTCTGAGCGCATGCAAATGCCGCTTGTTTTGGTGGCCAACCAAAGCCTGCGCGTCCCGCCTTCGCGTTTCATCAGCACATTACGTGTGCCTGCGGGCTTTGACGTGGCTGATAACGAGATTGTGCGTCAGTGCAGCGCCGGTGATTTAGTGATAACGGCAGATATTCCGCTGGCGGCTGAAGTGATTGAAAAAGGTGCGGCGGCGCTTAACCCGCGCGGCGAACGCTATACCGAAGCCACGATCCGTGAGCGTCTGATGATGCGTGATTTTATGGATACACTGCGTGCCAGCGGTATCCAGACCGGGGGGCCGGACAGCCTTTCGCCCCGCGACAGACAGCATTTTGCGGCTGAACTGGATAAGTGGTGGCTGGAAGTTCAGCGTAGAAAATAGAGTGTGTAATTTATTATTTACACTTTATTCATTGTGAATTCTTGTTATAGTAGGGGTTAACTCATCTCGCCATTCTTTCTGTAATTTTTTCTTTACGGTTTTGGCGATGTACTAGTTTGATGATATGATTATATTTTTAACCGCATCAGATCCCGCTTGTTGGCGGCTCTCTGGGGAAATTCTGTGATGACGCAACCTCTTTTTCTTGTTGGCCCCCGGGGGTGTGGTAAGACGACAACCGGTATGGCGCTGGCAAAGGCTATTGATTTCCAGTTCGTTGATACCGATCGCTGGTTGCAATCGCACGTGCAAATGACCGTGGCGGAAATCGTCGAAAGAGAAGGATGGGAAGGGTTTCGCGCCCAGGAAACGACCGCTCTGCAGGCTGTCACCGCTCCTGCCACGGTTGTTGCGACCGGCGGCGGTATCATTCTTACCGAATTTAATCGTCATTACATGCGCAGCCACGGCGTGGTTATCTATCTAAGCGCACCGGTATCGGTACTGGTTGATCGTCTGGAGGCCACGCCTGAAGAAGGATTACGACCGACTCTAACCGGCAAACCGTTGACCGAAGAGGTTCAGGAAGTGCTCGCCCAGCGTGATGTTCTGTATCGTGAGGCTGCGCACTATATCGTTGATGCCACCAATCCGCCTTCGCAGGTAGTGGAAGACATTCTTGGGATACTGGCGCAGGCAGCGCCACGGTTGCAGGGCGGTGTCTATACTTAATGTTCATCCAGTGAAAAGGAAGAACTATGCCGACACAACCACCTTACCCACGTCAAGCGACCATTGTTACGGTTGAAAAAGGGACGCCAGGCCAGACGGTAACCTGGTATCAACTTCGTGCCGACCACCCTAAACCGAATTCGTTGATCAGTGAGCATCCTTCAGCTCAGGAAGCGATGGATGCTAAAAAACGCTACGAAGACCCCGATAAAACCTGATATGAAGACCGCTCTGGCACGAGTCTTAAAAGTGCCAGTCCGGGCGTGCATCACATTATTTTAAATTTCGCCGTATACAGTAAAAATTGAAAATTAAACAATAACAATCCAGTACTGGAATGATCTGGAATCTTTACACAATACACCGCCGATCTACTGCTACGCTTTTGAGCATTTGTAGCACAGGTCAGCGCCCGGCACTTATCCGGGATTTCACAGCAAAGTAAGAAGACGGTGGAGCAACAAATGAGTACGTCGTTGGCTATCCTCACGATTGGCGTTGTGCCGATGTGTGAGATGTTACCGCTCCTGACGGAATATATTGATGAACAGCACATTACTCACCACAGTCTGCTGGGGCAGATGCAGCGAGAAGATGTGATGGCCGAGTACGGGGCTTCACCCGGTGACGAGCTGTTATTAACGCTGCTTAGCGACCACCAACTTGCTCATGTCTCACGTCAGAAAGTGGAACGCTCGCTGCAAAGCATTGTGGAGGTGCTCGATAATCAGGGATTTGATGTGATCCTGCTGATGAGTACCGCCTCAATCACCCGTCTGACCGCCCGCAATAGTATCTTGTTGGAACCTATACGCATTATTCCCCCGTTAGTGGCTTCGATTGTCGAAGGGCATCAGGTTGGGGTCATTGTACCTGTTGCTGAATTGCTCAAAGCCCAGACACAAAAGTGGCAGGTGTTACAAACTCCGCCAGTGTACGCCGTGGCGAATCCAGTAGAAGGTTCTGAACAACAGCTGATTGATGCCGGGAAATATCTCCTTGAGCAAGGTGCTGATGTTCTTATGCTGGACTGCCTGGGGTTTCATCAACGTCATCGTGATTTACTGCAAAAGTCGCTGGATGTCCCGGTTCTGCTGTCCAATGTGTTGATTGCCCGACTGGCTTCGGAATTGCTGGCGTAATTTTGCGTGACAGGTGGAACGTCAGCCCCCTATATTGGGTATTAACTTAATCACGAAATAGGGCCAGTTGTATGCTTCAAAGTAATGAATACTTTTCCGGCAAAGTAAAATCGATCGGTTTTACCAGCAGCAGTACTGGCCGCGCCAGTGTAGGCGTGATGGCTGAAGGTGAATATACCTTTGGTACTGCGGCGCCTGAAGAGATGACGGTAGTTAGTGGCGCACTGAACGTGCTGCTGCCAGGGGAAACCGAGTGGAAAGTGTATGCCGCAGGAGATGTGTTTAACGTACCGGGCAATAGCGAGTTTCATCTGCAGGTAGCAGAGCCAACATCCTATCTTTGCCGTTACCTGTAAGCGTAAAAATGACGAATGGCGATATTGAGTCGCCATTCGCTAAACACGGCTTAACGTTGCGCTTCGCCGCCTAATCCTTCCACCAGACTTTTAATCAGCGCCGCCAGTTCACCTGTCATCAGGATGAAATCGGCATCAAAACGCTGAGCATAATCTTCGCGGTCGATATCTTCATTCTGATCGCGCAGCTCGTCGCTGAACTTCAGACGCTTAATGGAGCTGTCGTCACACATAACGAACTGAATGCGCTGCTGCCAGTCGAGGGCCAGCTTAGTGACCAGTTTGCCCGCTTCGATATGCACGGCGATTTCGTCGCAGACCAGATCCTGCTTTTTCGCGCGGATCACACCGCCGTCTTCAAGGATCGCTTTCAGTTCAGCTTCATCCAGCAGTTGGAAGCCCTGCGCCGTGGTGCCGGAGCGAACCCATTCAGTCAGCGTCAGCTCAATAGGGTTTTCCATCGTCAGCGGAACGACCGGCAGTGAACCGAGACTCTTACGCAGCAGCGCCAGCGTATCTTCGGCTTTTTTCGCGCTCGCACAATCAACCATGATCAGATCGTTGACGGTATCGATCCACATCATTGTCTGGCTGAAGCGGCTAAAGGCGCGCGGCAGCAATGAGTGCAGAACTTCATCTTTCAGCGAGTCTTTTTCGGTCTTCTTAAGTTTGCGACCTTGCTCAGCTTCCAGTTTGAATATTTTGGCTTCCAGCGCCTGTTTGATAACCGGCGACGGCAGAATTTTTTCTTCTTTGCGGGCGCAGATAATAATTTGGCCATTGGCGGTATGCGTTAATGCATCGCTGTGCGATCCCATCGGCGGAACCCAGCCCATTTTTGCCATATCCTGGCTACCGCAAGGGGTGAACGTCATTGATGCCAGCTGTTTTTCCATCTCTTCGGCTCGCAAAGAAACATCGCGGCTAAGACGGTAAACCATTAAATTTTTGAACCACAGCATGATAATTTCCACGGCCTTGTCGTTAAATCCAGCGGGCATGATAGCGAATTGTCGCTATGCTTGCATTGTTAATCGGGAAGAGGAGCAAACAGTGCGTATAGGTATCGATTTGGGCGGTACGAAAACGGAAGTTATTGCGCTTGGCGATGCGGGCGAACAGCTTTTTCGCCATCGCCTGCCCACGCCGCGTGATGATTATCGGCAAACGATAGAAACCATTGCCACGCTGGTGGAGATGGCGGAAAACGCCACCGGTCAGACGGGAACCGTGGGAATGGGCATTCCAGGTTCAATCTCGCCCTACACCGGGGTGGTGAAGAATGCCAACTCGACCTGGCTTAACGGACAACCTTTTGACAAAGACCTGAGTTCGCGTCTGAATCGTGAAGTGCGGTTGGCAAATGATGCCAACTGTCTGGCGGTTTCAGAAGCGGTGGATGGTGCGGCGGCCGGGGCGCAAACCGTGTTTGCAGTGATTATCGGCACTGGATGTGGCGCAGGAGTGGCAATGAATGGTCGGGCGCACACGGGCGGTAACGGTACCGCGGGCGAGTGGGGGCATAATCCGCTGCCATGGATGGACGAAGATGAGCTGCGTTTTCGACAGGAAGTCCCCTGTTATTGCGGTAAACAAGGCTGCATTGAAACCTTCATTTCCGGGACCGGCTTTGCCACCGACTACCAGCGTCTGAGCGGTAAGCAGCTCAAAGGCAATGAAATTATCAGCCTTGTTACTGCGCAGGATGCTCTTGCGGAGCAGGCGTTGAGCCGCTATGAGCGTCGTCTGGCGAAATCACTGGCACATGTGGTGAATATTCTCGATCCGGACGTCATTGTGCTGGGGGGCGGAATGAGCAATGTCGATCGACTGTATCAAAACGTTCCGACGTTGATTAAGCAGTTTGTCTTTGGCGGCGAATGCGAAACGCCTCTACGCAAGGCGCTACACGGGGATTCCAGCGGTGTACGCGGTGCGGCCTGGCTGTGGCCGCAGGAGTAAGGTTCGCGTAGCCGGGTAGCGCAGATGCTATCCGGCAGCGTGTGTCATCTGGGGTACTGCGCGCTTCAGGCGACCGTACAGCAACAGTGACGACATCGCAGAAAACGACAGCAGTGCCGCCGGCAGCGTCACGTAGTTGTAGGCAAAGCCCAGCGTCAGCATCATGCCACCGCTGTAGGCGCCAATCGCGCTGCCGAGGTTAAAGGCAATTTGCCCGCCAGCCGCACCCAGCAGCTCCCCTCCTTTAGCATTTTGCAGCAATAAAATTTGCAGCGGTGCCGACAGGGCAAACAGGCCCGCGCAGCAAATAAAGGCGAAGGTCAGCGACGCGGCTTTGATCCCGCCAAAGGCAAAGAGCAACAGCAGAGCCAGCACAATCACGAAGTCGGTTATCACCGCAATGCGCAGCGGCGTATAGCGACCAGACAGCCGACCGCTCAGCAGATTTCCCAACACCATTCCTAATCCTACCAGCATCATGATGAAGGTCATCAGCGCTTCGGAAAAGCCGGAGATGAACATCATGTATGGTTTGACGTAGCTAAACCAGGCGAAAACCCCGGCGTTACCAAACATGGTGGCGGAGAAAATGAGCCACGGGGCGGGGCTTTTCAAAAAGTGAAATTGTTCGCGCAGGTTTCCTTTTGCTTCATCGCTGATGTTGGGCACCCAAAAAGCGACCGAGACCATCACGGCGATATTAAAGACGGCAATCAGCAGGAACGTATAGCGCCAGCTAAATTCCTGACTCAGCCAGGTGCCGACGGGAATGCCAACCAGATTGGCAACGGTCATACCCGAAATCATGCCCGCGACGGCGGCGGTTACTTTTCCCGGGCGGGCGAGCTTCGACAGGATAATTGCGCCAACGCCAAAAAACGCGCCGTGCGGGAAGCCTGAAACCAGCCTGCCCACCGCCAGCATAAAATACGAGGAGGAGAGGGTGAAAATGGCGTTGCCAATTACACATAGCGTGACCAGAAACAGCAGAATATGCTTGAGCGAAAAGCGGCTGGAAAAGAGTGCAATAATGGGTGCGCCAAGCACCACGCCAAAGGCGTAAAACGAAATCATATGGCCAGCGGCAGGAATGGAAATACCCACGTCCCGCGCCAATTCGGTGAGTACACCCATGATGCCAAACTCGGCCATGCCCAGCCCAAACGTCCCCAAGGCTAAAGAGAAAATGACTTTTTTCATACCACCTGTCATACACAGCAACAACAGCTAAGTAGGGCTAATGCTATCATATTTGTGAAGTCTGAACGAACGATTGCAATTATTCTTGAAAGCAATTATTTGCATGTTAGATGCCGATAACATACGGACTCTGAATTGTAGTCTTTTCAATATATAAAATACACTAAAATAATAATTTATTGATGGGCGATTTCTGGTTGGGAATGGATTATTGTATTCACAGTGTATATGAATCGATAGTGATTTATTTTTTATATATAAAGCGCATAGCTATAAATTATTTAAATATTGTTTTTATTTTATCGATTAACTTATTATAACTCGCTGTTTTGTAATGATATTATTTTTTGTCTTTGTGTTGTTGATGAATTAAAAATCATATTATATTATATATGTCGACCACAATATTCATTGGGTTAGAACGCATAAGATTCTATCTTTCGGACCTCTTCTGAGGACTGTTTGGGATTTTTATATGCAAAAGTCTTTGGCGGAAATTTCAGAGACAGCATTCGAAAGATAATAAAATTTATTATAGGGAAATTTTACATGAAAAAGAAAGTACTCCTTTCTGCCTCTTTGTTGCTTGTTGCGGCTATCAATGTTGTGCATGCGGCAGACTTAACTGATGACCAGGGCACCGTCACTTTTACCGGTACTATTATTAACCCACCTTGCCAGGTTGATACAGACAGCGAAGATGTTCAGGTACCCTTTACCCCGCTGGGTACGAACGCCTTTGCTGGTATTGGCGAAGAAGCGTCTCAGGTTCAGCCATTTGCAATTAAATTGACTAAGTGCCCGGCAAATACTGTGGTAAACCTGACCTTTGCAGGTGATACCGCAACGGAAAATACGCAGCTGAAAGCGCTTACTGGCGGCGTTGATACCGGTGTTGGTATTGTGGTTTATGGCGCTGATGCCAGCAATGATAAAGTCGTTTTTAACGACGAAGCGAACTCTGCTTTTGCTCAAACGACTGGGGCAAGCGAAGAAAATGACCTGACGTTTAACTTCACATCAAAAGTTGTGGCAACCGTTGATCCGGCGAGTATCAAAGGCGGCGAGTTTGCCGCAACCACAACCTATACCATTTACTATCCATAAGGGACGTAGAGTGGGTGTGACGTAAGTTCAGACAGGATATGCCATAGGATAATCAGGGTATGTCCTGTAATTCTTTTCGAGATTTAGCCATAAGGGATGAATGATGAATCTCAACATTTCTGGTTTGCTGTTTTCAGCAATATTCATTCTTTTTCAAAACACTGCTTTGGCGGGGGTGCAAATTAGCAATACACGTATTATTTATCCTGGAGATGTGGATGAAGTTCAGGCAACGGTAAAAAACACGGGTAATGGTAATCAGCTTGTTCAGGCATGGGTTGATAACTTCGATAAGAATGATAAAAGTAAGCCTCCTCTTATTATTACTCCTCCGTTATTTAAACTTATTGGCGGACAGACGAATATCCTGCATTTTATCTCAGTCGATAAAAATGGCATCCTGGCAAAAGATCGTGAACAAATTTTTTGGGCTAATATCAAGTCTATCGAAGCGACGCCTAAAGTGTTAGTTCAACAAAGTAAGCTACAATTGGCTACCCGCAGTCGTATTAAGCTGATATGGCGACCAAAAGGATTAAATAAAAGCGACGCGCAAGAAGCATACAAAAGTCTGATATTTTCTGTTTCAGGTGGACGTTTGGCTGTGGATAACCCGACGGCATACTATATTTCTTTGCATAACATGACCGTTGACGGCAAAGAGGTAAAGCCGCCGAAAGATACGCTTTCCGCTGTGTCTATGATGATTTCACCCTATTCAAAAATGATCTATTCCCTACCGGGTGGGAACGCTAAGTCTGTTCGGTGGAGCGCAATCGACGACTACGGTAATGCCACTTCCGAACAGGAAAAGTCACTTTAAATTTGGCGGATAAGGATATCCACAATATGCGGCCTATCAATAATTATCATGAAATACTCTCATTGAAATTATCAGCTATTGCCACCGCGTTGATGTTGTGTAGTCCGTTTTGTATCGCTGAATCACAAGTTGCTGATGATGAGTTTAATATTGATGCGCTACGTTTTGATTCCCCAATAGACAGCGCAGAGACGATCCGTACTTTTTTAGACGATAATGCACTTGCACCAGGCGTCTACCTCAGTTCTGTTTATTTTAATAATCATTTTGTTGAAAAAAAGAATGTGACGTATGTGCTTAATGAAGCCCATACCGCACTCATTCCCGTGTTAAAAAAATCAGAACTGGCCGCCTATGGCGTCAATGTCAGCAAAATGCCATTGATGAAAACGATGTCTGATGACGCCACGGTTGATGATATCGGACGTTACATTGAAGAGGCTTCCTGGACTTTCTCCACTCAGCAACAACGGCTGGATATTCGTGTTCCGCAAGTTGCTGTTAATCAGGAAGTGCAGGGGTATATCGACCCTGATAATTGGGATGATGGGATACCTGCTGCCCTGTTGGGTTATTACTATAGCGGCTCTAAAACACACTACAGCTCTCAGGGCTCGTCGACACAAAATTACCTGAGCTTAAACAGTGGACTGAATGTAGGGCCGTGGCGCATACGAAACAATGGAAATTACCAAAGCGGAGATGGTTGGGAAAACATTTCGACGTATATTCAGCGGGATATAAAGCGCCTGCGTAGCCAACTGACGCTCGGCGATAGCTCTACTGCGGGAGATATTTTTGACAGCCTTCCGATTCGTGGTATTCGTCTGCAAACAGATACCGCTATGCTGCCCTATAGCCAACAAGGGTTTGCGCCGGTGATCCGGGGGATTGCGAAAAGCGATGCTAAGGTGACCATTAAGCAAAATGGCTACACCCTCTATCAAACCTATGTTAGCGCAGGGGCGTTTGAAATTACGGATGTACCGCAGGTATCTTCCGGCAGTGATTTCGATATAACAATCACGGAGGCTGATGGGAGTGAGCGTAGATTCGTTCAGACGTCGTCTTCTTTACCTATCATGCAGCGACAGGGGGCATTGCAATATAGCGTTGCCGCCGGGCATTACCAAAATAATGATACATCAGAGGATCCTAATCTGGTCGAAGCGCAACTTATCTATGGGTTGCCTTATGGTTTTACCGTGTATAGCGGCGTGTTGGGCAGTGATTTTTATCGTTCCGCGGCATTAGGTTTTGGTATCGATCTTCATGATTTTGGCGCATTTTCGTTTGATGCCACAACGGCCAGAAGCGAAGTGGCTGATAACGTCTGGCAGGGGATGTCTTATCGTGCCCAGTATGCGAAGAATATCGATACGACCAACACCAATCTTACGCTTGCGAGTTATCGTTACTCTACCCGTAATTTTTATACGTTTACGGAAACGTTAAATAACCGAACTAACGATATTGATGACGACAGTTTTTATGCTTATCGCAATACCAATAACCGTCGTAGCCGCTTTCAGGTAAATATCAGCCAGAGCTTGAATGAGCTAGGTTCTTTCTATATCTCCGGTTATCAGCAAGATTACTGGGGACTGGCGGGATATGAGCGCACGGTATCTGTCGGTTATAACCAGAACTGGGAACGGATCCGATTTATGCTCAACTATTCGTTGACGCAAACGCCAACCTCACATCGAGATGAGCAGGTTTCATTTACTGTCAGTATTCCCTTAGATAAATGGTTACCCAGTGCCTGGGCGAATTATACTTATACAGATAACCGTCATCGTAGTCAGCAACATCTGATTGGGATCAGTGGTACTGCATTGCAGGATGATAACCTCAATTATAATCTCCAGCAGTCCTGGGGGAATAATGGAATGGGGGAGAATGGAAGTATGAATGCCACCTGGCAAGGCTCATTTGGCTCTGTTTCTGGTGGGTACAATTATGACAACAACAGCCGGCAAGTGAATTATAAGTTACAAGGTGGGATTATCGGCCATGCTGGCGGGTTTACTTTAGCACAGTCGCTACCTGAAACGGTGACCTTAGTCGATGCCGACGATGGGCCTGATATTAAAGTAGAAAACAGTACCGGCGTATATACTGATTCCTATGGCTACGCTGTTATTCCATATGCCTCACCCTATCGAACGAATAACATTATATTGAATACGGCAAGTAACCCGCAGGTTGATATTGAGGAGCCCGTCAAACAGGTGATTCCTTCGCGTGGTGCGGTCACACTGGCAACATTTTCTGCACGCACCGGTATACGTGTTTTGTTAACGCTACAACATAATGGAAATAACGTTCCTTTCGGCGCGCTTGCGGCATTGGCAGGGGAAAACGAAAAAAATTATGCCAGTATCGTGGGTGATAATGGACAGGTTTATTTAACCGGTGTATCGGCAGGCGATCGCGTTATGGTGAAGTGGGGTGAGAAAGCGACACAGCAGTGTACCGCGCAGATTGCTATTCCTGCCGATGAACTTACCAACAAAGCCGTTGCTATATTAGCGGCAGAGTGTAAATAAAGGTGAAAAGTGATAATGATATCCTTCATTAGGTATGTGATTGTATTTTTTGTACTAAACTGGTCAGTGGTAAGTTATGCTTCATGTTATTATAAAAATGATACGACAGCCGCAACCTATACGGTCACCGTTCCGACTATTAACGCTCAGCGCGATGTCCCTGCAGGAACTGTCCTATGGGATAGCGGTTATCTTAGTGCTCCAAATCAATCGGATATATTTTGTAATGGGGTGCACCCAATCTATCGCGGATATGATGACTCATCATTGACGCTGGTAAATGGTGTTGAAGAATATGTTTATCAGACGAATAACCCAGGCATTGGGATTAAAATTTGGTGGTTGTCTGTTGATAGTGGCAAAAGCTACTCACCAAGTGATGCCCGTATTTTTTATTCTCCGGCAAAGGCCGAGGGTAATAAAACATGTAAGGGGTGTGAATACACAAATGTATCGGCAATGTTTGAGGTGCGATTAATCTCAACCGGGCAACCTATTACAGATACTCCCTTGCAATTATCACGATTTAGTGCTTCCCGAATATATGAATCCGCCGCCCAACTTCATATTAACTTTACCGATGCAGATGTGGTAGTTAACAGTGCCAGTTGTGTGCTTAATAGTAAGAATATTTCTGTTAATTTGGGTCGTTACTTTAAAACTGTCAGTCTGAATAACCCGGGTGATACTGGTGATGCGGTTGATTTTAAAATTGATTTGACGTGCGATCAGGATACCAATGTCAATGTATTATTTTCTGGTACAACGGCAGCAGGCGATAGCACTATTCTGACATTAAATGATCTTGATTCTCCGACGTCTGCGCAAGGTGTCGGTGTGCAAATTTTATATAACGATCGGTTAGTGAATTTTGGCGAGCTCCTGTCCACGATAAAAAATGGTGCAGAAGGGAGCATCGCTCTGCCGTTTAAAGCTCACGTCATACGTTTAAATGAGAACTTGCGGGCCGGCGAAATCAACGCCACGGCGACCTTTGATATGATTTACCGCTAGCGGTTATTTTTTAAGCGTAAGAATAATATGCAGGGAATGATATTGCCGATCTTGTCGGCAATATCAATACGTCGAAAAATCAGCGTCATTCCACTCTGAAAGTGTTGTCGAGTTTGCTGTAGCCCAGCCCGTTGATTTTTTTCACTTTGATTTGCACCGGAATGCGTTCTTTCATTGCTTCGACGTGGCTGATCACGCCAATGGTTTTACCGCTAGCGTTGAGTGCATCCAGTGCGTCCAGCGCGGTATCCAGCGTTTCGCTGTCCAGCGTACCGAAGCCTTCGTCGAGGAACAGGGAGTCAATTCGCGTTTTGTGGCTGACCAGATCGGACAATGCCAGCGCCAGCGCCAGACTCACCAGGAAGCTCTCGCCGCCGGAGAGCGTACGCGTGTCACGCACCGCATCGGCTTGCCAGGTATCGACCACTTCCAGCTCCAGCGCTTCGCTAGCTTTGCGCTGCAACAAATAGCGACCGTGCAGACGGGTTAACTGGTTGTTGGCAAGCCAGACCAGGTTATCCAGCGTCAGCCCCTGGGCAAATTTGCGGAACTTATCTCCCTCTTTCGAGCCGATCAGCGCATTCAGATAGCCCCAGTCTTCGACCTGCTGCGCGACTTTTTCAATCTCCAGCATCAGCGCCTGCTGCTGCTGGCGGTTTTCAGTATCCTGCCTGAGCTGCTGGCGAATTTCTCCCTGACGAGTGGTGTTATCCCGCAGCAGTTGGGTGAGCTGCGCCAGCGTGTCGCGAAGATGTTGTGCCGTGAGCGTGAGATCCACCCCGGTTGGTTGCTGCTGTTGATGAGTCACCAGCGCCTGCTGGGCCTGATTAAGCAGCGTTTGTGCCTGTTGTTGCTGGTTTTCCAGCGATTGTTTCAACAGCTCAAGACGGTTGAAGGTCTCTTCATCCAGCAAGGCGGCGATAAAGGCGTCACGATTGTCAAAGATGCTGGCCTGCAATGCGGCATCAAACTGCGCCTGAATGTCTGCGGCGCGCTGAACGTCCTGTGCTTCCTGCTGCTGCAAGGTTTGCCACTGTCCCTGTAAAGAGAGGCAATCGTCGTGCACCTGCCGCCAGTTTTCCAGCGACAGATCCTCAATGATTTCAGAAAGAGCCTCTGATTCTGGCAGCGTTTCCAGCAGCGGCGCAAGCTGGGCAATCCGGGCCTGTATCTCGGTCAGTTCATTCTGGCGCTGTTGCCACATTTGCGCTTCGTTCGCCCGTTCGCTTAACCATGGGGAGACTTCGTCCTCGGGCGGAAGGGCCAGACCATGACGGTCCAGCTCTGAGGTTAACGTCGCCTGGCGCTGGTCAATATGCTGTTGGAGTTGAGTAATCTGTTCGGTATGCGCGGCGATTTGCGCCTGCAGGGTATGACGCAAGCTTAACTGGTGAAGCTGTTGTTCGTACTCTTCCTGAGCGGCCAGCCACGGGGCAATGTCATCCTGCGGTTGTAGCGATACGTTGAGGCTGGCGGTAACGGTCAACCACTCTTGAGTAAGTGCTTGCTCCTCCTGAGAAAGACTCTGTGCTTCATGTTCATCGCGCTGAAGTTGCTGCGTTATCGCCTCAAGCTGCCCGCGCAGGGTTGAACCCTCATCGGCCAGCGTTTTGACCTCTTTTTCCAGCGCTTCACGTCGTGCCTGATTTACGCTCAGCTCAAGCGTCTGGTAACGCGCGATAGCCGGATGTGTAATAGAGCCACAAAGCGGACAAGGTTTGCCGGATTCCAGTAATGCCCGATGGCTTTCCAGATCTTTGATGCGGGCTTCCTGCTCGCAAATGAGTCTCACATCGGCAAGTTGCTGATTTTTATCTTTATAGCGCTGACGTTTCTCGGCAAGTACCGCGTTGCGCTGGGTCAGCTCTTGCTGGCGCTGCACCAGTGAAGCGCGTAGCTGTGCCAGCTGCTTTTGCTTCGGGGCGATTTGCCCGTGCAGATTACTGAGGCGCTGGCGTAGTGGACGAAGCTGCACATGTTGCGCCAGCGCTTCTGTCACTTCCTGCGGCGAAAGGGTCAACGTGGGAAGCTGCAGGGCATCGAGCTTACGTGTGTCGTTCTCCCGCAGCTGTTGCCACTGGCGTAGCTGGGCGCTGGCGTCGGACTGTTGCGCCAGCAGCGCTTTCCATCCTGCCAGTTCGCTACTCCATAAGCGGAAGCGGTCATGTTCGTTCAGCCAGTCGGTTAACGTCTGTTGTTCGGCGAGTATCGCGGTCGATTGCGTGTGCGCCTGCTGACGGATACGCCCGCGCAGCGCTAAGCTGCTTTGTAAGCGAGTATTCACTTCCTGAATCTTCTGGCGCGTACGCTCGATAGTAGCCGTTTGTTCCTGGATTCGCTCCCAGTGAGGGCGCAATGCTCTGGCCGGCTGCGCCAGGCTCAGCGCTGCCAGCTGCGGCTGCGCGTCTTCTTGCGCCTGAAGTGCTGCCTCTAATGCCTGCTGGTGGCGGTTTATGTCCGTCTGAAGCTCATTTTGCCGAATAAGCCAGTTGAGGTGCTGTTGCTGGGTTTGTTGGCTGGTAAGGTATTGTTTTTCTTCGTCAGTAAGTACCTGCAAACTTTCCGTCAGGGACTGCACCTGCTCTGGTGCTAACAGCGCCACGCCACTGGCCTGGGCCTGCAGTTTTTCCAGCTCCGTACGCGCCGACTTGTGCTTTTCAAACACCATGGCGGAGATTTGGCCGTAGATCTCAGTACCAGTTAACTCCTCCAGAAGCTCGGCGCGCTCTTTCGGTTTGGCATTAAGAAAGGCGGCAAACTGGCCCTGAGACAGTAGCATCGAACGGGTAAAACGCCCGTAATCCAGCCCGGTAAGCTCGGCTGTCATCTCCAGCTTGTCTTTGACTTTATCGGCGAGGATTTTACCGTCAGCGCAGCGGGCTAGCTCTACGCGCGGGACCTGCAGGTTGCCCTCGGGCTGATTGCGCGCCCGGTTCTGGCTCCAGAATGCGCGGTAGGCTTCGCCGCGCACCTCAAACTCAACTTCGGCCAGACACTCCGCGGTATCGCGAGTCATCAGGTCGTTTTGCGACTGTGACACGGTATTCAGGCGCGGTGTTTCGTGGTACAGGGCGAGGCAAATCGCGTCCAGCAGGGTGGTTTTCCCCGCGCCCGTTGGCCCGGTAATGGCGAACAACCCGTTGCTGGCAAAAGGTTCTGCTGTGAAATCGACTTTCCATTCTCCCTTCAGGGAGTTGAGGTTCTTCAGGCGCAGGCTGAGAATTTTCATGCTTCACTCTCCCCGGCAAGCGTGTGTAAGGTTGCGCTAAACAGCTGATTCAACCGCTCACGCTGAGGCTCCTCGAGCTCTTCCAGCGCCAGGCGGCGGTCAAAAACTTCCGTTACGCTTAGCTCGCTTAACGTTTCGCGTCGTTCATTGGCCATAATACGTTCACGTTGTTCCCGACTGCGGCGCACCAATAACACCTCGACCGGTAAATCTTCGGTTAAGGCCTGGATCTTACGTTGCATGTCATGCAGATAGTCGTCGGTGGTGATTTCAATATCCAGCCATATCGGCGGCTCTTGTGGCACGTTACGCCACTGTTCAAGCTGGGCGGTAATGGCGGCTAAATCGCCTTTCAGTACCGCAAGCGGCTGGGTGACCGGTACGGTGAGATTTTCAACGGCGCTGAGTTTCCCCGCTTCAAAGCTCACCAGATGTACACATTTGTTTTTGCCGCACTCGTCAAAACTGAGGGCAATCGGTGAACCGCAGTAGCGAATATGGTCCGTCCCGCCGATAACCTGCGCCCGGTGAATATGCCCCAGTGCGATGTAGTCCGCGGGTGGAAAGTTTTGCGCCGGAAAGGCGTCCAGCGTACCGATATAAATGTCACGTACGGCGTCACTTTTACTGGCGCCAACGGTGGTCAAATGGCCGGTCGCAATGATGGGCAGGTTTCGATCGCCACGCAGCGTGCA
Organism: Citrobacter sp. Cpo148; assembly: GCF_030332375.1. Taxonomy (NCBI): domain Bacteria; kingdom Pseudomonadati; phylum Pseudomonadota; class Gammaproteobacteria; order Enterobacterales; family Enterobacteriaceae; genus Citrobacter; species Citrobacter sp. Cpo148. Next base: position 175,034 of record NZ_JAOWHY010000042.1, read on the forward strand.
GGCGTCCTGATACTGCTGCTGGTAATAGTCGGTGATCGCCCCCAGCAGATGCTGCTGTTTTTCTTGTCCGGTTAGCCCGGCCTGGCTGGTAATGATGTCACGTGGTCGTAAGAAAGGAACCGGACACAGGATCGCTCCCGGCGTGCCATCACGTTGCGGCAGCACCTGCGGCGCATGGCCGGCGCTGGCAACGACCGTGGTGTTGAGAAACGCCAGAATATCGCGGGATTCATTGAGCGTGGCGACGGAGTCGTGGTTGCCTGCCAGCACGACCAGATGACAGCCAGTTTGCTGCAGATTGACGACAAAACGGTTATACAGCTCACGGGCGTAGCTTGGCGGTGAGCCGGTATCGAAAATATCGCCCGCCACAATAATGGCATCCACCTGCTGGGATTGTGCCGTTTCCAGCAGCCAGTCGAGAAAGGCCTGATGTTCAGCGGCGCGGCTCTTGCTGTAGAAATTTTGGCCCAGATGCCAGTCAGACGTGTGAAGGATGCGCATAAGAGTTCCATGACGATAAAACAGTGGCGGGGATTATAACCTTTCAGAGACGGTAATATCTTGTCTCCGGGCTGTCATAATTCGTCTGGCTGCGTTAAACCTGGACTATCTTTTCATAAATCTGTCATAAAACTGACGCATAATGGCACCGTATTGATGGCAAACGATTTAATTATAAACAGGGCAAATCATGGCGAGACGTATTCTGGTCGTAGAAGATGAAGCTCCAATTCGTGAAATGGTCTGCTTCGTGCTCGAGCAAAACGGTTTTCAACCCGTAGAAGCCGAAGACTATGACAGTGCTGTGAACCAACTCAATGAACCCTGGCCGGATCTCGTCCTGCTTGACTGGATGCTTCCCGGCGGCTCGGGTCTACAGTTTATTAAGCATCTCAAGCGCGAAGCCATGACGCGGGACATCCCCGTGATGATGCTGACGGCGAGGGGAGAAGAGGAAGATCGCGTCCGGGGTCTGGAAACCGGTGCGGATGACTATATTACCAAGCCGTTTTCTCCCAAGGAGCTGGTGGCGCGTATTAAAGCTGTGCTGCGTCGAATTTCCCCCATGGCGGTGGAAGAGGTTATTGAGATGCAGGGGCTGAGTCTTGATCCCACTTCGCATCGCGTGATGACCGGCGAAGAACCGCTGGATATGGGGCCGACCGAATTCAAACTGTTGCACTTCTTTATGACTCACCCCGAGCGCGTCTACAGCCGTGAACAACTCCTCAATCATGTCTGGGGAACCAATGTCTACGTAGAAGACCGGACAGTGGATGTGCATATCCGCCGCTTACGTAAAGCGCTGGAGCACAGCGGACACGATCGAATGGTGCAGACAGTTCGCGGGACGGGATATCGTTTTTCGACCCGCTTCTGACTGACAAGAATCAGGGCCTGATGGATTAGGCCGTTTATGGAGTAAGACGTTTGCTAGAACGATTGTCATGGAAAAGGTTGGTACTGGAGCTGATCCTGTGCTGCATACCAGCATTTATCCTTAGCGCTTTTTTCGGTTACCTGCCCTGGTTTTTACTGGCGTCGGTAACGGGCCTGCTTATCTGGCATTTCTGGAATTTATTACGTTTGTCCTGGTGGTTATGGGTCGACAGAAGCATGACGCCGCCGCCGGGGCGAGGCAGTTGGGAGCCGTTGTTATATGGGCTGCATCAAATGCAGCTTCGCAACAAAAAGCGCCGTCGAGAACTGGGTAACCTGATTAAACGTTTTCGCAGCGGGGCGGAATCACTACCCGACGCGGTGGTGTTGACCACCGAAGAAGGCGGTATCTTCTGGTGTAACGGACTGGCTCAGCAGGTTCTGGGACTGCGCTGGCCGGACGATAGCGGGCAAAATATTCTTAACCTGCTGCGCTACCCGGAATTCACACAATATCTGAAAACGCGCGATTTTAGCCGGCCAATCAATCTGGTGCTCAATACCGGACGGCATCTGGAAATTCGCGTGATGCCCTATACCGATAAGCAATTGTTGATGGTGGCGCGCGACGTTACCCAGATGCACCAACTGGAAGGTTCACGGCGTAACTTTTTCGCCAACGCCAGCCATGAGTTGCGCACACCGCTGACGGTGCTGCAAGGCTACCTGGAAATGATGCAGGAGCACCCGCTGGAAGGGACAACGCGCGAAAAAGCGCTGCATACCATGCGCGAACAAACGTACCGTATGGAAGGCCTGGTGAAACAGCTGCTGACGCTGTCAAAAATTGAAGCTGCGCCGACGTTGCAACTGAATGAGAAAGTCGATGTGCCTATGATGCTGCGCGTGATCGAGCACGAAGCGCAAACCCTGAGCCAGCATAAACATACGTTTACCTTTGATGTCGATAACAGCCTGAATGTGCGAGGCAACGAGGAGCAGTTGCGTAGCGCTATCTCGAATCTCGTGTACAACGCGGTGAACCACACACCAGCGGGAACGCACATTACCGTACGCTGGCAGCATGTGCCGTCAGGGGCGGAGTTTTGCGTGGAAGACAACGGTCCGGGCATTGCCCCCGAGCATATACCACGTTTGACCGAACGTTTTTATCGTGTGGATAAGGCGAGATCGCGACAAACGGGCGGTAGCGGTCTGGGTCTGGCCATCGTGAAACATGCGCTGCATCACCACGACAGCCGTTTGAACATCGAAAGCGAACCAGGCAAAGGGACGCGATTTAGTTTCATGATCCCGGAACGTTTCATTGCCAAAAGTAACGGCTAAGACGTATTCGTAAGATAATCTTTCCAAAAGCCAGCGCAAGCTGGTTTTTTTTATGTGGTCAATAGATGCCTCCTGAATTTTACGACGTTTGATTGTTTTTTGTTCGAATTATTACCCATACCTTTTTCCATGAAATGGTGTTTTGTGCTAACCCTATTTTTCATATCGCTATATTGTTCTGGTTTTTGGATCCCACCTTGCTTTAAAACGTTATAAGCGTTTAAATTGCGCTCCAGGTGCTGTCATACCGACTGCATTTACGCGGTAAATCGAAAAACTATTCTTCGCCGCGCCAGGTCGGGAGTGTTTCCCGCTGGAATTGAGCAAAAATGCCGCTGTATTGTCCCCCAGGGAAAGGCAAAAATTTACTATTTTCAACACCACATCCACAGGCAGTAAGACTTTATGACCCATCAGTTAAAATCGCGCGATATTATCGCTTTGGGATTTATGACATTTGCACTGTTCGTTGGTGCAGGTAACATCATTTTCCCCCCAATGGTTGGTTTGCAGGCAGGTGAACACGTCTGGACTGCGGCTTTTGGCTTTTTGATTACGGCCGTTGGCCTGCCGGTACTTACCGTTGTCGCGCTGGCGAAAGTCGGCGGTGGTGTGGACCGACTGAGCACGCCTATCGGTAAAGTTGCCGGTCTGCTGCTGGCGACCGTTTGCTATCTGGCCGTTGGGCCGTTATTCGCTACCCCGCGTACCGCGACGGTCTCTTTCGAAGTCGGGATTGCACCGCTGACTGGTGATTCTGCGCTGCCGCTGTTTATCTATAGCGTTATCTATTTCGCGATTGTCATTCTGGTTTCGCTTTATCCGGGCAAACTGCTGGATACGGTGGGTAATTTCCTGGCACCGCTGAAAATCCTGGCGCTGGTGGTCCTGTCTGTCGCTGCAATCGTCTGGCCAGCAGGCCCGATCAGTAATGCGATGGAAGCCTATCAAACTGCGGCGTTTTCTAATGGCTTCGTGAACGGGTATCTGACCATGGATACGCTGGGCGCGATGGTGTTTGGTATTGTTATCGTTAACGCCGCTCGCTCGCGTGGTGTTACTGAAGCGCGTCTGCTGACTCGTTATACCGTTTGGGCGGGTTTAATGGCGGGTGTGGGCTTAACGCTGCTGTATCTCGCGCTGTTCCGTCTGGGTTCAGATAGCGCGATTCTGGTCGATCAGTCTGCTAACGGCGCGGCGATTCTGCATGCGTATGTTCAGCACACCTTTGGCGGTGCAGGAAGCTTCCTGCTGGCGGCGCTGATTTTCATCGCCTGTCTGGTCACCGCGGTTGGCCTGACCTGTGCGTGCGCAGAGTTCTTTGCCCAGTACGTTCCACTGTCTTATCGCACGCTGGTATTTATCCTCGGCGGCTTCTCGATGGTGGTTTCTAACCTGGGTCTGAGCCATCTGATTCAGATCTCTATTCCGGTGCTGACGGCTATCTATCCGCCATGTATCGCACTGGTTGTATTAAGCTTTACCCGCTCATGGTGGCATAATTCTTCCCGCGTCATTGCACCTGCGATGTTTATCAGCCTGATTTTTGGTATCCTTGATGGCATTAAAGCTTCTGCAATTGGCGACGTGTTACCGGCCTGGACCCAGCGTTTACCGCTGGCGGAGCAGGGGCTGGCGTGGTTGATGCCAACAGTCGTGATGGTGGTCCTGGCAGTTATCTGGGATCGCGCCGCGGGTCGACAGGTGACCTCCAGCGCACACTAATATCACTGACAATAAGTTTTAACCACGGGGCTATTAACATGGCCCCGTGGTTTTTTTATTGTGTTAACAGGTTAGGAATCGATGGAAAGTAATAACAAGCTAAAGCGTGGGCTGAGCACCCGGCACATCCGCTTTATGGCATTAGGTTCAGCAATTGGTACCGGGCTGTTTTACGGCTCGGCCGACGCTATCAAAATGGCGGGGCCAAGCGTATTGCTGGCCTATATTATCGGCGGTGTCGCGGCGTACATTATTATGCGTGCGCTGGGCGAAATGTCTGTTCATAACCCGGCAGCCAGCTCCTTCTCGCGCTACGCGCAGGAAAACCTCGGACCGCTGGCAGGCTACATTACCGGCTGGACCTACTGTTTTGAAATCCTGATTGTCGCCATTGCCGACGTGACAGCCTTCGGCATATACATGGGCGTCTGGTTCCCGGCGGTACCGCACTGGATTTGGGTACTCAGCGTGGTGCTGATTATCTGCGCCATCAACCTGATGAGCGTGAAGGTGTTTGGTGAGCTGGAGTTCTGGTTCTCGTTCTTCAAAGTCGCCACCATTATCATCATGATTGTCGCCGGTTTCGGTATCATCATTTGGGGGATTGGCAACGGCGGGCAACCAACCGGTATCCATAACTTATGGAGCAACGGTGGCTTCTTCAGCAACGGCTGGCTCGGCATGGTGATGTCGCTGCAAATGGTGATGTTTGCCTATGGCGGGATTGAGATTATCGGGATTACCGCAGGCGAAGCCAAAGACCCGGAAAAATCTATTCCGCGCGCCATCAACTCCGTACCAATGCGTATCCTGGTGTTTTATGTGGGGACGCTGTTCGTCATTATGTCTATCTACCCGTGGAACCAGGTGGGTACCGACGGTAGCCCGTTCGTTATGACGTTCCAGCATATGGGCATTACCTTTGCTGCCGGGATCCTCAACTTTGTGGTTCTGACTGCGTCGCTGTCGGCTATTAACTCTGACGTCTTCGGTGTGGGGCGTATGCTACACGGCATGGCGGAGCAGGGCAGTGCCCCGAAAATGTTCGCCAAGACGTCGCGTCGTGGCGTGCCGTGGGTGACGGTAATGGTGATGACTATCGCGCTGCTGTTTGCGGTGTATCTTAACTACATCATGCCGGAAAACGTCTTCCTGGTGATCGCCTCTTTGGCGACTTTCGCCACGGTATGGGTGTGGATTATGATCCTGTTGTCGCAGATTGCTTTCCGTCGTCGTCTGCCGCCGGAAGAGGTCAAAGCGCTGAAATTTAAAGTACCGGGTGGGGTAACGACGACCGTTGTTGGCCTGATTTTCCTGGTCTTTATCATCGCGCTTATCGGCTATCATCCGGATACCCGCATTTCGCTGTACGTCGGCTTTGCGTGGATTGTCCTGCTGCTGGTCGGATGGGGATTCAAGCGCCGTCGCGAGCGCCAACTGGCTGAAGCACAGTAATATTTTTGCCGGGTAGCTTTGCGTTACCCGGCAAGTTTCTCCTCCCCCGAACTCCTCCCCCAATAAACGTTAAGATGATGAGTGATCCTGCACTTCGCTATGGCAAGGTGACGTCATTATCATCAAAGGGGATACGTGATGTTGAACGCCTGGCACCTTCCGGTTGCCCCATTTGTTAAGCAAAACAAAGATCAACTGACGATTACATTATGGCTGGCGGGGGAAAATCCACCCCAGCGGGTGACGCTACGCGCAGAAAACGATAACGAAGAGATTTCGCTGGCTATGCACAAGCAGCGCAGCCAGCCGCAGCCGGGTGTGACCGCGTGGCGAGCGGCGATCGATCTCTCCAGCGGGCAGCCTCGTCGACGCTATAGCTTTAAATTACTTTGGCTCGATCGTCAGCTGTGGTTCACCCCACAGGGATTCAGCCGTTTTCCGCCTGCGCGTCTGGAGCAGTTTGCGGTTGATGTGCCGGATAACGGTCCGCAGTGGGTTGCCGATCAGATTTTCTATCAAATTTTCCCGGACCGTTTTGCCCGCAGCCAGTCGCGTGAAGCGGGCCAGGATAACGTCTATTACCACCACGCCGCCGGACACGACATCGTGCGGCGCGAATGGGACGAACCGCTTACGGCTCAGGCCGGTGGCTCCACGTTTTATGGCGGCGATTTGGACGGCATCAGCGAAAAGCTACCGTACCTGAAAACGTTAGGGATCACGGCGCTGTACCTGAATCCTGTATTTACCGCCCCGAGCGTGCATAAATACGATACCGAAGATTACCGTCATGTTGATCCGCAATTTGGCGGCGACAGGGCGCTACTGCGTCTGCGGCACAACACCCAACAGCAGGGCATGCGTCTGATTCTCGACGGCGTCTTTAACCATAGCGGCGATTCGCACGCCTGGTTTGACCGACATAATCGGGGAACAGACGGGGCGTGCCATAACCCAGAATCCCCCTGGCGCGATTGGTATCATTTTTCAGCCGACGGCGTTGCGCTCGACTGGCTGGGATATTCCAGCTTACCTAAGCTGGACTTTTCCTCGGAAAGCCTGGTGAATGAAATTTATCGTGGTGAAGACAGTATCGTCCGCCACTGGCTGAAAGCGCCGTGGAGTATGGACGGCTGGCGTCTTGATGTGGTGCACATGCTGGGAGAGGCCGGAGGCGCACGTAACAACCTACAACATGTGGCCGGAATTACGCAGGCGGCAAAAGAAACCCAGCCAGAGGCGTATGTGGTGGGTGAGCATTTTGGCGATGCGCGCCAGTGGTTGCAGGCTGATGCAGAAGATGCCGCCATGAACTATCGCGGCTTTACTTTCCCCCTCTGGGGATTTCTCGCCAATACCGATATCTCATACGACCCGCAATCCATTGATGCCCAGACCTGTATGGCATGGATGGATAACTACCGCGCGGGGTTGTCGCATCAGCAACAGCTGCGGATGTTTAATCAGCTCGACAGCCACGATACCGCCCGCTTTAAATCTCTGCTCGGTAAAGACGTCGCACGGTTACCGCTAGCGGTGGTATGGCTGTTTACCTGGCCTGGCGTGCCCTGTATTTACTACGGTGACGAAGTGGGGCTGGACGGGAACAACGATCCGTTTTGTCGCAAACCGTTCCCGTGGCAGCCTGAAAAACAGGACGCTACTCTGCTGGCGTTGTATCAGCGGTTGGCAAAATTACGCCACCAGAATCAGGCGCTGCGCCACGGTGGTTGCCAGGTGATTTACGCCGAGGATAACGTGGTAGTGTTTGTTCGCGTGCTAAACCGACAGCGCGTCCTGGTGGCGATTAACCGTGGCCACGCTTGTGAAGTGGTCCTGCCAGCCTCGCCATTACTGAGCGTGAGTCAATGGCAGCACAAAGAGGGCAACGGCATGCTTGCCGACGATATCCTGACGTTGCCGGCGATTTCCGCCTCGGTATGGATAGGTCATTGATATAAGCGCGCAATCTCCGGGCTTGCCAGCAGCGTTTCCCGCCACCAGCGCTGTGCCAGCCCATCGCGGTTATTGCGCCATGCCATATATGCCACGTCTTTTTGGCGAAATGAGATAACCGTTTTTTCCACCAGCTCGCCCGTGGTAAGCCACGGGCTGGCAATATGGCGGGGGAGAAATCCGCAGCCCATACCGGCTCGTAGTAGCATCACCTTACTGTGGAAGTCATCGACGCGGATTTGCGCCTGTTCCTCCATCAGATTGGTTTGTAACGGATGGCAGAAGCGGGCGCTGTCGCTGATAACAATCGCCCGATGCAGGCATAACTGTTCGCTGGTCAGGCCGTCTGCTGCTGCGGCCAGCGGATGCTCAGGCGCAACGACAAACACATTGTCCAACGTGCCGAGCATTTTATAGGACCAGGCTGCAGACGTTGGCGGTTCATTAATTGCCCCCAGAATAATATCGGCTCCATTATGGGTCAGCTCCTCCCAGGAGCCCGCCAGCGTATGGTGGGTAAAACTGAGGCGAGTTTGCTTATTCAGCGCATGAAATTCATCGATAATGGGCAACAGCGCGGCGAAAGGGAAGGAGTCGTCCAGCGCAATAGCCAGCTCTTTTTCCCAGCCTGAACTCAGCTGTACCGCCTGCTTTTCGAGATCTTTTGCCGCATTCAGCAGCAAACGCCCTTTTTCCAGCATCATCTGTCCGGTATCGGTAAATTTTGCCCGGTGCCCGGAACGGTCAAGCAGCTCGATATTCAAATCGCTTTCCAGCTTCTGAATCATATAGCTGAGTGCGGCAGGGGTTTTAAACAGCGACTCGGCCGCTGCGGCAAATGAACCCTGTTTGTCGAGAGCGTCGAGAATAAGCAAAACATCCAGATTAATGCGCATAAGCAGAAAATATCCTCAAAATTAAACCCTTCTGTTGTACCGAATGAAGAAAAACAATGCCAGTGAATAAATTAGATGAGTCATGCGCATTTTTTTGATGTTGTTTAGGATATATCGCAACACAAAATTAATAGTTTCACAGGATGGTAAGTTTTCTTTAATAACTCGTTAGAAATTTCCCGCTATACTCAACAAGCTTTCTGATTCAGGATCCTGCTGCTGACGGCAGATACAGACCGTTGCCTTTTAACTTATTGATTAAGAAGGTGTGCTATGTCTATTCGGGAACTGATTGACCCTCAAAACTCTACGCTTATTTTTATTGATCATCAGCCGCAAATGTCATTCGGTGTGGCGAATATTGATCGCCAGACTTTAAAAAATAATACCGTGGCATTAGCGAAAGCCGGGAAAATATTCAATGTTCCGGTGATTTATACTTCTGTAGAAACCAAAAGTTTTAGCGGATATATCTGGCCGGAATTGTTAGCGGTTCATCCTGATGTCAAACCCATTGAACGCACCTCAATGAACTCCTGGGAAGATGCGGCGTTTGTGAAAGCGGTGGAAGCGACCGGGCGTAAAAAACTGATTATCTCCGCGCTGTGGACCGAAGTATGTCTGACTTTTCCGGCGCTGATGGCACTGGAGGCAGGCTATGAAGTTTATGTGGTAACGGATACCTCCGGCGGCACGTCCGTAGATGCTCATGAGCGTTCTATCGACCGCATGGTACAGGCAGGTGCCGTACCCGTAACCTGGCAACAGGTTCTTCTCGAGTACCAGCGCGACTGGTCCCGCAAAGAAACCTACGACGCCGTAATGGATCTGGTACGCGAGCACAGCGGCGCCTACGGTATGGGCGTGGATTATGCCTATACCATGGTGCATGGCGCGCCGGAACGTAAAGCTTAAATACATGTCATCCTTCATGTTGCATCTTTGTTGGCTTCGCTTGCGTACCCCGGTCACTTACTTATGTAAGCTCCCGGGGATCCACAACCTTGCCGCCTCGATGCACCATGAATGATTTTGTGTATTGCTTTCCTGGCCTAAGCGGCCTGTTTCCTGTCAACAAGGAACCCTTCATGGCGCAGAACAAACATGTGACGTTGGTAATTACTCACACTCTGCTACCTGAGCAGGCGCAGCGGTATGAGCAGTGGCTGGGGAAAATCATGCCTGTAGCGGCTGAATTTCCCGGTCATCTCGGGGCGAACGTGATTCGCCCGGCAGATGGCAACAACCTGTGGAACATCATTATCCGCTTCGACACGCTTGAGCATCTGTATAGCTGGACCCAGTCCGATACGCGCCGCGTGTTGGTCGAAGAGATTGCTCCACTGCTGGCGGAAGGTGACAAAACCGAAGTTCGTACCGAAGCAGCATTCTGGTTTACGCCGCCCGCGCCCCATGTACGCCAGCCCAAACGCTGGAAACAGTTTCTGATAACCCTGCTGGTGATATTTCCCAGTACCAATCTGGTGCCGTGGTTGACCGGCATTGTGTTGCCTGCAATGAAGGGCTCGTTACTCCTGCATCTCATCAATGATGCCTTTGTGGTTGCGCTGGTGGTCTGGTTCTGGATGCCCATCGTAACCCGTCTGTTTGCCGGATGGCTGAAAAAAGCCTGACCGGTATCTCAGGAGATTGTTATGTCTCAAACTGCCACACTGATTCTGACACACGGAAAAATTCATACTCTCGACAGGCAAAGTCCGCAGGTCGAGGCGGTGGCGATCGCCAACGGAAAGATCCTGGCGACCGGTAGCCACGAACGGGTAATGAGCTTTGCCGCCGAAGGGACGCAGGTTGTCGATCTGCAAGGACATACGGTGATTCCGGGCCTGAACGATTCGCACCTGCACCTTATTCGTGGTGGACTGAATTACAACCTGGAATTGCGTTGGGAAGGCGTGCCGTCACTGGCGGACGCGCTACGCATGCTCAAAGACCAGGCTGACAGAACGCCGTCGCCACAATGGGTACGCGTGGTGGGCGGCTGGAGTGAATTCCAGTTTGCCGAACGTCGCATGCCAACCCTCGAAGAACTGAATGAAGCCGCTCCGGATACTCCGGTTTTTGTTCTGCATCTCTACGACCGGGCTTTGCTCAACCGCGCCGCGTTGAAAGCGGTTGGCTATACCAAAGCGACGCCGGATCCGGCGGGCGGTGAGATTGTGCGTGATAGCAACGGCAACCCGACCGGAATGCTGATCGCTAAACCGAACGCCATGATCCTTTACTCGACGCTGGCAAAGGGACCAAAACTGCCGCTGGAAATGCAGGTTAATTCGACCCGCCAGTTTATGCGTGAACTGAACCGTCTGGGACTGACCAGCGCCATCGATGCGGGCGGCGGCTTCCAGAACTACCCGGAAGATTACGAGATCATTGAGCAGTTACACGCTAACAAACAGATGACGGTACGTATTGCCTACAATCTGTTTACCCAGCGTCCGAAGCAGGAACTGGAAGACTTTGAACGCTGGACCGATATGCTCAAGCCAGGGCAGGGAACCGACTTCTATCGTGCCAACGGGGCGGGGGAAATGCTGGTCTTTTCTGCAGCGGATTTTGAAGACTTCCTTCAGCCACGTCCGGATCTGCCGGAGGGGATGGAAGATGAGCTGGAGCGCGTGGTTCGTCACCTGGTGGAGCATCGCTGGCCGTTCCGCCTGCACGCCACCTACGATGAATCTATCAGCCGAATGTTGGACGTATTTGAGAAAGTTAATCGTGATATCCCGTTCAATGGCCTGCACTGGTTCTTCGATCACGCCGAAACAATTACTGAACGGAACATTGAGCGTGTAAAAGCACTGGGCGGCGGGATTGCGGTCCAACACCGTATGGCGTTCCAGGGAGAGTATTTTGTCGATCGCTACGGCAAAGACGCGGTTAAACATACGCCGCCGGTGGCGAAAATGCTGGCGGCTGACGTTCCGGTCGGGCTGGGGACTGACGCCACCCGCGTGGCCAGCTACAACCCGTGGACCGCGCTCTACTGGCTGGTTTCGGGCCGTACCGTTGGCGGGATGGCGATGTACGATGATAACAACCGTCTGCCGCGTGATGTTGCCCTGGAACTGTGGACGGCCGGGAGCGCCTGGTTTTCCAGCGAGCAGGGTAAGAAAGGGCGCATCGAGAAAGATCAACTGGCCGACCTGGTGGTGCTGTCTAAAGATTACTTCAGCGTGCCGGAAGAAGAGATCAAAGGTATCGAGTCGGTGATGACCGTTGTTGATGGCAAAGTGGTTTACGCCGCCGGGCATTTCACCCCGCTGGCACCACCTGCTATTCCGATTGTGCCGGACTGGTCGCCAGTGGTGAAGGTGCCAGGGCATTATCGCTCAGCGCCACCTGCTGCGGCGAAAATTGGCGCAATGGTGCAGATGCACCAGTGCTGCGGCAGCTGCGGCGTACACGGTCACCAGCATGATATTGCGCGGAAATCGGGGATTCCGGTGTCAGATGACCGGGCTTTCTGGGGCGCGCTTGGCTGCTCCTGCTTCGCGTTTTAATCGCTTATCGGATCTGCTAACAATAAAAAAGGCCCGCATTTGCGGGCCTTTTGTCGATTCATGCCAATTACAGGCTGGAAACGTTCTCGGTCAGGTATTTTGCCACGCCGTCCGGAGACGCGTTCATACCTTCTTTACCTTTTTCCCACTGTGCCGGGCAAACGTCGCCGTGCTCTTCGTGGAACTGCAGCGCGTCAACCATGCGCAGCATTTCGTCGATGTTACGACCCAGCGGCAGATCGTTAACCACCTGGTGGCGAACAACGCCGTTAGCGTCGATCAGGAAAGAACCGCGCAGCGCAACGCCCGCTTCCGGGTGCTCGATGCCGTAGGCTTTCTGGATTTCGCGTTTGATGTCAGCAACCATTGCGTATTTCACTGCACCGATGCCGCCTTTGTCGACAGGGGTGTTACGCCATGCGTTGTGGACAAATTCAGAGTCGAAGGAAACGCCAACAACTTCAACGCCGCGCTTCTGGAATTCTTCGTAACGCTTGTCGAATGCGATCAGTTCAGACGGGCAAACGAAGGTGAAGTCCATCGGCCAGAAGAACAGAACGGTGGTTTTACCGTTGGTATGCTGTTTGAAGTTGAAGTTTTCAACGATCTCACCGCTACCCAGTACCGCAGCTGCTGTGAAATCCGGAGCCTGACGAGTTACCAGTACCATATAATTCTCCTGCAAAGTTAAGGGGTTTTTGGAACGCAACGCGGGCCAGTATAGAGAGTGTTCGGGAATAAGACAAAGAGGCGCTGGCAATCAATGAGACAGGTTTTGTCTATCAATCTTTTGCCGGACGGCGGCTACTGCTTATCCGGCGGGGAATGCGGGCTCGATCAAAGGGTTTTACACCGCGCCTGTTCCATCATTTGCGGATAAAACTGCCAGAATCGTTCTTCTAACGCATCGTAATGCGTATCGAGGTCATACCATGAGTCGCGTAGGGCATCGAGCCGTGGACGGCGGCTGGCCATGCCGTTCAGGACGTTCTGGATAAAATCCATGTCCCGGTAGCGCTCAAGCCATTTCTCTGACCATATATAGTTGTTCAGATTGATAAAGCGCGGCGGCGATTCCGGCAAAATAGTGGTTACCTGGGTACGGGCATAGCGCACAAAGTCCGTCAGCGGGAAGTCAGGGGAGATTTCCGACCAATGGCGCGACAGAAAATGATCCCACATAACGTCCAGCGTAATCGGCGCGACGCGGCGCGTTTCGCTACGAAACCACTCTTTGGCTTCACGCACCTGCGGTAAGTTATCGGTCATCACGTCGATACGACGATGCATGAAGATGCCTGCTACCACATCAGGCGAGTAGTGCGTTTCCGGATTACCCCGGACAAAATCGGCCAGCAGATTGCCGGAAAGCGAGCTATCGGCAAGATGAGCGAGATGCAAATGTGCAAGAAAATTCATAGTTAAACGTTTATCCAGAGGGGTAAAGGTTGCAGGGAGAACGCCCCGGCACTAGACTACCCGCCTCTTATTTTAGTCTGAGTCAGTGTCATGCGCGTTACCGATTTCACCTTTGAACTACCCGAATCCCTGATTGCCCACTATCCGCAAGCTGAGCGCAGTAGCTGCCGCTTGCTGTCTTTGGACGGGCCGACGGGCGCGCTGACGCACGGTACTTTCACCGATTTGCTCGATAAGCTCAACCCTGGAGACTTGCTGGTCTTTAACAACACCCGCGTCATTCCTGCGCGTCTGTTTGGTCGTAAAGCCAGCGGCGGCAAGATTGAAGTGCTGGTCGAGCGTATGCTGGATGACAAACGTATTCTGGCGCATATTCGTGCCTCGAAAGCGCCGAAACCGGGTGCCGAGCTGCTGCTGGGCGACGACGAAAGTATTAAAGCGACGATGGTCGCCCGCCATGACGCGCTGTTTGAAGTTGAGTTTAACGACGAACGCAGCGTGCTGGATATCCTCAACGCCATCGGCCATATGCCGTTGCCTCCGTATATCGACCGTCCGGATGAAGACGCCGACCGCGAGCTGTACCAGACCGTGTACAGCGAAAAACCGGGTGCCGTCGCTGCGCCGACCGCGGGTCTGCATTTTGACGATCCGCTGCTGGCTAAACTGCGCGATAAAGGCATTGAAATGGCGTTCGTCACCCTGCACGTTGGAGCGGGTACTTTCCAGCCGGTACGCGTAGACACCATCGAAGACCACATTATGCATTCCGAATATGCGGAAGTGCCGCAGGATGTAGTGGACGCGGTGCTGGCGGCGAAAGCGCGCGGTAATCGCGTGATTGCGGTAGGTACCACCTCCGTGCGTTCGCTGGAAAGTGCGGCGCAGGCGGCCAAAAACGATCTCATCGAGCCGTTCTTCGGCGATACACAAATCTTTATTTATCCAGGCTATAAATATCAGGTGATTGATGCTCTGGTCACCAACTTCCACCTGCCGGAATCAACGCTGATTATGCTGGTTTCCGCATTTGCTGGTTATAAAAACACCATGCACGCCTATCATGAAGCGGTAAAAGCGGAATATCGCTTTTTTAGTTACGGGGATGCCATGTTTATCACGTACAATCCGCAGGCTATTTCTGAGCGACCGTGAGAAGGCTATCTCACTTGCCATTTTGATGTCGGGCAGTGCTCGCCATCCTCACGTACTGCGTGTACGCTCCGGTGGCTGTGCGCTGGTCGCACCCCAAACTGGCTGCGCCGATTGCGCCTTCGCCAGTGGGTTAATATATTTTTACTCCGTGGAGTGATTCCGTGGGGAAAGTTTAATCATCAGACTGTCTCTCTGATGCAGGAGAAAAAATGAAATTTGAACTGGATACCACAGACGGTCGCGCTCGCCGTGGCCGCCTGGTTTTTGATCGTGGCGTAGTAGAAACGCCTGCTTTTATGCCGGTCGGTACTTACGGCACAGTAAAAGGCATGACGCCGGAAGAAGTTGAAGCGACCGGCGCACAGATTATCCTCGGCAACACTTTCCACCTGTGGCTGCGTCCGGGTCAGGAAATCATGAAACTGCACGGCGATCTGCACGATTTCATGCAGTGGAAAGGGCCGATCCTCACCGACTCCGGCGGCTTCCAGGTGTTCAGCTTGGGCGATATCCGTAAGATAACCGAGCAGGGTGTGCATTTCCGTAACCCGATCAATGGCGATCCGATTTTCCTCGATCCCGAGAAGTCGATGGAGATTCAATACGATCTCGGTTCCGATATCGTGATGATCTTCGATGAATGTACACCGTATCCGGCCGACTGGGACTATGCTAAACGCTCAATGGAGATGTCTTTGCGTTGGGCGAAGCGCAGCCGTGACCGTTTTGATAGTCTTGGCAACAAAAATGCGCTTTTTGGCATCATTCAGGGCAGTGTTTACGAAGATTTACGTGATATCTCCGTCAAAGGTCTGGTAGATATCGGCTTTGATGGCTACGCTGTCGGCGGTTTGGCTGTCGGTGAGCCGAAGGAAGATATGCACCGCATTCTGGAACATGTTTGCCCGCAGATTCCGGCAGATAAACCGCGTTACCTGATGGGCGTCGGCAAACCAGAAGATCTGGTTGAAGGCGTGCGTCGCGGTATCGATATGTTTGACTGCGTGATGCCAACGCGAAATGCCCGTAATGGTCATTTGTTTGTGACTGACGGCGTGGTAAAAATTCGTAACGCGAAACATAAAAGCGACACCAGTCCGCTCGATGCTGAGTGTGATTGTTACACCTGTCGCAATTATTCGCGCGCTTACTTGCATCATCTCGACCGTTGCAACGAAATATTGGGCGCGCGACTCAACACGATTCATAACCTTCGCTACTACCAGCGTTTGATGGCGGGTTTACGCAAGGCTATTGAAGAGGGTAAATTAGAGAGCTTCGTGACCGATTTTTACCAACGTCAGGGTAGACCAGTTCCACCTGTGAACGTTGATTAATTTTAATAATGAGGGAATTTGAATGAGCTTTTTTATTTCTGATGCGGTAGCGGCAACAGGTGCTCCGGCGCAGGGCAGCCCGATGTCTCTGATTCTGATGCTGGTGGTGTTTGGTCTGATTTTCTATTTCATGATCCTGCGCCCACAGCAAAAGCGTACCAAAGAACACAAGAACCTGATGAACTCCATTGCGAAAGGCGATGAAGTACTGACTAACGGTGGTCTGGTGGGTCGCGTGACTAAAGTAGCAGAATCTGGCTATATCGCTATCGCGCTGAACGACACCACTGAAGTGGTTATCAAACGTGATTTCGTAGCTGCCGTTCTGCCGAAAGGCACCATGAAGGCGCTGTAATTTATTGTTTTCCCAAAGGGAACTGCCGTGTTAAACCGTTATCCTTTGTGGAAGTATGTCATGCTGATCGTCGTTATTGTCGTCGGTCTGCTCTATGCGCTTCCCAACCTGTATGGTGAGGATCCGGCTGTTCAAATCACTGGCGTGCGCGGTGCCGCCGCCAGTGAGCAAACGCTGATCCAGGTCCAGAAAACGTTACAAGAAGATAAAATCACACCTAAGTCTGTGGCTCTGGAAGAGGGTGCTATTCTCGCGCGCTTCGACTCCACTGATACCCAACTGCGCGCACGTGAAGTATTAATGGGCGTACTGGGCGATCAGTACGTCGTGGCGCTTAACCTTGCTCCGGCAACCCCGCGCTGGCTGGCTGCCATTCACGCAGAACCGATGAAACTCGGTCTTGACCTGCGTGGCGGCGTTCACTTCCTGATGGAAGTGGATATGGACACCGCGCTGAGTAAGTTGCAGGAACAAAATATCGATAGCCTGCGCAGCGATCTGCGTGAAAAAGGCATTCCTTATACTACCGTTCGCAAAGAAGATAACTACGGTCTGAGCATCACTTTCCGTGATAGCAGCGCCCGTGATGAAGCTATCTCTTACCTGAGCAAACGTCACCAGGATCTGGTTATTTCCAGCCAGGGCAGCAATGCTCTGCGTGCGGTAATGACCGATGCGCGCCTGAGCGAAGCCCGTGAATACGCGGTACAGCAGAACATCAACATTCTGCGTAATCGTGTTAACCAACTGGGTGTTGCTGAGCCGGTGGTACAACGTCAGGGTGCTGACCGCATTGTGGTCGAACTGCCGGGTATTCAGGATACCGCGCGTGCGAAAGAAATTCTGGGCGCAACCGCGACGCTGGAATTCCGTCTGGTAAATACCAACGTTGACCAGTCTGCTGCGGCATCCGGGCGTGTACCGGGTGACTCGGAAGTGAAACAATCTCGTGAAGGTCAGCCGGTTGTGCTGTACAAGCGCGTGATCCTGACCGGTGACCATATCACCGACTCCACTTCCAGCCAGGACGAATACAATCAGCCGCAGGTTAACATCTCGCTGGATAGCGCAGGTGGTAACATCATGTCCAACTTCACCAAGGACAACATCGGTAAGCCGATGGCGACCCTGTTCGTGGAGTACAAAGACAGCGGTAAGAAAGATGCCAACGGTCGTGCAGTACTGGTGAAGCAGGAAGAGGTGATTAACATCGCCAATATCCAGTCTCGCCTGGGTAACAGCTTCCGTATCACCGGTATCAACAACCCGAACGAAGCACGCCAGCTTTCCCTGCTGTTACGTGCCGGTGCGTTGATTGCGCCGATTCAGATTGTTGAAGAACGTACCATCGGCCCAACCCTGGGTATGCAGAACATTAAACAGGGTCTGGAAGCATGTCTGGCCGGTCTGGTGGTGTCTATCCTGTTCATGATCTTCTTCTATAAGAAGTTCGGTCTGATTGCGACCAGTGCGCTGATTGCTAACCTGGTGCTGATTGTCGGTATTATGTCGTTGCTGCCGGGGGCTACGCTGAGTATGCCGGGGATTGCGGGGATCGTCTTAACCCTTGCCGTCGCGGTCGATGCGAACGTACTGATCAACGAACGTATCAAAGAAGAGTTGAGTAACGGGCGTTCGGTGCAGCAGGCCATCAATGAAGGTTATGCGGGCGCATTTAGCTCCATCTTTGATGCGAACATTACGACGCTGATCAAGGTCATCATCCTGTACGCAGTTGGCACCGGGGCAATTAAAGGGTTCGCGATTACTACCGGTATTGGTGTGGCGACGTCGATGTTTACCGCGATTGTCGGTACACGTGCCATCGTAAACCTGTTGTATGGCGGCAAGCGCGTCAAAAAGCTGTCAATCTGAGGAGTGCGAAGTGGCACAGGAATATACTGTTGAACAATTGAACCACGGCCGTAAAGTCTGGGACTTTATGCGCTGGGACTACTGGGCTTTCGGCATTTCAGGTTTCCTGCTGATTGCGGCCATCGTGGTGATGGGCGTACGCGGGTTTAACTGGGGTCTCGATTTCACCGGTGGTACGGTTATTGAAATCACGCTGGAAAAACCGGCCGATATGGACGTGATGCGCGATGCGCTGGAGAAAGCGGGCTTCGTTGATCCGCTTCTGCAGAACTTCGGCAGCAGCCACGACATTATGGTGCGTATGCCGCCAACTGAAGGTGCAGACGGCGGTCAGGTGCTGGGTAGCAAAGTGTTGAGTGTGATTAACGAATCCACCAACCAAAACGCCGCGGTGAAGCGAATTGAATTCGTGGGGCCGAGCGTGGGTGCAGACCTGGCGCAAACCGGTGCGATGGCGCTGATGGCGGCGTTGATCTCCATCCTGGTGTACGTCGGTTTCCGCTTTGAATGGCGACTGGCGGCAGGGGTAGTTATCGCGCTGGCGCACGACGTGATTATCACACTTGGGATCCTGTCGTTGTTCCATATCGAGATTGACCTGACTATCGTCGCATCACTGATGTCGGTAATCGGTTACTCGCTGAACGACAGTATCGTTGTATCTGACCGTATTCGTGAAAACTTCCGCAAAATTCGTCGCGGTACGCCTTACGAAATCTTTAACGTGTCACTGACTCAAACGCTGCACCGTACGTTGATTACGTCCGGTACAACGTTGATGGTTATTCTGATGCTGTTCCTGTTCGGTGGTCCGGTACTGGAAGGATTCTCGCTGACGATGCTGATCGGTGTTTCCATCGGTACTGCGTCTTCTATCTACGTGGCATCGGCGCTGGCGCTGAAGCTGGGTATGAAGCGTGAGCACATGCTGCAGCAGAAGGTCGAGAAAGAAGGGGCGGATCAACCGTCGATTCTGCCTTAACCCATCCAGGAGTGAAGATACTGGAATCCCGATCGCAAGGTCGGGATTTTTTTTGCCTGTGAATTAGCGACAGGTAATTATCTTTTCCTGTCGCCACACTACTGACAGTATGCTGTCAGTAGCCCTGTCATATAGTCCTCCTGAGATTACCCACACAGGCAGGAGGAAGTATGAGCAATGTAATTAATTGGTTTGAAATCCCCGTGGCACAAATGGACCGCGCCATCGCTTTTTATGAGCCAGTAATGCAGGTTTCTTTGCGCCGGGAGAACATGGACTGCGCTGAGCTCGCCGTATTTCCGCATCAGGATCCCGCTCCCGGCGGGGCGCTGGCTAAATTTGACGGTATTACGCCTTCAACGCAGGGCGCTATCATTTATCTGCATACGGACGATTTGGCTGCAACGCTTGAACGCGTCGCTACTGCTGGCGGTCAGTGCGTGTTTGGCCCACTAGAACTGGGGCAGGACATTGGTACGATTGCTCTATTTACTGACAGCGAAGGCAATCGTGTTGGTTTACATCAACCCGCGTAATATTTTCAGCACTGAGGATTAAAATGAGCAGACGCGCCGACCGCTTGTTTCAGATTGTGCAAATCCTGCGTGGCAGGCGAGTGACAACGGCGGCGCTGCTGGCAGAGCGTCTTGAGGTTTCTGAACGGACGATTTATCGCGATATCCGCGATCTCTCTTTATCCGGTGTGCCTATTGAAGGCGAAGTGGGCAGCGGATACCGCTTAATGGCCGGGTTTGATCTACCGCCGTTGATGTTAACGCATCACGAATCAGAAGCATTGATGGTAGCGATTCGATTGCTGAAAACATGGGGTGGGGATTCACTCTCACAGGCGTTGGAATCCGCGCAGGAAAAAGTGTTGGCGATATTGCCGCCAGAGAGTCGGCGCAGAGCCGAGCAAACGCGGATTTTCGCGCCAGATTTTGGTAATCAGCCGCATTCACGCAGTGCCTTCGATCTCATACATCGCGCGGTTTCAGCACAGCAGGTGCTGGCGCTGCATTATCGCGATGAGTCCGGGAACCTCTCCTGGCGCGACGTTCAGCCGCTGGGATTATTTTTCTGGGGCGAGCACTGGCTGCTGGTTGGCTGGTGCGAGAAGCGTGACGATTATCGTTGCTTTCGCGTTGATCGATGTCTGAAGATTACGCCACTCGACAGGCATTTTCGCGAATCGGCAGATCGCTCGCTAAGTGACTTTTTGCGTAAAGTACGCTGTGAAGACCAGCCATAAAAAAGCCAGCGGTTAAGCTGGCTTATCTGCGAGACATTGTCTGGATTAGAAGTTGTAACCTACGACCAGGTAACCACCCCAACCGGTAGATTTCGCGCTGAAGTCGCCTTCGCCCCAGTTCAGGGTATCTCCACCTTTCCACTGGCCGCCGTTATGGAAGTAACGCGCTACGACGGAGTAGTGCCAGTGATCGTAGTTCAGCGCCAGGACGTGGCTGGACGCGATAGAGTTGCTGGTGCGGTTCGGATCATCACCCAAATCTGAGCCCCAGTCGAAGTTGGTGAAGCCGATGTAGGTCAACTGGCCGCCCCAAACCTGGGTGATCGGCACAAAGTATTTAACTTTGAAACGGTAGCCATCCCACTCGTTTTCGTTGGATGCGCCATAGTTCTGCCACTGGTATTTAGCATACACGTTCAGGGACAGACCCATCGGCAGACCGGTATCGATATCGGTACCCAGACCCATGTACCAGGTGCTCTGGCGGCTGGCTTTGTTATCACCCATATCGTAGATGTAGTTGTTGGCGAAATACCATTCTTTGAACGGACCAAAGCTCAGGTCAGCACCGGTCAGTTTGTCGATGGAGAAACGCGGTTCGATTTCCATAAACAGCGGGGAACCGTCAGACCAGATACCTTTATCGTTGCCGTTACCCCAGTCGAAGGTTTTCGGAATATCGATGTAGCCATAGAAGTCAAACCAGTCTTTTTTGGCAAACGCTTCGTATTCAAGATACACGTCGTTGTTCAGTTTCGGGGAGAAACGGGTGTGATAGCTACCCACCACGTTAACGCTTTGGTGCCACCAGTCGGACAGATATTGCGGTTTGTCATTTTCTGCTGCGTTGGCAGTAAAAGACGAGGAGAGCGCCAGCACTGCACCGGCTGCAAGTAATGTTTTTTTCATATGTATGCCACTGTTTGAAATCCCTTTCGGGAGTGAAAAATGCGCAATTTGCGTTTCTAAATATTTCGTAATTCTTCGGAGCCTATTATAAAAATCATTGTTCACAAAAATATGTCTTGTTTCACAGTTCTATCATTTACGTAATCGATTGCGTTCACGTTTGCGTACTTTAGGCGGCGAATTGTACTGGCTCCCATGAATGTTGCCAAGTTTTACCAGAAATATCGGTTATGTCAGGGGAGTAACAAAAAGAAGCGGAGTGATGTTGCGGAACGCACAAAACGTTCCGCAAAAAAGTTTATTGGCTAACAGGCTGGACGTCGTGGATGCGCACAAATCCTAACTGATCTGGAGTGAGGCCATTCATCTGTAACGGAATGTCTACGTCGCTGGGAGCTAGAATACTCGCCGGAGCGTTGACCAATTGGTTATGAACGTTCACTTCCTGATAGTTGTCCGTGGTGCCCTGAATTTGCCCGTACTCGACGGTGGCGCTAAAGGCGGGTAAAGGCGTGTTGGATTCACCCTGAATTCGTAGCGTCAGTCGCGTACCATCGGCGTTCGGTGCAATGTTCACCAGCGACATGCGTAAGGTGCCAATCTGGCTGTCCAGTCGTGCCGGGGTTTTGGAGCCGGGCAGCAGATAGGCGCCGCTGGTTGATTTTGCATTCAACATATTTTGTTGCGTAATTTTTACCGTTTCCTGATTAAGCTGCGTCATCTCTTTATTCAACGTGCTAACGCTTTGATGCATCTGGCGTACTTCGCTTTGCTGTGCGCAGGCACTAAGACTAAAGAGACTTCCCACCAGGAGAATTCTTAGGTAACGTCTTGTCATTGTGATTACTTCCTTCATTGTCGCGATAGCATAATGGTAGTGTGCACTGAGCACGAAGGCATCGATCCTTTGTCTCAAAAGCGCAGCGCCTTTGTTGTCACGGCAGTTCAGGGTAAAATAGATTCTGTTAACCACTGAGGTACAGGACGCCGTATGCATTGCCCATTCTGTTTCGCCGTAGACACTAAGGTAATTGACTCTCGTCTTGTAGGCGAGGGCTCCTCGGTACGCCGCCGTCGGCAGTGTCTGGTTTGTAACGAACGTTTCACCACTTTTGAAGTGGCTGAACTTGTCATGCCGCGCGTTGTGAAAAGCAACGATGTGCGTGAACCCTTTAATGAAGAAAAGCTGCGCAGCGGCATGCTCAGAGCGCTTGAGAAACGGCCTGTCAGCGCAGATGACGTCGAAATGGCGTTAAACCATATCAAATCACAGCTGCGTGCGACGGGTGAGCGTGAGGTGCCGAGCAAGATGATTGGCAACCTGGTGATGGAGCAGTTGAAAAAGCTCGATAAAGTCGCCTACATCCGCTTTGCCTCTGTCTACCGGAGTTTCGAAGACATCAAAGAATTTGGCGAAGAGATTGCTCGCCTACAGGACTAAGCCATGCAGGATGAATTGTACATGGCGCGCGCGCTAAAGCTTGCTGCGCGCGGACGTTTTACCACTCACCCCAACCCCAACGTGGGCTGCGTGATTGTGAAAGATGGGGAGATCGTCGGTGAAGGATATCATCACCGAGCGGGCGAACCGCATGCCGAAGTTCATGCTCTGCGGATGGCCGGAGAAAAAGCGCAGGGGGCAACTGCCTACGTGACGCTTGAACCCTGTAGTCATCATGGTCGCACGCCGCCGTGTTGCGATGCGCTGATTGCGGCGGGGGTGTCGCGTGTGGTTGCGGCGATGCAGGATCCCAATCCGCAGGTCGCAGGACGTGGGCTCTACCGTTTGCAGCAGGCGGGTATCGACGTCAGCCACGGGCTGATGATGAGCGAAGTTGAGCAGCTGAATAAAGGCTTCCTTAAGCGCATGCGTACGGGATTCCCGTATCTTCAGCTTAAGCTTGGCGCGTCGCTTGATGGCCGTACAGCGATGGCCAGCGGTGAAAGCCAGTGGATCACCTCGCCACAGGCGCGCCGCGATGTGCAACGCTTGCGCGCGCAAAGCCATGCCATTTTAACCAGCAGTGCGACGGTGCTGGCAGACGACCCTCAGCTTACCGTGCGTTGGTCGGAGCTTGGGGAGTCAACTCAGGCGAGTTACCCGCAGGAAGAGCTGCGTCAGCCAATCCGCATTGTTCTTGATAGCCAGAATCAGGTCACACCGGCGCACCGAATTGTGCAACAGCCTGGAGAAACCTGGATTGTCCGGACTGAAGACGACCCTCGTAGCTGGCCGGAGACGGTGCGCAGCCTGAAGGTGCCGGAACATAACGGGCATCTGGATCTGGTGGTGCTAATGATGCAACTGGGCAAACAGCAAATTAACAGCATTTGGGTTGAAGCAGGCCCAACGCTCGCCGGGGCATTATTACAGGCCGGTTTGGTCGATGAGCTAATCGTGTACGTTGCGCCTAAACTGTTAGGCAGCGATGCGAGAGGATTATGTGTGCTTCCAGGCCTTGAGAAACTGGCTGACGCACCCCATTTCAAATTCAATGAGATACGCCAGGTGGGCCCGGACGTTTGCCTGCATTTAACGACTGCGTGAGGCTTTCTGATTTAGAGGAAGCAGCGCACAGAATATTATGATAAAATCCGCCCCCCTTACGGGGCCATAAATCGAACCCGAAGGAAGAATATGAACATTATTGAAGCTAACGTTGCTACCCCGGACGCTCGCGTCGCCATCACCATTGCGCGTTTCAACAACTTTATCAATGACAGCCTGCTGGAAGGTGCTATCGACGCCCTGAAACGTATTGGCCAGGTTAAAGATGAAAACATTACCGTTGTTTGGGTTCCAGGTGCATATGAGCTGCCACTGGCCGCTGACGCACTGGCAAAAACCGGTAAATACGACGCGGTGATTGCGCTCGGTACGGTGATCCGTGGCGGTACCGCGCACTTCGAATATGTGGCTGGCGGTGCAAGCAATGGCCTGGCGCATGTCGCTCAGGACAGTGGCATTCCGGTAGCCTTCGGTGTTCTGACCACCGAAAGTATTGAACAAGCCATCGAACGTGCTGGCACTAAAGCCGGTAACAAAGGCGCAGAAGCTGCACTGACTGCGCTTGAAATGATTAATGTATTGAAAGCCATCAAGGCCTGATTTTTGTAAGGGGAAATCCGTGAAACCTGCTGCTCGTCGCCGCGCCCGTGAGTGTGCCGTCCAGGCGCTCTACTCCTGGCAGTTGTCCCAGAACGACATCGCTGATGTTGAATACCAGTTCCTGGCGGAACAGGACGTTAAAGATGTCGACGTTCTGTATTTCCGTGAACTGCTGTCCGGGGTGGCGACTAACAGCGCGTACCTGGATGGATTAATGAAGCCTTACCTGTCTCGTCTGTTGGAAGAGCTGGGTCAGGTAGAAAAAGCCGTACTGCGTATTGCGCTGTTTGAATTGTCTAAACGTAGTGATGTGCCGTACAAAGTGGCTATCAACGAAGCGATTGAACTGGCAAAAACCTTCGGCGCTGAAGATAGCCACAAATTCGTGAACGGCGTACTGGATAAAGCAGCACCTGTGATTCGCCCCAACAAAAAGTAATCCCGAGGCCGGCTGGATGGTGGAACCTGTTTCCGCTGTCCCCGGCTTTTTCTTTTTTTTCTGCTGAGGCATAACGTATGGCATGTGGCGAGTTTTCCCTGATTGCCCGTTATTTTGACCGCGTAAGAACTTCTCGTCTTGATGTTGAAACCGGTATTGGTGACGACTGCGCACTTCTGAACATCCCTGAAAAACAAACGCTGGCGATCAGTACCGATACGCTGGTGGCAGGCAACCACTTTCTCCCCGACATTGATCCGACCGATCTCGCCTGGAAAGCACTGGCGGTGAATTTGAGCGATCTGGCGGCGATGGGGGCGGATCCTGCGTGGCTGACGCTGGCGCTCACGTTACCTGACGTCGATGAAGCCTGGCTGGAAGCCTTCAGCGATGGCCTGTTTGAACTCCTCAATTACTATGATATGCAGCTGATTGGCGGTGACACCACGCGTGGGCCGCTGTCGATGACGCTGGGTATCCATGGCTACGTCCCCGTTGGGCGGGCCTTAAAACGTTCCGGTGCGAAACCGGGTGACTGGATTTATGTTACCGGCACGCCGGGCGACAGTGCGGCCGGGCTGGCGATTTTGCAGAACCGATTGCAGGTTGCAGATGCAACAGACGCGGACTATCTTCTGCAACGCCATCTGCGTCCCACGCCGCGTATTTTGCAGGGACAAGCCCTGCGCGATCTGGCCAGTGCGGCTATCGATCTCTCCGATGGCCTGATTTCCGATTTGGGACACATCGTTAATGCCAGCGGCTGTGGCGCGCGGGTTAACGTTGAGGCGCTGCCATACTCCACGGCATTGTCACAGCACGTTGAGCCGGAACAGGCCCTGCGCTGGGCGCTCGCGGGTGGCGAAGATTATGAGTTATGCTTTACCGTACCGGAAATTAATCGTGGTGCGCTGGACGTAGCGCTGGGAAATCTCGGCGTAGCATTTACCTGTATTGGGCAGATGAGCGCGGACGTGGAAGGCATTCACTTTACGCGCGATGGAAAACCCGTCACGTTTGACTGGAAAGGATATGACCATTTTGCCGCGCCTTAAAAAAGATGTCGCCAAAAGCCGCCTGAGTATGCGCAATCCGTGGCACCTGTTAGCCACCGGTTTTGGCAGCGGGCTGAGCCCAATTGTTCCTGGCACCATGGGATCGCTGGCGGCGATCCCTTTTTGGTATTTAATGACCTTTCTGCCGTGGCAGCTGTATTCGCTGGTGGTGATGTTATCTATCTGTATCGGCGTTTATCTGTGCCATCAAACGGCGAAAGATATGGGCGTGCACGATCACGGTAGCATTGTCTGGGACGAGTTTGTCGGGATGTGGATTACCCTGATGGCGTTGCCGACCAACGACTGGCAGTGGGTTGCCGCCGGATTTGTGATTTTCCGTATTCTGGATATGTGGAAGCCGTGGCCGATTCGTTGGTTCGATCGCAACGTGCATGGCGGGACGGGGATCATGATCGACGATATTGTGGCCGGGATACTCTCTGCCGGAATTTTGTATTTTATCGGTCATCACTGGCCGGTAGGTATCATTTAACCCTTTTCAGGGGCTATTGTAGGCCCGATAAGCGCCGCGACATCGGGCGATCAGTGCCGGATGCGCTATGCTTATCCGGCCTACAATCTTCAACCGCGCTTATTTAAATCCCACCACCGGATGCTGTTTGTACGGCGTTTCCAGCTCGGCAATTTGCTCCGGCTTCAACGTTAAATCTACCGCGTTGAGCAACTCATCCAGCTGTTCCTCACGTGAAGAACCAATAATTGGCGCTGCCACGCCGGGTTTGCTCAGCAGCCAGGCCAGCGCAACCTGTGCCCGCGTTACACCCAACTCCTCACTGACACCGGTCAGTCGTGCGGCGATTTGCGCGTCGTTTTCATCGCTCTCGTTGTACAAATTTTTACCGACTTCATCGGAAACTAGACGTGCGGTTGTTTCTCCCCAGGGACGCGTCAGGCGACCGCGCGCCAGCGGGCTCCATGGGATAACGGCCACGCCTTCCTGATAGCAAAGCGGCAGCATTTCGCGTTCTTCTTCGCGGTAGATCAGGTTGTAGTGATCCTGCATGCTGACGAACTGCGCCCAGCCGTGTTGCTTCTGTAAGGCCAGAGCCTGGGCAAACTGCGAAGCGTGCATGGATGAGGCGCCAATATAGCGAGCTTTACCGGCTTTCACGACGTCGTTTAGAGCCTCCAGCGTTTCTTCGATTGGCGTGTTGTAATCCCAGCGGTGAATTTGCAGGATGTCCACATAGTCCATACCCAGGCGTCTGAGGCTGTCATCAATCGAGCGCAGAATTTGTGCGCGGGATAATCCTTCCGCTAAATCATCCACCTGGTGAAAAACCTTGGTAGCGACCACGACATCTTCGCGGCGGGCGAAATCACGCAGCGCGCGGCCGACAATCTCTTCGCTGCTGCCAGCGGAGTAGCTGTTGGCGGTATCGAAAAAGTTAATGCCGCCCTCAAGGGCGTGTTTGATTATCGGGCGGCTGCTTTCTTCAGGTAGCGTCCAGGCGTGATTGCCGCGATTGGGTTCGCCAAATGTCATGCAACCCAGGCAAAGGCGGGAGACCCGTAGGTCGGTTTTTCCTAAGATGTTGTATTTCATCAATCCACTCCTGCTTAGCTCGTGATGAATTAAGCATAGCAGGAGCGGGGAGGGGATTATGCCAGCCAGGCCTTGATTTTGGTCTCAATTCCGGCGGCATTCAAACCCAGATCGGCACGGGCTTCATCTTGAGTTCCCTGCGGGATGAAGAAGTCTGGTAGGCCAATGTTCAGCACCGGGACGGGCTTACGATGGGCCATCAGCACTTCGTTTACGCCGCTGCCAGCACCACCCATAATGGCGTTCTCTTCAATGGTAACCAGCACCTCGTGTTGGGCAGCCATTTCAAGGATCAACGTTTCATCCAGTGGTTTTACAAAGCGCATATCGACCAGCGTGGCGTTCAGCGACTCTGCGACCTGAGCGGCTTCCGGCATCAGGGTGCCGAAGTTGAGAATCGCCACTTTTTCCCCGTGACGTTTCACGATGCCTTTACCAATTGGCAGTTGTTCCAGCGGGGTCAGCTCAACGCCTACAGCGTTACCGCGTGGGTAGCGCACGACCGTTGGACCGTCGTTGTAGTGATAGCCGGTGAACAGCATCTGGCGGCATTCGTTTTCATCACTCGGGGTCATGATGACCATTTCCGGGATGCAGCGCAGGAAGGAGAGATCGAACGCCCCCTGGTGGGTTTGTCCATCTGCGCCAACAATCCCTGCCCGGTCAACGGCGAACAGGACCGGCAGTTTCTGGATGGCTACATCGTGCAGCACCTGATCGTAGGCGCGTTGCAGGAAGGTCGAGTAAATGGCTACCACCGGCTTGTAGCCGCCAATCGCCAGACCGGCAGCAAACGTCACAGCGTGCTGCTCGGCAATCGCCACATCGAAATAGCGGTCCGGGAACTTACGTGAAAACTCCACCATTCCGGAACCTTCGCGCATTGCCGGGGTGATTGCCATCAGCTTATTGTCTTTCGCTGCGGTCTCGCACAGCCAGTCACCGAAAATTTTTGAATAGCTCGGCAGACCGCCGCTGCTTTTCGGCAGGCATCCGCTGGACGGATCGAATTTGGGTACCGCGTGGAAGGTTATCGGATCTTTTTCCGCAGGCTCGTAGCCACGACCCTTTTTGGTCATGATGTGCAGGAACTGCGGGCCTTTCAGATCGCGCATGTTTTTGAGTGTAGTGATAAGCCCCAGCACGTCGTGACCATCCACCGGACCGATATAGTTAAAGCCCAGTTCTTCAAACAGCGTACCCGGCACAACCATGCCTTTGATGTGTTCTTCGGTACGTTTGAGCAGCTCTTTAATCGGCGGCACGCCGGAGAAGACTTTCTTCCCACCTTCGCGCAGCGAGGAGTAGAGTTTGCCAGAGAGCAGTTGCGCCAGATGATTGTTCAGCGCGCCAACGTTCTCTGAAATCGACATTTCGTTGTCGTTGAGGATAACCAGCATGTCGGGCCTAATATCGCCCGCGTGGTTCATCGCTTCAAACGCCATCCCAGCGGTGATGGCACCATCACCAATCACACACACGGTACGGCGCTCTTTACCTTCTTTCTCGGCGGCAACGGCAATACCGATACCTGCGCTGATGGAGGTAGAAGAGTGCCCAACGCTCAGTACGTCATACTCGCTTTCACCGCGCCATGGGAACGGATGCAGGCCGCCTTTCTGACGAATGGTGCCGATTTTATCGCGGCGACCAGTCAGAATTTTGTGCGGATAAGCCTGATGTCCCACATCCCAGATTAACTGGTCAAACGGGGTGTTGTAGACATAGTGCAGCGCGACGGTGAGTTCCACCGTGCCCAGACCAGAGGCGAAGTGCCCGCTGGAACGGCTTACGCTGTCGAGCAAATAGCGGCGCAGTTCGTCGCAAAGCTTTGGCAGGCTCTCTTTTGGCAGCAGACGTAACTCCTGGGTGGAGTCGACCAGCGCCAGGGTCGGGTATTTGGCTATATCAAAACTCATCGCAAGCTCATGGGATATGTTGGTTTATTTATCACGCTGGATTATGTAGTCCGCTAGCGCTTCCAGTGCCGAGGTATCGAGTGACTGTGCGGCCAGCAGACTTAGCGACTGGCGGGCGTCCTCGATTAAATCCCGGGCTTTATTCTGGGCTTGCTCAAGACCCAGAAGTGCAGGATAGGTACTTTTGCCAAGCTGCTGGTCAGCACCCTGACGTTTACCCAATGTTGCAGTATCGCCTACCACATCCAGGATGTCATCCTGAACCTGGAAAGCCAGACCGATGCTTTCTGCGTATTTGTCGAGTATTGGCAGGCATTCTCGCCCTTTATCGCCAGCACTTAACGCCCCCAAACGCACGGCGGCGCGAATCAATGCTCCGGTTTTATGGCGATGAATCCGCTCCAGAGCATCCAGCTCAACCTGATGACCTTCAGCTTCCAGATCCAGTGCCTGGCCGCCGCACATACCGGCGATGCCGCTGGCCTGAGCCAGTTCAGAGATCATCGCGATGCGGTCACGGTCAGTGACTTCCGGCATTGGGGCGTCGCTGATAATGGAGAATGCCAGCGTTTGTAGCGCATCTCCGGCCAGGATCGCATTTGCCTCGCCAAATTTTACGTGGCAAGTCGGCAGACCGCGTCGCAGGTCATCGTCATCCATCGCGGGCAAATCATCGTGCATCAGCGAATAGGCATGAATGCATTCGACGGCGGCAGCGGGAGCATCAAGCGTACTCAGGCTGACACCAAACATCTGACCGGTCGCATACACCAGGAACGGGCGCAGGCGTTTACCGCCTAATAATGCGCCATATTGCATGGTTTCTACCACGGGAGTGTTCTGAAAGGGCAGTGGCGCGATAAAACGGCTCAGTGCCTGGTTGGCCTGCTCAACGCAAGCCTGTAGCTGCTGCGTAAAATCCATTTACTCATTATCCGGTGTAAAAGGCGTAAGGGCCGCGTCTTCAGTATCTGACAGCAGGATTTGTACGCGCTGTTCAGCCTGTTGCAATTTGACCTGTCCCTGACGCGCCAACTGTACGCCACGTTCGAATTCGTTCAACGCTTCTTCTAACGGCAGGTCGCCGCCTTCCAGACGGGTAACAATTTGTTCCAGCTCGCTCAGCGCGGTTTCAAAACTGGCGGGCGCTTCATTTTTCTTCGGCATAATGAATGTCTGACTCTCTGTATTGGCAGCACAAGACTATGGTAACGGACTCGCACTGATAAGCAAATAACGCGCAATGTGCACAGTAGCCGCGTGATGGTGATATACTTGCGCGCCTGGATGCAGTCGCGGGTATGGGCTGCTGTATTTTTTTCCATTACAAGTCATTCAGACTTGCCTAAGAACCATTGCCGCCATGAAGTTTATCATTAAATTGTTCCCAGAAATCACCATCAAAAGCCAATCTGTGCGTTTGCGCTTTATAAAAATTCTGACAGGGAACATTCGTAACGTTTTAAAGCACTATGATGAAGACCTTGCCGTTGTCCGTCACTGGGATCACGTTGAGGTTCGCGCTAAAGATGAAAGCCAGCGCCTGGATATTCGCGACGCGCTGACCCGTATTCCGGGTATCCACCACATTCTCGAAGTAGAAGACGTGCCGTTTACCGATATGCACGATATTTTCGAGAAGGCACTGGTGCAGTATCGCGATCAACTGGAAGGTAAAACCTTCTGTGTTCGCGTGAAGCGTCGCGGGAAGCATGAGTTTAGCTCCATTGAGGTGGAACGTTATGTTGGCGGTGGACTGAACCAACATATTGAATCTGCACGCGTGAAGCTGACGAAGCCGGATGTGACCGTTAATCTTGAAATCGAAAATGATCGTCTGCTGCTGGTTAAAGGCCGCTATGAAGGTATTGGCGGTTTCCCGATTGGTACGCAGGAAGACGTACTGTCGCTGATTTCCGGCGGTTTCGACTCTGGTGTATCCAGCTACATGCTGATGCGTCGCGGCTGCCGTGTACACTATTGCTTCTTTAACCTTGGCGGCGCAGCGCATGAAATCGGCGTTCGCCAGGTGGCGCATTACCTGTGGAACCGCTTCGGTAGTTCGCATCGCGTGCGTTTTGTTGCTATCAACTTTGAACCGGTGGTCGGTGAGATCCTGGAGAAAGTTGATGACGGCCAGATGGGCGTGGTTCTCAAACGTATGATGGTTCGCGCGGCGTCGAAAGTCGCTGAGCGCTACGGCGTACAGGCGCTGGTAACCGGTGAAGCACTGGGCCAGGTGTCCAGCCAGACGCTGACCAACCTGCGTCTGATCGATAACGTTTCTGACACCCTGATCCTGCGCCCGCTTATCTCCCATGATAAAGAGCACATCATCAATCTGGCGCGTGAAATTGGCACCGAAGACTTTGCCCGTACCATGCCGGAATACTGCGGTGTAATTTCAAAAAGCCCGACGGTGAAAGCGATCAAAGCGAAGATTGAGGCCGAAGAAGAAAACTTCGATTTCTCTATCCTCGATAAAGTGGTTGAAGAAGCGAACAATATCGATATTCGCGATATCGCCCAGCAGACGCAGCAGACCGTGGTAGAAGTGGAAACCGTGAGCGGTTTCGGCCCGAATGACGTAATCCTTGATATCCGTTCTGTGGATGAACAGGATGATAAACCGCTGAAGGTTGAAGGTGTGGACGTCGTTTCTCTGCCATTCTACAAGCTGAGCACTAAATTCGGCGATCTGGACCAGAGTAAAACCTGGCTGCTGTGGTGTGAACGCGGGGTGATGAGCCGTCTGCAGGCGCTTTATCTGCGCGAGCAGGGCTTTGAGAACGTGAAGGTGTATCGCCCGTAATTGAGTAAACATCGTGTTGTAGGCCGGATAAGGCGGTTACGCCGCCATCCGGCAATATAACGATATTATTCAAAACGAACGGGAAGCGTCTTCCCGTTCGACTCCCAGACCCCCTGATAGACACCGTCTTTTAATTCCAGCGTTATCTTCTCTTGCGTTTTTTCAGCCGCAGATGTCTTCAGTTCATAATGTTGATTGTCGGCTGTGTCGCATTTGCCGGTCAATTCAATCGGTGCGCCAAATTTTTGGTAAAAGTAAGCCCCTTCAAAAAAATCACCGTATTTGCAGTCCACCTTCAACACAATACGCATGCTTTTTCCCAGCGTGCCGTACATGACTTTGCCGTCAATGCCGGGCGCTGGCGAAACTGGTGTTGTACTCTTTGCGGTAGTCAGATATTGGCCGTACGGTGTGAGTCGATTTTGCAGTTCCGCGGTTGGGATTTTCGTTGTGAAATCACCCAACTCGTCGAGCGCACGGCTGGCGTGGTTGCTACAGCGTCCGTTCAGGAAAGCCAGATGGTCTTTTTGCAGGGAGAATTTGTCGATGTAGTACAAACCGTCGGTGTAGGTTGCGCACGATGCGTAGAATTCGGCATAGTTAAAATCTTCACCTTTCTCTTCTTTTATTTGTTCTGGTGTTTGCGAATTATGCGCCGTAACAAAGGTATCGATTTGGCCGCGGATATCTTTTCTGGTGCGGGTGTTTAATTCGGCGATTGTAGCCCGGGAAAAGAGATCGTTAAGGGTAATTGCCGCACCGCTGGCTAAATCGAAGCTGATCGGCACATTGTACGACTCGCAATACGCCCCGCAACCTTCGATAAACATATTCATGGTCAGGATTTTTGCGTCGCGATACTCAACCGTGTAGTCAAGGTTTGCGGTGGGATTCATGGCTGATTTCGCAAACTGATTTACTGTGGCCTGTGGAGTATTGCCCGGTAGCTGATTGATAAAGCTTGCGAAAATATAATCGTTAATGCGTTTTGCAACTTTGGGGTTATCCGTCGAGGAAAACCATGGCAAGCGATACTGCATTTCAGTGCTTCCGGGATAGCGATATTCAATACTCTTTATTTCGAGTTGCGTCGCTGTGGCATAACCGGAAAGGAGCAGTAAAGCCACTCCACTCAGATATCCTTTCATTATGATTCCTTATAAGGGAGTGGCTCGAAGATTTACTCGTAGTAGTTATAGATTCCCGCGGCCATCACCAGTTGTGACGCCACCTCGTGAGCTTTTTCGCGACTCACCAGAAGATCAATGATTTTCAAACCGAAATCAATGGAAGTCCCCGGTCCCTGGCTGGTTAACAGGTTGACGCGAGGATCCCATACGACGCGCTTGTCCTGCCACTGGTCAGCGGGAATTTGGTCTTTCAGCGCCGGAAAACCGGTCATGTTACCGATGGGGAAAATATCGTGTGGGACGAGTACGGTGGCGGCCGCGGCGCAAATTGCCGCGACAATGCGCCCGGAACGATGAAACTGTTTCACGGTTTCGATAAGCAGCGGGCTGTCGCGAAAACACTCGGCGCCTTTAATACCGCCCGGCAGCACGATAATGTCGAAATCGCCGTCAGCAACTTCGACTAATGGCGCATCCGCCAGCAGCTTCACTCCGCGTGAGCACACGATCGCCAGGTCGCCATCGCTGGCGACGCTAGCGGTCGTGACCTTAATTCCGCCGCGCACCAGCAGATCGATAGTGGTGACCGCTTCGGTCTCTTCACTA
Organism: Citrobacter sp. Cpo148; assembly: GCF_030332375.1. Taxonomy (NCBI): domain Bacteria; kingdom Pseudomonadati; phylum Pseudomonadota; class Gammaproteobacteria; order Enterobacterales; family Enterobacteriaceae; genus Citrobacter; species Citrobacter sp. Cpo148. The sequence goes on from NZ_JAOWHY010000042.1 coordinate 209,244, forward strand.
CCAGGGGCGAGACATACCAGTGCTTGAGCGCTCATACTCACTTTCCTTTCTCTTTACCATTTCAAACAGTTGGGCGTTTTCCGGGACGGCGATGCCGTGCGCGCGGGCGCGTTTTAACAAATATCCGGTAATGTAGTCGATCTCTGTATGACGCAGGGCACGAATGTCTTGCAGCATTGATGAGATATTTTCCGCCGTACTGTCAATCACTTGCTCGACATAATAGCGTAAATCATCCACAGATGTGTGGTGGCCTTCGCGTTCAATGACCGCGGCCACTTCCTCGCAGATGAGTGCTATTTTTTCAGGATGATGGCGTAACTCGCCGTTTGGGCAATCCCATAATGCGGTCAGCGGGTTAATGACGCAGTTGACGGCCAGCTTTCGCCACAGCTCGGCGCGAATAGTGTCGTGCCAGGCGACGTCCGGTAGCACCTCTTGCAGGACTTCAGCCAGATAACTGAAATCACCGTCTTGTTCACGCGCAGGACCAATGCGCGTTGTTCCCTGAGCGACATGAATGATGACGTTGCCGTCACGGCGTGCCGCGTGGGTGGTGGTGCCTATCAGCAGAGGTTGCTTAATGTTATGCAGCTCTTCAATTGTCCCCATGCCGTTGTGAATCAGCAGAATGGGAGTAGTTTCAGGCAGAATTGCGGCCAGGCCTTTTACCGCATCAGAAACCTGCCAGGCTTTCAGGGTGACCAGTAGCAGGTCGCTTTTTGCCAAAAAGTCGGGGTCGTTTGCCGTCAGGGATTCATTAAAAACTGACCCATCCGTGTCGATCAGGTTTACGCTGCAATAGGGTTGCGGTACGCGTAGCCACCCTTGCACCTCATGTCCATGTTTGCATAGCGCGGTAAGCCAAAGCTGTCCTAGCGCTCCACATCCCAGTACGGTAATTTTCATTCTTCCTCCTCACCTGCAACAGCACCAGGTGTTAATCCATATCGGCCGTACCCCATTATTGTTCGCAGGTATCAGTACCACGTACAATTAAAGGATACAGCCTAGTATAGCGCTGTCTGTTGGGTAACTTTGCAGGTATTATGCTTCGCATCAAAAATGAAGGGAGAGGAAAAGATGCCATCTTTCGATATTGTCTCTGAAGTTGATCTTCAGGAAGCCCGTAACGCGGTAGATAACGCCAGCCGCGAAGTGGAGTCACGCTTTGATTTTCGTGGCGTTGAAGCGACTTTTGAGCTGAATGAGTCAAATAAGACGATTAAGGTGCTGAGCGAATCTGATTTTCAGGTCAATCAGTTGCTGGATATTCTGCGTGCCAAGCTGCTCAAACGCGGTATTGAAGGCACGTCGCTGGACGTACCAGAAACCTTCGTGCACAGCGGTAAAACCTGGTTTGTTGAAGCTAAGCTGAAACAAGGCATTGAAAGTGCAGTGCAAAAGAAGATCGTTAAGCTGATCAAAGACAGCAAACTGAAGGTGCAGGCGCAGATTCAGGGCGAAGAAATCCGTGTAACCGGCAAGGCGCGTGACGACCTGCAATCCGTTATGGCGCTGGTTCGCGGCGGCGACCTCGGTCAACCGTTCCAGTTCAAGAACTTCCGCGATTAAGTCGTTATGTCAGATGGCGTAAGCCGCCATCTGACAAATCTCATCTTTACGCCTGCCTGATGGCCTGCTCAACCTCAAATCGATTGGTGACTTTGCTGTCGATTTTCACGTAGGCCGAATGTTCTTTCGCCACAATTAACACTTCGCTTATCCCTTCTTTAGCCAGCAGACGCTGCTTCAGGGTGTCATCCGCAGCAATTTCCGGTGGGATTTCCACCCGCAGGCTGCTGACATACGGCGGCTCTTTCATTGTACTCGCCACCAATAACCACACTGCCGCCAGAAGCGCACCGGCCAGGAATACGGCCTGACCATCAAACATTTCAACCACCCAACCGCCGAGCGAACCGCCAATCGCCACGCCAAGAAACTGGCTGGTGGAGTAAACGCCCATTGCCGTGCCTTTATAGCCAGCCGGAGACTCTTTACTGATAAGCGAGGGGAGGAGGGCTTCCATCAGGTTGAAGGCGAGGAAGAATATCTGCACGCCCGCAATCAACCCCCAGAAACGCACGTTAGCGCTCCACAATACAATCTCTGCAATAAGTATCAGTAACACGCAGGCGAGGAACACGCGTTTCATGCGGCGCTTCACTTCGGCATAAATGATGAACGGCACTACGGAAACAAAGGACAGCAGCATCGTCACCAGATAAATTTTCCAGTGCTCTGCGGCGGGGAAGCCTGCTTTCGCCAGTTGGCCTGGTAAGGCAACGAAGGTGGACATCAGCAATATGTGCAGACACATGATGCCAAAGTTGAGCTTCAGCAGTTTGGGCTCTGCCAGCACTTTGCTGAAGCTGCCTTTTACCATGCCCGACTCGCGGTTCAGCACGTGGGTAGTGCTATTGGGAACGACCCAAATGGTCAGCACGATACCCGTGGTAGCAAGGGCTGCAATCATCCAGAACAGCGCGTGTAGCCCCAGCGCATGGGTAACGATTGGTCCCAGCACCATCGCAATGGCGAAGGTGATACCAAAGCTGACGCCGATAAACGCCATCGCTTTGGTACGGTTTTGCTCACGGGTTAAGTCGGAAAGCAGCGCCATTACGGCAGCCGCAATCGCGCCAGAGCCTTGCAAAGCCCGGCCAAGAATAATTCCCCAGATTGAATCGGAGAGAGCAGCAATTATGCTGCCGAGAACAAATACCGCCAGCCCGCCGACAATAAGCGGCTTACGACCGATGCGGTCAGAGAGCAGGCCAAAGGGGATCTGGAAGACGGCTTGAGCCAGACCATATATGCCGATGGCAAGGCCTATCAGCGCTTCGCTGGCACCCTGTAGCGCCATACCGTAAGTGGTCAGAACCGGCAGGACCATAAACATGCCAAGCATGCGCAACGAAAATACGGTCCCTAAACCCCAGGTGGCGCGCAACTCACCGGGCGTCATTTTGTAATCGTTCATTCCCACCTCTGTATTAATTTCGCGCCTAGTGTAAAGCGGGGAAGGGGTGGGGTAAACCTCTACGATATGTGGAATTGTGTAGTGGGATAATTGAAATAATTACCTTCGCAACTAATTTACTTGCGATAATTACAGGTGTAGTCTTTTTGTGGTTATTACTAATGGAAACAGGGAAAAGGAAAATGGCAATTCCAGGCAATATGTGGATTTATGACGATGGTGGCGCGCTGATAAAGGGCGGGTGTGACGTAAAGGGAAGAGAATACAGTATTGAATTTAAAGGTTTTCATCACAATCTGTCTATTCCAACAGATAATGCAACGGGTAAACCGACAGGCACACGCCAGCATTCACCGATGATGATCGTCAAAGAGTTTGACTACTCTAGTCCGTATTTATACAAAGCGGTCGCTTCTGGTCAGAATCTTAAGTCTGCAGAGATTCGTTGGTACAAAATCAATGATGCCGGTCAGGAAGTTGAATACTTCAATATGTTTCTGGAAGGCGTGCGCATTGTCTCCGTTTCTCCCACGATGGCTGGTCCAGAGGACATGAACAATAACCATCTTGAAACCATAGAATTACGCTACGAAAAAATCACCTGGAAGCATTGCGATGGGAACATTATCTATACCGACGCATGGAATGACCGGCAGACGGCATAATGGGTGATTGAATGGACACAACTGAAGAAGCGAATGGAACCTATTGGTATCACGGTCACAGCAATCTATCAGCTGGGGAATTGTATGATCTCATCTTTCTGGAACAGTTTTGTGATGAGTTAGGAATTGGCATTGAATCGGGAGCAGCTATTCTGGCTGGTCAGCCTTGGTTGAAGACTAGACAGAAACCTTCTGGGGCTATTGAAGGAACAAGTGTTGTTTCCAAATACGGGAGAATGCTTCTGAGAGATACGCGGGTACCATTTGGTATTAAAGTCCCCACTCCGGTGGGTTTCAGGATACAAAGCACTAACAAACTTGCAGCTGTGATTGCTCGGTATATACCTTGGCTTGGGTGGATTGGTCTGGTAAATGCACTTGTGCAAGTATCAAGAAAGACGCAGCTAAAATACAACTTAATTGCTCGACCTAAAGATCGCATTCAGTGGACATCATTCTAATGAGTATTCAAGACGATGTGTTAAAGCTTTTCAGGGAAGAAATACCTGGGTATTTGGATGAAAACTGGAAGGAAGTTTCTTTAGAACTCGACTCAGAATTGTTTGATGTCCCCGGAGATGATCTCCACAGCGCTCTGGATCGATATGAGAAAGAGTTCAAAGTTGATTTATCATGTGTGAACTGGAAACCTTATTATCCATGGCACAATCTGCCACTATTCACGAGATGGTTCAAAGCTAACCGGGAAGAAGTGGAAGCAACACGCATACCGTTAACCGTAAGGATGTTTGCTGAGTCGGCTGAAGCGGGGAAATGGTTGTTTGAGATCTGGCCTGATAAACAAAAAGACGAGACCTGACGCTCTCAAAATAGCGTAGTAAATAAAAAGGGTGCCGAAGCACCCTTTTCGTATCCGCAGATTTTACCAGACGTAAGTCAGCAGGTTCTGCGAGTTTGGCACCATAAAGTCGACGGACATCATCACGGAAAGCGCGGTAATGGCGATGATGGAGAAACCGAACAGCTTGCGCGCCCAGACTCTGTCATCTTCCACTTTATAACCACGTAGCGCCATGCCCAACCACCAGACGCTCACCGCTGCTGCAACAATCAGGTATTTATAACCTGCATAGCCGCCCAGGGTTAGCATCAGCGTGGCGATAGCAAATGCCACGATATACAGCGTGATATGGTTCTTCGCGACCGAAATGCCTTTTACCACTGGCAGTACAGGGATGTTGGCAGCCTGATAATCCTTGAAGCGGAAAATCGCAATCGCGTAAGAGTGCGGCATCTGCCACAGGCTGAAAATAGCCAGCAGAATCAACGCACCGCTATCGAACTCACCGGTTACGGCACAGTAGCCAATCACCGGCGGCGCAGCGCCGGAGAGTGAGCCAATCAGCGTGCCATAAACGGAATGACGCTTCATGTACAGGCTATAAACGCCCACATAGACCACGAAGCCCATTACCCCCAGCCAGCAGGCCAGAGGGTTCGCGCCAAACCACAGTAGCATAAAGCCAGCAATACCCAGCAGGGTGGCGTATACCAGCGAGACCGCAGGGGAAATCAGACCTTTAACCAGCACGCGGTTTTTGGTCCTCTCCATCTTCCTGTCGATATCCCTGTCGATGTAGTTGTTAAATACACAACCCGACGCCACAACCAGTGACACCCCAACCAGCGTGTAGATAAACAGGGGATAATCAATGCTGCCTTTCGAGGCCAGCAGGAATCCCCCAATCACCGAGATCAGGTTGCCAAAGATGATGCCTGGTTTCGTTACTTGCAGGTATTGCTTAAACATCATAATCGCCGCTCTTAGTGCATCATCATGTTGTAGTTAAGGTTCCACATAATCCAGATGGAGCCCACAACCAGGATGGCGATGATTAGCACAGTAAAGACAAAGGCCGTCATGTTCCAACCTTCATCAGATTTGCTATTCATGTGCAGGAAGCACACCAGGTGCACCAGAATCTGTACCACTGCCATTGCCAGAATAGTTCCCAGAATGACGGCCGGTGAGGCAGAACCTGTCATCACCATCCAAAACGGAATGACCGTCAGGATGATCGACAGGATAAAACCTGTCATGTAGGTTTTTACGCTGCCATGGGATGCGCCGCCGCTCTCGTTAGAATGACTCATTACATCGCCCCCATCAGATAAACAACAGTGAACACACAGATCCACACCACATCCAGGAAGTGCCAGAACAGGCTCAGGCACATGATGCGGGTACGGTTAGTACTGGTCAGGCCGCGACGAGCAACTTGCACCATCAGCACAGCCATCCAGATAAGACCGGAGGTGACGTGCAGACCGTGAGTACCGACCAGCGCGAAGAACGCAGACAGGAAGCCGCTGCGATCCGGGCCCATACCGTTAACAATCAGGTGATGGAATTCATAGAGTTCCATCCCGATGAATCCGGCACCGAACAAGAAGGTCAACGCCAGCCAGGAGATAACCTGGCTCTTGTTGTTCTTGTACATGGCAATCGCTGCCATGCCGTAAGTAATGGAGCTGAATAACAGCAGGAATGTTTCAACCAGAACGAACGGCAGTTCAAAAATGTCCTTACCTGTCGGGCCACCTGCGGTGCCGTTCACCAGAACGGCATAGGTTGCAAACAGAATAGAGAACAGAATGCAGTCGCTCATCAGGTAGACCCAGAATCCGAAGATCTTGGTCTGGCCTGCATCGTGGTGCCCGTGTTCGTGCGCGTGGGCAGTCGCGTGCGTTAAAGTATCAGTTGCCATTTTTCAGCCCTGCCTTAGTAATCTCATCGAAATGCTGGTTTTCCAGTTTTTCGACTTCCGGGACCGGCACGTAGTAATCCACGTCTTCATCAAAGCTTTTCACAATCCAGCTGATGATCATGCCTGCGAAGCTTGCAATCGCCAGCCACCAGATATGCCAGATCATGGCGAAACCAAACAGTGTTGCGAAGGCGGTAATGACGATACCGGCACCGCTGTTCTTCGGCATATGAATTTCTTCATAGTGCGCAGGCTGCTTGTACGCTTCACCTTTTTCTTTCATTTCCCAGAAGGCATCACGCTCGTGAACGTGCGGCACAACGGCAAAGTTATAGAACGGAGGCGGGGAAGAGGTTGCCCACTCCAGCGTACGACCACCCCATGGGTCACCGGTCAGGTCACGGTTCTGCTCGCGGTCGCGAATAGAAACGAAGATCTGAATCAGCTGGCACAGGATACCCAGTGCAATCAGCGCGGCGCCGCAGGCGGCAACGACCAGCATCGGATGGAACTGTGGATCAATCTGCTGGCTGAGGCGACGGGTCATACCCATGAAGCCCAGCACGTACAGCGGCATAAATGCTACGAAGAAGCCGATGATCCAGAACCAGAATGCGCGTTTACCCCAGGTTTCGTTCAGCGTGAAGCCAAACGCTTTTGGCCACCAGTAGGTCATACCAGCGAAGCATCCAAATACGACACCGCCGATGATAACGTTATGGAAGTGCGCAATCAGGAACAGACTGTTGTGCAGAACGAAGTCCGCACCCGGCACCGCCAGCAGTACACCGGTCATGCCGCCGACTGAGAAGGTGACGATAAAGCCAATCGTCCACAGCATTGCTGAGTGGAATACGATACGGCCCTGATACATGGTGAACAGCCAGTTGAAGATCTTCACCCCGGTCGGGATGGCGATAATCATGGTGGTGATACCGAAGAAGGCGTTTACGTTAGCGCCTGCACCCATGGTGAAGAAGTGGTGCAGCCAAACAACGAACGACAGAACGGTGATACACACGGTTGCCCACACCAGCGAGGTGTAACCAAACAGACGTTTACGCGAGAAGGTTGCTGCGATTTCGGAGAACACGCCGAAGACTGGCAGAACCAGAATGTACACTTCCGGATGGCCCCAGGCCCAAATCAGGTTGATGTACATCATCATGTTGCCGCCCATATCGTTGGTAAAGAAATGGGTGCCCAGATAGCGATCCAGGGTCAGCAACGCGACGGTAACCGTCAGGATTGGGAAAGAAGCGATAATCAGGATGTTTGCACACAGAGATGCCCAGCTAAACACTGGCATCTTGAACATGGTCATTCCTGGTGCACGCATCTTAATGATGGTCACAAAGAAGTTGATACCGGTCAGAGTTGTACCAATACCGGACAACTGGACTGCCCATATCCAATAGTCGACCCCGACGCTTGGACTGTACTCTATTCCCGAAAGTGGCGGATACGCCAGCCAACCGGTCTGCGCGAATTCACCCACGCCCAGAGAAAGGTTAACCAGGATTACGCCGACAACGGTAAACCAGAAGCTCAGGTTGTTCAGGAACGGGAATGCAACGTCACGTGCGCCGATCTGCAGCGGAACCACCAGGTTCATCAGACCGATAACAAATGGCATTGCCACGAAGAAGATCATAATCACGCCGTGAGCCGTGAAGATCTGGTCGTAGTGGTGAGGTGGCAGGAAGCCCGCTTCACCTGCAGAAGCCAGCGCTTGCTGACTACGCATCATGATGGCGTCGGCAAAGCCACGAATCAACATGACGATTGCGACGATGACATACATGATGCCAAGGCGTTTGTGGTCAACAGAAGTCAGCCACTCTTTCCACAGGTAGGTCCACTTACCGAAGTAAGTGATAAGGCCCAGTAAGGCCGCACCACCGATGATAATGGCAGCAATCGTAACCATGACAATAGGTTCATGGAACGGAACTGCATCCAGCGTCAATTTTCCGAACATCGTATTCTTCCTCGGCCCCTTAGTGAGCGGATTCCGCGTGGCTCATGTCCATGCCTTCCATTCCTTCGTGTGCGCTGTGCTCACCTTCGGGTTGGGTCATGTCCATGCTCTTACCGTGAGCCATAAATTTGTTAATAACGTCTTTAAACAAATCCGGTTTCACGTTGGAGAAGTATTCCACCTGGTTGTATTCGCTTGGCGCAGCCACTTTCTCGAACGCTGCCATGTCGCTCATGGTGTTCGTGGACTGTTTAGCTTTAGCAACCCATTGGTCGAATTCGGCGCGGTCCTTTGTTGCGATAGCCTTGAACTTCATACCGGAGAAGCCTGGTCCGCTATAACTTGCGGAGATACCATCATAAGTACCGACTTCGTTGGCGATCAGATGCAGTCGAGTCTGCATACCGGCCATGGCATAAATCTGGCTACCCAGACGCGGGATAAAGAAGGAGTTCATCACGGAGTTGGAAGTCACTTTGAATTCAACCGGAGTATTCGCCGGGAAGGCGATTTCATTCACGGTAGCGATACCCTGTTCCGGATAGATGAAGAACCATTTCCAGTCCATGGAAACCACTTCGATGGTAATGGGCTTCTCGTCATGCGCCAGCGGTTTGCTTGGCTCAAGAGCGTGAGTGGTTTTCCAGGTCAGAACGGCAAGGAAAATGATGATTAAGATCGGCACCGTCCAGACCACAGCTTCCACTTTATTGGAGTGTGACCAGTTCGGGCTGTACTTCGCATCTTTATTGCTTGCACGATACTTCCAGGCAAAACCAACAGCCATCAAGATGGCGGGAATAACGACAATCAACATCAGGCCAAATGCCGTCAGTATCAATGACCGTTGTTCCAGTCCAATCTGTCCTTTAGGGTCAAGCAGCGCAGAATTACAGCCACTGAGTAATGCAGTGCCTGCAATTAATGACAACCATCCCAAACTTTTATTGTATTTCCTGAGTCTCATTTAACGACCTCAATTCCACGGGACCGGGTGGCGTTTAAAGTGTGAGGGCATTTTACGGGAAGGTTACATTACTGTAAACATCTCTAGATCTGTGTTACTGGGTTCTGCCGTGCATGTCACATATGTTGCAATATATGTCGCTTTGGCTTTAAGAACCTGTTGCAACATCACGTTATAACGAAAGCGGGCAGGTGGGGGGCGTACTGAGGGCAATTGGTATAACCAATACGAAAATAAAACAATTGCTTAACAATTGATTATCAATAAATGGACAATTGAGGAACAAAAAATAAATCTTTCGTGGCTGAATCGAGTAAGGGAAATAGTATATATAAAAGGCGTCAATAATTTCCAAATTCTTTGGCGCACAAAATAACAAATATTATTTTTAGCAGTTGTTGCTTATTTCGCCGTTATAATTACGCAGGGTGATTACAACGGCGATATTAATGCGGTTTTTTTACGCCAGACGGGTTTTGCGCAATGCCAGATAATCAAGCAATCCACCAAAAACGACCCCGCAGACCGCGACTACCACTGAGACTTCAAGCAGTTCCGGCAGGAAGGAGAAGTTGGTGTAATCCATCGCGTTCATGGTTAACAGCAGCAGCCAAACCAGCAGCAGGCAGCAGCCCACTACCAACGTCATTAATGCCAGACTGTATGCTCCACGAAATTCCGTACGCGGAATAAAGCTTTCATTTTGCCAGCTATGTTCCAGGGTCTGGCGACATACCAGCAGCAGTATCAGGCCGGGGATCGCGGCAAATACGGAGAACAGATAAAACGTCGGCCAGCCGTGTGCTTCGACAAACCAACCCGCTACCGGGCCAACGTAAACGCGACCAACGGCTGAAAGCGCGGAGAGCAGGGCGAACTGGGTCGCTGAGAAGGACTTATTGCACAGCGTCATTAATAAAGCGACAAATGCCGCCGTGCCCATTCCGCCGCACAGGTTTTCAAAGAAGACGGCCGCCGCCATGCTGAACATGTGTTTGTCAGTGATGGACAGTAGCCAGTAGCCCGCATTCGACGCCCCTTGCAGGATGCCGAAAATAAGCAAGGCGCGAAACAGCGAAAGGCGCTGCATCAGGATCCCACCGTACAGCGCGCCAACAATGGTGGCCAGTAGCCCCAGCGTCTTATTCACCACGCCAACTTCACCCGCATCAAACCCAACGCCGCGGATTAAAAAGGTGGTGGTCAGGCTCATGGCGAAAGCATCCCCGAGCTTATACAGCACAATAAGCAGCAGGATCAGCCATGCGTTGTTACGACCAAAGAAGTCTCGCAGCGGAGCCGCAACCGCCTGTTCCAGCGTTTTAGGCACTGGAATGGTGTCAGTCGGTTCAGGTGCTAACAGGGTGGCGATGATACAGGGAATCAACAGCGCAGCCATCAGCCAGTACATCCCTTGCCAGCCCAGCCAGCGATCGGCCATCCACAAGGCCAATCCGCCTGAAACCAGCATCCCTAGTCGATAGCCCAGCACGCTGATAGCTGCGCCGGTGCCGCGGTCTTCTGCGGGCAATACGTCGGTTTTCCAGGCATCAAAGACGATATCCTGCGATGCCGAGCAAAAAGCGATCACTACTGCGAGTGCGGCCATCCAGCGTAACTGTGTGCCAGGCTCCAGAAAGCCCATCGCGGCGATAGAAATTAACAACAGCACCTGGGTCGCCAGCAGCCAGCCGCGACGTCGACCTAAAAACGGTGGCGTGTAACGGTCCATCAACGGGGACCAGAGAAATTTAAATACGTAGGCCTGACCGACCAGGGAAAAGAAACCGATGGTTTTAAGATCGATATTCTCGACTGTCATCCACGCCTGAAGCGTACCGGAGGTGAGTGCGAGCGGTAAACCGGAGGCGAACCCCAGAATGAGCAGGATAGCTGAACGTGGTTGCTGAAAAATACGTAAGTATTGACTGGACATGGGCTTCTATAGGCCCGACGAGCGCCGGGCCATATGGGCAGAAATTAACGAGCGTTCTGCTTGATGAAATCGTGAACGCTGGTGTCCTGAGACATATCAGCGATGGTGTCGGTCAGTACGCTGTTAACGGCGTTAGCGATATTTTTGTTAGAGGCCTGCAGGGCACCTTCAACAGAATAGCTTGCGCGGTAGTTTTTGGTCATCTTGTTGCCGTTGGCGGCGGTCGCGATGATGGCGATGTCTGCTTTGGTTGCGATGTTATAGCGCACGCTACCCTGAGACACGTCAGCATACAGCTGGTTAACAATGATTTGCAGGTTGACTGCACCGTTTGGTCCAATCATATAACCACGTGCGGTCATCTGTTTTTCCAGCACTTCTTGTAGCAGGAAACGCAGATCGCGGGACGCGGTCAGGGTTACCAGCTGGTTGTCACGGGTGACTTTTGCCAGCGCTTGATCCTGGCGCTGGTCGGCACCGTTGATGCTAACGGTCACACCCATCAGGCTCGGGTCCTGCTGCGGCAGGGTAATTTTCGGGGAGACTTCAATAGTAGTCGGCGGCGTTGCGCATCCAGCTAACATAAACAGTGCGACAAACGGGACGAGGATTTTTTTAAACATGCCAGGGCTCTCAGCGAATCTAAATTGTATGGTTAGAGAAAATTCCCGCCATCATAACATCGCCAACGATGAGGGGAAGTGGGTAACGCATGTAAATTCATTGTGTTGTCCGTTTTATGACTTTGTGGAGACTATAAACGGACTTTTTGCAATAAATTGGAGTGAGGAATCAGTGAACTTCATCCGTTTGAATGAGAAAATCAGGCAAGCGCTAATTTTTTGTTGCTAAGGTGTAATGAAAACGGTAAAAGCGGCTAGTATTTAAAGGGATGGGTGACATCTCAGCGTTGTCGGAGGAAAAATTTCATGATGATTCGTGAGCAAATAGAAGAAAAATTAAGGGCAGCGTTCGAACCCGTGTTCCTCGAAGTTGTGGATGAAAGCTATCGTCACAATGTCCCGGCTGGTTCTGAAAGCCACTTTAAGGTTGTACTGGTTAGCGATCGCTTTACAGGTGAACGTTTTCTTAATCGTCATCGGATGATTTACAGCACGTTAACGGCGGAGCTTTCCACAACCGTTCATGCGCTTGCCCTGCATACCTACACTATTAAGGAGTGGGAAGCGTTGCAGGATACGATTTTTGCATCGCCTCCGTGTCGTGGAGCGGGAAGCATCGCGTAAAAACGGATTTGCAACAACCGACGCTTTTCCAGTATGTTGCTACAGATTATGTGAAAACGGCCTGCGGGCCGTTTTGTTTTGTCTGAATTCTGGGGCAGTCGTACAGTATTCAGACAAAAATTAGCCGGGAATTGTGAAAAAAGCCGCAGCAACGCGCGATAACCGTTCTCGACTCATAAAAGTGATGCCGCTATAATGCGCGTCTTATTTTTCGGAATGTCTTCGGGATGATTCTGACGACAGGGAATGTGATTGCTTATGAGAACATCCCAGTTCCGCGAAGCCAACAACCTGTGCTTGCGGAGAAGAGTTGACCGAGCACTGTGATTTTTTGAGGTAACAAGATGCAAGTTTCAGTTGAAACCACTCAAGGCCTTGGCCGCCGTGTAACGATTACTATCGCTGCTGACAGCATCGAGACCGCTGTGAAAAGCGAGCTGGTCAACGTAGCGAAGAAAGTGCGTATTGACGGTTTCCGCAAAGGAAAAGTACCGATGAATGTTGTTGCTCAGCGTTATGGCGCGTCTGTTCGCCAGGACGTTCTGGGTGACCTGATGAGCCGCAACTTCGTTGACGCGATCATCAAAGAAAAAATCAATCCGGCTGGCGCACCGAACTACGTTCCGGGCGAATACAAACTGGGTGAAGATTTTACTTACGCGGTAGAGTTTGAAGTTTACCCGGAAGTTGAGCTGACTGGCCTGGAAGCAATCGAAGTTGAAAAACCGGTTGTTGAAGTTACCGACGCTGACGTTGACGTAATGCTGGACACCCTGCGCAAGCAGCAGGCTACCTGGAAAGACAAAGACGGCGCTGCTGATGCAGAAGACCGTGTAACCATCGACTTCACCGGTTCTGTAGACGGCGAAGAGTTCGAAGGCGGCAAAGCGTCTGACTTCGTACTGGCGATGGGCCAGGGTCGTATGATCCCGGGCTTTGAAGAAGGCGTTAAAGGCCACAAAGCTGGCGAAGAGTTCACTATCGACGTGACCTTCCCGGAAGAATACCACGCTGAAAACCTGAAAGGTAAAGCTGCGAAGTTCGTTATCAACCTGAAGAAAGTTGAAGAACGCGAACTGCCAGAACTGACTGAAGAATTCATCAAACGTTTCGGCGTTGAAGATGGTTCCGTAGCAGGTCTGCGCGCTGAAGTCCGTAAAAACATGGAACGCGAGCTGAAAGGCGCTGTGCGTAACCGCGTTAAGTCTCAGGCGATCGAAGGTCTGGTAAAAGCTAACGACATCGACGTTCCGGCTGCTCTGATCGACAGCGAAATCGACGTTCTGCGTCGTCAGGCTGCACAACGTTTCGGCGGCAACGAGAAACAAGCTCTGGAACTGCCGCGTGAACTGTTCGAAGAACAGGCTAAGCGTCGCGTAGTAGTTGGTCTGCTGCTGGGCGAAGTGATTCGTACCAACGAACTGAAAGCTGACGAAGATCGCGTTAAAGGCCTGATCGAAGAGATGGCTTCTGCTTACGAAGATCCGAAAGAAGTTGTTGAGTTCTACAGCAAAAACAAAGAGCTGATGGACAACATGCGTAACGTCGCTCTGGAAGAGCAGGCTGTTGAAGCCGTTCTGGCGAAAGCGAAAGTGACTGAAAAAGCCACTTCCTTCAATGAACTGATGAACCAGCAGGCGTAATTCGTCGCTTTTTTAGCTCGAATTTCGTACGCAAGCCCGTCACCTTTTGGTGGCGGGTTTTTTTTTGTCACGCATTTTGCATGGGAAGAGTGCGAAAACAGCGTTTCAGTGTTAGCGTTACAACAAAAGATTGTTATGCTTGAATTATGGCGATGTCGTACCCATTACTGAGGGACTAGCTGATAATCCGTCCATAAGGTTACAATCAGCACAGCAGGTTTTTTCAAATTTTATCCAGGAGACGGAAATGTCATACAGCGGCGAACGAGATAACTTTGCACCCCATATGGCGCTGGTGCCGATGGTCATTGAACAGACCTCACGTGGTGAGCGCTCTTTTGATATCTATTCTCGTCTACTTAAGGAACGCGTCATTTTTCTGACCGGCCAGGTCGAAGACCATATGGCTAACCTGATCGTGGCGCAGATGCTGTTCCTGGAAGCAGAAAACCCAGAAAAAGATATCTACCTGTACATCAACTCCCCTGGTGGAGTGATCACTGCCGGGATGTCTATCTATGACACCATGCAGTTTATTAAGCCGGACGTCAGCACCATTTGTATGGGCCAGGCGGCCTCAATGGGTGCGTTCCTGCTGACCGCCGGGGCGAAAGGCAAACGTTTTTGCCTGCCTAACTCTCGCGTCATGATCCACCAGCCTCTGGGCGGTTACCAGGGCCAGGCAACGGATATTGAAATTCATGCCCGTGAAATCCTGAAGGTAAAAGGGCGCATGAACGAACTTATGGCGCATCATACGGGTCAATCTCTTGAGCAGATTGAACGTGATACCGAGCGCGATCGCTTCCTCTCCGCTTCTGAAGCGGTAGAGTACGGTCTGGTCGACTCGATTTTGACCCATCGTAATTAATGCCCAGTGCGCAGGTGTGCCGCTATAATTACCTGGAGCGGCACAACGCTGACTAGCGTCTTGCGCCTGAGAATGGCATTTGCGTCGTCGTGTGCGGCACAAAGAACAAAGAAGAGGTTTTGACCCATGACAGATAAACGCAAAGATGGCTCGGGCAAATTGTTGTACTGCTCTTTTTGCGGCAAAAGCCAGCATGAAGTGCGTAAGCTGATTGCCGGTCCATCCGTGTATATCTGCGACGAATGTGTTGATTTATGCAACGACATCATTCGCGAAGAGATTAAGGAAGTAGCACCGCACCGTGAACGCAGTGCGCTGCCAACGCCACATGAAATTCGCAACCACCTGGACGATTACGTTATCGGTCAGGAGCAGGCGAAGAAAGTGCTGGCGGTCGCGGTATACAACCATTACAAACGTCTGCGCAACGGCGACACCAGCAATGGCGTCGAGTTGGGCAAAAGTAACATCCTGCTGATTGGCCCGACGGGTTCCGGTAAAACGCTGCTGGCTGAAACGCTGGCGCGCCTGCTGGACGTTCCGTTCACTATGGCTGATGCCACCACGCTGACCGAAGCCGGTTATGTGGGTGAAGATGTTGAAAATATTATTCAGAAGCTGTTGCAGAAGTGCGATTACGACGTGCAGAAAGCACAGCGTGGGATCGTCTATATCGATGAGATCGACAAGATTTCTCGTAAGTCTGATAACCCATCTATTACCCGTGACGTTTCCGGCGAAGGCGTACAGCAGGCGCTGTTGAAACTGATCGAAGGGACGGTTGCTGCCGTTCCGCCACAGGGTGGTCGTAAACATCCTCAGCAGGAATTCCTGCAGGTTGATACCTCCAAGATCCTGTTTATCTGCGGTGGTGCATTTGCCGGTCTGGATAAAGTCATTGCTAACCGTGTTGAAACCGGCTCCGGCATTGGTTTTGGCGCAACGGTAAAAGCACAGTCTGATAAAGCCAGCGAAGGTGAACTGCTGTCGCAGGTCGAACCGGAAGATCTGATCAAATTTGGTCTGATCCCTGAGTTCATCGGTCGTCTGCCGGTTGTGGCAACGCTGAGCGAGCTGAGCGAAGAAGCGTTGATCCAGATCCTCAAAGAGCCGAAAAACGCCCTGACCAAGCAGTACCAGGCGCTGTTCAATCTTGAAGGTGTCGATCTGGAATTCCGTGAGGAAGCGCTGGATGCGATCGCCAAGAAAGCGATGGCGCGTAAAACCGGTGCTCGTGGTCTGCGTTCTATCGTCGAAGCCGCGCTGCTCGACACCATGTACGATCTGCCTTCTATGGAAGACGTCGAAAAAGTGGTGATCGATGAGTCGGTGATTGGCGGTCAGAGCAAGCCATTGCTGATTTACGGTAAGCCGGAAGCGCAGCAGGCATCTGGCGAATAATTCATCAATTCATACAGACATTTAATTAAAAAGGGGGGATTTTATCTCCCCTTTTATTTTTCCGTAAACATGGCGTTGAATGTGTGGGAAACATCCCCATATACTGACATACATGTTAAAGGTGGTGTGAAGCACAGTCGTACCATCTGATTACCTGGCGGAAACTAAACTAAGAGAGAGCTCTATGAATCCTGAGCGTTCTGAACGCATTGAAATCCCCGTATTGCCGTTGCGCGATGTGGTGGTTTATCCGCACATGGTCATACCCTTATTTGTAGGGCGGGAAAAATCTATCCGTTGTCTGGAAGCGGCTATGGACCATGATAAAAAAATCATGCTGGTCGCACAGAAAGAAGCGTCAACGGATGAGCCGGGTGTAAACGATCTTTTCACCGTCGGGACCGTGGCCTCTATTTTGCAGATGCTGAAACTGCCTGACGGCACCGTAAAAGTGCTGGTCGAGGGGTTACAGCGTGCGCGTATTTCTGCGCTGTCTGACAACGGCGAGCATTTCTCTGCGAAAGCAGAGTACCTTGACTCGCCTGCTATTGATGAGCGCGAACAGGAAGTGCTGGTGCGTACCGCTATCAGCCAGTTCGAAGGCTATATCAAGCTGAACAAGAAAATCCCACCAGAAGTGCTGACGTCGCTGAACAGCATTGACGATCCTGCACGTCTGGCGGATACCATCGCTGCACACATGCCGCTGAAGCTGGCTGACAAGCAGTCCGTGCTGGAGATGTCCGACGTTAACGAACGTCTGGAATATCTGATGGCGATGATGGAATCTGAAATCGATCTGCTGCAGGTTGAGAAACGCATTCGCAACCGTGTGAAAAAGCAGATGGAAAAATCTCAGCGCGAGTACTATCTGAACGAGCAGATGAAAGCTATTCAGAAAGAACTCGGTGAGATGGACGATGCACCGGACGAAAACGAAGCGTTGAAGCGTAAAATCGACGCGGCGAAAATGCCGAAAGAGGCAAAAGAGAAAGCGGAAGCAGAACTGCAGAAGCTGAAAATGATGTCTCCTATGTCGGCGGAAGCGACCGTGGTGCGTGGCTACATCGACTGGATGGTACAGGTGCCGTGGAATGCGCGTAGCAAGGTCAAAAAAGACCTGCGTCAGGCGCAGGAAATCCTCGATACCGACCATTATGGTCTGGAGCGCGTCAAAGACCGTATCCTTGAGTATCTCGCGGTTCAAAGCCGTGTAAATAAAATCAAGGGGCCGATCCTGTGTCTGGTTGGACCGCCGGGGGTAGGTAAAACCTCTCTGGGGCAGTCCATCGCTAAGGCAACTGGGCGTAAATACATCCGTATGGCGCTGGGCGGCGTGCGTGATGAAGCCGAAATTCGCGGTCACCGCCGGACCTATATCGGTTCTATGCCGGGTAAACTGATCCAGAAAATGGCCAAAGTGGGCGTTAAAAACCCGCTGTTCCTGCTTGATGAGATCGACAAAATGTCTTCCGACATGCGTGGCGATCCGGCTTCCGCACTGCTTGAAGTGCTGGATCCAGAGCAGAACGTGGCGTTCAGCGATCACTACCTGGAAGTGGACTACGATCTCAGCGACGTGATGTTTGTTGCGACCTCTAACTCCATGAATATTCCGGCACCGTTGCTGGATCGTATGGAAGTGATCCGTCTGTCCGGTTATACCGAAGACGAAAAGCTGAACATTGCCAAACGTCACCTGTTGCCGAAACAGATTGAGCGTAATGCGCTGAAAAAAGGTGAGCTGACGGTCGACGATAGCGCCATTGTGGGCATTATTCGTTACTACACCCGTGAAGCAGGTGTGCGTAGTCTGGAACGTGAAATCTCTAAACTGTGCCGTAAAGCGGTGAAACAGCTGCTGCTGGATAAATCGCTGAAACATATTGAGATCAATGGCGACAACCTGCACGACTATCTGGGTGTACAGCGCTTTGACTATGGCCGCGCGGACAACGAAAACCGCGTTGGTCAGGTGACGGGTCTGGCGTGGACGGAAGTGGGCGGCGATCTGCTGACCATCGAAACCGCCTGCGTACCGGGTAAAGGTAAGTTGACCTACACCGGTTCTCTGGGTGAAGTCATGCAGGAGTCGATTCAGGCTGCGCTGACCGTGGTGCGCGCTCGTGCGGAAAAACTGGGTATTAACCCGGACTTTTACGAAAAACGCGACATCCACGTTCACGTACCTGAAGGGGCTACGCCGAAAGACGGTCCAAGTGCGGGTATTGCTATGTGTACTGCGCTGGTGTCTTGTCTTACCGGTAACCCAGTTCGCGCCGACGTGGCGATGACGGGTGAGATCACCCTGCGTGGTCAGGTTCTGCCTATCGGTGGTTTGAAAGAAAAACTGCTGGCGGCACACCGTGGCGGCATTAAGACGGTCTTAATTCCCGATGAGAACAAACGTGACCTGGAAGAGATTCCGGACAACGTAATTGCCGATCTTAATATTCACCCGGTGAAACGTATTGAGGAAGTTCTGACTCTTGCGTTGCAAAATGAACCCTCTGGAATGCAGGTTGTGACGGCAAAATAGTGACCTCGCGCAAAGAGCATTAATAAAAACAGGGCTGGCAGGCCATTTCGGGCTTGCCAGCCTTTTTTTGTATAGCTAATTTAGATAACGGATTAGGCTTGCCATCATTAACGGGTGTTGTAAGGGCATGGCAGGCCTGATATAACTGCTGCGCGGTCGCACTTTGAAGGATTCAGGTGCGATATAAATTATAAAGAGGAAGAGAAGAGTGAATAAATCTCAACTGATCGACAAAATTGCTGCAGGGGCTGATATCTCTAAAGCTGCGGCTGGACGTGCGTTAGATGCAATTATTGCTTCTGTTACCGAATCTCTGAAAGAAGGTGATGACGTAGCGCTGGTAGGTTTTGGTACTTTTGCCGTTAAAGAGCGTGCTGCCCGTACTGGTCGCAACCCGCAAACAGGTAAAGAGATCACCATTGCCGCGGCTAAAGTACCGGGCTTCCGTGCAGGTAAAGCACTGAAAGACGCGGTAAACTAAGTGATTTCCCCTTTGGGGATGTGACGAAGTACAAGGGCGCATCGACTGATGTGCCTTTTTTATTTGTAATTCCGGTACTTTCTACGCGTTGTGGGCTGACAATTGCCCCTGTTTCTTGTCACAATAGACCTTTGTGCGCAGCGTTCAGGAAACGCTATGCTGCGTGAAGCATATATACTCAAAATCCTTGTTGCCGTTGTTGTCATCAACGCGGGGGCAGCAGAGAGGATAACGCGTATAGTCATCTACAGCGGAGTGTGGTTACACCATGATGGACAGCTTACGCACGGCTGCTAACAGTCTCGTGCTCAAGATTATTTTCGGTATCATTATCGTGTCGTTCATTTTGACCGGCGTGAGTGGTTACCTGATTGGCGGAGGCAATAACTTCGCCGCCAAAGTGAATGGCCAGGAGATCAGCCGCGGGCAGTTCGAGAATGCGTTCAACAGCGAACGTAACCGCATGCAGCAACAGCTGGGCGATCAATACTCCGAGCTGGCCGCGAACGAAGGTTATATGAAAACGCTGCGTCAGCAGGTGCTGAATCGTCTTGTTGACGAAGCACTGCTGGATCAGTATTCCCGCGAGCTTAAGCTCAACATCAGCGACGATCAGGTTAAACAGGCCATTTTCGCCACGCCTGCGTTCCAGGTGGACGGCAAGTTTGATAACAACCGCTACAACGCGATTGTCAATCAAATGGGAATGACTGCAGACCAGTACGCTCAGGCATTACGTAATCAGCTTACGACACAGCAGCTGATTAACGGTGTTGCCGGTACGGACTTCATGCTGAAAGGTGAAACGGACGAACTGGCGGCGCTGGTCGCACAGCAGCGTATCGTGCGCGAGGCGACGATTGACGTTAACGCACTGGCCGCGAAGCAGTCTGTTACCGAGCAGGAAGTTGCCAGCTACTACGAGCAGAATAAAAACAACTTTATGACGCCGGAACAGTTCCGCGTGAGCTACATCAAGCTGGACGCTGCTGCAATGCAGGAGACGGCCAGCGATGCTGATATTCAGTCTTACTATGACCAGCATCAGGATCAGTTCACTCAGCCGCAGCGTAACCGCTACAGCATCATTCAGACCAAAACGGAAGATGAAGCCAAAGCGGTACTGGACGAGCTGAACAAAGGCGGTGATTTTGCTGCGCTGGCGAAAGAAAAATCTGCCGATATCATCTCTGCCCGTAAAGGCGGCGATATGGGATGGCTGGAAGATTCCACCACCCCGGATGAGCTGAAAAATGCTGGTCTGAAAGAAAAAGGCCAACTGTCTGGCGTAATTAAGTCTTCCGTTGGTTTCCTCGTTGCGCGTCTTGACGACGTACAGCCTGCGCAAGTTAAACCGCTGAGCGAAGCCCGTGACGAGATTGCGGCAAAAGTGAAGCAGGAAAAAGCGCTGGATGCGTACTATGCGCTGCAGCAGAAAGTCAGCGACGCGGCCAGCAATGATAACGAATCTCTGGCGGGTGCAGAGCAGGCTGCGGGTATGAAAGCGGTTGAAACGGGCTGGTTTAGCCGTGACAGCCTGCCGGAAGAACTGAATTTCAAACCAGTCGCTGACATCATTTTCAATGGTGGACTGGTTGGTGAGAACGGTACGCCTGGCAGTAACTCCGATATCATCACCGTGGACGGCGATCGTGCGTTCGTGCTGCGTATTGCAGAGCACAAAGCCGAAGCCGTGAAGCCACTGGCTGAAGTGAAAGAGCAGGTAACTGCGCTCGTTAAGCACAATAAAGCAGAGCAGCAGGCGAAGCTTGATGCCGATAAACTGCTGGCGGATCTGAAAGCCGGTAAAGGCGATGAAGCGATGAAAGCGGCGGGTCTGAGCTTTGGCGAGGCGAAAACGCTGAGCCGTACGGGTCAGGATCCGCTGAGCCAGGCTGCCTTTGGTCTGAGCCTGCCGGCGAAAGACAAACCGAGCTACGGCGTCGCGAACGACATGCAGGGTAACGTTGTTCTGTTGGCGTTGGACGAGGTGAAAGCCGGTTCTATGCCTGAAGCGCAGAAGAAAGCGATGGTTCAGGGGATCACTCAGAACAACGCGCAGATTGTCTTCGAAGCGCTGATGAGCAACCTGCGTAAAGCCGCAAAAATTAAAATCGGGGATGCGCTGGAACAGCAGCAATAACCGAGGCAGTTCGCAAAAAATTGCAAAAAGTTGTATCTACCAAAGGCCGCTTTCGCGGCCTTTTCCATTTCTGATATTTGCCGTTTGTCTGCCGTTCTGCACCTCGCTATCGTGATTCCACTGTTAACAAACAAGGAGAAAACAGTATGAAACATGGAATCAAAGCTCTGCTTATCACTCTTTCATTGACCTGCGCTGGTATGGCCCAAACCGCATTGGCGGCTGAGCCTGTCGCCAAAAGCCAGGCGACTCAAACCAAAGCGGAAAACCCAGGGGCGGCACAAAGCAAAGCCACACAGCCCGCTAAAGCAAGCGACGATGAGGGCACCAGGGTAAGCATCAACAACGCTTCTGCGGAGGATTTAGCGCGAGTTATGAATGGCGTGGGTCTAAAGAAAGCGCAGGCGATTGTGAGCTATCGTGAGGAGTACGGGCCGTTTAAAACGGTGGACGATTTAAAGCAGGTGCCGGGCATGGGCAGTTCACTGGTTGAGCGTAACCTGGCAGTTTTAACACTTCAATAACTTGCAGAGCGCTGAAAGTTTGCCAGACTGTAGAGGTCATACCAGTTATGACCTCTTTACCCAAAAATCTGTTCCTATAAAAACAACGTAAGGCTCCTGCGCTATGCAAACACAAATCAAAGTTCGTGGTTTTCACCTTGATGTCTATCAGCACGTTAACAATGCCCGCTATCTGGAGTTTCTGGAAGAGGCCCGCTGGGATGGTCTGGAAAACAGCGACAGCTTTCAGTGGATGACCGCACACAACATCGCTTTTGTGGTCGTGAATATTAATATCAACTACCGCCGTCCTGCGGTGCTGAGCGACCTGCTGACTATCACCAGTCAGGTTCAACAGTTAAATGGCAAAAGTGGCGTGTTAAACCAGACCATTACCCTGGAGCCAGAAGGGCAGGTGGTGGCAGACGCGCTGATTACGTTCGTCTGTATTGATTTGAAAACGCAAAAAGCGTTGCCGCTGGAAGGGGAGTTGCGCGAAAAACTGGAGCAGATGGTGCAGTAGTGGCTGCGACTGCCGGAAGGCGACGCTCAAGCGTCTTATCCGGCCTACAAGAGTTGCTGCAACTGCATGTAGGCCGGATAAGCAAAGCGCCATCCGGCAATACAATCACTTTAACCCGGTTTTCTGCTTCATTGCCGCCATTACTGCCGATTTATCCGCCAGATAATGGTTCAGGCCGTTGGCACGCAGATTACACGCCGCACAGTGACCGCAACCGTCACCTTTGATGCCGTTATAGCAGGTCAGAGTTTCTTCGCGTACCAGGTCCAGCTTGCCCCAATAATCGGCCAGTGCCCAGGTTTCGGCTTTATCGATCCACATCAGTGGGGTTTCAAAGCGAATATCTTTCGCCATCCCCAGGCTTACAGCATGGTTCAGGGCTTTAACGAACTCGTCGCGACAGTCCGGATAGCCGGAGAAATCGGTCTCACAAACGCCGGTAATGACCGCCTCTGCCTGCACCTGGTACGCGTAAATTGCTGCCAGCGTTAAGAACAGAATATTGCGTCCTGGCACAAAGGTATTGGGAATGCCGTTCGCATCCGGTTCGTAATCGGGTACTGGAATGTTATCGCGGGTCAGGCTGCTGACAGCCAGTTCACTGAGCAATGTGACATCAAGCACTTTGTGCGCGCGCGCGCCAAGTTTTAAGGCCAGGTCACGTGCGACATCAATCTCAGCGCGATGGCGCTGACCATAATCAAAGGTCACGCAGTGCACTTCATCATACTGATGCAGCGCTTGCGCCAGACAAGTCGTGGAGTCCTGACCTCCACTGAATACAACAACGGCACGTTTCATGGCTTTTCCTGACAAAATAACGAAGCCCTTATGGTAGCGCCTGGGCGTGCCGTCGACCAGCTTCTTCACGCGGAAGG
The DNA here is from genome assembly GCF_030332375.1 of Citrobacter sp. Cpo148. Classification (NCBI taxonomy): domain Bacteria; kingdom Pseudomonadati; phylum Pseudomonadota; class Gammaproteobacteria; order Enterobacterales; family Enterobacteriaceae; genus Citrobacter; species Citrobacter sp. Cpo148. Next base: position 232,737 of record NZ_JAOWHY010000042.1, read on the forward strand.
AGGTGGCAGCCAGGCTTCGGTAAACTCGAACCAGCCACGAGGATTCAGGCGTACGCCGTTCACGCCCGGTGGTGCGCTGATGCGATAGTGATAATTGAACAGTGGCGTCAGGGTAGCGTCATGCATTAGCGTGGCGAAAACTTGTTGTAAAGCCGCGTGGCGATCGTCCTCATCGGCCTGAATTTGAAGGGCATCCAGGGTCGTTTGCAAATGTGTGTATGTTGGCGCATTCAATACATGTGACCAGAGCTGATCACAGCGCAACCACTGTTCGAGAGTATATTCAGGTGCCTCACCAATCAGCCTGTCGCCCATCATCAGGTCGGCCTGGGCTAAGGGATGATCGCCATCCCAGTTTTTAGCATTATGAAAAATAAGCGTTAATTCACAGCCGAGCAGCGCCAACGCCTGGCGAAGCTGTTCAGCCATAGCGTGAAGTTCTACCGGCAGGTGATAAGCCAGCGTCAGCTTTTCCGGCAGCGCTACCTCGTCGAGTTCATCCCATTGCGGGATAGTCCATCCGGGGAGCAGTGCATTGCTTGGCGTGATCAGATTTTCATCCACTTCAAGCGTTTGTAGCAGGGAAGAACGGTGGATGATATTTATTAGTCTACGGGCCTGCTGCGTATTCAGTCGCGCGCTTTTTCTGAGCGTGAGATAGCAAAAACCAAGACTGATCCCGCTGCTTACCTGGCTTAGCATAGGCAACTCTTCGGGTTTACCAATCGCAATTTGCACCGGATGGCGACAGCTGGTGCCCAGATCCTGGGAGAAGAGCTGCGGGGTTATCCAGTATTCAATGGCTTTTAGCAGCGGATGACTCAGATGGTAGTGATCGTGACTCTCGATACGCACCAGCTCAGGAGTAAACAGCGTCAGCCGGAACGGGCCGGTACCCACAAACGGGTGCTCAGGATGCGCCAGGTGACTGCTGTAGCTTGCCAGACGGTGCGCCAACCAGAAGTCGGGACGATGCAGAATAAAGGTCAGACACTGGGGATGCGTCACCTCAATGCGCTTTACGCTGATAAACAGCTTATTCAGCGCGGGGAGTTCTAACAGCTTCAGCAACTGCTGATGTAGCTGTGTGCTGCTGACCGCATCGCCGTTATGCCAGTACAGGGTGGAACGAATATAGAAATCCCAGCGCAGGCCGTCAGCGGAGATATTCCAGTGGTGGGCTAAGTCTCCACAGGGACGTTGCGTAGTGCTGTCAAACCGGGTCAGGCCAGAGAAAACTTGTCCAGCGAGGTGTTGCTCCGCGCGACCGGGGAGAAACCCGGGGTGCAAGGGGTCGAGCGGGCGGTAATAGGGTATACGCAGGGTTGGCGTGTCGTTTTGCCACTGACCGCCCATAAACGGTTGTAGCAGTGTTCTCAATTCGCCCGGCGCCAGCTGAGCCAGTTCCAGTACGCTAAGCTGCTCTCCCTTTTGCAGGGCCTGTTCCATCATGGTGTTGCGCAGTGAATCTGGCGTCACTAAAAACCGCAGCTGCCCGCGTTTCCCGCGCCCCGACTGGGCATGCCACTCCAGCCAGCCCGCATCCTGCGCTTGCTTTAGCAGGGTACGCACATGGCGTTCGCTACAAAAACAGCGTTCGGCCAGTTCCCCGACGGTCACCGACTGCGGTTCGCCGTTCGAGGGCAGCCACAGGCGTTGGTACTGGTTCAGGCGATTAAGCAGACGCATTGATACTTTTTCCTTCAGGATGTTCGTTAACGGTTTATGCGTAGAGAAACCCGGAACAATTCATTTTATCTATTCACTATTACTTCCGTATATCTCAGGTGATACTGGATCACAAGTTAACCGCGTCACAGTGTGGAGAAAGAAATGGCTCGTCTGGCTGCATTTGATATGGATGGCACCCTTTTGATGCCGAATCACCATTTAGGTGACGAAACGCTTTCAACGCTGTCGCGCCTGCGTGAACGCGATATTACTCTGACATTTGCTACCGGTCGCCATGTGCTTGAGATGCGCCATATTTTAGGCTCGATCTCACTGGACGCCTTTTTGATCACGGGTAATGGCACGCGCATTCACTCTCTTGAGGGCGATGTGTTACACCGTCAGGATCTGGATCCGAATGTCGCGGACATTGTGTTGCATCAGAAGTGGGACAGTACCGCCAGCATGCATGTCTTTAATGACAATGGCTGGTTCACCGGACAAGAGATCCCCTCGCTGCTGCAGGCGCATGTATATAGCGGATTTCGCTATCAGATCGTCGATGTGAAACGTATTCCGGCGCATCAGGTCACCAAAGTCTGCTTCTGCGGCGATCATGACTCTCTTATCCAATTGCGCATTCAACTGAATGAAGCGCTGGGTGAACAGGCGAATCTCTGTTTTTCCGCGTTTGATTGCCTTGAGGTGCTGCCGCTGGGCTGTAATAAAGGATCGGCATTGGCGGTGTTGAGCGACCATTTAGGTTATTCAATGGCCGAGTGTATGGCGTTTGGCGATGCCATGAACGATCGCGAAATGTTAGGCAGCGTTGGGCGCGGCCTGATTATGGGTAACGCGATGCCGCAACTGATTGCTGAACTGCCTCATTTATCGGTGATTGGGCATTGCCGTAATCAGGCAGTGTCACACTTTTTGACGCATTGGCTGGACAATCCACATCTACCTTATTCCCCCGAATGAGAGATCCCTTCCAGCAAGCCAGACTTCGCGTCTGGCTTTTTTTTATCCCATTAATGGGTGTTCAGTAGTTGGGCAAGCTCCGCTTTCCACGGCGTTAAATCACCGATGTGCGCGTCGACCCACTGTGGGTTGTAGTAGGTTTCCAGATAGCGTTCGCCGCTGTCACACAACAGTGTCACCAGCGAACCGGTAACGCCTGCATCGCGCATACGGGCGGCAAGTTGTAGCGTTCCCCACATGTTTGTGCCGGTAGAGGCGCCGACCTTGCGGCCCAACTGCGTTTCCAGCCAGTGTGCGGTGGCCACGCTTGCGGCATCCGGCACGCGCAGCATTTCATCGACCACGTCAGGAATGAAAGAGGGTTCTACGCGCGGACGCCCGATACCTTCAATTTTACTTCCTACCGGGCTGCGTAACGTGGCATCGCGATCCTGCCAGAAGGGCAGAAAGACCGAGTTTTCCGGGTCCACTACCATCAGTTGAGTGTCGTAGCCCTGACAGCGAATATAGCGGCCAATGGTTGCTGAGGTGCCACCGGTTCCGGCGCTCATCACAATATGGCGGGGAACGGGGTTGGGCTCGCACTGCATCTGACGAAAGATGCTGTCTGCGATATTATTATTGCCGCGCCAATCGGTGGCGCGCTCAGCGTAAGTGAACTGGTCCATGTAATGACCGTTCAGCTCACGCGCCAGTTGCTCAGAGGCCGCATAGATTTCGCAGGCGCTTTCCACGAAATGACAGCGACCGCCGTAAAATTCAATCTGTTCAACTTTACGTTTTGCCGTACAGGAAGGCATGACGGCAATAAATGGCAACCCTAGCAGTCGAGCGAAATAAGCCTCAGAGACCGCCGTTGAACCGGACGATGATTCAATGATGGTGGTGCCTTCTTTGATCCAGCCATTGCACAATCCGTACAGAAACAGTGAGCGCGCCAGACGATGCTTCAGACTCCCGGTCGGATGCGTGCTCTCATCTTTTAAATAGAGCTGAATGCCCGGGAACGCCGGTAGCGACAGGCGAATGAGATGCGTATCCGCAGAACGCTGATAATCCGCGTTGATTTCATTGATGGCGTTTTTAACCCAGGAGCTATTCATCATTAATAGATATCCATTTGTCATTTTGTGCCCAGAATAGCGAAAAGCACGGAAAAAATTGTTGCCATTTAGCCTTTAAAATAGAATGTAAGGAGAAAATTCTTCTCTGTGGAGTGGATATGTTAGACAAAATTGACCGCAAGCTACTCGGCTTACTGCAACAGGACTGCACCCTTTCTTTGCAGGCATTAGCAGATGCCGTTAATCTGACTACCACCCCCTGCTGGAAACGTCTCAAACGACTCGAGGATGACGGTATCCTGCTGGGCAGAGTCGCCCTGTTGGATCCAGAAAAACTGGGGCTGGGACTCACCGCGTTTGTGCTGATCAAAACTCAGCATCACAGCAGCGAATGGTATTGCCGCTTTGTCACTGAAGTGACCGGAATGCCCGAGGTTCTGGGGTTCTGGCGTATGGCAGGGGAGTATGACTACCTGATGCGAGTGCAGGTTGCTGATATGAAAAGCTATGATGAATTCTATAAGCGCCTGGTGAACAGCGTACCGGGCCTGTCTGACGTCACCTCCAGCTTTGCCATGGAACAGATTAAATACACAACTGCTCTACCTATTGAATAATTCTCCCGGCGCTTATTGCCGGAAATCTTGTCAGGACATAACGCGTGCGATTATTTGCTCAATTAAGCTGGTACTTCCGCCGGGAGTGGCGTCGCTACCTCGGGGCAGTGGCCCTGCTTATCATCATCGCTATCCTTCAGCTTATTCCGCCGAAAGTGGTCGGGATCATTGTGGATGGCGTGACGACTCAACGCTTCACCACCGAGCGGCTGCTGATGTGGGTGGGGACAATTGCCCTGATTGCCGTGGTGGTTTATTTGCTGCGTTATGTCTGGCGCGTGCTGCTGTTTGGCGCATCCTACCAACTGGCGGTTGAGCTGCGGGAAGATTATTACCGTCAGTTGAGTCGCCAGCATCCAGAATTTTATCTGCGGCACCGTACGGGCGATCTGATGGCGCGGGCAACCAACGATGTCGATCGCGTCGTATTTGCCGCCGGAGAAGGGGTGCTGACGCTGGTGGATTCGCTGGTAATGGGGTGTGTGGTGCTGATCGTGATGTCAACGCAGATAAGCTGGCAACTGACGCTCATTGCGCTGCTGCCGATGCCGGTGATGGCGTTGATGATCAAACGTTACGGCGATCGACTCCATAACCGTTTTAAGCTGGCGCAGGCGGCGTTTTCCAGTCTCAACGATCGTACTCAGGAAAGCCTGACCAGTATTCGTATGATCAAGGCCTTTGGGCTGGAGGATCGGCAGTCGGCATTATTTGCCGCTGATGCTGAAGATACCGGTAAGAAAAACCTGCGTGTGGCGCGCATTGACGCCCGCTTTGATCCTACGATTTATATCGCCATTGGTATGGCTAACCTGCTGGCGATTGCCGGGGGAAGCTGGATGGTGGTTCACGGCTCGCTGACGCTCGGGCAGCTCACCAGCTTTATGATGTATCTCGGTCTGATGATTTGGCCGATGCTGGCGCTGGCCTGGATGTTTAATATCGTCGAACGCGGCAGCGCCGCGTATAGCCGAATTCGCGCCATGCTGGCAGAAGCGCCGGTAGTGGATGACGGTACTGAACCGGTGCCGGAAGGACGCGGCGAGCTGGCGGTGGCGATTCGCGAATTTTGTTACCCGCAAACCACCCACCCGGCGCTGGAAAATGTGAATTTCCAGCTCAAACCTGGACAGATGCTGGGCATCTGTGGTCCGACCGGCGCGGGAAAAAGTACGGTGCTGTCGCTGATCCAGCGTCATTTTGATATCACCCAGGGCGATGTGCGCTTTCATGATATCCCATTAACGCGCTTACAGCTGGATAGCTGGCGCAGCCGACTGGCGGTTGTCAGCCAGACGCCATTCCTGTTTTCCGATACCGTCGGTAATAACATCGCCTTAGGACGCCCGCAGGCCACGCAGGAAGAGATCGAGCATGTGGCGCGCCTTGCCAGCGTTCATGAGGATATTTTACGTCTTCCTCAGGGCTACGACACCGAAGTGGGCGAACGCGGGGTGATGCTGTCTGGCGGGCAAAAACAGCGTATTTCTATCGCTCGAGCGTTATTGCTGAACGCTGAAATTCTGATTCTGGATGATGCGCTGTCGGCGGTGGATGGTCGTACCGAACATCAGATCCTACATAACCTGCGCCAGTGGGGCGAAGGCAGAACCGTGATTATCAGCGCACACCGTTTATCGGCTCTGACGGAAGCCAGCGAGATTATCGTGATGCAGCATGGGCATATTGCTCAGCGCGGTGAGCATGAATCTTTAGTGCAACAGCCCGGTTGGTATCGCGACATGTACCGCTATCAGCAACTTGAAGCGGCGCTGTCTGATGCACCAGAGATAAACGAGGAGGCGGCTAATGCGTAGTTTCGGGCAATTATGGCCAACTCTGAAAAGACTGCTGGCGTATGGTTCCCCATGGCGAAAACAGCTGGCGATTGCGGTAGTCATGCTATGGGTGGCTGCGGCGGCGGAAGTCAGCGGTCCGCTGCTGATTAGCTATTTTATCGATAACATGGTGGCGAAGAACATTCTGCCATTGGCGATGGTTGCCGGGCTGGTTGCGGCCTATGTCGGTCTGCAACTGCTGGCGGCAGGTCTGCATTACGCGCAGTCATTGCTGTTTAACCAGGCGGCGGTTGGCGTAGTACAACAGTTACGCACCGACGTAATGGACGCTGCGCTGCGCCAGCCGCTCAGCGCTTTTGATACTCAGCCCGTCGGGCAGCTTATCTCCCGCGTGACCAATGATACTGAAGTTATTCGCGACCTGTACGTGACGGTGGTCGCAACGGTCCTGCGCAGCGCGGCCTTAATCGGCGCGATGTTAGTGGCAATGTTCAGCCTGGAATGGCGCATGGCGCTGGTGGCAATGGCCATTTTCCCGGCCGTGCTGGTGGTGATGGTGATTTACCAACGCTACAGCACCCCGATTGTGCGTCGGGTGCGCGCTTATCTGGCGGATATTAACGATGGCTTTAACGAAGTCATCAACGGCATGAGCGTTATCCAGCAGTTCCGCCAGCAGGCAAGGTTTGGCGAGAGAATGGGCGAGGCCAGCCGCTCGCACTATATGGCGCGTATGCAAACCCTGCGACTGGATGGTTTTTTGCTGCGTCCGCTGCTGAGCCTGTTCTCGGCGCTGATCCTCTGCGGTTTGCTGATGCTGTTCAGTTTTACTTCTGGCACCTCCATCGAGGTTGGCGTGCTGTACGCGTTCATCAGCTACCTCGGCCGTTTGAACGAACCGCTGATCGAGCTGACCACCCAGCAATCAATGCTGCAGCAGGCGGTTGTCGCTGGTGAGCGAGTGTTCGAACTGATGGACGGGCCTCGTCAGCGCTATGGTGAAGACGATCGCCCGCTCAAAAGCGGAGACATTGAGGTGGATAACGTTTCATTTGCCTATCGCGACGACAATCTGGTGCTGCAAAACATCAGTCTGTCCGTGCCTTCGCGCAGCTTTGTGGCTTTGGTCGGACACACAGGCAGCGGCAAAAGCACGCTGGCCAGCCTGCTGATGGGATATTACCCGCTGACGCAGGGGGAAATCCGCCTTGACGGACGTCCGTTGTCTTCTCTGAGCCACGGTGCGTTACGTCAGGGCATCGCGATGGTGCAGCAGGATCCGGTGGTGATGGCGGATACCTTCCTGGCAAACGTCACGCTGGGTCGCGATATCTCAGAAGAGCGGGTCTGGCAGGCTCTGGAGACCGTGCAACTGGCAGAACTGGCTCGGGGTTTGAGCGAGGGGATTCATACCCGGCTGGGCGAGCAGGGCAATAATCTCTCCGTTGGGCAGAAACAGCTGCTGGCGCTGGCGCGGGTATTGGTTGAAACGCCGCAGGTGCTGATCCTCGATGAAGCCACGGCCAGTATTGATTCCGGTACTGAACAGGCCATTCAGCACGCGCTGGCGGCGGTCCGTGAACACACTACGCTGGTGGTGATTGCGCATCGGTTATCGACGATTGTCGATGCGGATACCATTCTGGTGCTGCATCGAGGTCAGGCGGTTGAGCGTGGTACGCACCAGCAATTACTGGCGGCGCAAGGCCGTTACTTGCAGATGTATCAGCTGCAGCTGGCGGGCGAAGAGTTAGCCGCCAGCACGCAAGAGGATTCTGTTATCGCCTGACGGCGCAGCGCTTACCCGGCCACGCGGTATCGTAGGCCGGGTAAGGCGTTTACGCCGCCATCCGGCAATCAACAATCTGGTGCAAAAATGTAACGCACTATGCACCGTTATAGTGCGTTTTTTCTTTTTCTCTCCCGATAGTACCCGGCGAACCTGAATCATTCCGCGTTTTTCATTCCTGGCACACCCCTTGCAATATTCCTCTCGTGTATCTGCAGCCACTACTGAATTCTGACTGGAGGGGATCTATGAAGCTGGTTACCGTGGTAATCAAACCGTTCAAACTGGAAGACGTCCGTGAAGCACTGTCGTCTATTGGTATTCAGGGGCTGACCGTCACCGAAGTGAAGGGGTTTGGCCGACAGAAAGGTCATGCTGAGCTGTACCGCGGGGCTGAATATAGCGTCAATTTTCTGCCAAAGGTGAAGATTGATGTGGCGATTGCCGACGACCAACTGGATGGCGTGATTGATGTCATCAGTAAGGCGGCATACACCGGAAAAATTGGCGACGGCAAAATCTTCGTCGCCGAGCTGCAACGTGTGATTCGTATTCGTACCGGCGAAGCCGACGAAGCCGCACTGTAACTTCTGGCACACAGTGATAGGAAACCAAAAAATGAAGATAGCAACGATGAAAACGGGTATTGCTTCACTGGCGCTACTGCCGGGACTGGCAATGGCGGCACCGGCGGTTGCGGATAAAGCAGATAACGCTTTTATGATGATCTGTACCGCGCTGGTGCTGTTTATGACTATCCCTGGCATTGCGTTGTTCTACGGCGGTTTGATTCGCGGTAAGAACGTGCTGTCGATGCTGACTCAGGTGACGGTGACATTCGCTCTGGTTTGTATTCTATGGGTGGTTTATGGCTACTCACTGGCCTTTGGCGAAGGGAATAATTTCTTCGGCAACTTCAACTGGGTATTGCTGAAGAACATCGCGCTGACGGCGGTCACGGGGAGCTTCTACCAGTACATTCACGTTGCTTTTCAGGGATCTTTTGCCTGCATCACCGTTGGGCTGATTGTCGGGGCGCTGGCTGAGCGTATTCGTTTCTCTGCGGTGCTGATTTTTGTGGTGGTGTGGTTAACGCTGTCGTACATCCCCATTGCACATATGGTCTGGGGCGGTGGATTGCTGGCTTCTCACGGCGCACTGGATTTTGCGGGCGGGACGGTCGTGCACATCAACGCAGCGATTGCCGGTCTGGTTGGCGCGTATCTGATTGGCAAACGCGTCGGTTTTGGCAAAGAAGCCTTTAAACCGCATAACCTGCCGATGGTCTTCACCGGTACCGCTATTCTCTACATTGGTTGGTTTGGCTTTAACGCCGGTTCAGCGGGAACGGCGAATGAAATTGCTGCACTGGCCTTCGTCAATACCGTGGTCGCCACCGCTGCCGCCATCCTCGGATGGATCTTCGGTGAATGGGCGCTGCGTGGTAAACCGTCTCTGCTGGGCGCCTGTTCCGGTGCTATTGCAGGTCTGGTGGGCGTAACACCTTCATGTGGCTACATCGGTGTCGGCGGGGCGCTGATTATCGGTGTAGTTGCGGGGTTGGCTGGTCTGTGGGGCGTAACCATGCTGAAGCGTTTTCTGCGCGTGGACGATCCGTGTGACGTGTTTGGCGTGCACGGCGTGTGCGGTATTGTTGGCTGCATCCTGACCGGGGTTTTCGCTGCCAGCTCTCTGGGCGGCGTGGGATTTGCTGAGGGCGTTACCATGGGGCATCAGCTGCTGGTGCAACTGGAAAGCGTGGCGATCACCATCGTCTGGTCCGGCGTGGTGGCCTTCATTGGCTATAAGCTGGCGGATATGACGGTGGGTCTGCGCGTACCGGAAGAGCAGGAACGCGAAGGTCTGGATGTGAACAGTCACGGCGAGAACGCTTACAACGCTTGATGTTTCAATCTGCCGGATGGTAACGCTTTTGCGCCACCATCCGGTAATTCTCAATTGCGATTACGCATTACCCCTTCCTGCACGGTAGAGGCGACCAGCACGCCGTCCTGCGTATAAAACTCCCCACGTACAAAACCTCTGGCACCGGAGGCCGAAGTACTCTCGACGTTATACAACAGCCACTCATTAATATTGAACGGACGGTGGAACCACATTGAATGGTCAATGGTGGCGATCTGAATCCCTTTTTCCAGAAAACCAATCCCGTACGGCTGCAGCGCTACAGGCAGGAAGTTCAGGTCTGAGGCATAACCCAGCAGATATTGATGGACGCGCAGATCGTCCTGCAGCTCGCCGTTTGCACGGATCCATACCTGGCGCGCCGGAGGTGCGACGTGACCTTTTAAGGGGTTATGAAATTCAACCGGGCGCACTTCCAACGGACGATCGTTGATAAATTTTTCTTTCAACAGCGGCGGCAGTAAATGCGCCACTGAGCGGGCAATTTCTGTTTCTGATTTCAGCTCATCGGGACCCGGCGCATCCGGCATGGTTTTCTGATGTTCAAATCCGTCTTCCGGTGCCTGGAAAGAGGCGGTCATGTAAAAAATGGGTTTACCATTCTGAATTGCGGCAACGCGGCGCGCGCTGAAGCTGTTACCATCACGCAAGACTTCAACATCATAGATGATGGGCTTTTGGCTATCGCCGGGGCGTAAAAAGTAGCTGTGGAAGGAGTGCACCAGACGCTCTTCCGGTACGGTTTCTTTGGCGGCATACAGCGCCTGACCGACAACCTGTCCCCCAAAAACCTGACGTAACCCTAAGTCTTCACTTTGGCCCCGAAAGAGTCCTTCTTCAATTTTTTCCAGATTTAACAATGTCAGCAAATTTTTCAGCGCCAGACTCATACGTGCTCTCCAGGTTATATCGATCTCGCAGCGAGGTAGGCAGAGTATAACGCAATTTTGAAAGTGGTCCGATGGGTGCAATTGTCTGAATTAAAGGCCTATTACAGGCAAAAACAGCTGTCTTGTGCCACACTTAGTCACGTTATGTTTTTGTTAACCACTCTTCTGGCGAGGAAAGTTCTCGCTGGTGCATAGATGATAAGGAGAATTTAATGAAACTCGTGCACATGGTAAGTGGTTTAGCGGTTGCGGTCGCTCTGGCGGCCTGTGCTGATAAAAGTGCAGATATTCAGACACCTGCGCCAAGCCCTAATACGTCAATTGCTGACACACAGTCTAAAATTCAACAGCCAAATGTTTCTGGTACGGTATGGATCCGCCAGAAAGTGGCCTTGCCACCCGATGCGGTGCTGACCGTCACGCTGTCAGATGCGTCGCTGGCCGATGCACCGTCAAAAGTGCTGTCGCAAAAAGCGGTCCGTACTGAAGGTAAGCAGGCCCCATTCAGCTTTGTATTACCATTTAACCCGGCAGATATTCAGCCTAACGCCCGTATTCTGCTGAGTGCGGCAATTACGGTTAATGACAAACTGGTCTTTATTACTGATACCGTTCAGACTGTCATTAATCAGGGTGGTACGAAAGCTGACCTGACGCTGGTCCCTGTACAGCAAACAGCAGTACCGGTTCAGGCAAGCGGTGGGGCAGCCACCACGGTGCCATCAACGTCACCAACCCAGGTGAATCCTTCTTCTGCCGTTCCTGCTCCCACGCAGTACTAAGGCAGTCGTAACCCTCTCCGCCTGGAGAGGGTTAGTACACCCAGCGATAGCGCTGTAAATCGATCTGCCCGCTTCCTGAAACCACTATTCCCTCTGCCAGCAACGCCTGACGCTGCCGTTGTAAGTCGGGGCCGGTCAGCGAAATGGCACCATGACGATTAACCACCCGATGCCAGGGCAAAGTGCTGCCTTCGGGGAGACGCTTAAGCACGCCGCCGACCTGGCGCGCAGCGCGCGGCGAACCGGCAAGCCTGGCAACATCGCCATACGTGGTGACGAAACCTTCGGGGATTGACGCGACGATTTGCCAGACGCGTTGGGGGAAAGTGTCTTGTATATCCATTATTTATTCCTGCGCTAATCCTCCAGCATAATGCCGAATGGCGAGGGAGTGAAGCCGCATTGCACAAGAAAACAGCATCCGATGCTGGATGGGTTGCAATTACAGGGTGCAGCAGTGATAATGCGCCTGCGCGTTGGTTAACAACGCTCTCAATGGGGGCTCTGTTGGTTCTCCCGCAACACTACTCTGTTTACCAGGTCAGGTCCGGAAGGAAGCAGCCAAGGCAGATGACGTGTGTGCCGGGATGTAGCTGGCAGGGCCCCCACCCAATTCTGCCGTCCGGCAATTTCCCTTCTGCTTATCTTCTTTTCTTTGTCATCGTATTGTCATTTTATTGTCATCAAATGCTGTCAATGTGTTTCGGGGATGTAATTTGATGCTTTTGCCGCCGCCATCGCGCTGTAACGACAGGGTCTTACATTCGGTGTGTTTTGGCTGACCACAAGGATTTTCTACGATGTCGACCGCTGTATTGAATGTCAAAATTGATGAGGCGCTAAAAGAAAAGCTTCGCCATTACGCTGAAGTGCATAACGAAAATTTAAGTGTTGCGACGGAAAAACTGCTGCTGATTGCGTTTACCGCCGTTGAAGAGGCGGGAGTCTCCGCTGAGGATATCGATAGCCAGCATACGGAAGAGTCCGTAGTTGAAGCACTGACTCCTAAAGAAATCAAAGCATTGCGCAGACTACTGAAGAAGAAAAAATGAAACAACAACCGCTCTCAACCGCCAGTAATTACGGCGAAGCTTGTGATTTACTACGCTCCGGTTATGTGAAACATGTCCGCCTGAGCTGGAATGTCGGCAGCGACGAGTTCTTCCGTATTGCCTCAGACTGGTGTGATGCCGGGGCAAAAATTAAGAAAGACGGTGAAAATTTCGTGATTTCACTGAAGGGTTTTCCGGTTCCCCCTCAGCGGTAATATCACCGGGACTCTCTCATCCATCCCGGCTTATAAGGGCGAGTCCTTTGACTCGTCGCTTAAATTATTTTGCGTACTTTCCCGCTGTTGGCCTGCAAACGCAGGTTATCCCAAATGGGTTGTAACACCCTGAAGGCGGCACGCGCTGTGTCATCCGGCAACGTGAAAGGCATACGCAAAAAACGATCGAATGCGCCATCAAGGCCAAACCGCGTACCGGTTCCTAACTGAATGCCTACGCTTTCGGCGCGCGTAGCGAACAGCGTTGCCAGCGTATCGGGCAGTTCAACCCAAAAAGAGAGTCCTCCCTGTGGCTGGGTAAACTGCCACTCCGGGAAATGTGCGTTCATCAGGCTCGAGCACAGATCGCGCTGCGATGTGAGTAGCCGTCTTCTGTCAGGAAGAAAGTCGGCGGCGTTATCCAGCAGCCAACTGGTGGCAAGTTGTTCAAGCACCGGGGAGCCTAAATCGAAGGTGTCGCGGGTTTGTACCAGCGCCGCAATGGTTCGCGCCGACGCACGGATCCAGCCCAGACGTAATCCCCCCCAAAAGCTTTTCCCGGCCGAACCCAACAGAATGATCGGCGCGTCGCGATTGAATGCGGCAAGCGGCGGCGGCGGCGGGGCGTCATACCACAGGTTCACCATCGTCTCATCGACCACCAGGGTAGTGCGGGTTCGTTCGGCAAGATCCGCCACGACCTGGCGAGTTGCAGCGTCCATGCAACGCCCGGTCGGATTGTGAAAGTCCGGCATCAGGTAGGCCATTCTCGGTGCGGTTTGCGCGATGGTGGCGACCAGACCCGCGGTATCCCAACCGTGCTCGGGTAGCGACACGCCGACGGGACGACAGGATGCGCCTTGAATCGCGGCAATCGCCAGCGGATAAGTGGGGTGATCGACCACCACGCGATCGCCGGGGCCGGTGAGCAAACGCAGGATCAGCGCCAGGCCGCTGACTGCACCATTCACGACCATGATTTCATCGGGCTGCGTCGGGAGCCCGCGATCGCAATAATGCCGGGCGATGGATTCACGTAATACCGACAACCCCTGCGGCAGATACCCGGAGCTCAGCAAATGCTGTGGCATAGCAAACAGCGCCTGCTGGTAAGCCTGATGAATTTCGGAACCGGCACTTAGAGCCGCCGTGGACAAATCAAGTGCTGTGCCGGTACTGGTCCGGGTTGGCACATGGCGAATATGTTCCGGCAGGATCACCCGTGAGCCGCTACCATGACGGCTTTCCAGATATCCCTCTTCACGCAGTTGCGCCATAGCGCTGGCGACGGTAGTTCGACTTACTTGCAGGACTACGGCGAGCTCGCGTTCACCCGGTAAGCGGCTATCCAGCGCCAGTCGACCATCGAGAATAAGCAGACGTAATGCTTCTGCCAGCTGTCGCCAGATGGGCGTTCGCGAGGGGCTTTCCAGCCAGTGTCCGAGCAGGCGTTGCAAAGACTGACTTCCATAACGGCGAGATGACATAGCAGTCCACTTTTTGAAAACTGGACATTAATCATAGTGCCAATTGCGGTGAAGATGAAAGTTATCCGAAGTGGGAGGGAAATGCATGCTGCGTCGTTTACTTCAGTTATATATCGGGCTGACACTGTACGGTGTATCGACGGCGATGTTTGTCCGTGCTGATTTAGGGGCCGATCCGTGGAACGTGTTTCACCTGGGTGTAGCCAATTTATTGTCGATGAATATCGGCGTGGTGATTATTGCCGTGGGCGTGTTTGTGTTGCTGGCGTGGATACCGCTGCGCCAGCGTCCAGGCTTTGGCACGCTGAGCAACGTGATTATGATCGGGCTGGCGGCAGATGCCGCGCTGCTGGTGATTCCTGGATTTGAATCCCTGCTGGCGCGCAGTGGGCTGCTGGTGTCAGCGGTAATATTGAATGCGTTAGCAACTAGCCTGTACATTGGCGCAGGTTTTGGCGCCGGTCCGCGTGATGGTCTGATGACCGGTATCCACGCGCGTACCGGCTGGCCAGTACGACGAATTCGAACCGCAATCGAAGTGTCGGTGCTGCTTATCGGTTGGCTGCTGGGTGGAACCGTGGGCGTTGGTACGGTGCTGTATGCCTTGGCTATCGGACCGTTGATTCAGCTTTGCCTGCCGTGGTTTCGGCATCAGCCGCAGTCACGTACGCGTATCAGGAATGCGCCTGGGGCGCGATCGCCTACTGGCGACTAAACTTAACCTCGACTGACGCGGCCGGAATCGGCTTGCCGCGCAGTACACTTCGGAGGTTTTTCTCATGAAGTATGTTGATGGCTTTGTGGTTGCCGTACCCGCTGAAAACAAGGAGGCGTACATTGCGATGGCGGCAAAAGCAGCTCCGCTTTTCAAGGAGTTCGGTGCATTGCGCATAGTGGAGTGCTGGGCAGATGATGTCCCCGACGGCAAACTGACCGATTTTCGCATGGCTGTGAAAGCACAGGAGCATGAAGAAGTGGTATTCAGCTGGATTGAATACCCTTCCAAAGAGGTCCGCGATGCGGCGAATCAGAAGATGATGTCCGATCCCCGTATGAAGGAGTTCGGTGAATCTATGCCATTTGACGGCAAGCGAATGATCTACGGTGGATTTGCGCCCATTATGGAAGAGTGATGTGACTGGCTGTGCGGCGTGCCGCCAGCCATCTCAACATCAACAGCAATGTTAAAGCCGTTTTTCTGCCCACAGAATAAATTCCGCCTTCGGCAGCGCTTTGCTGTAAAGCCAGCCCTGACCGTACTGCACGCCGTGCTGGCGTAGCCAGGCTTCCTGATTCTCGGTTTCGATACCTTCCGCCACCATCTCAAGTTTCAGCGTTTTTGCTATCTCGATGATATGCGGCGTCACGTTGTTGTATTCCAGTGCATCAACGAACGATTTGTCTATCTTCAGGATGTCGACATCCAGATCCTGTAAATAGCTCAGGCTGGAATAGCCGGTGCCAAAGTCATCAATATAGATTGAATGACCTGCCTGACGGTATTTGGCAATAAACGGCGCGCTGTTTTTCGGGTCGGCAAACTCGCGTTCGGTTAGTTCCAGCGCGATTTGCGTAGGCTTAAGTTGCCAGTGGTTCACTTTCTGGCTTAACAGAGCAGGAAGCGTTTCGGAGGCGAGATCGGCTGACTCAAGATTGATGGATATATGCTGGTCTGGATGCTGACGCAGCCATTTACCTAAATCTTCAAATACGCTTTCAATAATCAACCGTGTGAGAGGCTCTGTCAGCCCGGTCTCTTGCGCCAGCGCGACGAAAATTTCTGGCGACAGATAGCTTCCGTCAGCCTGTTGCCAGCGAGCCAGTGCTTCAGCCCCGACGACTTTTCCCGTTTTGAGCGAGATAATCGGTTGGTAGTAGACCTTGATATCCCGATGCTGGATAGCGTCCTGTAATTGGTGATGGGGCGACTGTAAGCGGCGCAAAATGCGCAAAACAAAGGCGGCGGTGAGCAATCCGATAAGAATGCCTGCCGGAAGCCAGATCAGCGCCTGTCGGTGCCAGGTTTTTTGTAACGGCAGGGTAGATGCCCAGGTTACGATCGTGATACCCAGTTCCGGGAAGGGGCGAGCGTTAAAAATATTGCCATCCTTCTGAAAATGGGTAATCGAGCTCTCTTGTTTTACATGCTGTAAAACGTCCGATGGCAGGTTGGCGCTACTGGCAACGACTATGTTGCGCACGGTTCCAATGATAGTGACTTCAATCGGCCATGAGCCAAACGGGATGACGTCAATAAAAGAGCCCGGATCGACCATCACAACATAATGTTCGCTCCCTAATGCCGCCATAAAACGCTTGATACCTAAATCGTTTTGCGTAGTAAGCCATGCGCGATATCCATCAGGCGTGACTTTCATCGCTGATGGAAACGCGGCGGCCTTACTTCTTTTTTCCAGGGATGAGCATTGTGGAACATTATCTTTGAGGTACAGCACTTCCTGAATATAGCGATAGCTATAGGACAAACGACGCATTTCCAGCAAATGCTCGTCACTGCAAGGCACTCCCTGAAAAGCTTCAATATTGCGTAATGCTTTTTTCGCCTGCTCGCCTACGCGCTCCGTACGTAATGCGACTCGCGTTGAGAACATATCGAGTTCATCGATAAATTTCGTTTCGACCTGACGATGTGCCAGCCACAGGCTTAAACCTACAGGCGCGAGGATAGAAAGGAACAGTACCCCAGTCACCAGGCTTATCAAATGTCGTGTTGTCACAGTGATATCCTTATTTACACAGCGTAGGGAAAGTATATCCGAAACCCCAAAAAGCTATTCGATTGGCATCATATATTTACGGCCATTTATCATCCCGTTTGACTCCCTGTAGCGTAAATCAGGTTGTGGTTTGTGCAAGAGTGGTGTATTTTTATGGTTATGTTATAACGTATCAAGTTGAGGTTGCCATGAAACCGGATATTCATCCTTTTTACCGTACCGTAGTGTTTCACGATACCAGTGCCAATGAATTCTTTAAGGTCGGTTCGACCATCAAGACTGAGCGTGAAATTGAGTTTGAGGGGAAAATGTACCCGTACGTGACCCTCGATATCTCTTCTAAATCACATCCGTACTATACCGGGAAACAAAAAACCTTTGATAATGAAGGTAGTGCAGCACGTTTCCAAAAACGTTTTGGTCATTTTATTGGCGTTAAGCGGGGTTAAAATGCAGGTACTCAATTCACTTCGCAGCGCAAAACAGCGCCATCCTGACTGCCAGATAGTAAAACGCAAAGGGCGTTTGTACGTTATCTGCAAAACGAATCCGCGCTTTAAAGCAGTACAGGGGCGTAAAAAAAGACGTTAGTTTCTTTGCCAGCATTTCAGGGATTAAAGTGCGTTACCTTCGCAGGAACGCACTTTTTTTATCTGTGCTGAGATGCCGTTACTGGCTGGTCTGGGCGCGGGTAAGCGTAAAGACATCGTAAAACGAGAGTTCGCCTTTGCGCGATATCATCTTTTGCAGCTGTGCTTTATGTTCGCTATCCACGGACGGTGAGTGCAGGATAGTATCGATGAGAGAGGAGGGGACAAAGCGAGTGTTGTACCATTCTCCGTTATAGCAAACTCTAAAATCCAGAACGTCGATATCTTCAAAGCGGTATCGTGGCGCAACGTCGAAAAAGAAAAAGCCGTTGAGTACAACGAACAGTACCACCAGCAGCCATACTGAATCGACTAACGTTTCTGACTGTAGCATCACCGCCAACGTGGCAAACCATGCAATATACATGCCGATAAACAGCCCTGGGTGTTTGCGAATAAAGCTGATGCTAAAGCGCGGTTTGTTGTCGCGCTTCTCGCGAATATTTAAGTCGTCGATTGTTTCAGTAAGCAGGCGCTGTATTTCTGTCATCTCTTGCCTTCGTGATATCTGCAAAATTCAGGAGGGATCGCCCTATTTTAAAAGGGGATACCCTTTGAAGAAAGTAACAGATTAACCGCAATTTAGCATAACAGTTACATTTAAGATCACAGCGTTTTGATGATCCTTGCGGGATTGCCCCCAACCACGGTGTTTGCCGGAACGCTTTTAGTGACCACTGCGCCTGATGCCACAACCACGTTATCGCCCAGCGTGACGCCGGGATTGATCACTGCACGGCCACCTATCCAGACATTATTGCCGATAGTCACGGGCTTTCCGAACTCCAGGCCACTGTTGCGCTCGGTAGCATCCAGCGGATGGGTCGCGGTATAGATATGAACGCCTGGTGCCAGCATGCAGTTGTCGCCAATATGAATTGGACAGACGTCGAGCATAACGCAGTCGAAGTTGGCGTAAAAGTCTTTACCAAGATAGATGTTATAACCGTAATCACAACGGAAAGAGGGTTCAATATAGGCTCCCTCACTCTGACCTAACAGATCGTGCAGGATTGCCTGACGCTCTTTTTTTTCATCGGGAGCGGTGAGATTGTAGCGATGGATCAACTGACGAGCGCGTAGTCGGTCACTGCGCAGCATTTCATCTGCCGGGCGATAGTATTCGCCGGCGATCATTTTTTGCTTTTCATTACGCATTACGAATTCCCTGTGTACTGAAGGTTATTTCAGCACAGTAAAACGTAATGCAAACAAGGGGAACGTTCCCGCTTCTTTGCTGTGATCATAGTCACGCGATTTGAATTAAATAACCATTGTAAATACGAAAATGGTCAGCCAGACAACGGTACCGCTATACCTGACTTAACCTTGAGTGCAATTAGCGAATGAATTTCCAAACAGAAGTTGGAATCTTGTCGTAAAGCTTATTCATGGTCAATTCAGCAAGGCGATGATCCGCTGCTGAGTAAAATACAGCCAGTTCGTTGTCGGACAATTCATATTTATTTTTTTCAATAACGCGCTCTAGCGTATCAATTGTCTGGCAACGTCGCAGGCGCATCAAATAATCTGTTTTAGTTAATGGTTTATCGGACATAACTCTTACCTATGATTGTAATAATTTTTAACAAGACAAACTAACAGGATTAGCCCTGGTGGCATTGACAAAACAGCGAAACAGTCGATTACCTGACTTCCGCCATTTCTGCAGATCCTGCGTATTAATACCATAACTGCTGAACAACATAAAAGTGTCATCCAGGTATTCATCTATCTGCGCGATCAGCTTATTGTCCTCATTGTACTTAATTTTATAATTAAGTGCGAAGGTTGCAATATGCTCTATCAGTTCATTGAGCTGCAAGCTGGTTGCAGAGGTAGGGTCATTAACCCAGCCATGGTTACTTTGTTCAAGGTTTGCAAGACAGTCATGATACAGAGTTTCGCAGAGAAATTTAAGCTGCGCGATATCATGTCTTTTGGGTGAGTATTCATCCATAACGCATCCCCTTCTTAGTGGCTTAAACTAACCGAACACCTTTCGGGATGGATACAACAACTACCTGGAACTTGCCCGCGACTCCTGATGATTTAACTATAATCTACTCTAAAAAAGATTTCATCGTCATATCACGAAAAATTACAATTATGTAAAATTATGATGCTACGTCATTTTTACATTTTAACAGATAAATGCCGCTATTCGAAATGGGACAATTTCTTTATTCTTCGGGCAATCATCGGGTTATCTTGTTTAGGTTTAGCAACGAAAGGCAACAACCGACAATGTGAACCAGTGGATAGGATTAATCTTAATATTTATTAAAGTAAATAAGAACTCTCGCTGTTTTTTTAAGAATAGCCTTTAAGGCTGCAAGGATTATATCGCTTATTTATCCGATAGAAAATAAACGGAATGGCAATAAGTGATTTTTATGATTTTTCCAGAAAAAAGGCCGCTTGCGCGGCCTTATCTTTAGAGATGTATCAATGATGCTCTACTGAGTGGCTATGCTCAATATCTTCATTTTTGCGGCTAAAGCGGCGGCGTACCACCACAAAGAACACCGGAACAAAGAAGATCGCCAACACGGTTGCCGTCACCATCCCGCCCATTACGCCAGTACCAACGGCGTTCTGTGCACCGGAACCTGCGCCGGAGCTGATGACCAGCGGCATTACGCCCAGAATAAAGGCCAGTGACGTCATCAGGATTGGACGTAAACGCATGCGTACTGCGTCCAGCGTCGCCTCTATCAGACCTTTACCTTCTTTATCCATCAAGTCTTTGGCGAATTCGACGATAAGTATCGCGTTCTTCGCCGACAACCCAATGGTTGTGAGCAGGCCTACCTGGAAGTAAACGTCGTTGGTCAGGCCGCGGAACGTTGCTGCCAGCAATGCACCGATAACACCCAGCGGTACAACCAGCATTACGGAGAACGGAATTGACCAGCTCTCGTACAGCGCTGCCAGACACAAGAACACGACGATCAGTGAAATGGCATACAGGGCAGGGGCCTGGTTGCCGGACAGTCGTTCCTGGTAGGACATACCGGTCCAGTCATAACCGATACCGGATGGCAGTTTGCTGGCCAGTTGCTCCATCATGGCCATGGCTTCACCGGTACTTTTACCCGGAGCGGCCTGGCCTAAGATTTCCATGGACGGCAGACCGTTATAGCGTTCCAGACGCGGTGAACCGTATTCCCAACGTGAGGTAGAGAAGGCGGAGAACGGTACCATCTGTCCATCGCTGCCGCGGACGTACCAGTTTCCAATATCTTCCGGCAACATACGGTATTTCGCTTCAGACATGACGTAAACTTTCTTCACACGACCACGGTCGATGAAGTCATTCACGTAGCTTCCGCCCCATGCTGCACCCAGCGTTGTATTAATATCACTAATGGAAACGCCCAGAGCCTGCGCTTTTTCCTGATCGATATCGATCTTGAACTGCGGCGTATCTTCCAGACCGTTAGGACGAACACCGACCAACAGATCAGGATGCTTCGCGACTTCACCAAACAGTTGGTTACGCGCCTGAGTCAGCTTCTCATGGCCCAGACCTGCCTGGTCAATCAACTGGAAGTCAAAACCGGTCGCGGTCCCTAACTCCACAATCGCTGGCAGGTTAAAGGCAAAGACCATCGCGTCTTTGATCTGCGAGAATGCGCCCATTGCACGTTGAGTAATCGCTTCAACTTTGTTCTCTTTACCTGGACGTTCACTCCAGTCTTTCAAAGAGACGAATGCGATACCGGTGTTCTGACCACGACCTGCAAAACCGAAGCCGTTAACGGCAAACACCGATTCAACGTTCGCTTTTTCTTTGGTCAGATAGTAATCCGTCATTTCGTCCAGCACCTTCTGGGTACGCTCTTGCGTTGCACCCGCTGGCAGCTGAGCCATAGACAGGAATACCCCCTGATCTTCATCTGGCAGGAACGAACTTGGCAGACGAACGAACAGATAGGCCATGCCCACGACGATGATCAGATACAGCGCCAGATAACGACCGGTGCTGCGCAGAATACCGCCTACGCTATCGGTGTAATGGTGCGTACTCTTATCGAACATGCGGTTAAACCAGCCGAAGAAGCCTTTTTTGCCTTCTCCGTGATCGCCTTTAGCAATCGGTTTGAGCATGGTCGCACACAGGGCAGGGGTCAGAATCAACGCCACCAGCACAGACAACGCCATCGCGGAAACAATGGTGATGGAGAACTGACGGTAAATTGCACCGGTAGAACCTCCGAAGAACGCCATTGGGATAAATACCGCTGACAGTACCATCGCGATACCCACCAGTGCGCCCTGAATCTGGCCCATTGATTTACGCGTTGCTTCCTTCGGCGGTAGTCCTTCCTCAGCCATTACACGTTCAACGTTCTCGACCACAACGATGGCGTCATCCACCAGCAGGCCGATGGCGAGCACCATCCCGAACATCGTCAGGGTGTTTATCGAGAAGCCGAAAATCGCAAGGACGGCAAACGTACCCAAGAGCACCACCGGCACGGCGATAGTCGGAATCAGCGTCGCGCGGAAGTTCTGCAGGAACAGATACATTACCAGGAACACGAGGATGATTGCTTCCGCCAGCGTTTTCACTACTTCGTGAATAGATATTTTCACGAACGGCGTGGTGTCATACGGGTAAACGATCTTCAGACCTGACGGGAAGAACGGTTCCATCTTCTTCAGTTCATCGCGGATAGCGTTTGCTGTATCCAGGGCGTTAGCACCTGTCGCCAGCTTGATACCCAGACCGGATGCCGGTTTACCGTTGAACTTCGCAATGATGTCGTAGTTCTCACCGCCCAGTTCCACTTTCGCCACGTCACGCAGACGAACCTGGGAACCATCCTGATTCACTTTCAGCAGAATTTTGCTGAACTCATCAGCGGAGGTCAGACGGGTTTGCGCGATGATTGACGCGTTAAGCTGCTGGCCTTTCACCGGTGGTGTACCACCTAACTGACCGGCTGCAACCTGGGCGTTCTGCGCTTTGATGGCGCTGATTACATCAACCGGCGTCAGCTGGAAGTTGTTCAGTTTGTTCGGATCCATCCAGATACGCATCGCGTACTGAGAACCGAACAGCTGAACATCACCCACACCTGAAGTACGGCTGATGGCATCCTTCATGTTGGCGCCAACGTAGTCGGAAATATCCTCCTGCGTCATGGTGCCGTTGGTGTTGATAACACCGACAACCATCAGGAAGCTGCTGGATGACTTCTCAACGCTAACCCCTTGTTGCTGTACTTCCTGAGGCAGCAACGGCATGGCCAGCTGCAGTTTGTTCTGCACCTGTACCTGCGCGATATCCGCATCAGTACCAGACTGGAAGGTTAGGGTGATCTGCACGGTACCCGTGGAGTCACTGTTAGAGGACATGTACATCAGGTTATCGATACCGTTCATGTTCTGTTCGATAACCTGCGTAACAGTATCCTGTACTGTTTTGGCATCAGCGCCAGGGTAGGTCGCGGAGATCGTCACTGCTGGCGGTGCAATAGTCGGATATTGCGCTACCGGCAATTTGAGGATCGCGAGCCCCCCTGCCAACATGATGATAATGGCGATCACCCACGCAAATATTGGGCGATCGATAAAGAAATTAGGCATGTCTTAACGGCTCCTGTTTAAGTTAAGACTTGGACTGTTCAGGCTGGCTACCGCTTTGGCCTTGCTGGTTGTTATCAGCGGTGATTTCCTGCGCTTTTACCTGCGCGCCAGGACGTACTTTCTGCAGCCCAGTGACAATCACGCGGTCGCCCGGCTTAAGTCCATCAGTGACTAACCATTTGTCGCCAATCGCTTGTGCGGCGACAATTTGACGAGTTTCAACTTTGTTGTCTGCACCGATAACCAATGCACTGGCATCGCCACGCGGTGTACGGGTAACGCCTTGCTGTGGAACCAGTAATGCCGTTGGGTTAATCCCTTCTTCCAGACGTGCGCGAACGAACATACCCGGCAGTAAGGTGTGATCCGGGTTAGGGAAGATGGCGCGTAACGTAATCGACCCGGTAGTTTGATCAACCGTCACATCAGAAAATTCCAGCGTGCCGGACTGCGGGAATTTAATGCCGTCATTGGTTACCAGTTCGACTTTCGCTTTGCCGTTCTCTTGCTTCAGCGTGCCGTTGGCCAGCTCTTGTTTCAGGCGCAGGAAGTCGTTGCTTGACTGCGTCACGTCCACGTAGATCGGGTCCAACTGTTGAACGGTCGCCAGCGCGGTCGCTTGACCGTTTTGCACCAGAGCACCTTCCGTAACGGATGATTTACCAATGCGGCCGCTGATCGGCGACGTCACTTTGGTATAGGCCAGATTGATGCGTGCAGTTTCTACCGCGGCTTTCGCGGCGACAACGGCGGCGTTTGCCTGCTGTGCGTCTGCCAGCGCGCTATCATAGTCCTGTTGACTGATGTACTTGGTACCCAACAGTTTTTGATAACGTTTAACCGTCAGTTGAGCGATATTTGCTGCGGCTTGTGCTTTGGCCAGATCGCCTTTTGCGCTTTCATAAGCGGCCTGGTAAGTTGCAGGATCAATCTGATAGAGAGATACACCCGCTTCGATATCGCCACCTTCCGTGAAATTACGCTTCAGGATAATACCGCTAACCTGAGGACGAACTTCTGCAATGCGAAACGCACTGGTGCGACCCGGAAGCTCAGTTGTTATCTGTAGAGGTTCAGTTTTGAGCGTAACAACTCCAACCTCTGGCATCTGCTGGCCCCCTTGTTGGGCCTGTTTGTCGTCACATCCTGTTAGCGCTAAGCTGCCTGAGAGCATCAGAACGACTGCCAGAGGCGTTAACCCTCTGTTTTTGTTCATATGTAAACCTCGAGTGTCCGATTTCAAATTGATCAATGGCTTAAAGCCCATAAACCCATTGCTGCGTTTATATTATCGTCGTGCTATGGTACATACATTCACAAATGTATGTAAATCTAACGCCTGTAAATTCACTGACATATGGCACGAAAAACCAAACAACAAGCACAGGAAACACGACAGCATATTCTCGATGTTGCTCTGCATTTGTTTTCGCAACAAGGGGTATCATCCACCTCGCTTGCGGAGATCGCAAAAGCCGCTGGTGTCACGCGCGGCGCAATCTATTGGCATTTCAAAAACAAGTCGGATTTATTCAGTGAAATCTGGGAGCTAGCAAAACCTAACATTGATGAGTTAGAGACTGAGTATCAGGCAAAATTCCCCGACGATCCACTATCAGTATTAAGAGAAATTTTAATTTACGTTCTTGAAGCTACCGTGACAGAAGAACGCCGACGTTTGTTGCTGGAAATTATATTCCACAAATGCGAATTTGTCGGGGAAATGGCCTCTGTTCAGTTAGCTCAACGCCATCTTTGTATTGAAAATTACGATCGTATCGAACAAACATTGCGGCACTGTATGGATGCCAATATGCTGCCGGAAAACCTGAACACCCGTCGCGTGGCGGTCCTGTTGCGCAGCTATATTACCGGAATCATAGAAAACTGGTTATTTGCCCCCGAATCGTTTGATCTGAAAAAAGAAGCTCGGGAATACGTCGCTGTGCTGCTGGAGATGTGCCTTATGTGCCCAACTCTGCGGCTTGGCGTGGCGGAAATCCACTAAACGTTTTGGGCCTGTACCAGGAATTCTCCTGGTCGTTTTGCCTGCTGCTATTCTGCCGGTCACAGCCGTGATATTCTTGCCGCTTGACTATTTTCGGTCACTTTTCCGGTTCAGAAACGTTCATTCTCATGACTATGTTGCAGCTCTATAAACGTTCACAGCATCTTATTGCTATTACCATTCTTTTCTTCATTCTCTTGCTATCTTGCCAGTCGTCTGCTTTTGCGCGGGCGCAACAGAGTGGTGAACTGCCGACGAAAGCGGATATTCAGAGCCAACTGGACGCACTGAGTAAACAAAAAGATCTCTCCGCGCAGGATAAGCTGGTCCAACAGGATCTCATCGATACCATCGCCACGTTGGATAAAATCGATCGCGTGAAAGATGAGACCGTACAGCTTCGCCAGAAAGTTGCCCAGGCACCGGAGAAAATGCGTCAGGCGACGGATGCGTTAAATTCGCTCAGCGATGTCGATAACGACGATGAAACGCGAAAAACGCTGAGTACACTCTCCTTGCGACAGCTTGAGTCGCGCGTGGCACAGGTTTTGGATGACCTGCAAAGTGCGCAAAACGATCTTGCCGCTTACAACAGCCAACTGGTGTCGCTCCAGACGCAGCCAGAGCGTGTGCAGAATGCGATGTACACCGCGTCGCAGCAAATGCAGCAAATTCGTAATCGACTCGATGGCAACAATGTGGGAGAGGCTGCGTTACGCCCCAGCCAGCAGGTGTTGCTGCAGGCACAGCAGGCGCTGCTGAGTGCGCAGATCGACCAACAGCGTAAGAGCCTCGAAGGTAATACTGTTTTGCAGGATACCTTGCAAAAACAACGTGATTACGTAACAGCTAACAGTAACCGGCTTGAACATCAGCTCCAGCTTCTGCAAGAAGCGGTGAACAGCAAACGACTAACGTTAACCGAAAAGACGGCTCAGGAAGCGGTAACGCCGGATGAAGCCGAACGTATTCAGTCAAACCCGTTAGTGAAGCAGGAACTGGACGTTAACCATCAGCTCAGCCAGCGTCTGATTGCCGCGACCGAAAACGGCAACAACCTGATGCAGCAGAATATCAAAGTCAAAAACTGGCTTGACCGCGCGCTGCAATCCGAACGCAATATTAAAGAACAGATCGCCGTCCTGAAAGGCAGCCTGCTGCTGTCGCGTATTCTGTATCAGCAACAACAAACACTGCCGTCGGCGGATGAACTTGCCGATATGACTAACCGGATCGCTGATTTGCGTCTGGAACAGTTTGAGATTAACCAGCAGCGTGATGCGCTATTCCAGAACGATGCGTTTGTCGCCAAATTGGAAGAAGGGCACAGCAACGAAGTGAATGGTGAAGTCCATGATGCCCTGCTGCAGGTTGTGGATATGCGCCGTGAACTGTTGGATCAGCTGAACAAGCAGCTGGGCAACCAGTTGATGATGGCGATTAACCTGCAAATCAATCAACAGCAGCTAATGAGCGTCTCGAAGAACCTGAAAGGGATCCTCACGCAGCAAATCTTCTGGGTTAATAGTAACCGTCCGATGGACTGGGACTGGATCAAAGCCTTCCCACAAACGCTAAAAGACCAGTTTAAGTCGATGAAAATCACGGTGAACTGGGAAAAAGCCTGGCCCGCCGTCTTTATTGCGTTCCTGGCGGGGCTGCCACTACTGCTTATTGCTGGGTTAATCCGCTGGCGTTTGAAATGGTTGAAAGAGTATCAGGCGAAATTAGCCGCCGCAGTAGGGAATCTACGTAATGACAGTCAGCTCAATACGCCAAAAGCGATTCTGATCGATCTGATCCGAGCGTTGCCGGCGTGCCTGATTATCCTCGCCGTGGGCCTGATTCTGCTTACCATGCAGTTGAATATCAGCGACCTGCTGTGGGCGTTCAGTAAGAAGATGACAGTCTTCTGGCTGGTGTTTGGTCTGTGCTGGAAGGTGCTGGAAAAAGATGGCGTGGCAATTCGTCATTTTGGTATGCCAGCGAAGCAGACCAGCCACTGGCGCCGCCAGATCGTGCGTATTAGCCTGGCGCTGTTACCGCTCAACTTCTGGTCGGTCATTGCTGAGCTGTCGCCGCTTAATTTGATGGACGATGTGCTGGGTCAGGTAGTTATTTTCCTCAACCTGCTGCTGATCGCCTTCCTGGTATGGCCAATGTGTCGTGAAAGCTGGCGCGACAAAGAGTCGCATGGCTTGCGTCTGGTTACCATTACTGTCCTCTCAATTATCCCGATTGCATTAAT
The DNA here is from genome assembly GCF_030332375.1 of Citrobacter sp. Cpo148. NCBI lineage: Bacteria > Pseudomonadati > Pseudomonadota > Gammaproteobacteria > Enterobacterales > Enterobacteriaceae > Citrobacter > Citrobacter sp. Cpo148. The sequence goes on from NZ_JAOWHY010000042.1 coordinate 260,252, forward strand.
GGTGCTGACGGCGACAGGGTATTTCTACACCACGTTGCGCCTGGCCGGTCGTTGGATTGAAACGGTCTATCTGGTTATCCTCTGGAACCTGCTGTATCAGACGGTACTGCGTGGATTGAGCGTGGCGGCACGGCGTATCGCCTGGCGCCGTGCCTTAGCGCGTCGTCAGAACCTGGTGAAAGAAGGGGCGGAAGGAGCCGAGCCGCAGGAAGAACCGACCATTGCGCTTGAGCAGGTGAACCAGCAAACGCTGCGCATCACCATGCTGGTAATGGTTGCCCTGTTTGGTGTTCTGTTCTGGGCTATTTGGTCTGATTTGATAACTGTATTCAGCTACCTCGATAGCATTACGCTCTGGCATTACAACGGCACCGAAGCGGGAGCTGCGGTGGTGAAAGACGTCACCATGGGCAGCCTGCTGTTTGCGATTATTGCGTCAATGGTCGCGTGGGCGCTGATCCGTAACTTACCCGGCCTGCTGGAAGTGCTGGTGCTGTCGCGACTGAAGATGCGCCAGGGCGCTTCGTATGCGATCACCACGATCCTTAACTACGCGATCATCGCCATCGGCGCGATGACGGTCTTCGGATCGCTCGGTGTTTCATGGGATAAGCTACAGTGGCTGGCAGCAGCCCTGTCGGTTGGTCTTGGTTTTGGCTTGCAGGAAATCTTCGGTAACTTTGTTTCGGGTCTGATTATTCTGTTTGAACGCCCGGTCCGCATCGGCGATACCGTGACTATCGGTACGTTCTCAGGAACGGTCAGCAAGATCCGTATCCGTGCCACCACTATTACCGACTTCGATCGCAAAGAGGTGATCATCCCGAACAAAGCATTTGTGACGGAGCGTTTGATCAACTGGTCGCTTTCCGATACCACCACGCGTCTGGTGATCCGCATCGGTGTGGCCTACGGTTCGGATCTGGATAAAGTGAAGAAAGTGCTGCTGCAGGCGGCGATGGAACACCCGAAAGTGATGCATGATCCAGAGCCTGCGGTGTTCTTTACCGCCTTCGGCGCCAGCACGCTGGATCATGAACTGCGATTATACGTACGTGAACTGCGCGATCGTAGCCACACGGTTGATGAACTGAACCGTGCGGTCGATCGTTTGTGCCGTGAAAACGACATTGATATCGCCTTTAACCAGCTCGAAGTGCATCTGCATAACGCGAAAGGTGATACCGTGACCGAGGTTAAGCGTGACATCATTAAAGGTGATGATCCGACGCCTTCGGTAGGTTAAGTTGCAATCAGGGCGGCATATTTGTCGCCCTGATTGCATTTAGTGCGCCAGCGCGACCAGTTCTTCCTGCGTCAGGCCTGTAAGGTGCGTAATCAGCTCCAGTTCCAGGCCGCGGGCGAGCATTTTTTGTGCGATATTACGCGCTTCAACCTGCCGACCTTCTTCTAACCCTTTTTCCAGCCCTTGTTGTATGCCTTCCACTCTGCCTTTTTCTTCCAACCATTCGGCAATCGTCATCAGCTGTTCCTTGTACTGTGGCGCACTCTGCGCCAGATGGCGGACAAGTACGCCGGGTTCCGTGGTATTTCCTGCTTTAAGCATGTAATTAATCAAAACGTCGATTTGATATTCTGTCAGATGCTCTTGTGTTAAGAGTGTGACCAGTTGATCCAATAGCTCACTCAGATCCCGTCGACGAATATGTTTTTGCAGGAGTTCCAGCATCGCTACCCGTTGATGCTGCAAGATCTGATTATCTGGCATTACGGTCAGGTCTACCAGTGTAAATTCATTGCCGTAAAGCGCTTTCGCAAGCTTTGGTTCGCTAAACAGGTGATGCCAGTTAAGGGTATAAGGCCACGGACTTTCCATACCATGGTAAAACAGGATAGGAACGACCAGAGGTAATGTCTTATGCCCGGCGTTAAGATGGTGTTGCATGGCGGCAATTGCGTAGCGCATCAGGCGAAAGGCCATGAATTTATCGGGCTTACTCTGATGTTCAATCAGTGCGTAAACGTAGCTGGGTCCATGTGTTGTTTGCAGGGAATAGAGGATATCTGAATAGCTGGTATGTAAATCGTCCTCAATAAAGCTGCCTGATTCCAGCGTTAATGTATCCATATCGCATATATTGAGAAATGCTTCAGGCAAATGGATCTGCAAAAAATCTCGGGCAACCTCCTTTTGCGTCAGCATTTGCCGAAAGACCGCGTCGTGGGGTGTGGTGGGGAGTCGTTCCATGATCTGTCCGTTATCGTCGTGATGTTGCGACGACTCTGACACCGAAGCCAATGGCAGACCAGAGGGCAATTAATCAGTTTGCGAGGTGCCTTCCGCAGTTTTAAGTTTGTTTTCATAATCACGCATGACGATCTCCAGCGCGCGTAGCACTGTTCGTGCTGGTAGCTGATTTTCCTCAAGTAAAACAATCAGGTCGACGGCCAGTTTGACCTCGTCCGGGGCGTTCTCTAATGACATAAATTCTCCGGGGATTAGCGGGTTAAACGCGCCAGCACGTTTTCTATTCTTGCCAGTGCATGACGACAACGCGCGAGTCGCGCTTCGAATGCTTCTACTTCACGATGCAGTTTTTGCTGTTCTTCAAAGCCGGTAGCCTGAGCCAGGCGCTCTTTGCGTTCTCGCGTCATTTCAACCAGACGGCGTTCAAACTCCTGGTGTTGGACCCGCTTGCGCTGCCAGCGCGCAAGACCTGGAGATGCGCTGTCCCACTCCCGGAGCGACCAACTGGCGGTTTCACGTGAAATCGCCTCTAACTGTGAGGCAAGGTGTTCCGCAAGCCAGGTGATTTGTGGGAGTTGCTGCTGCTCAACGGCGCGACGCAGGGCAGTAAGATTATCGTCAGCCTCATCCAGACAGGCCTGCAGCAACGTGCTGCGCGTGTGAAACAGATGCCTGTCAAAGCGGGCGCTAAGCGTTGTGTGGTGCGCCAGCGGGGCGCAATGTTGTCGCAAGCGGTTAAGCTGGTTTTCGAGCGTCTGTAACAGCATGGCGGTTTTCACAACAACACTCCGATGAAAATGAGAACCGTTATGCTAAAGTAGCGATTCTCTGTGTTAAGTACTCATATTATGCAACGCATTATTCTAATCATCATTGGCTGGATAGCGGTAGTGCTAGGTACGCTGGGCGTTGTATTGCCTCTGTTGCCGACGACGCCGTTTATACTGCTGGCTGCCTGGTGTTTTGCCCGCTCATCGCCGCGTTTTCACGACTGGTTGCTTTACCGTTCGTGGTTCGGCGGGTATTTGCGCCACTGGCAAAAACACCGTGCGATGCCGCCGGGAGCAAAACCGCGCGCTATTTTGTTGATCCTGGTGACGTTTGGTATTTCACTGTGGCTGGTCAATATGATGTGGGTACGCGGCCTGCTGCTGGTTATTCTCGCCTGTTTACTGATTTTTATGTGGCGGATCCCGGTGATTGATGAAAAACAACAAAAGCAGTAAAGCGCAATAATCGCTGTTGCAATTGTCTCTCACAGCCAGTAAATTCGACCGTTTTCGAGCACAGGCGCAGGTGGTCAAAGGTTAAGCAAGTGTAACCTTGGCTCTTATATAGACACAAAATCATTCAAGATTCGTCGAGGATGAAGTGTTTAGTGCGCCGTGAAGTAATACTGTATTAATCAGGCACAAACTTATGACCGCGACAGCACAGCAGCTTGAGTTTCTCAAAAATAGCATCAAAAGCATCCACGACTACCCAAAACCGGGCATTCTCTTTCGTGATGTCACCAGTTTACTGGAAGACCCGAAAGCCTACGCCCTCAGCATTGAATTGCTGGTTGAACGCTACAAAAATGCGGGTATCACTAAAGTGGTTGGCACCGAAGCGCGTGGCTTCCTGTTTGGCGCGCCGGTAGCGTTGGGTTTGGGCGTCGGCTTTGTTCCGGTACGCAAACCCCGTAAGCTTCCGCGTGAAGTTATTGCTGAGACCTATGAGCTGGAGTACGGCACCGATCAGCTGGAAATCCACGTTGATGCCATCAAACCTGGCGATAAAGTGCTGGTTGTGGACGACCTGCTGGCAACTGGCGGCACGATTGAAGCGACCGTGAAGCTGATCCGCCGTCTGGGTGGTGAAGTTACCGATGCTGCTTTTATCATTAACCTGTTTGATCTGGGCGGCGAACAGCGTCTGGAAAAACAGGGGCTTACCTGTTATAGCCTGGTTCCATTCCCGGGCCACTAATTTAGGGCTATCTTTTTTGCCATTTTGGCCCCGGTCAGTGCTCGAAATCCTCACGTACTGCGTGTACGCTCCGGTTTCTGTGCGCTGCCCGAAACCAAACTGACTGCAACGATAACGCCCGAATATAACGTGTCAACCTCGCCGTCGCTGCGAGGTTGTGTTAGCATTATCCCCCTGTGAATCCACCCTCCAGCCTTTCAGAGCCTGCCAATGAGTTATCAGGTCTTAGCCCGAAAATGGCGCCCACAAACCTTTGCTGACGTCGTCGGCCAGGAACATGTGCTGACGGCACTGGCGAACGGCTTGTCGCTAGGGCGTATTCATCATGCTTATTTGTTTTCCGGCACCCGTGGCGTCGGGAAAACCTCTATCGCCCGCTTGCTGGCGAAGGGATTAAACTGTGAAACCGGCATCACCGCCACGCCGTGTGGCGTGTGCGATAACTGCCGGGAAATCGAGCAGGGGCGTTTTGTCGATCTGATTGAAATCGACGCCGCCTCACGCACCAAAGTCGAAGACACCCGTGACCTGCTGGATAACGTCCAGTATGCGCCTGCGCGCGGTCGCTTTAAGGTCTACTTGATCGACGAAGTGCACATGCTGTCGCGCCACAGTTTTAATGCCTTACTGAAAACGCTCGAAGAGCCGCCCGCGCACGTTAAGTTCCTGCTGGCGACTACCGATCCGCAGAAGCTGCCGGTGACTATCCTGTCGCGCTGTCTGCAATTCCATCTTAAAGCGTTGGATGTCGAACAGATTCGCCATCAGCTTGAGCATATCCTCAAAGAAGAGCATATCGCCCATGAACCGCGTGCACTGCAACTGCTGGCTCGCGCCGCGGACGGCAGCCTGCGTGATGCGCTGAGCCTGACCGATCAGGCGATCGCCAGCGGCGATGGTCAGGTCTCGACCGAGGCGGTCAGCACCATGCTCGGCACGCTGGACGATGACCAGGCGCTCTCGCTCGTTGAAGCGGTTGTGGCTGCGGACGGCGAACGCGTTATGGCGCTGGTAAACGACGCTGCCGCGCGCGGTATCGAATGGGAAGCGCTACTGATTGAGATGTCGGCTTTGCTGCATCGTATTGCCATGGTTCAGCTTTCGCCTGCCGCGCTCGGCAGCGATATGGTCGCCATTGAACAGCGTATGCGTGAACTGGCGCGAATTGTTCCGCCAACTGATGTGCAGCTTTACTACCAGACTTTGTTAATCGGGCGCAAAGAACTGCCATATGCGCCGGACAGGCGAATGGGCGTCGAAATGACGCTGCTGCGTGCGCTGGCTTTTCATCCGCGCATGCCGCTCCCGGAACCTGAAGTTCCACGACAGTCGTTTGCCCCGGTCGCACCCACTGCGGTGATGACCCCGACGCAGGTGCAGCAGCAGCCTGCGCCTGCCCAACAGCAACAGAATGTGCCGCTCTCCGATGCCACCAGTCAGGTGTTGGCGGCGCGTAGCCAGTTGCAACGTGCTCAGGGAGCAACCAAAGCAAAAAAGAGTGAACCGGCAGCCGCTTCCCGCGCGCGGCCGGTGAATAATGCTGCGCTGGAAAGACTGGCTTCGGTGTCGGAACGTGTTCAGGCGCGTCCGGCGGTCTCTGCGCTGGAAAAAGCACCGGCGAAGAAAGAAGCGTATCGCTGGAAAGCGACCAATCCTGTTGCAGAAGTTAAAGAAGTCGTTGCCACGCCGAAAGCGCTGAAAAAAGCGCTTGAGCATGAAAAAACGCCGGAACTGGCGGCAAAGCTTGCGGCTGAAGCCATTGAACGTGACCCGTGGGCCGCCCAGGTGAGTCAGCTCTCGCTGCCTAAACTGGTGGAGCAGGTGGCGCTTAATGCCTGGAAAGAAGAGAATGGCAACGTAGTTTGCCTGCACCTGCGTTCCACGCAGCGACACCTAAATTCCAGCGGCGCGCAGCAAAAACTGGCTGAAGCACTGAGTTCCTTAACGGGGTCAACGGTTGAATTGACCATCGTTGAAGATGATAATCCAGCGGTGCGTACGCCGCTGGAGTGGCGTCAGGCCATTTATGAAGAGAAACTCGCGCAGGCGCGTGAGTCGATTATTGCGGATAATAACATCCAGACGCTGCGTCGTTTTTTCGATGCGGAGCTGGACGAAGAGAGTATTCGCCCCATTTGATCGTGAGCCTAATGGTTTGACGGTCGTCATCCCTTAACGTGATTGAGAGAGAAGCCTATGTTTGGTAAAGGCGGTCTGGGTAACCTGATGAAACAGGCCCAGCAGATGCAAGAAAAAATGCAGCAGATGCAGGAAGAAGTCGCCAAGCTGGAAGTGACCGGCGAATCTGGCGCGGGTCTGGTAAAAGTGACCATTAACGGCGCGCACAACTGCCGTCGCGTGGAGATCGATCCAAGCCTGCTGGAAGACGACAAAGAGATGCTGGAAGACCTGGTTGCTGCGGCATTCAACGACGCGGCGCGTCGCATTGAAGAGACGCAGAAAGAGAAGATGGCCTCTGTTTCCTCCGGAATGCAGCTGCCGCCTGGCTTTAAGATGCCGTTCTGATGCAAACCAGCCCGCTGTTAACTCAGCTTATGGAAGCACTGCGCTGTCTGCCGGGCGTTGGCCCGAAGTCGGCGCAGCGCATGGCGTTCACGCTACTTCAGCGCGATCGCAGCGGCGGGATGCGTCTGGCACAGGCGTTAACGAAGGCAATGTCGGAAATCGGCCATTGTGCCGATTGCCGCACCTTCACAGAGCAAGACGTCTGCAACATTTGCTCGAACCCGCGTCGGCAGGAAAACGGTCAGATTTGTGTGGTGGAGAGTCCGGCGGACATCTACGCCATTGAGCAAACCGGGCAGTTTTCCGGACGTTACTTCGTGCTGATGGGACACCTGTCGCCGCTGGACGGTATTGGCCCTGATGATATCGGGCTGGATCGTCTCGAACAGCGACTGGAGTCTGAGCAAATCAACGAACTGATCCTGGCTACCAATCCTACGGTCGAAGGAGAGGCGACCGCCAACTATATTGCTGAGCTTTGCATGCAATATGGCGTTGAAGCCAGCCGTATCGCCCATGGCGTACCGGTCGGCGGCGAGCTGGAAATGGTCGATGGCACTACGCTGTCGCACTCTCTGGCAGGGCGACACAAGATTAAATTCTGAACAAACGGAGGCCGCGACGGCGGCTTCCGCTTGAAATCCTTCCCGCTTGTCCCCATTTCACCCTCAACGTGTTTTTACCATTGAAAATGGCATTGTTGAGGTAGATCTACATGAAAGGACAAGAAACTCGTGGTTTTCAGTCAGAAGTAAAACAGCTTCTGCACCTGATGATCCATTCTCTGTATTCCAATAAAGAAATCTTCCTGCGTGAGCTTATCTCTAACGCCTCGGATGCAGCAGACAAGCTGCGTTTCCGCGCCCTGTCTAACCCGGACCTGTATGAAGGGGACGGTGAGCTGCGTGTACGTGTTTCCTTCGATAAAGATAAACGTACGTTGACCATTGCCGATAACGGCGTGGGGATGAACCGTGATGACGTTATCGATCATCTGGGGACCATTGCGAAATCCGGTACTAAATCTTTCCTCGAATCCATGGGATCCGATCAGGCGAAAGACAGCCAGTTGATCGGCCAGTTCGGGGTGGGTTTCTACTCTGCGTTCATCGTGGCGGACAAAGTCACCGTGCGTACCCGCGCTGCGGGCGATAAGCCGGAAAACGGCGTGTTCTGGGAATCTGCGGGCGAAGGTGAGTACACCGTTGCCGACATCACCAAAGACGATCGCGGCACCGAAATCACCCTGCATCTGCGTGAAGGCGAAGATGAGTTCCTTGATGACTGGCGCGTACGTTCCATCATCAGCAAATATTCCGACCATATAGCGCTGCCGGTAGAGATCGAAAAATCCGAAGAAAAAGACGGCGAGACCGTGGTTTCCTGGGAAAAGATCAACAAAGCGCAGGCGCTGTGGACCCGTAACAAGTCGGAAATCAAAGACGACGAATACAACGAGTTCTACAAGCACATCGCCCACGACTTCACTGACCCGCTGACCTGGAGCCACAACCGTGTGGAAGGTAAGCAGGAGTACACCAGCCTGCTGTACATCCCGTCCCAGGCTCCGTGGGATATGTGGAACCGCGATCACAAGCATGGTCTGAAACTGTACGTCCAGCGTGTGTTTATTATGGACGACGCCGAGCAGTTCATGCCGAACTACCTGCGCTTTGTGCGCGGTCTGATAGATTCCAACGATCTGCCGCTGAACGTTTCCCGTGAGATCCTGCAGGACAGCACCGTCACCCGTAACCTGCGCAGCGCGCTGACCAAACGCGTACTGCAGATGCTGGAAAAACTGGCGAAAGACGACGCGGAAAAATACCAGACCTTCTGGAAACAGTTCGGCCTGGTACTGAAAGAAGGCCCGGCGGAAGATCACGCCAACCAGGAAACGATCGCTAAGCTGATGCGCTTCGCGTCTACGCACACTGACTCCTCCGCACAGACCGTGTCGCTGGAAGACTACGTGTTGCGTATGAAAGAAGGGCAGGAGAAAATCTACTACATCACCGCAGACAGCTATGCGGCAGCGAAGAGCAGCCCGCACCTGGAACTGCTGCGTAAGAAAGGCATCGAAGTCCTGCTGCTTTCTGACCGCATCGATGAGTGGATGATGAACTACCTGACCGAGTTCGACGGTAAGGCATTCCAGTCTGTTGCCAAAGCAGACGAGTCCATCGACAAGCTGGCGGATGAAGTTGATGAATCGGCAAAAGAAGCGGAAAAAGCGCTGACGCCGTTCGTTGAGCGCGTGAAAACCCTGCTGGGCGACCGCGTGAAAGAAGTGCGTCTGACTCACCGTCTGACTGACACGCCAGCCATCGTCACCACCGATGCGGATGAAATGAGCACTCAGATGGCGAAACTGTTTGCCGCTGCGGGCCAGGCCGTACCGGAAGTGAAATATATCTTTGAACTGAACCCGGACCACGTGCTGGTAAAACGCACGGCGGATACCCAGGACGAAGCGCAGTTCAAAGAATGGGTCGAACTGCTGCTGGATCAGGCGCTGTTTGCTGAGCGCGGCACGCTGGAAGACCCGAACCAGTTCATCCGTCGTATGAACCAGTTGCTGGTGTCCTGATACCCGTAATGTAATGCCGGATGGCGCTAACGCTTATCCGGCCTACAGCATCTCGTAATAGTATGCCGGATACGGTGTTTCCACCGCCATCCGGCATTTTCTCGCCTTATTTTTAATTTTCCCACCGTTAACCGTTTCAGCGTCGGGCGTCTTTCTTGAGCCAATTGCGTGATGGTGGTATCGTTTAGCGCTTTTTAAAAAATATCGACAACCTTTAAGGGGATTTTCGTAATGCGTATCATTCTGCTTGGCGCTCCGGGCGCGGGTAAAGGAACTCAGGCTCAGTTCATCATGGAGAAGTATGGTATTCCGCAAATCTCCACCGGTGATATGCTGCGTGCCGCCGTGAAATCTGGCTCCGAGCTGGGCAAACAAGCGAAAGACATCATGGACGCCGGTAAGCTGGTGACTGATGAGCTGGTGATCGCGCTGGTAAAAGAGCGTATTGCTCAGGAAGACTGCCGTAATGGTTTCCTGCTGGATGGCTTCCCGCGTACTATTCCGCAGGCAGACGCCATGAAAGAAGCGGGCATCAACGTGGACTACGTTCTGGAGTTCGATGTTCCTGACGAACTGATCGTTGACCGTATCGTGGGTCGTCGCGTACACGCTGCTTCTGGCCGCGTTTACCACATCAAATTCAACCCGCCTAAGGTTGAAGGTAAAGACGACGTGACCGGCGAAGAGCTGACCACCCGTAAAGACGATCAGGAAGAAACTGTACGTAAGCGCCTGGTGGAATACCATCAGATGACCGCTCCGCTGATCGGCTACTACTCTAAAGAAGCGCAGGCGGGTAACACCAAATACGCGAAAGTTGACGGCACCCAGGCCGTTGCTGACGTGCGCGCAGCGCTGGAAAAAATCCTCGGCTAATTTTTTCGCGTAATAAACCTCTTATCAGGCCTGCCATTATCGCGTAGGCCTGATAAGCGTAGCGCCATCAGGCAAATTCTCGTCTTACCTCTCACAGCAATTAGTTCTTCTTTATCGCTTTTCCGCTACAATTATCAACAATTTGAATCGATAAGAGGCGGTAATGCGTCAGACGAAAACCGGTATCCTGCTGGCAAACCTCGGCACTCCCGATGCCCCAACCCCCGAAGCCGTTAAGCGCTACCTGCGCCAGTTTTTAAGCGATCCACGCGTAGTTGATACGTCACCTGCACTGTGGTGGCCGCTGCTGCGCGGGGTGATTTTACCGTTGCGTGCGCCACGCGTAGCCAAGCTGTACCAGTCAATCTGGATGGAAGACGGTTCTCCGCTGATGGTTTATAGCAAGGCACAACAGCGGGCGCTGGCAGAACGCCTACCAAATACCCCTGTCGCGCTGGGAATGAGCTACGGTTCGCCGTCGCTTGAAAGCGCGGTCGATGAACTGTTGGCAAGCGGGGTTGAACACATGGTGGTGTTACCGCTGTACCCGCAATATTCCTGTTCGACGGTAGCGGCCGTCTGGGACGAACTGGCGCGTATCTTAGCGCGTAAACGCGGTATTCCTGGCGTTTCATTTATTCGTGATTACGCCGATGACAGCAGCTACATCGATGCGCTGGCGAAGAGTGCCCGGGATTCATTTGCTCAACACGGTGAACCTGATTTGCTGCTGCTCTCCTATCACGGCATTCCGCAGCGTTACGCCGATGAAGGTGATGACTACCCGCAGCGCTGTCGCGATACCACCCGAGAGCTGGTTTCAGCGCTTGGTCTGCCGCCAGAAAAAGTAATGATGACCTTCCAGTCTCGCTTTGGTCGCGAACCGTGGCTGACGCCGTATACCGACGAAACGTTAAAAATGCTGGCGGAGAAAGGGACACAACATATCCAGGTTATGTGTCCGGGCTTCTCGGCAGATTGCCTCGAAACGCTGGAAGAGATAGCGGTACAAAACCGGGAGATTTTCCTCGAGGCTGGCGGTAAGCAATATGAATATATTCCGGCGCTTAATGCCGCACCGGAACATATCGAAATGATGGTTAAACTGACCGACGCTTACCGTTAAAGCTGGGCTCTGAAGTAACGAGCGCCTTCCCGCAACGCATCGTCGGCGGTTTTCATCATTCGCGAATAGTGCAGGAAGGCGTGCAGCGTACCGGGGTACATTTTGTACTGGCAGGGCTGCTGATGCGCCTGCAACGTCTGGAATAGTAAGCGGCTATCGTCAATCAGCGGATCAAACTCAGCGCCAGCGATAAAACACGGTGGCACGTCACGCGTCAGATCGTTATTAAACAGGCAATAATACGGTGACTCGCGATCGTCAGCGCTACGCAGGTACGCGTTTTCGTACATCTGCAAGTCCTCGCGGGTTAACCCATCCCACGCTCCGCCCATCAGCCGTCGGCTCAGTGAATCCTGCAGGCCGTAAAGTCCATACCACAACAGCACCCCAGCCACCTTGCCGCAGACAATGCGTTTATCCCGCAGCCACAGCGCACTGGCAAGCGCCAGCATGGCTCCGGCGGAATCGCCCGCAAAACCGATATGATTCACATTAAGAGAATAGTCGCCAGCGTGCTGATGAAAATACTGGCAGACGGCGGCAATCTCTTCGATGGCTTGCGGGAAACGGGCTTCTGGCGCAAGCGAATAATCGATACCAATTACCGTGCACTGCGTATAGCGCGCCAGCAAGCGCATAATACGGTCGTGGGTATCCAGATTACCGAGAATAAAACCGCCGCCGTGCAGATAATACAACGTTGCCAGGCTATGAGGCTGCGGTGAGTAAATACGTGTGGCCACGGGGCCGCATGCGGTAGAAATAACGCATTCGCGGGTATTCATCTCTGGGGCATCGGCATTCCACAACTGCCGTTCATGAATGTAGTGTTGGCGCTGGGCCACGAAGTCATCTGCAGCGGGCCACGGCGGCAGATCGTCGCGATGAAAATTCACCACGCTTTTCATTTCATCCGAAATTCTGTCGAGTACGGGGATCTTGTTTTCCGGCTTCATAAAACGCTCCTTGTGAAGGTGAGTTATTGTAGAAATTAATCCCGTATAAACTGCGATCTCACCGTCTGATATTGAAACTTAGCGCCGCATCGCATGCGTGGCAGGGAATGTGCTACCATGCATCGCTCAGTTAACCACCCGTAAAATCGACCATGAAATTTCCCGGTAAACGCAAATCCAAACACTATTTTCCCGTCAGCGCGCGCGATCCGTTGCTGCAACAAATTCAGCCAGAAAATGAAACCAGCGCAGCCTGGGTGGTGGGCATCGACCAGACGCTGGTGGATATTGAAGCCAAAGTGGATGATGACTTTGTAAAACGTTATGGATTAAGCGCCGGGCATTCTCTGGTGATTGCCGATGATGTCGCAGAAGCGCTCTACCAGGAACTGGTGCGTGAAAACTTGATCACCCATCAGTTTGCGGGCGGTACTATCGGTAACACGATGCACAACTACTCTGTGCTGGCGGATGACCGCTCGGTGCTGCTGGGCGTGATGTGCAGCAATATCGAGATTGGCAGCTATGCGTACCGCTATTTATGCAATACCTCCAGCCGTACCGACCTGAACTACCTGCAAGGCGTTAACGGACCGATTGGCCGCTGCTTTACGCTGATTGGCGAGTCAGGTGAGCGTACCTTCGCAATCAGCCCTGGGCATATGAATAAGCTACGGGCGGATAGCATCCCTGAATCGGTGATTGCCGGAGCGTCCGCGCTGGTGCTGACGTCTTATCTGGTGCGCTGCGAACCGGGTGAGCCGATGCCGGAAGCGACCATGAAGGCGATTGAATACGCCAAAAAGCACAATGTGCCGGTGGTTCTGACCCTGGGCACCAAATTCGTCATTGCCGATAACCCGCAGTGGTGGCAGGCATTCCTGAAGGAGCATGTCTCTATTCTGGCGATGAATGAAGAAGAGGCTGAAGCGCTGACCGGCGAGAACGACCCGCTGCTGGCGTCTGACAAGGCGCTGGATTGGGTGGATCTGGTGCTGTGCACGGCGGGTCCGGCGGGTCTGTATATGGCGGGCTTTACGGAAGAAGAAGTGAAACGTAAAACCCAGCATCCTCTGCTCCCTGGTGCTATTGCCGAATTTAATCAGTACGAATTCAGCCGCGCCATGCGCCATAAAGACTGTACCAATCCGCTGCGCGTGTATTCGCACATCGCACCGTATATGGGCGGACCTGAAAAGATAATGAACACCAACGGCGCAGGTGACGGCGCGCTGGCGGCATTGCTGCATGATATTACCGCCAACAGCTATCACCGCAGCAACGTGCCTAACTCCAGCAAGCACAAGTTCACCTGGCTGACCTATTCGTCGTTAGCCCAGGTGTGTAAGTATGCTAATCGCGTGAGTTATCAGGTACTGAACCAGCATTCACCGCGCCTGACGCGCGGTTTGCCGGAACGTGAAGACAGTCTCGAAGAGTCGTACTGGGACCGTTAAATCTTGTATAGGCCGGATAAGCGATAACGCTATCCGGCACGGACATTAACTGGCCGTAGCAACTTCACCTGCAGGCGGCGTTTCAATCAGCTCCAGCATGGTGCGGGCGATTTCACGCTCACCCATGACGACCTGGTTGGCGCCGCGTTCGGTAATATATTCCACCTCATCGTCATAATGCGCGCGGGCGATAATCTCAATCGACGGGCATTTCTCACGCGCGGAAGCGACAATTTCACCCGCTTCATAACCATTGGGGATGGTCAACAGCAGCCAGCGCGCGCAATCCAGATGCGCCAGATTCATAATCTCTTCGTTGGCGGCATTTCCCAGTACCGCGCGGATCCCACGCTCGCGCAGTTCATCCACCCGGGTACGTGAGGTTTCGATCACCACCAGCGGGATCCCCGCAGCCATCAATTTCTCACCCAGCAGGCTGCCGACGCGACCAAAGCCAACCAGCAAGGCATGATTGCAGATATCCACCGGAATTTGCTTCTCTTCTTCGATAGCCTCTTCCAGCGTCTGCTCTTCCAGCGTTTCTGTTTTGGCGAGGTATTTTTCTAACACCGCAAACAGCACCGGGTTGAGCATGATGGACAGGATTGCCCCGGCCAGCACCAGATTCTGTCCGGCCTGCGGCAGCAGGTTCAACGCCATTCCCAGACCCGCCAGGATAAAGGCAAATTCACCAATCTGCGCCAGGCTGGTGGCAATGGTGAGCGCCGTGCGTTGGGAGTGACCAAACAGGCGCACCAGGAAATAGGCGGCAAGGGATTTACCAAAGATAATAATCGCCAGCGTGCCCAGTACCGCCAACGGCTGCTGGATCAGAACTAACGGATCGAACAGCATCCCGACGGAGACGAAGAACAGCACGGCGAACGCATCGCGCAGCGGCAGAGTATCATGCGCCGCACGGTGGCTTAGTTCAGATTCATTCAGCACCATACCGGCGAAGAACGCGCCCAGCGCAAAGGAGACATCGAACAGCTCTACTGCGCCAAAGGCGATACCTAAGGCGAGGGCGAGGACTGAGAGGGTAAACAGTTCGCGTGAACCGGTTGCGGCGCTGCGGGCCATAATCCACGGTACCAGGCGACGACCCACCAGCATCATAATCGCGATAAACGCCACCACCTTACCGATGGTAATGCCCATATCGACGGCCAGCGAGGCGAAGCCGACGTCTTCTTTTTCCAGCATCCCGGCGACGGCTGGCAGGAGAACCAGCGTCAGCACCATCATCAGATCTTCGACAATCAACCAGCCAATGGCAATTTGCCCGCGCTGGCTGTCAATGAGCTGTCGTTCTTCAAGCGCGCGCAGTAGCACCACGGTACTGGCGGTTGAAAGACACAGACCAAACACGATCCCCACCATCAGTGACCAGCCCAATATGGCGGAAAGCGCCATACCCAGCAGCGTTGCCACCGCTATCTGGGCAATCGCGCCGGGAATGGCGATAGACTTTACCGCCATCAAATCCTTCAACGAAAAGTGCAGCCCCACGCCAAACATCAGCAGAATAACGCCAAGCTCGGCCAGCTCAGGCGCGAGCTTAGTATCAGCAACAAAACCAGGTGTAAATGGACCGGCCAGAACGCCCGCTAACAGATATCCCACCAGAGGAGAAATACGCAGTTTATTGGCAATCATGCCTAATATAAAAGCGAGCACAAGGCCGCCGACAATGGTGGTGATAAGCGGGGTGGCGTGATGCATTCCGTCTCCTTTGGTTGCTGTGATGATCCTGAAAACCCAAACTACGAGTAATAGTTTATGACAATTTTAATGTTTATGTTTATGAATAATTGTTGAATTTTGAAGAAAACGGGATTTTAAGCGTAAAAAAGCACGGATCGGAAAAGTACGGTGATATGTGAGAGGTAAAGGCTGATGGCTACTGCAAGTAATGACGGCCAAAATTTACTTTTGGCCGTCAGAAAATCAGGCTTTGTGTCGGTTATCAGGTAAGAATATGGTCAGTATCCCCAGAAGTGGCAGGAAAGCACATATTTTGTAGACCAAATCGATGCTGGTATGGTCGGCTATCAGCCCTAGCACCGCGGCTCCCAAGCCGCCCATGCCGAAGGCAAACCCGAAAAATAGCCCAGAAACCATGCCAATACGCCCAGGAAGCAGCTCCTGCGCGTAGACCAAAATAGCAGAAAACGCCGATGCGAGGATAAAACCAATGATCACGGTTAAAATCCCGGTCCATTCCAGCGTTGCGTAGGGTAAAACGAGGGTAAATGGCGCAACTCCGAGGATAGAGCCCCAAATAACATATTTTCTGCCAATTTTATCGCCTAATGGTCCGCCAATCACCGTCCCGGCCGCGACGGCAAACAGAAAGGCAAACAGGTGAAACTGGGCGTTTTGTACCGATAATCCGAATTTTTGCATCAGATAAAAGGTGTAATAGCTGCTGATGCTCGCCATATAGAAGTATTTGGAGAAAATCAGCACCAGCAGGATGCTTACCGCCAGCACCACTTTATTGCGCGGTAACGGATTTACGATGGCGACTTTCGGTTTTCCTTTACTCATCCGATGCTGCGCGGCATACCAACGGCTGATTTGTGCCAGGACGACAATCGCTAATAACGCAGCCAGAACAAACCAGGCCACATTACCCTTACCATATGGCGCGATGATGACAGCTGCCAGCAAGGGTCCCAGAGAGCTGCCGAAGTTGCCGCCAACCTGGAAAATTGACTGCGCCAGGCCGTGACGACCGCCGGAGGCCATGCGCGCCACGCGGGATGATTCCGGATGAAATACCGAAGAGCCGGTGCCAACCAGCGCCGCGGCGAGCAGCACCATATGGAAGCTGCCGGCCATGGCCAGCAAAACAAGCCCACTCAGCGTGAAGCACATCCCAATGGGCAGCGACCACGGCATCGGGTATTTGTCCGTCCAGTAACCCACCACCGGTTGCAGCAGCGAAGAAGCAAGCTGGAAGGTTAGGGTGATCATCCCGATCTGCATGAACGTTAGCGAGAACTCTGACTGCAATAGCGGATAAATCGCCAGGATCAGCGACTGAATCATATCGTTTAGCAGATGGGAGAGGCTGATCGCTCCTAAAATGCCAAATGAGGTGCGTGCTTTAGCAACCGACGCTGACGCGCCAGCCACAGGCTGGGTTGGTTCACTTATTGCCATAGAAAGTCACTTCTGTTTGGGTTGCGATTATGAGGGTAATCTATTTTGTTATTATTACCTGACTAACATACCTGCGGAAGGTGTTTGAAGGAAGTCTCATTTCTGAAAACATTTTCGACTATTATTTCATATCATTGTAATTTCAGTCGTTGATTTTGGCTCAGGGAGAGAAATATGAAGTTTTTAAAACGGGGCGTGGCGCTGGCGTTATTAGCCGCATTTACGCTGGCAGGTCAGCCTGCACAAGCGTACGAAAAAGATAAAACCTACAAAATTACCATTCTGCATACCAACGATCATCACGGTCACTTCTGGCGCAGCGAATACGGAGAATACGGACTGGCGGCGCAAAAAACGCTGGTGGACGGTATTCGTAAAGAGGTGGCAGAGGAAGGGGGCAGCGTACTGCTGCTTTCCGGTGGCGACATTAATACCGGCGTACCGGAGTCCGATCTGCAGGATGCGGAACCTGATTTTCGTGGGATGAACCTGATTGGCTATGACGCGATGGCGGTCGGAAACCACGAGTTTGATAATCCCATGACCGTACTGCGCCAGCAGGAAAAATGGTCCAAATTCCCGTTTCTCTCGGCCAATATCTATCAGAAAAGCACCGGCGAGCGTTTGTTTAAACCGTGGGCCATCTTTAAGCGGCAGGATTTAAAAATTGCCGTACTCGGTTTAACCACCGACGATACGGCAAAAATAGGCAACCCCGAGTTCTTTACCGATATTGAGTTCCGTAAACCAGCTGATGAAGCCAAACTGGTTATCCAGGAACTGAATATGGGTGAAAAGCCAGACATCATTATCGCGACCACCCATATGGGACATTATGACAACGGCAACCACGGCTCGAATGCCCCTGGCGATGTCGAAATGGCGCGTAGCCTGCCGGCGGGATCGCTGGCGATGATTGTCGGTGGTCACTCGCAGGATCCGGTGTGTATGGCTTCAGAGAACAAGAAGCAGGTTGATTACGTACCGGGTACGCCGTGTGCGCCAGACAAGCAAAATGGGATCTGGATTGTGCAGGCGCACGAGTGGGGGAAATATGTGGGCCGGGCGGACTTTGAGTTCCGTAACGGCGAAATGAAAATGGTCAACTACCAGCTCATTCCCGTCAACCTGAAGAAAAAAGTGACCTGGGACAACGGTAAAAGTGAGCGCGTACTCTATACCCCGGAAATAGCTGAAAATCAGCAAATGCTTTCGCTGCTGACGCCGTTCCAGAATAAAGGTAAAGCGCAGCTCGACGTGAAAATTGGTAGCGTCAATGCGCGCCTCGAAGGCGACCGAAGCAAAGTCCGTTTCGTGCAGACCAACATGGGACATTTGCTGCTGGCTGCGCAAATGGCGCGAACCAGCGCAGATTTTGGCGTGATGAGCGGCGGTGGCATCCGTGATTCCATCGAAGGCGGTGATATCACCTATAAGAGCGTACTGAAAGTACAGCCGTTCGGAAACATCGTGGTGTATGCCGACATGAGCGGGAAAGAGGTGATTGACTATCTGACCGCCGTGGCGCAAATGAAGCCGGACTCCGGGGCCTATCCGCAGTTTGCCAACGTCAGCTTTGTGGCGAAAGACGGCAAGCTTAACGATTTGAAAATCAAAGGCGAACCCGTTGACCCAGCCAAAACCTATCGCATGGCAACGCTAAGCTTCAACGCAACCGGTGGTGATGGCTATCCGCGCATTGATAACAAACCAGGCTATGTGAATACCGGGTTTATTGATGCGGAAGTGCTGAAAGAGTTCGTGCAGAAGAGCTCACCGCTGGATGCCAGTGTGTATGAGCCGAGGGGTGAAGTTACCTGGCAGTAACAGGGCGGAGTGCCGGATGGCGGTGCGGGCACCTTATCCGGCCTACAGGTCAGTGCGATTTGTAGGCCTTAAAGCTGCGCGCCATCAGGCAATCATTCTATAACCGCTTAATCGCGACGAGCGATGTCGGCGAATTTCGCATCCAGAATTTTCGCCAGATCGCCCGCTGCCAGTTCGATATCCAGCCCGCGTTTGCCGCCGGAAACATAAATGGTGTCAAACGTCTGGGCAGGGGCATCAATGAGCGTTGGCAATCTCTTTTTCTGTCCTAATGGGCTGATCCCCCCCACCAGATAACCGGTGGTTCGTTGCGCAACCATTGGATCGGCCATATCAACCTTTTTAGCTCCCAGCGCCTTAGCGACTTTTTTGAGATCCAGTTGACCGGCTACAGGCGTGACCGCAACTGCCAGATGCTTCATATCGCCATTCACGGCAACCAGCAGCGTTTTGTAGACCTGGTCCGCATTCAGACCTAACTTGCGCACCACTTCATCACCAAAGTTCGTCTCGGACGGATCGTGATCGTAGGTGTGGATCTGGAAAGAAATTTTGTTTTTTTCGAGTAATTTAACGGCGGGTGTCATAGCAATTTTCCTGGACCAGACAAAATACGACTCAAGCATACGCCTGATGTCTGTCTAAAAAATAGTACCATCTTGCGCAATAGTATTGGCAGGATGATGACTTTGAGCGACAATCGAACTACACCGATGCTTTAAGCATTGGGATCATAATAATGATGAAATTCCTCTTTGACGGGCCAATAGAAATATTGGCCATTTTTTTTACCGTAACATCTCCGGCAAATTTCCCTCTCCGTACAGATGTAGCGCGCCAACGGCCACGACGTAATGACCAGCAGGCATCGCCCTGAGCCGATCGCGCCAGGCTGTGTTGCGTTGATGCATCAATACGTCATACAACGACTGGCTAAAGGTATTGGGAAGCGCCAGTTCGCTATTGCGTGGCGGTGTTTTAAGCCACCAGCCCATCATCTGTTGCAACAATCTGGCATTGGTATGCCAGTGCGTCAGAGTATCGTCCAACAGAGCCAGTCCGTTATCAGGCAACTGACATAACAGCTCGATTTGACTGGATGCGCCCTCCAGTTCGATAACGGGTTTATGCGCTTGTTTTGCCGCTTTCAGCAATTGGTAATCAATCCCGTATTCTGCCCGTAGACCCAACTGCTGTGCCTGTGTCGCCTGTAATACCATGGCGATTTGCCACAACGGCTGAGTAGATAACAGCGATGGGGAAATACCCAGTTCGTTGGTGACTTTACGCAGGTTTTCTAACTGCTCCGGGCTGATACGTTCTTCGAGTGCGGCAAATGTAGGAAGGTTAGCAAACGGCGCGTCGTCACCGGAAACATCCGCTTCGACAATCAGCGCGTCGGCATGGTTGAGTTTTTTGAGTAATTTGGCAGGCAGAGGTGCCATATCGCGACTGCCCATGTGAATACTGCCAATCAGATGAAAATGGCGGTTGCCGGGCAATGAAATGTCGATGGCAGGCCAGGTATAGTGGTTGCCGCGTAGCGCGGTGAAAAATGTTTTTACCCGGTATAACAGATCCATACGACCTCCCTAAGTAGACTTTCATGCTAGCGCGTGGTCCAGGAAGGTGCAATGCGAGAATCGCCGGATGGCGACGCGAAATCGTCTTATCCAGCCTACAATGTTACCTGCACTTTGTAGGCCGGATAAGCGTGAGCGCCATGCGGTAGAGGGTTACTCTTTCGGTTTGAAGCGCAGCAGTCGGTTAGCGTTGCTCACCACAGTAATGGAGGAGAGCGCCATCGCCGCCCCGGCAACGACTGGATTCAGCAGTGTTCCGGTGAACGGCCACAGGATCCCCGCGGCAACGGGAATACCGATGCTGTTATAAATAAACGCGCCGACCAGGTTCTGCTTCATATTACGCAACGTTGCCCGGGAGATAGACAGTGCATCCGCAACGCCCATCAGGCTATGGCGCATCAGCGTAATCGCGGCGGTTTCAATCGCCACATCGCTGCCGCCACCCATGGCAATTCCTACATCGGCCTGAGCCAGCGCAGGTGCATCGTTGATACCGTCACCCACCATGGCAACCTGACGCCCCTGGCTTTGCAGACGTTTAATCGCCTCGGCTTTACCGTCCGGCAGAACACCGGCAATCACCTCATCAATACCGGCTTCTTTGGCAATAGCGTTAGCCGTGGTCGGGTTGTCACCGGTAAGCATCACCAGACGATACCCGTTGCGGTGCAGGCGCTGAAGTGCTGCCACGCTGTCGCTACGCAGCGGATCACGCACCGCTAACAGCGCCGCCGCTTTACCATCAATCGCCAACAGGACCGGGGTTGACCCCTGGGATGCCTGAGCGGTGATTTCAGCTTCCATTTCAGTGGTATCTACCTGTTGCTCATTGAGCAGCGCCTGGTTGCCCAGCAGCAGCGTATGACCTTCCGTTTCACCGCTTACGCCTAAACCGCGCAGCGTACGGAAACCATTGACCTGTGGCAGCGTAATATCACCGGCTTTGTCCAGTATCGCCCTGGCCAGCGGGTGACTGGAACCCTGTTCAAGGGCCGCAGCCAGACGAATTGCCAGTGCTTCATCGGTGTTGCCAAACGTTTTGATGGCGACAACCTGCGGTTTACCTTCAGTCAATGTCCCGGTTTTATCAAATACGACGGTATCAAGCGTACTGGCGCGCTGCAGCGCATCGGCATCACGAACCAGAACCCCAAACTCAGCAGCACGACCCACACCGGAAATAATCGACATTGGTGTAGCCAGGCCCAGCGCACAAGGGCAGGCAATAATCAGTACGGTAGTGGCAATCACCAGCGTATAAACAATTTGTGGTGCCGGCCCGAAGAAATACCAGATTGCCGCACTCACCAGCGCAATGACGACGACGACCGGAACGAACACTGAGGAGATACGGTCGGCTAGTTTACCAATCTCCGGTTTACTGCTTTGCGCCTGGCGCACCATACGAATAATGCGTGACAGCGTGGTATGGCTGCCAACGGCACTGGCGCGGAACAGAACGCTGCCGTCCTGTACGACCGTACCGGCGTGGACGCTATCGCCTTCGCCTTTTTGTTGCGGAATAGGCTCTCCGGTCAGCATGGCTTCATCCAGCCAGGCTTCGCCCTGAGTGATTTCGCCATCTACCGGAACGCGGTCACCGGTGGTCAGGCGCAGCAACATTCCCGCCTGAACGTCTGCCAGCGGCACGTTCTTTTCGCCTTCGTCGGTAACAACACGCGCGGTCGGCGGTGTCAGATCGAGTAATTTTTCCAGTGCTTTGGACGAACGCTGGCGAGCCCGCGCTTCCAGCATGTGCCCGAGGTTAATCAGACCGATAATCATCGCACTGGCTTCATAATAGAGGTGTCGCGCTTCCATCGGGAACCATTGCGGCCAGAGGTTGACGCTCATGGAATAAAGCCATGCCACCCCTGTACCCAGCGCCACCAGCGTATCCATGGTCGCGGTGCCGTTCATCAGGCTTTTCCACGCATTGCGGTAAAAGTGACCGCCCGCGAAAACCATCACGGCAAGCGTTGCCAGACCAATCGTCAGCCACAGGCTGCGGTTGTCGGCAGTGACCATCATGTTTTCGCCAATCATTCCCCATACCATGACAGGGATACCCAGCAGCAGCGCGACGGCCGCCTGCCAGCGAAAACGTTTCATGGTTGCTACGGCGGTTTCTTGCTGACGCTCGCGGCGCTTAACATCATCTTCAATGGCTTCTGCACCGTAGCCCGCTTTTTCCACCGCTTTCACTAACTGGTCGGCGGACGCACTGCCCATTACCAGCGCAGTACGTTCCGCCAGGTTTACCCGTGCCTGCGTGACACCCGGTACGCTTTGCAGAGCATCTTGTACGCGGATAACACAGCTGGCGCAGCTCATGCCGTTTAACAGCAACTGTTGGCTGTCATCATCAGCCGTAGCTGCCGGAAGCTCGGAAGGGACCGCTGCCAGTGCTTCCGACGGGATTGATGACTCCGTCAGCGGTTTAGCCTTTGGGTGGCTTAACTCCGCGCCGTAACCGGCTTGTTTGATGGTTTCAATCAGCGCTTCAGCACTGGCGCTCCCGGTGATGTGCGCTTCAGTCACAGTGACATCCGCTTGCTCAACGTCCGGGCGTTGCTCCAGACTTTCTTTAACGCGTTTTACGCAGTGACCACAGGACAAGCCGTCCAGGGTTAGATCGATTGTTTGAGACATAACCAACTCCTTTATTGCAGGATTAACTGACTGTGATAAAGGTTAAACCTTCCATCTAGGGGAAGGTCAAGGGAGTTTTTAGAAAAGGTGCAAAAAGGGCGTAAAGGAAGAAAAACGGGAACGTCAGGTCAGCACGTTCCCGGTCTGTTATTGATTGAGAACGATAAGCGGCGTTCGATGCTGCGGTTCATTCATCACCGTGAGATCGGCGCCGTACAGTGCATTTAGTGACGATTGCTGCAGAACATCCTGCGGACGACCGTTATCAACTATCCTGCCGCGTTCCATCAATACAACGCGGTCAGCATAGCGCGCCGCAAGGTTGAGATCGTGCAGGACGCAGCAGACGCTGAACTGTCGTTCACCTACCAGACGACGCAGCAGACGAAAAAGATGCTGTTGGTGGTGAATATCCAGGGCGGAGGTGGGTTCATCGAGAAACAACCATTTTGGCCTGGGTTCGGGCTCCCAAAGTTGAACCAGCAGACGCGCCAGCTGTACCCGCTGTTGTTCTCCTCCCGACAGGTGCCGGTAATCGCGCGCGGCCAGCGCCTGGCAGTCACACAACGTCATGATGTGCTCCGTTTCATCGCCCGTGTTGCGCGTACGATACGGATGCCTGCCCATGCGGATGACCTCCTGCACGCTAAACGGGAAGGCCATATGACTGTTCTGGCGCATCACGGCACGGGTTTTTGCCAGCTCGGTGATTGACCACTCGTTCAGCGGCTTGCCAAACAAGCTACAACGCCCGCTGTGGGGCTGCAGATAGCCCGTAAGCTGGCGAAGCAGCGTCGATTTTCCGGCCCCATTCGGGCCAAGAATCGCGATGATTTCTCCATCAGGTAGCGTCACGGAAACGTCATCGGTCAGTCGTCTGCCCTGAATGTGGTAGACCAGATTTTCAGCGACGATCATGACATCCTCCGGCTACGCAGTATTAACCACAGGAAATACGGTCCACCGATCAGGCTGGTTAACAGACCAACGGGCATTTCGGCAGGCTGAACAAGTGTGCGGGCCAGCGTGTCGGCAATCAGAAGTAAACAGGCACCGGCCAACGTAGAGCAAGGAATCAACCAGCGATGATCGGCGCCGGTAGTCATTCTGATCAGATGCGGGATCACCAGGCCAATAAAGCCAATCACGCCGCTGACGGAAACGGCAGCGCCAACCAGGAGCGAGCTGAGCAACAGTAACTGCTGGCGCTTACGTTTGACGTTTACGCCGAGGTAATGCGCCTCTTCATCACCCAACTGCAGCAAATTAAGCGTTCCCGCCATACAGACGGTGACTGCAATGGCTGGAAGAACAAACGTGCTGGCAACCAGCAGCGTTGGCCACTGGGCCTGGCCGAGATTCCCCATCATCCACAGCGTAAGTTGACGTAGCTGCTGTTCGTCGCCCACATAGCTCAGCACACCAATAGCCGAACCGCACAGAGCATTGATAGCGATACCTGCTAACAGTAGTTGCATCATTCCGCCGTGGTTATGACGCTGACTTATCAGGAAAATAATCGTGCAGACCACCATGCTGCCCGCGACGGCAAAAATCATCTGCTCATACAACACCAGCACTACGGGGAATGAAAATGGGATAACTATCGCGATGCCGACCATCAGCGCGGAGCCGCTGCTGACGCCAAGCAGGCCGGGATCGGCCATTGGATTGCGAAAAAGTCCCTGCATAATGACCCCTGCCGTAGCCAGCGCAGCACCGACCAAAACGGCCAGCAGTACGCGGGGCAGGCGGATGTTCAACCAGATATCTCGGTATTCGTCGTTGAACAGGGCGCTGAAGCTAATGTTCAACGCCCCCTGGCTGGCACCGAACAGCATCAGAGCGACCAGCAAGAGAGAAAGGCCCGTCAGAATGCTGACGGAAGAAAGCGAGTCCTTAAGCACGCAACGCTCCATAACGTCTTTGCGGCGCGAAGTTTCCGCGCCGCGAGGGGTTTACGCGGGTTTCAGTCCCGGCTCAACTAAACTGTAAATCTGGTTATTGAGTGTCGGCGCCGTGGCCAGTTCGTGAATGTGCCTGGCAACATCCGCGCGCATCACAAAGCCATGACACTCCTCGGCCTGTATGCGTTGCGCCAGACCTGTGGCTTCACCATTCAGCAAACCGCCGGGGCGGAGAATGGCGTAGTCCAGTAGACTGGTTTGTAGCCAGCTTTCAGCCAACGATTTTTCCCGTACGGCCTGGCCAAATGCGGCCCTGGCGCGTGGGGACAAAAAGGGCCAACTGTCGCCACAGCCCAGAGAGGTAACCAGAATCATGCGTTTGATCTCAGCTTTTTCTGCTTCATCAATGACGGTTCTGTGCGCCAGATAATCCTGGGCACCGCCCATGGAGGAGATCACCGTGGCATGCTGACCCGCTGCGCGACAGGCGCAGGCGGTGACCTGGCTGTCGCAGGCGTCGCCAATAAAGACCTGCACACCTTTTTCCTGCAGCCCGGCAGCAACCTGGGGATTGCGAACGACAGCAATCACCGGACGATGCTCCGCCAGTGCGAGCTCCAGCGTTTTCGCGCCGACGCCGCTTCCACCTGCACCAAAAATAAGCCATGGAGCCATCAGGCATGTTCCTTTAAAGATGAAGACAACGTGTGAAAGGCGCTGACTTGTTCGGCCAGCAGCTGTCGATGCTCATCGCGACCGAGGAAAATTTTGAACATAGCGCTACCCGCCTGGTTGAAGAAGAGAATGGACGCAGTGTCCATTCCCATAAATTTGCGTTCAATCAGGGCAATATGCGTGCAGTTTTCTGCCTTGATATGACCGGTCATGCCTTTTTTGCCGCGCAGGTTGAAGTAACCGTGGCGGTGGAATCCGGAAGGTAATTCACCGGTGAATTCCAGAATGACATCAGCAGTATGGACCAGGGTGGTGACTTTGCCCCATTCGCAGACGGTTTCCCAGACGGTATCAAATTGACTGCCGGAAACCAGCGTTGGGGAAGGGAGGTTTTTCACCACCTCCAGCAATGTAGTGTTGTACTGGGCTGCGATAGCTTCCAGCGTACCGTCCGGCTCAGTTTTCAAAAAATCCTGTAAAGAGACATGGCTCATTATTCACTCCTTTTATGGTTGCTCTACCGCAATGCGCGGCGCGTTAAGTTCCTGAATCAGTTCATCAAGAGACTGCAAAATATTGCTCGCCCAAAAACGCCCTTCATTGGTCAGGCGTACACAGGTGCTGGCATCTCGCGTCAGTCCTGCGTGATGCCATTGGGTCAGTAGCGGGGCCAGTTTTTGTGCATGAGGCGTCAGCTCATCCAGCGGAATGCGGGCCGTCTCAATACCGGCCTGGAGAGTGTGTCGCCACTGGAAACCACGCTCGGCGGTGCGCATCATCATCATTAGCGGTTTTTTTCCGGCGGCGATAGATTCATGCCATGTATTCAGGTTGCGCTCGACCATCCAGGAATAGCCATTGACTGACCCTCCTGCGCCAGAGCCGAATGCCAGACAGTCTGCACCCTGTTTAATCAGCAGGTTGTACAGATTGCGTTCCCGTGTGGTACGCGCCCAGTGGCTGTTGCTGATGCAGCGCCAGCCCGCGCTGTCCATGAAATCGCAGCCCTGAAGATAGAGATCGCGGCGTTCGGCGGGAGAGGGAACGGTTGTGCGCCCGGTTTCAACCGCTTTGCCAAGCGGTGTATTAGGGATCAGATTCAGCGCATAAAGATCTACGCCGTCGAGGCCGATGTCGCGGGCAATCGCCAGATCCTCGCCCCACAGTTTTGCGTCTTGTCCTGGCAGACCAAACAGCAGATCGCACACCACGGCGGCACGATCTCGTTTTACCAGTCCCTGCATAAAGGCCGTCGCGGTCGGGCCGTCCGAAGTACGCGCCATTTTCTTGCGGATTCGGCTGTTAAAAGACTGAATACCGATTGAAAATCTATTGGCGCCAGCGTCAAGGCAGGCATCAATTCGCGCATCGTCAAAATTGAGCACCCGTCCCTCAATGGTGATTTCGCAGTCCGGCGCCAACGGTAGCTTGTCACGCAGCGCGGTAATGATTCTGGCCAGGTCCTGTGCAGACAGCGCAGAAGGCGTACCGCCGCCAAAATAGACGGCGTGAATGGGGGCCGACTGATGTAATGCGCTATCAGCTTCCATCTCTATTTCGCGCAACAGCGCGTTGGTGTAGAGGGCGCAGTTGTCTTCTTCAAATCGGTTTTGATAAAAACCGCAGAAAGTACAATGTGTTGCACAAAAAGGAATATGCAAGTACACCAGCCGTTTACGCGGTGGGGTTGGCTGGTTGATGACCTCCTGCCAGGTCTGTGACAATAGCTCTTTGGCAACCGGGATCGCCCCACGCCAGGGCATCGTGGCGCGGCGATCCTTAAATGGCTGACTTCCCTCGAGCGCAAAATGCGCGGTGAGATCCAGCGAATGTTCAGTTTTCATTCTTCTTAATAAATCCAGTTAGTGAGGCCAGAATTGCTGGTGCAGGGCTTCAACCGCATCGGCGACGCGTGGTCCCATTCCCAGAATCAGCGCCTGGTCTACCGCCACAATGCGCTGGTTTTTCCAGGCCGCAGTGTGGGTAATACCGGCAATCGCGCTCAGGCGAGCCAGACCGCCATCGACCATTTGCGACGTCACCACGATCACCTCCGGGTTGGCGGCGATCAGTGACTCCGCGCTGTAGCTTTTATACTGCGCATGGGTGGCGACATTTTGTGCGCCTGCGAGGGTCATAATGGCATCGGCAACGCTGCCTTTTCCGGCGATCTGAGGTGCGCTGCCGCCAGCAGAGAGAATGAACATGGCTTTGACCGGCGCGTTTTTCGCCGCCACGCTGTGCTTAATACGCTCCAGACGTTGCTGCAGGCGATTGACTAGCGCCTCACCTTGGTCAGGAATGTGCAGTGTTGTAGCCAGTTCTCGAATGTTGGCGTACATCTGTTCGACGGTGGCCGGTACGCGCGGCAACGTCACGACGTTAACCTTTTGCGCCCGCAACTGATCCAACACGATTTGGGGACCTGCATCCTGCCAGGTGATAAAGCTGTCCGGATGGAGCGACAAAATGCCCTCGCTGCTTAACTGCTTCCAGTAGCCGATATGCGGGAGTGCGGCAGTTTCGGGCGGATACGAGGTGGTTTCATCAACGCCAACCACCCGGTTGCCGACGCCCATGGCGTATACCAGTTCACTAAGCGAGCCGCCCGCCACCACCAGGCGGTCGGCGGACTGGGCACTGAAAACGCAGGCGAGGCTCAGTAAGCCAATCATGAGCTTTTTCATCGTCAGAAATTCCACGCAAAGCCAACGGCGGCATTGAAACCAGCATCTGGAATAGATTCATGTGCGGTTCTGTAACGCTTATCGGTCAGGTTGTTGAGCGCGAGGTTGACCTGATACTGGTCCTGCGGACCGAACTCGGTGTTGAATGCGAGGTTAAGTGTGGCCCAGCCTGGGTAGTTGATTTCCGTGGTGCCGGTATTATCTTTAGCGCTGGACGCCGCGCGGATAAAGGCATCGGACGTCACGTTAGCGACATTCATCAACCAGGTATGTTTCAGGCCGACACGCCCGGTCAGCGTGGGTTCGCCGGTATCCCAGGTTTTTAGGGTATTGCCTTCGTACTGACGGCGAATGAGATTACCGCTCAGGTAAGGTGAAACCGCCCAGCCGTTGTATTCTGCGGTGAGTTCCATGCCCCATGTTTTGGCCCGATCGATGTTTTCGTAGTAGTAATAGCCGCCCCGTGAAGAGGTGGTATTACCGCTGCAAACGGGTTGGCCTGAACAGGCCAGGCTGGCGATATAGTCTTTGGCTTCGGAGTAATAAATGGCGCCGTCAATCAGCCACATATTCCCTTTATACCGTGCGCCCAGCTCATAGTTATTCGAGTGTTCCGCCTTCAGGTTTGGGTTGCCGTAGGTCACGCTTCCGCCTGCGGACGTCTGCATAAACAGCTGAGTCAGCGTGGGGAAAACATAGCCCTGGGCATATGCTGCCCGGAGTTCAAGATCTTTAAAACCGGAATAGCGTAGGCTGGTTGAGGTCACCAGTTCATCATCGTGTACTGAATTTCCCCCGGTGGAATGCCAGGTGCTGCCGCTGCTTTGCAGGGTTTGCGTATCGTTGCGATTGAGCTTCGAAGACAGCCAGTACTGGCGTGCGCCTACGGTCCAGGTCCAGTCATCGGCAAAGCGCCAGTCGTTTTGCGCGAACAATGAGGTGTTGCTTTGCTCCGCTTCGTTGTATGACAGGGTGCGGGTTTGCGTATCGAAGAAGCCGGTAGCTGCGGTCTGGCGCGTACTGCCGTCCGTGTCCTGTTTGATTTTGTCATGCTGATATTGAGTGCCAATTACCAGCTCGTTGTTCGCGGGAAGGGAGAAATTGCCCTGCAGCGTTACCCCCTGGGTATACTGTTTGTCGTTGGTATTGGTTTGATTGTTTATCGTCAGCGCTTTAATCGCCGGGCTGGGGATTACCTGAGTCGTTTTGACCCGGTTTTCAAATTTGCGCTCTATTGTCTGGGTGTATGCGTCAACATGGATTTTCTTCAGGTAATCCCCGCCAGCCGCGTAGTCGTAGAAAAGACCAATTTTCTCGCGTTCCAGCTTAGGTATTTTGACGCTAAAGTCGTCGAACTGGCCCTCTGGATCGTCAAACCAGGTTTGAGTAGACAGTTTGTAACGATCGAGGGAGAGTCCGATTTTATGGCGATCGAAATTGTAGCCAAGCCACACGCCCTGGCCGTTATTACGGAAATTGGTGTCGGGCAATCTCCCGTCAGGTGTATCGCGGTCCCCCTGGTCGGAATAGCTGCCATTGATGCGGTAGTCAAAGTTTCCGATGCTGCCCCAGGCTGCTGCTGATTCTTCCCATCCTGCCGTTGCGGAGTTATAAACGGCCTTAACGCTGCCGCCGAGAGGCTTATCGCCACCTTTTTTCGTAATAAAGTTTACGACACCGCCAATCGCCTGCGAACCGTAAAGGACAGAGTAGGGGCCTTTTACTACTTCAATCCGTTCCAGCGCGGATTCGTCAATCAGCAAACCGGCCCCGTAGTTTTGCCCGGCGCGCTGGTAGCTGACGACCTGGCCGTCGATCAAAATCAGCACCCGCGAAGAGGCTTCGCCACGGATACGAATTTGTTTCCGGCCAGCGAGGGCGTTATCGGTGACTTCGACGCCGGGAATATCTTGTAAATCATCAGCAATAGAAACGCTGGTGGAGTTTTGCAGCGTCTGGCGATCGATAACCTGAATAGTTGCCGGGCTATCCCAGAGACTACTTTCAGAGCGGTTAGCCGTGACGATCACCGTATCATCGTCGGGCGTTGAAGCGTGTGTTGTAGAGGTAGCTGCAGAAGCAGCGCCGGACATGCATAATGTCAGGGCTGAAAGAATAAATGGCCTTTGGTTAATCCGTGGCAACATAAGAGAACCTTTATTAAATGTAAATGATCATCATTATCATTCGCATTTGTATATAAAAATGTTTCCCTTTGTTCAATATGAAAGATGCATAACCAATATATCTTTTGATTTGAGTCAATTTTGTACGGTCAATAAATACTGAAATGTGATCTGTATCGGGTATAACAATGTGAATAGAAAGGATTTATTCATCTCTTTGTTGGCTTATAATGTGCAGATTTCTCGGGTAAATGATTACGGCAATCTGGGCTATAATGTGGCTCAGCACCAACAAGCACCGCGGGGGAAATGTGAATATTAGCGATGTTGCGAAAAAAACCGGTTTAACCAGCAAAGCCATTCGCTTTTATGAAGAGAAAGGACTGGTGACGCCGCCGCTGCGTAGTGACAATGGCTATCGCACTTACAACCAACAGCATCTGAATGAACTGACGTTGCTGCGTCAGGCGCGGCAGGTTGGGTTTAACCTGGAAGAGTGCGGCGAGCTGGTAAACCTGTTTAACGATCCGGCGCGTCATAGCGCGGATGTGAAAAAGCGCACCCTGGAAAAGGTGGCTGACATTGAGCGGCATATCAGAGAATTGCAGGCCATGCGCTTGCATTTACTGGCGCTGGCAGACAGTTGCCCTGGCGATGACAGCGCTGAATGTCCGATTATGGATAATCTCTCCGGTTGCAGTCATCACAAAGCGAAGGCTTAACGGCGAGAGGGATTAAGCATAAACACCACCGTGCCGCGGTACCACGGGGATTTCTCAAGCTGCGCTTCAGCCAGTGGATCCTGATTACCGTTTTGCACCAGTCCCAGCTTAAATGGAATGCGCAGGCGGCTCAGCGCGGGTAGATACGCCTGATAATTCGTCACCGTGTGACGCCCCTGATAGCTTTGCACCACCAGTTCATCGACCGCCAACGCGTTCAGCGTAGCGACGTCGCCCGTTTTTGCCCAATCCAGTAGTCCGGTTACGCCTAGCGCAAACTCGGCCGGGAGCTGTTGGCGCAGTTGCTGTAGAAAGCGGGCGTAGTCGGTCAGTTGATGGGTCGCAGCGTCAAAATCAACCTGCAGGCCGACGACGTGATTCCCTGCAATCTGCCAGCGCTGCATCAACCGTATGATACGCGCCGGGATCTCTTCCGGTACGTCGAGGGTGGTAAAGCGTACGGTCAGCCAGATTGAGGGAAAAGACAGACGACTGACCGGCAGTCCGAGGCGCTGGAACACCACGTTACCGGAACGAACCAGTACCTCGCCCTGGTGCAGATAAACCGTTTGCGCGTCTTTCAGCTCGTCACTGGCCTTCACCCCAGACCACAGCCAGAAGGCTGAATGTTCACGGGCGGCGACGATATCCGCCGCCTGTGCCTGGCCGAGAAGCAGTGCGGTTACCAGTAATATTTGAGTTTTTGCGCCCACGGGCTTCCCGGATACTGCGTTTTCAGTTGGGTGAACCAGCCCTTACGCTGCAATTTGTCCACGTCTTCTCCGCCACATTCGTTAGCGCCTGATGGCGCATAGCACATGATGGCGCGATACAGCGCGAAGCTCTTATCTTCGACTTCCGCGGTGGGTGAGGTGATTACCTGCTGATAGTAGCTCTGCCTGTCGAACTGGCCGAACGGTTTCTTACGCGAAATAGCTGATTCAAGCACGTCGTTGCCAGCGCTGTTTTTCCACAGGTCGACTTGTGTTTGCGTGGTGCGGAAGAATTCGCCAAGGCAGTTCAGCGCGTGAGCATCATCCGCTTTTTTGCTCAATACCGTTACCGTTTCATTGAGGCTGCGGCACGTATAACCCTCCTGCGCCGTGTCGCCATTCCAGTCGAATATGCTCAGGTTAACGTCAGCAAACGCTTCGCCAATGACCGGTGATGTAATCGCGCTGGCCAGTTTTCTGTCAGTAAGCCAGTCGCCAAAACGATTATCTGTAAGATCCCGCACCAGCAGCGTATGCAACGCAATGGTACGCTCTTCGTTATTCGGGCCATGAACGGCCTGCTGGCGCAGCAGTTCTGGCGTGGCCTGCGTTTTCAGCACCTGCGAACGAAAGCGCAGGTTGGTCACCGCGCTATTCGGTGCGAAAACCGCTGCCACGTCGCCGCTATACACCAGCGTGGCGGCAAGCTTAGCCTGTACATATTGCTGCTGTTCGTTATCCTGGCTGAGTTTTAACAACTGCTGCCAGAAATTGCGCGCCTCGGCCCATTTTTTCTGGCCCATCAACGCTTCGCCGTACAGCACCTGTTCGCTGAAGGCGAGGGTATCGTGAGCGGCAAGTTTCTGCGCTGGCGTAACTGCCTGAATAATTGCCGCGTAGTTGCCCGTTGCCAGCCACAGATTCAGTTGCAGATCGCGCCATAGCGGCAGTTTTTGGCTCTGTTCAAACACCGGTTTGCTGGCGTCGAGCTGTGCCTGCGTCAGCGTCGGTTTGTTATTGTTATCCAGGCGCAGCGCGCGTAGTAGTTCGATATAGCTGACTCGCGGCGCGTCGGGGAAGGACTCAACGACGGACTGGTCGTAGAACGCCATGCCATAGACATTATCGTATTCGATGACATTTTCGCGCAGTTGCCGTGCGTCTGCCGACTGCTGCAAAGCCTGTTCATACAACCCGGCCAGCTGCGGCCATGACTGTAAATACCAGTTGATGCGACGCAACATGCCTCGTGAAGAGTCAGCGTAGAGTCCTTGGGGAAAACGCTGCAGATAGGCCTGCGCCAACTCTTGAGCCTGAGTGGCATCCTCGCGGTTAATTTTCGCAATATCAAAATCGCCGTACTCGCCCACGCTGTTCTGACTGCTCTTGTTCAACGCCGTGCGCATCAGCATGTATTGCGCGGTTTCTGCTAACCACGGACGATCGCTTTTGGCAAGCTGAGTGAAATCCCGTTCGGCACTGGCATAATCACCGGCATAGAAACTGGCGGCTGCTGCCAGATAGCTTTTATAGGGCAGAGCTTGAGAATCTGCCGGGAAGGTGGCAAGAGAAGACTCAATTTGCTCGCGGGTTGCCCCAGAAAGCAGTCCTGTACGCGCCTGGGCTAAAGCCTGACGCTGTTCCGCTGTTAATGTAGAATCGGCCAACAGCGCGGCAAAAAAGGCGCTAACGCTCCCGGTATTATTCGAAACATGACGGTTCTCTAGCTCAGCGTCATTGATGTTTATTTCGTCGGCGCTAATGTTCAGCTCGGCCATCTGTCGGGAGAGAGGACTGTCCGCGGCGGATGCCTGAGCTGCCGCTGTTTGCGGGGCAGCCTCATCCCATTGCGGGTGATAGGCAAAATAGAAATCTCGGGAGCGAGTGATGTCTGCGGGCATCGACTGCACGGGCAGAACAAATGATTTTTCCTGGCTCAGCAGCCGCAGCAGGTTGTCGCGGCTGTCGTTTTCAGGGTTAAAGGTCGGCGTTCCCTTCAGCAGGCAGCTGTCGTCGCTCCATTTGCAGTCTTCCATATCGAACGAAGCGAATGCCTGCGGGGTGGCGGTCAGCAATGTGCAAAGGGCAAAGGCAAGGGGTGTCTTCCTGACCATAGTCTTATTTCCTGTCTTTTTAGTGTGATACCGCTTTTATAATCAGGGTTATTCCCTCAACGGCAATGACTTCAACCTGCGTTCCGGCGCTCAAATCGTCACGGGCGCTAACGGGCCAGGAACTGTCGCCGACGCGCATATGTCCGCGACCATTGACCAGGTTAGTTTCCAGAGTAAATTGACGGCCAACTAACTGTTGTCCACGTTGGTTAAGATGGCTGTCGGCTGGCTGCTGCTCCTGAACGCGTCTTGCCAGCCACTTCCACCACAGCCAGGCCGCCAGCAGGGTGAGGGCGGCGAACATCGCCCCCTGCCACGCCCAGTCTAGCGGAACGAGCCAGACGACCAGACCGGTAATCACCGCTGCCACGCCGCTCCACAGCAGATAACCGTTGCCGCCCAGCATCTCGGCGGCCAGTAACAGACCACCGAGGCTGAGCCAGAAAATATGCTGGTGCGCCAGAATCATCGCTATCATGATTTTTTCCGCTCGCTGGCGCTGTCCTTAACCAGTTCGGCGATCCCGGCAATGGAGCCCATCAGGCTGCTGGCATCCAGCGGCATCATCACCACTTTGCTGTTATTCGACGAGCCGATATGCTGCAGCGCTTCAGTGTATTTCTGTGCCACGAAGTAGTTCACGGCCTGAATATCCCCGGCGGCAATGGCTTCAGACACCATCTGTGTTGCGCGGGCTTCTGCTTCTGCGGAACGTTCACGCGCTTCAGCCTGTAAAAATGCGGACTGACGTTCACCTTCCGCGATGAGGATTTTCGACTGCTTCTCACCTTCGGCCTTGACGATTTCCGCCTGGCGGATCCCTTCGGCTTCCAGAATGTAGGCGCGCTTGGTACGTTCGGCTTTCATCTGCGCGTTCATGGCGTCAATCAGTTCCGCCGGTGGACGCACGTCACGAATCTCAATACGGGTGATTTTGATGCCCCAGGGATTGGTGGCCTCATCAACAATATGCAGCAGGCGCGTGTTGATGTTGTCACGCTGGGAGAGCATTTCATCGAGCTCCATCGAGCCGAGAACAGTACGAATGTTGGTCATGGTCAGGTTGATGATCGCCAGTTCCAGGTTGCTGACTTCATACGCGGCTTTCGGCGCGTCGATCACCTGAATAAAGCACACAGCATCAATCGAGACGTTGGCGTTATCTTTGGAGATGACT
Source organism: Citrobacter sp. Cpo148 (assembly GCF_030332375.1). Lineage (NCBI taxonomy): Bacteria > Pseudomonadati > Pseudomonadota > Gammaproteobacteria > Enterobacterales > Enterobacteriaceae > Citrobacter > Citrobacter sp. Cpo148. The sequence goes on from NZ_JAOWHY010000042.1 coordinate 295,320, forward strand.
TCCTGAGAGGGGATATCAAGCACCTGTTCCATCATATTGATCTTACGACCAATGCGGTCCATGAACGGTACAACAAGGCTTAAACCCGGTTGCAGGGTTTTGGTGTAACGGCCAAAACGCTCTACCGTCCACTGATATCCCTGCGGGACGATTTTGACGCCTGCGCCGACGATCACCAGCGCGACAAAAATAAGAATAGGAATAAAAATGAGCATTGATGAAACCTCCTGTTGTGCTGTCCTTTACTGCCTCATTAGTCAAATTATACCCGATTTATCAAGGTGGGCTCCCCTATAATAAATTACAGGGATAGACTATCTGCACGAAAGATGTAAAAAGGGATTGGTAATGGAAGAAAGCAGCATTCTGCTTCAGTTAAAAAATGTCGCATGGCAGGCAGGGGCGACGCGGGTTCTTAATAACATCTGTTTTGATCTCCACGCCGGAGAATTTAAGCTGATTACCGGCCAGTCCGGCTGCGGTAAAAGTACGTTACTCAAGATAGTCGCGTCGTTAATTAGCCCGAGTTCTGGTGAAATCCTTTTTGAGGGTAAGGAGATATCAACGCTTAAGCCTGAAGCTTATCGCCAGCAGGTCTCTTATTGCGCGCAAACGCCCGCTTTGTTTGGTGACACCGTTTACGACAATCTCATTTTCCCCTGGCAAATTCGCGACAAACGTCCGGATCCGGATGTGTTTCTGGCCGATCTGGCCCGCTTTGAGTTACCCGAGACGATCCTCAAAAAAAATATCAATGAGCTATCCGGCGGCGAAAAGCAGCGCGTCTCGTTAATTCGTAATTTGCAGTTTCTGCCGAAAATTCTGCTGCTTGATGAAATCACCAGCGCGCTGGATGAAGCCAACAAGCGTAATGTGAACGAATTAATTCACCACTATGTTCGCGACAAGAATATTGCTGTGCTGTGGGTGACGCATGACAAAGATGAAATTGAACATGCGGATAACGTCATAACCCTTCAACCGCACGCCGGTGAAATGCAGGAAGTCAGCAATGAACGAGCATAATATTACCAATGAATCCCTGGCGTTAGCGATGATGCTGGTGGTGGTCGCGATACTGATCAGCAACAAAGAAAAGCTGGCGCTGGAAAAAGATATTCTCTGGAGCGTTTGCCGGGCAGTGGTTCAGCTTATTATCGTGGGCTACGTGCTGAAATATATTTTCGGCGTCAACCATAGCATTCTGACCTTATTGATGGTGCTGTTTATCTGCTTTAACGCGGCCTATAACGCGCAAAAACGCAGTAAATATATTGATAAAGCTTTTCTCTCGTCGTTTATTGCTATTACGGTGGGAGCGGGGCTAACGCTTTCGGTGCTGGTTCTTTCAGGCTCTATCGAGTTCACGCCGATGCAGGTCATCCCGATCTCCGGCATGATTGCAGGCAATGCGATGGTGGCGGTGGGGCTGTGTTACAACAATTTGGGGCAGCGGTTTAACAGCGAGCAGCAGCAAATTCAGGAAAAACTCAGCCTCGGCGCAACGCCGAAGGTGGCTTCTGCACCGCTTATTCGCGACAGCATTCGCGCCTCACTAATCCCGACGATTGATTCAGCGAAGACCGTGGGGCTGGTGAGTTTACCGGGAATGATGTCAGGATTGATCTTTGCAGGTATTGACCCGGTAAAAGCGATTAAGTATCAGATTATGGTGACGTTTATGCTGCTATCAACCGCCAGCCTGTCGACCATTATCGCCTGCTACTTAACCTATCGAAAATTCTATAATTCGCGCCACCAATTAGTGGTGACGCCATTAAAGAAACCGTGATGTGATGCCGTATGGCGGCTACCGCCATATCCGGCCGACGGGAATGAGGTGTTGGTTGTGTTTGTAGGCCCGATAAGCGTAGCGTCATCGGGCATGATGAACCAATTAGTACAACAGCGCGTACAGCTGGCGGCGATACTTCGAGGCCAGCGCATCACCGGTACCCAGTGCGGCAAGGATCTCCTGGAAAGTCTTACGCGCCTGACCATCAGCAGCCGTAAGATCTTTCTTCAGGTGGCTGAACAGTAATTCCAGCGATTCCTCGTTGCGCCCGACCTGGTGCAATTGAATAGCCAACTGCGTTGCCAGCGCCGCATCCTGTGGATTGCTGGCGACCTGCTGCTGCAACTGTTGGATTTCCGGTGTATCAGCGGCCTGCTTCAGCAGTTCGATCTGTGCGATAAGCCCTTGATAGCGGGTGTCCTGATCCTGCAACGGAATGGTTTTCAGTACCGCTTCGGCTTCATCAGAACGGTTCAGGGCGATTTGCGTTTCCGCCAGCAGCAGACCGATTTCGCTGCTCTGGTTGGAGATCTGCCAGGCTTCTTTCAGCAGTGGCAGCGCATCCGCGTGATTACCGGCTTCGATGAATTCGATAGCCTGGCGTGCTTTCAGCTCTTCTTCGCTCGGCAGCACTTTCTCCAGCAGTGCGCGAATAACCTCTTCCGGTTGCGGGCCCTGGAATCCATCCACTGGCTGGCCGTTCTGGAACAGATAAACCGTAGGGATCGCGCGCAGACCAAACTGGGAGGCGATCATCTGCTCGGCGTCGCAGTCCAGCTTAGCGAGAATAAACTGACCGTTATACTGGGCGGCAAGGCTCTCCAGTACCGGCGTTAATTGCAGACAATGCTGGCTGCGCTCAGACCAAAAATAGAACAGGACCGGGGTGGTCATCGACTGTTCGAGGGTCTGCTGTAGGTTCGATTCGTTAATGTTAACAATATTCTGTGTGGACATGGAGTTACTCTCTTTTGTCGATTTCTTGTTACATGGGGGCTGACGCGCGAGCTTCAACTCAACCCTGTAAAATTTTGTCCATTATGCGGCCTGGCAACAGGCGTTTAAGCAGCATCACTGCCCAGGTCACCAGCGTAACCGGATAACGTAGCTTTGGTTTATCGCTCTCAAACGCGTGACGCACTTTGGCGACAACCGCTTCTGGTCCCAGCGTAAAACGCGCGGCAATGCCGGGATTTTCCACGGGAGCATCGCTCTGGGTCTGGTTGACGTTTTCGGTAAAGCGGGTACGGATGGGGCCGGGTTCAATCAGGCTGACCTTAATCCCGCTGTGGCGCAGTTCCATACGCAGTGCGTCGGACCAGGCTTCCAGTGCATATTTGCTGGCGGCATAGGCGCCGCGTCCCGGCGTTGAGATCAATCCCATCACCGAGGAGGTCATCACGATGCGCCCTTCGCCGTGGGGTAACATGGCAGGTAACAGGCGCATGGTAAGCTGATGTGCGCCAAAGAAGTTGGCGGAAAACTGCTGTTCCATCTGTTCGCGGCTGATGGTGGGCAGGGGACCATAGACACCGTATCCGGCGTTGTTAAAGATCCCATATAAACGATTATCGGTCAGGGCGATCACTTCATCGGCGGCACGATCCACGCTTTCGGGTGAATCCAGATCCAGCAATACGCCGGTGAATCCCATACTGTTCATACGCGCGACATCGTCAGGTTTGCGGCAGCCTGCCAGAATTTGAAAACCCTGGCGCTTTAGCTCAAGCGCGCTTTCCAGACCGATTCCGCTGGAACATCCTGTTATTAAGACCGATTTTTGCATAACTTTACCTGTCAGGATCTCCGTTGTTTTACGAGTCGTGATTTACTAGAGGTGTGAGATGTTGCGCCATCCAGTCGGCGATAAACGGCTGGGCGTCACGGTTAGGATGAATACCATCATCCTGCATCCACTGGGGTTTCAGATAAACCTCTTCCATAAAAAAAGGCAGCAGAGGAATATCAAACTCTTTGGCGAGCTTTGGATAAATCGCGCTAAAGGTTTCATTATAACGGCGACCGTAGTTTGCCGGCAGACGAATTTGCATCAGCAGTGGTTCGGCATTTGCCGCTTTTACGTCCTGCAGAATCGTGCGCAGGGTTTGTTCGGTTTGCGCAGGTGCGAAGCCGCGCAGGCCGTCGTTGCCGCCAAGTTCGACCAGTACCCAACGCGGCTGGTGCTGCTTGAGTAATGCTGGCAGACGGGCCAGACCTTGCTGCGAGGTGTCGCCGCTAATGCTGGCATTCACCACCGGCGTTTTGGTTTGCCATTTATCATTAAGTAGCGCAGGCCACGCGGCGCTGGCGGACATTCGGTATCCGGCGCTCAGGCTGTCACCCAGAATTAATAACGTGTCCGCTGCGGCGGCGCGGAAAGTTAACAGGACCAGGAACAGGAAAGGCCAATGCCAGCGGAAAACATTGTTGAAGTTCATCATCTTAAGAAATCCGTCGGTCAGGGTGATCATGAGCTATCCATCCTTACCGGAGTTGAACTGGTTGTCAAACGCGCCGAGACCATTGCGTTGATTGGCGAGTCGGGATCGGGGAAATCCACGCTGCTGGCGATTCTCGCCGGGCTTGACGATGGCACCAGCGGTGAAGTCAGCCTGGTGGGGCAGGCGCTGCACACCATGGACGAAGAAGCCCGGGCGCAGCTGCGGGCGCGGCACGTGGGTTTTGTCTTCCAGTCATTCATGTTAATTCCGACCCTCAACGCGCTGGAAAACGTCGAACTGCCCGCGCTGTTGCGCGGCGAAAATAGCGGAAAAAGCCGCGACGGGGCAAAAACGCTGTTGGAACAACTGGGACTGGGAAAACGTCTCGATCATCTTCCGGCCCAGCTTTCCGGCGGGGAGCAGCAGCGCGTGGCGCTGGCGCGGGCCTTTAACGGTCGCCCTGACGTGCTGTTTGCCGATGAACCAACGGGCAACCTCGATCGCCAGACCGGAGACAAAATAGCCGACCTGCTGTTTTCTCTGAACCGGGAACACGGCACCACCCTGATTCTGGTGACGCATGACCCGCAGTTGGCGGCGCGTTGCGACAGGCGCTTACGTCTGGTGAATGGACAGTTGCAGGAGGAGGCATGATTGCACGCTGGTTCTGGCGCGAATGGCGCTCGCCTTCATTACTGATTGTCTGGCTGGCACTAAGCCTGGCGGTAGCCTGTGTGCTGGCGCTGGGCAATATCAGCGATCGTATGGAAAAAGGGCTGAGCCAGCAAAGCCGCGAGTTTATGGCGGGAGATCGGTCGCTACAAAGTTCGCGTACCGTGCCGAAAGCGTGGATTGACGAGGCGCGACAGCGTGGCCTGAAGGTAGGCGAACAGCTCACCTTTGCCACCATGACTTTTGCCCGGGATACGCCGCAGTTGGCGAACGTCAAAGCGGTAGATGATGTGTATCCGATGTACGGCACACTGCAAACCAACCCGCCGGGACTGAAACCGCAGCCGGGCTCGGTGCTGCTGGCCCCACGTCTGATGGCGCTACTCAACTTAAAAGTCGGTGATTCCATCGACGTTGGCGATGCCACGCTGCGTATTGCCGGGGAGGTGGTGCAGGAGCCGGACTCTGGTTTTAATCCGTTCCAGATAGCACCGCGTCTGATGATGAACATGGCGGATGTCGAAAAAACGGCGGCGGTCCAGCCGGGAAGCCGCGTGACCTGGCGCTATAAATTTGGCGGGACGCCATCGCAACTGGAAGCCTATGAAAAGTGGCTGCTGCCACAGTTAAAGCCTGAACAGCGCTGGTATGGGCTGGAGCAGGATGAAGGGGCGCTGGGGAAATCACTTGAGCGTTCGCAACAGTTCTTGCTGCTGTCGGCGCTGTTAACGCTGTTGCTGGCGGTCGCCGCGGTTGCCGTGGCTATGAGCCATTATTGCCGCAGCCGTTACGATCTGGTGGCTATTCTGAAAACCCTCGGTGCGGGCAGAGCGCAACTGCGCAGGCTGATTGTTGGTCAATGGCTGATGGTGCTGGCGCTGTCTGGCGTGACCGGCGGACTATTCGGACTGTTATTCGAGCGCGTGCTGGTGCTGCTGCTCAAGCCGGTTCTGCCTGGAGAACTACCGCCTGCCAGCCCCTGGCCGTGGTTATGGGCACTAGGCACCATGACGGTGATTTCGCTATTGGTGGGGTTACGCCCTTACCGCCTGCTGCTGGCAACGCAGCCGCTGCGGGTGCTGCGCCGTGACGTGGTGGCAAACGTCTGGCCCCTGAAGTTTTATTTGCCGGTGGTCGTGATAGTCGTGATTGCACTGCTTGCTGGACTGATGGGCGGAAGTCCACTGCTGTGGGCGGTACTGGCTGGTGCGGTGGTACTGGCGCTGTTGTGCGGGGTGCTCGGCTGGATGCTGCTCAACGTGCTGCGTGGTCTGACGCTCTCCTCACTGCCGCTGCGTTTGGCGGTCAGTCGACTGTTACGCCAGCCGTGGTCAACGCTCAGCCAGCTATCGGCATTTTCGCTTTCCTTTATGCTGCTGGCGTTGTTACTGGTGCTGCGCGGCGATCTGCTCGACCGCTGGCAGCAGCAAATGCCGCCGGAAAGTCCGAACTATTTCCTGATCAACATTGCCACCGAGCAGGTGGTTCCGCTGAAGGCTTTCCTGTCCGAGCATCAGGTGATCCCGGAATCGTTCTATCCGATTGTGCGGGCGCGTCTGACGGCTATCAATGAGAAGCCGACCGAAGGCAATCAGGATGAGGCGCTGAACCGCGAGCTTAACCTGACCTGGCAGGATACCCGACCGGATCATAACCCGATAACCGCCGGAAGCTGGCCGCCAAAAGCGGGCGAAGTATCGATGGAAGAGGGGTTAGCGAAACGGCTGAATGTCAAACTCGGCGATCGGGTGACTTTTATGGGCGATACCCAGGATTTCAGCGCCACGGTCAGCAGTCTGCGCAAAGTGGACTGGGAAAGCCTGCGGCCCAACTTCTTCTTTATCTTCCCCTCCGGCGCGCTGGATGCTCAGCCGCAAAGCTGGTTAACCAGCTTTCGCTGGGAGAACGGCAACGGCATGCTAACGCAGCTTAACCGCGAATTCCCGACCATCAGCCTGCTGGATATTGGCGCCATCCTCAAACAGGTGAGCCAGGTGCTGGATCAGGTGAGCCGCGCACTGGAGGTGATGGTGGTACTGGTCACCGCCTGTGGCATGCTGCTGCTATTGGCGCAGGTCCAGGTCGGGATGCGTCAGCGTCATCAGGAGTTGGTGGTCTGGCGCACGCTGGGCGCGGGTAAGAAGCTGCTGCGTACCACGCTGTGGTGCGAGTTCGCCATGCTCGGGATGGTTGCCGGACTGGTGGCGGCCATCGGTGCGGAAACAGCGTTGGCGGTACTGCAAACCAAAGTGTTTGATTTCCCGTGGGAGCCAGACTGGCGACTGTGGGTAGTATTACCATTTAGTGGAGCATTGCTGCTCTCTTTATGCGGCGGATGGCTCGGTTCACGTCTGCTAAAAGGTAAAGCGCTGTTCCGTCAGTTCAGTAGTTAATTCATATTCGTGATGATTACGCACCGGTTTTAAAATCGGTGCGTCTTTTTTTCTATGTAGCACAAATTGATAACTCCTTGATATTTAACAGCACAGAACAATAAAAACCCAACAACACGAGAGTATTAATAAACGTTAATATTTGTGTGCTGAATAATTGGCAGGCTATCTATCAAGGTATAAATAATGACTATAAAAAAAACAGCGCTGGCGGTATCGATCGGCGCAGCAGTGGCATTAACGACTTTCGCTTCACAGGCGGAAATCACGGTCCTGAAACAAGATCCGCAGGCGGGCAACCCGCTGAGCCGTCTTAACTTCACCGTCGGCGGAAGTATTCGTCCGCAGTTCCAGAATATGGCCGGTGACGATGGTAAGAATGGCTACAAACGTAATGGCTTCGATGGCGGTACACGTTTCCGCTTCGCCGCTGACTACTATTTGTTTGATGATATCAGTTGGGTGAGCTACTACGAGCTGGGCGTTAACTTCCCGGCGATGTTCAACTGGGATAACCACTACGCTGACGGTGCCAACGATACCACGCGTCGTATGCTGTACACCGGTCTGAAGAGTGCAACCTGGGGTACGCTGACCTTCGGTCAACAAAACAGCATTTACTATGATGTAGTCGGTGCGAAAACGGATATCTGGGACTATGACATGATCGGTCAGGCGCCAGGTAACGGTATTAATGGCGACTATGATGGTTCCTATCGTACGCGTAAATCACTGAAGTATAAGAATACCGTTGGTGATGTGGATCTCTACGCCTCTTATCTGTTCAGTGATGATTACAACCCGAACAACGGTCTGCGCTACAAGCGTAAAGGCGGCGGCTCACTGGGTGTGGATTATCACATTACCGATGACCTGACCTGGGGTACGGCGTGGAACTACACTCGCGCGGAAATGCGTGGCAACACCAGCAAAACCTACGATCAAAACATCGTCGGTACCGCGCTGAGCTGGAAACCGGACAACTGGACCTTCTCGATGGGCGGCGGTTGGTATCAAAACTTCATGACCACCAAAAAAGTCTCTGTTAACGACTACTTTGCCGGTGACGCCTGGGGTCTGGAATACTTCGCCGGTTACACCTTCCCGGTGGGTCAATATGCGCTGAAATCCGTTCAGCCGTACTTTATGGGCGACCGTATTGAGTACGTGAATGGCCGAAACTATCTGCGTACCGACAACGGCGTGGGGATCAGCTTCCAGCTGGATTACGGTTTCCGTGTTGACTACGAACACGTCTTTACCTCCAGCACCGACAATCTGGGTGACATGAACCTGGTTCGTCTGCGTTACGACTTCTAATCGAACGCCTGCCGCCCGATACGCTTGCGCTTATCGGGCCTAAGAAAGCTGTTGTAGGCCGGATAAGGCACTTGTGCCGACATCCGGCTTTTTCATACCTTCTTTCATTTAAAAACATACTCTGCAACATCATGAAATAATTTCAAGGACAGCAGGTTGTGATCTGTGTCATGTTAACAATCAGCCTGTTAACGGGCCAACAAGAACAACGCCGCAAGAACGGCGTGAGACATGACACCACAACGTTAAAATGGAGAGAATATGGGATTGCGTCAGAGTTTACGCGTCGCGACCGGGGCGCTGTTACTGGCCTGTGGATTACAGTTTGCTCATGCGAACAGTGACCCGCACACAATCGTGTTTGGCGTCGCGCCTGGGCCATACGGTGATATGGTGAAACAGGCCATTGCCCCCACGCTGAAAGAGAAAGGCTATAAGGTAGTGGTGCGCGAATTCAGCGATTACGTGCAGCCAAACATGGCGCTCTCCAACGGTAGCATTGATGCTAACCTGTTCCAGCATTCGCTCTATTTTGACAAATTCACCGCCGATAAAGGCCTGAAGCTGAGCAAGCTGATTGTGGTCCCGACGGCCGGGATGGGGTTTTACTCACATAAAATCAAAAGCCTGGATGAGTTGAAAAAAGGGGATGTGATCACGCTTTCCAACGATCCCACCAACCTGGCTCGCGGTCTGCGTTTCCTGCAGTCTATTGGCCTTATCACCATCAAAGACAATATTGATCCAACTAAAGCCTCCGAGCGCGATATCGCCAGCAATCCCAAAGGGCTGGTGTTTAAACCGCTGGAAGCGGCACAGCTGCCGCGTACGCTGGACGGTGTGACCGGTGCGCTGGTCAACGGTAACTTTGCCGTGGCGGCAAAAATGGATCTCGCCAGCGCCATCAAGCAGGAACACCTGGACGAAAATCTGAAAAATATCATCGCGGTACGCAGTGAAGATGCGGATAAACCGTTCGCAAAAGATATTGTTGAGGCGGTGAAATCTCCGGCGTATCGCGCGGTGATCGACGATCCGCAAAATATCTACAGCGCCTTCCAGAAACCGGAATGGATGTCGACAGCCCAATAATCGCTGCGCACAAGGGTTAACAGGGGCAGCGACGACTGCCCTTTTCGCATTTCTGAGGTGGCTATGATTGAGATTGAGAAAGTTTGCGTGGATTTTAGCGCGGGCCGTGGACCATCAACCCGGGCGGTTGATGACGTTAGCTTGCGCATTGGCGCAGGTGAGATATTTGGCATTGTCGGGACCAGCGGCGCGGGGAAAAGTACGCTGCTGCGCACCCTGAACGCCTTAACGCGTCCGAGCCAGGGAAGCGTGAAGGTGAACGGCGTAGAAATTTCCGCGCTGGAAGGGGGGCATCTACGTAAAGCCCGTCAGCGTATCGGTATGATTTTTCAACATTTTAACCTGATGCATACCCGTACCGTGGCGCAAAACGTCGCCTTTAGCCTGAAGGCTGCCGGATGGGAGCGCAGTAAAATTGGCCCGCGCGTGAGCGAAATCCTGGCGCTGGTGGGGCTGTCAGACAAGGCGAACCGCTTTCCGGTTCAGCTCAGCGGTGGGCAAAAGCAGCGTGTGGGTATTGCCCGCGCGATTGCCAATCACCCGGATGTGCTGTTGTGTGATGAACCTACCTCGGCGCTGGACCTCGAAACCTCAGCCACGATTCTGGCGTTGCTTAAGCAGATCAACCAACAGTTGGGGATCACGATCGTGCTGATCACTCACGAGATGAACGTGATCAAATCGATTTGCGATCGCGTGGCGGTAATGTCTGGCGGCAAGGTGGTGGAGTCTGGTGAGGTGTTTGACGTTTTTGCTCACCCGCAGCACGCGTTCACGCAGCAGCTGGTGTCGCATACCCTCAATTTGACGCTGCCCGAGCGTATGCGCCAGCATCTGCCTGGTCAGTTGCTAAAAATTCTGTTCATCGGCGATTCGGCGGAACAGCCGGTGTTGTCAGAAGTCGCGGTTAAATTTGGCGTGGCGGTGAACATTCTGCACGGCAAAATTGAATATATTGGCGAACGTGCGCTGGGGATTCTGGTCGTGCAACTGACCGCGCCGCATAACCCTTCAGCGGTGGAAGTCGCCGTGGAACATATTCGTCAACGTACTGCACAGGTGGAGGTGATTCGTGGATGATTTATTGCCGGATTTGACGCTGGCGTTTAATGAAACCTTCCAGATGCTGAGCATCTCTACGGTGCTGGCAATTATTGGTGGTCTGCCGCTCGGTTTTCTGATTTTCGTCACCGACCGGCATTTATTCTGGCAAAACCGTTTTGTGTATCTGCTCAGCTCCGTGCTGGTGAATATCATTCGTTCGGTACCGTTTGTGATCCTGCTGGTCCTGCTGCTGCCGCTAACCCAGTTTTTGCTCGGAAATACCATTGGCCCGATTGCGGCGTCGGTCCCGCTCTCAGTGGCGGCAATCGCCTTCTATGCCCGTCTGGTTGATAGCGCGCTACGTGAAGTCGATAAAGGGATTATTGAAGCGGCGGAAGCGTTTGGTGCCAGCCCGATGCGCATCATCTGCACCGTTCTGTTACCTGAAGCGAGCGCGGGTCTGCTGCGTGGGTTGACGATAACGCTGGTGAGTCTGATCGGATACTCCGCGATGGCCGGGATCGTTGGCGGCGGTGGAGTCGGCGACCTGGCGATTCGCTTTGGTTATTACCGCTACGAAACCCAGGTCATGATCGTCACCGTGGTGGCGTTGATTATTTTGGTGCAGGTCGTTCAGGTGCTGGGTGACTGGCTGGCAAAACGCGCAGATAAGCGCGACAGACACTGATCACTGTGCGTTAAGCCACTCGGCAACGTCCTGCCATGTGCCGCGAAAGACGATTTTCGCGGCTTTCTTTTCCAGCTGATAGCGATACATCGGGTCGTAATACTCATTGAGCAACGGTACCAGCCAGCCCATATGGGCGTCGGTGCTGCCCGTTGCCTGCTGTTCGCGCAGAGCCTCGTCGAGCAGGGTGGTCAGCTCGGCAAAACGTTGTAAACCCAGACGACGGCGTATAGCAAACAGGCCGTGGTGCAGATACTCGCTGTACTCCTGCCAGCCCTGGCTCTCGCCATAAGCGTGGGTAAAATCGTGGTGCATCTTCACGAAATACTCTTCGCGTAGTCGCTCCAGACGACGCTCAAAAGGATCGTCCACCACCGCAATTGATGCCTGGGTCATGCGCTCGCGCAGGCATTCTGGCAGATGATTAGCCCCGATCATGCGGCCTTCATCTTCCAGTACCCACAGACGTAAATCCTGACGGCTATCGGTTTTGAGCATTTCAACCGCCAGCAGGTTTTCAAAACTCGCCTGACTCAATTGAGGTTCAACGGTGCGCCCAAACGAGGAGCCGCGATGGTGCGCCAGACCTTCGAGATCCACACCGTTTGGCTGCTGTTGCACCAGTTGCGTTTTACCGTTCCCGGTACAGCCGCCAATTAAGACGATCGGCTTTTGCACTAATTCTTCAGTCAGCTGTATCACTGCCTGGCGCAGGGCTTTGTAACCGCCTTTAATCAACGGATAGTCAATGCCGGACTCATGCAGCCACTGCTGCACAATATGCGAACGCTGACCGCCGCGCGCGCAGCATAAATAGCCCGCAGGATGTTGACGGCAGGCGTCCTGCCAGGCCCGCATTCTCTGTTGGCGGGTCTCACCCGAGACCAGTTGATGGCCGAGCGCGAGGGCGGCTTCGGGCCCCTGACGTTTATAACAGGTCCCGACGGCGGCACGTTCGTCATCGTTCATTAAGGGAAGGTTGATTGCGCCCGGCATTGCGCCTTGCTGAAATTCGACGGGGGCGCGTACATCGATTAAAGGCGTACCGGCGAGCAAAATTGCGCGGTAGTCCGTTCCATCGTTCATGTTTGATCCTGAAAATACAAAACAGCAATGGAGGGGATTTTACGCGCCAGAGGAGGGGCCGGGGAAGGATAAAATCAACTCCCCGGCATTATTGGCTTATTTCAGCTTTGACTGCGCCCAGATAATACCGCTGGCATATTCCGGCGGCAGCAGGGGGATAAGCGCTTCCAGCGTCGCGCTAAGGCGCGCGGTATCGCTGTCGCTCAGGTTCAGGTGACCCACCTTACGCCCTTCACGCACCTCTTTGTCATACCAGTGCAGATGCACCAGCGGCAGCTTCAGCCAGTCGTAGTTCAGGTCGCTACCAATCAGGTTTACCATCACCGAAGGGTGGTTCACCACCGGCGTCGGTAATGGCAGGTTGGTAATGGCACGTAGATGCAACTCAAACTGGCTGATGCTGGCGCCGTTTTGCGTCCAGTGGCCACTGTTGTGCACGCGCGGAGCCAGTTCGTTAATCAGCAGACCTTCCGGGGTGATGAAACACTCCATCGCCATCACGCCGACATAGCCCAGCTCCTGCATGATGGCAGAGAGCATTGCTTCAGCCTGTTCCTGCTGTCTGGCGTTAGCCTGCGGGAATACCACGCAGGTGCGCAGAATACCGTCCTGATGGAGGTTATGGGTCAGCGGATAGAAAACGGTGCTGCCGTCGTGCGCACGAGCGCCAACCAGGGAGACCTCACCGGAGAAGTTGATTCCCCGCTCGACGATGCACTCGCCGTAGCAGTCGTCCGGCAGTTGCTCAGTTTCATTTGCGCGCAAGCGCCACTGTCCACGTCCATCGTAGCCGCCGACGCGACGTTTCACGATCGCCAGCTCGCCAAGTTTGTCGAATACCGCAGACCATTCGCTTTTATCTGCCAGCAGCTGCCACGGCGCGGTCGCCAGACCGAGCTTGTCAAAAAGCTGCTTTTGCGTCAGACGGTCGGCAATAATCGGGAAGACGTCGCGGTTAACAAACGCCGGGTGGCGTGCCAGTTCGCGGGTGAGTGCCGTTTCCGGCCAGCGCTCAATCTCAGCGGTGATCACGCTTTGCTGAAAAGGGACCGCAGCCGGTTCAGCGTCCAGCCCGACGGGCCAGACCGCTATGCCCAGTGGCTCACCGGCCTGGCGCAGCATGCGCCCTAGCTGTCCGTTGCCAAGTACGCAGACCTGCTTCATGCGACACCTCGCGGGTCCGGGTTCTCCAGCACCTCATCGGTTTGCGCTTTGCGCCAGTCGTTCAGACGCTGGTGTAATGCTTTGTCGTGTGTTGCCAGAATTTGTGCTGCCAGCAGGGCCGCATTTGCCGCGCCCGCTTTGCCGATAGCCAGCGTGCCGACCGGAATACCGCGCGGCATTTGAACGATAGAGTAGAGGCTATCTACGCCACTCAGCGCTGCGCTTTGCACCGGGACGCCTAAAACAGGCACCAGCGTTTTCGCCGCAATCATGCCAGGCAAATGCGCTGCGCCACCGGCCCCGGCAATAATCACCTGATAACCGTTCTCCTCAGCGCTTTCGGCGAAGCTAAACAGTTTGTCTGGGGTGCGGTGGGCGGAGACGACTTCAACATGATGCGGAACGTCCAGGATTTCGAAGATTTCGGCGGCGAACTGCATGGTAGCCCAGTCGCTTTTGGACCCCATCACGATGGCGACACGCGCCGGATTATTGCGGGAAGACATGCGTCTGAAAACTCCTGTGGTGCACTACACTCGACTTTTGAGGCCACAGAGAATAGCATAATTCACCGCCAAGGAAAACGATTGCGCGCTTTGCACTTCACTCTTCAAGTAGCCTCTTTGTTGGCTGCATCTGCTCACCCCAGTCACTTACTTTTGTAAGCTCCAGGGGACTCACAGATTTGCCGCCTCGATGCAACTCGAATAGTTTTGTGTAAAGAGGAACTGGGTATCTGCAGAATTAAAACGGAAAGGCGATCAGTTCAACGTCGTCAGGGGTGACTTTGATCATCGAACCTTCGGTGTGCCATGCGCCTAATACCACGCGGAAAGCGGGTTGCTCATTGGCCGTAAGTTTGTGGACGGCAGGGCGGTGGGTATGGCCGTGAATTAACCACTGAACCTGATGTTTTTCCATTTCGCTAATCACGGCCTGCTGATTCACATCCATGATTTCCAGCGATTTGGTGTTGTTGGCTGCTTTGCTGTTGGCACGCATTTTCGCAGCGATTCGCTGGCGAACGAACAGCGGCAGAGCGAGGAACAGCTTCTGTAACCAGGGTTGATGCACTTTGGCGCGAAATGCCTGATAGCCTGCGTCGTCGGTGCATAAGGTGTCGCCATGCATGATCAGCACCTTGCGGCCATACAGGTCGAGCACTTTTTCTTCGGGAAGCAAGGTCATGCCGCTCGCACGGGCAAAACGTTTACCGAGCAGAAAATCACGATTGCCGTGAATAAAAAAGCAGGGAACGCCGGAATCAGTCAGTGATTTTATCGCCGCGGCCATTTCACGATGCAGCGGATTAGGATCGTCGTCACCAATCCAGGCTTCAAACAGGTCGCCAAGAATATATAGCGCATCGGCCTTTCGCGCATCACCGGCTAAAAAACGCAGAAAACCGGCGGTAATCGCCGGTTCTTCTGTGCAGAGGTGAAGATCTGCAATAAACAGTGTCGCCACGATTACTCGCTGACGGTCACGTTTTCGATGATAACGTCTTCTTTTGGCACATCCTGATGCATACCGCTGCGACCAGTGGAAACGCCTTTGATTTTATCAACCACGTCCATGCCTTCAACAACTTCAGCGAACACGCAGTAACCCCAACCCTGCATGCTTTCGCCGGAGAAGTTCAGGAAGTCGTTGTCTGCAACGTTGATGAAGAACTGTGCGGTTGCGGAGTGCGGAGCCTGAGTACGCGCCATCGCCAGCGTACCACGGGTGTTTTTCAGACCGTTGTTCGCTTCGTTTTTGATCGCTTCTTTCGTGGCTTTTTGCTTCATGCCTGGCTCGAAACCGCCGCCCTGGATCATGAAACCGTTAATAACACGGTGGAAAATGGTGTTGTTGTAAAAACCTTCGCGGCAGTAGTCCAGGAAGTTTTTAACTGTTTCAGGCGCTTTATCATCAAACGTTTTGATTACGATATCGCCGTGATTAGTGTGGAAAGTAACCATTTTTGCATCCTGTTCCGATAGATTGGTGCTTCGACCCCGTCAAGGGTCAGAGTTAGGGGTGTGTTATAGCATAACCGCAAGCTGCGATCACCTCGCAAAGTGTGCTGCTTCCGGTCTAAATTATGGGTATTATACAGACTTTACTATCCACACACGTCTACACGGAATCTTCGATGTTAAAAATCTTTAATACACTGACGCGCCAAAAAGAGGAATTCAAACCTATTCATGCCGGGGAAGTCGGCATGTACGTGTGTGGTATTACCGTTTACGATCTCTGTCATATTGGCCACGGACGTACCTTCGTTTCTTTCGACGTCGTTGCGCGTTATCTGCGCTTCCTCGGCTATAAGCTGAAGTATGTGCGCAACATTACCGATATCGATGACAAAATCATCAAGCGCGCGAATGAAAACGGCGAAAGCTTTGTGGCGTTGGTCGACAGAATGATCGCGGAAATGCACAGCGATTTCGATGCGCTGAATATTCTGCGCCCGGATCTGGAACCGCGTGCTACGCACCATATCGCTGAAAT
Source organism: Citrobacter sp. Cpo148 (assembly GCF_030332375.1). Taxonomy (NCBI): domain Bacteria; kingdom Pseudomonadati; phylum Pseudomonadota; class Gammaproteobacteria; order Enterobacterales; family Enterobacteriaceae; genus Citrobacter; species Citrobacter sp. Cpo148. Next base: position 311,514 of record NZ_JAOWHY010000042.1, read on the forward strand.
TATCGAAATCACTGAACAACTGATTGCCAAAGGTCACGCTTACGTTGCTGATAACGGCGACGTGATGTTCGACGTGCCGACTGACCCGAACTACGGCCAGCTGTCGCGCCAGGATCTGGATCAGCTGCAGGCAGGCGCACGCGTTGACGTGGTTGATGTGAAACGCAACCCGATGGACTTCGTGCTGTGGAAAATGTCCAAAGAAGGCGAGCCGAGCTGGCCGTCTCCGTGGGGCGCGGGCCGTCCGGGCTGGCACATCGAATGTTCGGCGATGAACTGCAAACAGCTGGGCAACCATTTCGATATTCACGGCGGCGGTTCGGACCTGATGTTCCCGCACCATGAAAATGAAATCGCTCAGTCCACCTGTGCTCATGACGGTGAGTACGTTAATTACTGGATGCATTCCGGGATGGTGATGGTTGACCGCGAGAAAATGTCCAAATCGCTGGGCAACTTCTTTACCGTTCGCGACGTGCTGAAATACTACGACGCCGAAACCATCCGTTACTTCCTGATGTCCGGTCATTACCGTAGCCAGTTAAACTACAGCGAAGAGAACCTCAAGCAGGCGCGTTCTGCGCTGGAGCGTCTGTATACCGCGCTGCGTGGCACCGACAAATCCGTTGCGCCAGCCGGTGGCGAAGCCTTTGAAGCGCGCTTTATTGAAGCGATGGACGATGACTTCAACACCCCGGAAGCCTACTCCGTGCTGTTTGATATGGCACGTGAGGTTAACCGTCTGAAGGGTGAAGATATGGCGGCGGCTAACGGCATGGCTGCGCATCTGCGTAAGCTTTCCAGCGTACTGGGCCTGCTGGAACAGGATCCAGAAGCGTTCCTGCAAAGCGGTGCGCAGGCGGATGGCGGTGAAGTTGCTGAAATTGAAGCGCTAATCCAACAGCGTCTGGATGCCCGTAAGGCGAAAGACTGGGCGGCAGCTGACGCCGCGCGTGACCGTCTCAACGAGATGGGCATCGTGCTGGAAGACGGCCCGCAGGGTACCACCTGGCGTCGTAAGTAACTCTGTAATGCCCGGTGGCGCTTACGCTTACCGGGCCGTATAGGCCGGATAAGACGCATCGCGTCGCATCCGGCAGATTAATGTTTCCGATACCACCACAGCACACCCATCATTACGATTCCCGGCAGCCATACCCACATCAACTCCGACATGATCACCTGGTGCCCGTACGGCGTGGCGTAGCGTGATAACGCAAACGGGGCGACTTTAATCACCTGCCATGGCGCGAAGAAGCGCTCATCCGACCACGGCCACAGCCAGCCGACGCCTTTACCGCCGGTGGTGACAGAATCCAGCAGACTGTGCGACAGCAGTGAAACCGTCAGGAATAGCCAGCAGCGAATCAATCCCGCCTTAAACCATCGTCGGCCAATCAAGACGCAGAGCAGCGGTACCACGAAGGCGAACAGCAGTGAGTGGGTAAATCCCCGGTGGCCAAACACATTGCCGTAGGCGACGCCGAACTTAAATGACAACACGTCGGCATCTGGCAGCATAGCCAGAACGACGCCAGCAAACAGTAATCGTGGGGGGATGACTTTAAGTCCGAGACCTAACCCTAAACAGAGCGGAACGGCCGCGTGGGTAACGATAGTGGGCATGATGATCGCTTCGTATGGAAAAACAACATGCTATCAGTTCACTGTGAAGTGGGGATGAAGTCATTATCTGAAAACGAGAGGGGGAAGTGGCCGGATACGGTGTTAACCTCATCCGGCACTTAGGGTCACGCCACGACGTTAATGCTGTGGCCTTCAAAGCTGACGGTCTGTCCGGCAACGATTTTGCAGCGTTTACGCGTTTCAACAACGCCATCGACCTTCACTAACCCTTCGCCAATAGCAATTTTTGCCTGGGCGCCACTTTCGCTCCAGCCTTCCAGCTTCAGCAAATCGCAGAGTTCAACGTGTGGGTGTTTACCCAGTGAAAATGTGGCCATCTTAAACGTCCTTTACATCATGATATTCAACACACGCCTGCAGCGTGTTTTCGATAAGTGTGGCGACCGTCATTGGTCCTACGCCGCCGGGGACCGGCGTGATATATGACGCTCGTGCGGCCGCATCGTCAAAGACCACATCGCCAACAACCTTACCATTCTCCAGACGGTTGATGCCGACATCAATCACAATCGCACCTTCTTTGATCCACTCACCAGGAATAAAGCCCGGTTTACCGACGGCAACAATCAGCAGGTCAGCATTTTCTACGTGGCGGCGCAGATCTTTGGTGAATCGGTGGGTGACGGTGGTGGTGCACCCAGCCAGCAGTAGCTCCATACTCATTGGGCGACCGACAATATTCGAGGCACCAATGACCACGGCATTCAGACCGTAGGTATCGATGTTGTAACGCTCAAGCAGGGTAACAATACCGCGCGGAGTACATGGGCGCAGGCGCGGCGCGCGCTGGCACAGACGACCGACGTTATACGGGTGGAAACCGTCAACGTCTTTATCTGGCGCAATACGTTCCAGCACTTTCACGTTGTCAATACCCGCCGGCAAAGGCAGTTGTACCAGGATACCGTCGATGGTGGTATCTGCATTGAGCGTATCGATCAGCTCAAGAAGCTCCGCCTCGCTGGTGGTTTCAGGCAGGTCATAGGAGCGGGAGACAAACCCCACTTCGTCACAGGCTTTGCGTTTACTCGCAACATAAATCTGCGAAGCCGGGTTGCTACCTACCAGCACAACAGCCAGGCCTGGGGCGCGTAATCCAGCCGCTAAACGCGCCTGAACTTTTTGAGCAACCTCAGAGCGCACCTGCTGCGCAATCGTTTTACCGTCAATAATCTTTGCTGCCATCAGAGAGAGAATTCCGTCTGTTACGTTAAACCGAAGGGGATGTCACTATTTTGTCAGAAGCGGGGCGTGCTGTCAGTTTTCGTTTGCGTTTTTACGTGCGATAACGGGTGCCATGGTCAGAGCATGGGATCAGCACAGAGGCTGAAGTCCCCCGGATAATTAATGAGCATGCGAATTAAAATTAACGTGAATGAAACAATTCATCACCCTGGTGTTTTCAGGGGTAATGCGCCATAAACCAGTCTGTTACGTACCTTTATGGGAGCATTTAAGTAATATTCACCCAGATTTTTCTTAGGTCCCAATAAGAATTGGCCAGGGTCAATAAAAGGATTTGCAGGTATTTTTCATTAATTGAAATGTTTAATTTAACCCTGTGACGAATAGTCATATTCGCGAAGATTAATTAGTGAATCAAATACTCAGGAGAGTTGGGGTAAAAGGTTAGCTAATTCTCTTGCGATATATATCTTTACAGGATGCAGAGATAATTAGCCTGACATTTAATGTCGATAATGATTCAAACGGATCCCGCAGGACGCCGGAGCCGGATGTGTGTAATTCAAGGGAAATCCATGAAACGTAAATTAATGACCTCTTCTGTTATTGCCAGCCTGATGTTAGTTGCAGGTGCAGCGGTTGCAGCCGATCCGGTAAGCGTTAGCGGCGGTACTGTGCATTTTGAAGGTGAACTGGTCAATGCAGCCTGTGCAGTCAGTACTCAGTCATCCGATCAGGTTGTCACCTTAGGCCAGTATCGTACCGCCAGTTTTACCGCAGTTGGCGATACAACGGCGCAAATTCCGTTCTCAATCGTGCTGAACGACTGTGACCCGAAAGTTGCCGCAACCGCAGCCGTGGCTTTCTCTGGTCAATCCGATATTACCAACAACAACCTGCTGGCTGTCACTTCTGCAGATAACGGTACTACTGCCAGCGGTGTCGGGATTGAGATCCTGGACAATACGTCCACCGCGCTGAAGCCGGATGGAGCTACCTTCTCTACCGCTCAGGCGCTGGTAGAAGGGACCAACACCCTACGTTTCTCTGCGCGTTACAAAGCCACAGCCACCAGCGCTACGCCGGGTCAGGCAAATGCCGACGCGACGTTCATCATGAAGTACGAATAAGCCGTTCTGATTTGCGCAAGGATGACGTTCGCCTCACTGGATGAGGCAATTTCCGGGGATGATGAAGGATGCGGCAGATGATAGGGAAAGGCGTGGCGCTGGCGGGAATGCTGTGCGTACTGCCTGTGTTTGCACATACGGTAATACTGGAAAGTGGCCGCCTTCACTTACGGGGGCAGCTCGTCAATGGTGCCTGTACGGTCGCTACCGACAGCCAAAATTTGCGGGTGCAAATGGGGCAGTATCGCACCAATGCTTTCTCCGGGACGGGAAGCTTTGCCTCTACCAGCGTGCCGTTTTCACTGCGCTTAACGTCATGCAGCTCCGATGTTTATGACCACGTTGGGATTGCGTTTGCAGGTGTGACACCAGCAGAAGATCCGCAGGTTTTTCTTGCCAGTGGTGATGCGTCTGCGGCTTCGGGGATCGGTCTGGCGTTATTTGATGAGCGCCAACAGCAAATTATTCCGAATACGCTGCCGCTTCATTATGCGCCGATTATAACGCAAGAGATGACGTTTCATTTCACTGCTCGTTATCGGGCTGTCTCGGAAAATATAACGCCGGGAACGCTTCGTTCAGACGTGTGGTTTACGTTGGTTTATCCCTGATTAATTTCCCAACGATAATCACACCAAAGGTATTTGTAGCTATGTTTAATTATCTAAAATCAGGTTTTATCCTTTTACTGGCCTTATTTTCTGCTGCCAGTGTTCAGGCTGCCGGAGGCATTGCATTAGGCGCCACCCGCGTTATTTATCCAGCCGATGCCAAACAAACGTCCCTGTCTATTAGCAATAGTGATACCAAAGAACGTTACCTGGTCAATTCATGGATCGAGAATAGCGCAGGCGTTAAAGAAAAATCGTTTGTGGTTACGCCTCCGCTGTTCGTCAGCGAACCCAAAAGCGAAAACACGCTGCGTATCATCTATGCAGGTGTTCCGCTGCCCAAAGACCGTGAATCGCTGTTCTGGATGAATGTGAAAGCCATTCCGTCAGTCAATAAAAACAGCCTTGAGGGTAAAAACGTTCTGCAACTGGCGATTCTGTCCCGCATCAAGCTTTTTGTCCGTCCGAATAATCTGCCGCAAATTCCGGAAGATGCGCCCGGGATGCTGAAATTCTCCCGTACCGGCAACCACCTGAAAATCAATAATCCGTCAGCGTATTACGTCACCTTGGTCAATCTCAACGTGGGGAAAACGAAGGTTGATAACGTGATGGTCGCGCCGAAAAGTGATGCGCAGGTCCTGCTACCAACGGGCGTTCAGGGCAACGTCACGTTCCAGACGGTCAATGATTATGGCGCCGTGACCCCGGCCCAAACGGTTAGCGTGCGTTGAGATAACGATGAATAAGACAACGTATTTTCCTGGCCTGTTACCGGGGGTTACGCCACCGCTGGCGGGGGTGGCGTTGTCCACGCTGGCGGCGCTCTTTCCCTCTTTAAGCCATGGGGAAAGCTATTTTAATCCGGCCTTTTTATCTGCGGATACGGCAACCGTGGCGGATTTATCACGTTTTGAAAAAGGCAATCATCAGCCTGAAGGCGTTTATCGCGTGGATATCTGGCGCAACGATGAGTTTGTTGCCACTCAGGATATTCGTTTTACGACCAGCGCGGGAAAAGCCGGGGAGAAGTCTGGTGGGCTGATGCCGTGTTTTGGACTCGACTGGGTGAAGCGCCTTGGCGTCAATATCACCGCATTTCCGGCACTCAGTAAGGATCCGAACGATACCTGCATCAATCTACCTGAGGCGATTCCAGGCAGTGAGATTGCATTTGATTTTTCTACCCTGCGCTTGAACGTCAGCCTGCCGCAGGCGTCAATGTTAAACAGCGCGCGTGGCTATATTCCGCCGGAGGAGTGGGATGAAGGGATCCCGGCTGCGCTGGTCAACTACAGCTTTACCGGCAGCCGCGGCAGTGACACTGACAGCTATTTCTTAAGTATGCTCAGTGGCCTGAACTATGGCCCCTGGCGCTTGAGAAATAACGGCGCATGGAGCTATTCCAAAGGTGACGGATACCACTCACAAAGCTGGAAAAATATCGGTACATGGCTTCAGCGCGCGATTATCCCGCTGAAGGGTGAACTGGTGATGGGCGACAGCAACACCGGCAACGACGTTTTTGACAGCGTCGGGTTTCGCGGGGCGCGGCTCTATTCCTCAGACAGTATGTATCCCGACAGCTTACAGGGCTACGCGCCAACCGTTCGCGGCATTGCGCGTACCGCAGCGAAACTGACCATTCGTCAGAATGGCTATGTGATTTATCAAAGCTATGTGTCACCGGGCGCTTTTTCGATAACCGATCTCAACCCGACGTCATCCAGCGGTGACCTTGAGGTGACGGTGGACGAAAAGGACGGCAGCCAGCAGCGCTATACGGTGCCGTACTCCACGGTTCCCTTGTTACAACGAGAAGGGCGTTTCAAATACGACGTGGTTGCCGGGGATTTTCGCAGCGGCAATAGCCAGCAATCTTCACCGTTCTTTTTCCAGGGAACATTAATTGCCGGGTTACCAGAAGGCTACACCGCTTATGGCGGTACGCAGCTGGCCTCACGTTACACCGCGGTAGTTTTAGGCACTGGCCGAAACCTGGGGGACTGGGGGGCGGTTTCTGTGGATTTAACCCATGCGCGCAGTCAACTGGCGGATGACAGTACGCATCAGGGGCAGTCTTTGCGTTTTCTGTATGCAAAATCGCTGAACAACTTTGGTACAAACTTCCAGCTGTTGGGATATCGCTACTCAACGCGCGGTTTCTATACCCTCGACGATGTCGCGTATCGCAGCATGGAAGGGTATGAGTATGAATACGACAGCGAAGGCAATCGCCACGACGTGCCCGATGTGAAGAGTTACCACAACCTGAGTTACAGCAAAAAGGGCCGCTTCCAGATTAACATTTCGCAGAACCTGGGAGACTACGGCTCGCTGTATGTTTCGGGGAGTCAGCAAACGTACTGGAATACCTCAGACACCAATACCTGGTATCAGGTGGGCTATGCCAGCGGTTGGCAGGGAATTAGCTATTCACTCTCCTGGTCGTGGAATGAATCGGTAGGCATTTCCGACACTGACCGTATTCTGGCATTCAATATGTCAGTGCCGTTCAGCCTGCTAAGCGGACGGCGCTACTCGCGTGATAACGCGCTCGATCGCACCTACGCCACTTTTAATGCCAACCGCAACAGCAACGGACAAAACAGCTGGCAGAGCGGGATCGGCGGTACGTTACTGGATGGACGCAACCTGAGCTATAGCGTGAATCAGGGGCACAGCAGCACCAACGGTTACAGCGGAAACGCCAGCGCCAACTGGCAGGCGGCTTATGGCACGCTGGGCGTGGGATACAACTACGATCGCGATCAGCATGACTATAACTGGCAGCTCTCCGGCGGCGTGGTGGGGCATGCGGACGGTATTACGCTCAGTCAGCCGCTGGGGGACACCAATGTGCTGGTTAAAGCACCTGGCGCGCAGGGTGTGCGGATAGAAAACCAGACCGGCGTGCAAACCGACTGGCGCGGATACGCGGTGATGCCGTATGCCACCGTTTATCGCTATAACCGCGTCGCGTTAGATACCAATTCAATGAACAACAATACCGATGTGGAAAATAACGTTAGCAGCGTCGTGCCAACGCAAGGGGCATTGGTGCGAGCAGCGTTTGATACACGTATCGGCGTGCGGGCGCTGATAACCGCGAAATATGCAGGTAAACCTGTGCCATTTGGATCCGTTGTGCGTGAAAACACCAGCGGCGTGACCAGTATGGTGGGCGAAGACGGACAAATCTACCTGAGCGGCTTACCGCTAAAAGGCGAATTGCTGATCCAATGGGGGGAAAGCGCTAACGCTCGCTGCGTGGCGCACTATGCCTTGCCTGAGGAGAGTCTGAAACAGGCGGTGACGCTCACGAACGTGACGTGCGAATCTCCAACGGCACGACAGGAATAATACGATGAAACGACAAACAGGTTTGTTACTGGGAAGCGCTTTACTGCTGATGGCTCATTCGTCCTGGGCGACGGTCTGCCAAAACTCGAATGGCACACCAACGGATGTTTTTTACGATCTGTCGAACGTCTTTAACAGCAGCAATAATCAGCCGGGGCAGGTGGTGACGTTACCGGAAAAATCGGGCTGGGTTGGCGTTAATGCCACCTGTCCGGCTGGGACAACGGTGAATTACACCTATCGAAGCTATGTCACTGAACTTCCTGTTCAAAGTACCGAGGGTGGTTTTCAGTATCTGAAGCTCAATGACTACCTGCTGGGGGCCATGAGCATCACCGACAGCTATGCAGGGTTGTTTTATCCTCCGCGAAATTATATCCGTATGGGGACTCACCCCAACGTATCGAAACAGCAGCCTTTTGGCGTAATGGATTCAAAGCTGGTGTTTAAACTCAAAGTGATTCGCTCGTTTATTAACATGGTGCCGATCCCGCGCCAGACCATGTTCAGAGTCTATGTCACGACCAGTACTGGAGATGCGCTAAGCACGCCGGTTTATACCATCAGCTACAGCGGTAAGGTGGAGGTTCCACAAAACTGTGAGGTGAACGCTGGGCAGATTGTCGAGTTTGATTTTGGCGATATTGGCGCATCGTTGTTCAGCAAGGCGGGGGCAGGAAACCGTCCCGAAGGCATTAATCCGCAGACCAAAACGGTGGCGATAAAATGCACCAACGTCGCTGCACAGGCCTACTTAACCATGCGGGTAGAGGCCGAGAAAGCCTCCGGGCAAATGATGGTATCGGACAATCCTGACTTAGGGTTCATTATCGCCGACAAAACCGGTAGACCGCTGACGCCCAATAATCTGTCCAGCACGATCCCATTTCAACTGGATGATAACGCCGCGGCAAACGTGAGTATTCGGACTTGGCCGGTCAGCGTGACGGGGAATAAACCTACCGAAGGGCCTTTTACTGCCCGTGGCTATCTGCGAGTAGATTATGACTAACAAGCAAACGCCAACTTCATGGGCGCTTCTGGTGATGCTGCCCATACTGACATTCAGCTCGTTGTGCCATGCGGCCTCATCGCTGGGCGAAATCAATATTGAACTGCGCGGAAACGTGGTGGACTTTACCTGTGCGGTGATTGCCAGCGACAGCAATAAGTCGGTTGAATTGGGCACCTGGCCAACAAAGCAGTTACAGACCAGCGGGGATACTACCCAACCAGTCGCGTTTACGCTGAAGCTGGAAGGCTGCCCGCCGGGATCCGCGTCAATAACGTTTTCTGGTACTCCGGCCCCCGGTACGACGTTGCTGGCGCTTGATGACGCGGTGATGGCGCAAAAGGTGGCGATCGAACTGCATGACAGTGACCGTACGCGATTACCGCTCGAGCAGGCCAGCCAAACCGTAGGGATTGATGAGAACGGCAATGCCACGCTGACCTTTTTCGCCAACTATATCGCGTTAGCAGACGGGGTTCAGCCAGGCCTCGCCAGGGCCGATGCCACATTTATGATTAACTATAACTAATCAATGCGCGGATAAAACACTCCCGAACGAAGTCTCGCCGGGAGTGCTATTACATTAATTCATGCATTTTTGCGTAATCGATCAGCTCAACGATAGTGTGCAAGCCGAGTTTGGCGTAGATGTTAGCTTTGTGAGCACTAATCGTTTTATTGCTGAGTAACAGCTGCTCAGCAATTTCCTTATTAGAGAGGCCATTTGCCAGATAACGCAAAACCGTAACTTCGCGATTAGAGAGCGGCATGTCATTCAATACACCTTTTTTCATATTTATATTGTTAATGAAGTTAAGGGTATCTGAAGGGAAAAAAGAATATCCCGATAAAATCATTTTTACCGCATTGTAGATATCATTCAAATCCTTTCGTTTACTGACAAAACCATTTGCACCGGCCCGGATAGCACGCCCGGCATAAAAAGACTCCGATTTGGAGGAGAGAAACAGCACCCGAGTATTCTCCTGCAGAGACTTTATTCTCTTGAGTAATGTAAATCCATCTGAACCAGGTAGTTCAATATCCAGAATGACAAGATCGACAGGGTAAGTGCGCAGGTGCTCTATTGCCGTACGGCTGTCATCGGTCTTCAACACAACCTGGATATTACTGTTTTTTTCAAGTAGTACTTCTATCGACATTCTGACAATAGGGTGTTCGTCCATAATGATAACGGATGCTGGTTTCATTGTTGTATGCCTCAAACTGTATGCGTATCTTGATAATTTTATAAAACATCAGGCGTTATAATATTGTCAAATAGCCAAGGGTTGTTCTGAGGGAGAGTCGAATAAATATTATTTCATCCTTGTTTATTCGGTTGCTCTTCTACAGAACAATGAATTTGTGGAAAATCCATTTCACACTGGGAAAACTAACAATTAATCAGAAAACTATGGGGATTATACCTGCTCTGTTCTTTCGGAAAAGGCTTACAACATTCAGGTTGTTAATGTCAGTTAGGATGTTCTAAAAGATCCAGATGTGTTAATGACTATTGGCATTATTTTACTGCTGTTTGAATTATGGCAGACTGAAAAAAATTTTTAAATGGTAAAAACAATACAATAAACTAATTGTTTAGGATTTGTTAAGGTGGGAATGACGCTATTTGTGCTGATATGCACAGAATCAGTATGGTTTACTAGGGTGGTGGAAGTTAGCATAATACCAGGAATAGTTGTAAATATTAAATAGTTGTGAAATTTAGATCTTTTATCTCATATAAAAATAAGTAATTTCCTAAAAAATCTTATGGCACATAGGGTTAGGGTGTTAAATTAAATGAGCAGAGGTAACGCTGAGGCGATGTATCAGGTGCAAAAAACGCTGCCGGTTTGCTAAGCCCAGACGCGCAATCAGCTGGTTCAAGCGATAGATGATACGGTGGTAGGGGCGAGCTTGTAACAAAGCAATCTCTTTTAAGGAGTTACCTTGTAAGAGTAATTCCACCATCTCCCAATCGAGTTGGTTTATGTGCCTGGAGTGAATATAGTTAAGGACTGGCGACAATAAAGCGCGGCGCATCTCCGGGAGGCGCAGGCTACGTGACAAGATATAAAATGGACCGGACAGAGAAATAAAAGGGATTAGGTCTTCATCGTGGCGGGAAAGCAATATGAAGATTTGGATGTTATTCCGCGGTTTAATTAGCTGGCGCAGATACTCCAGAACATCAAAATAAGAGATTGTTAAACCTTCCATATCAACCACTAACTGACTAATTACCGACTCTCGCAGGCTGGCTTTGGCCGATTCAATGGTCTGGAAGATTGCGGTACGTGCTCCTGAAAATAAATGTCGACCCAGCGCATAGGCCAGATAGTAATCTGTCGTAATAATCGCCTGAGATATAGTGTCACTCGGTAATGTGTATTCGAGTTTTTGCGTCAGATACTCAAGTTGGTCAAATACCTGTGATGTGTAGTGAGGATATTGCCAGGTACAGTTAGTGTTTCGTATACGGCGAAGTCGATCCCGGCGTTTTGCGCTGTGCATCCTTTTCCATTCCATTTCTGTTGCGGCAGGTCTGGATAAATTGCCGACTATAAACATCCCTGACCCAAATTTTCTCCAGCATAAAGGCGAGTTTCCTTGTGCTGTTGGGTTTCAATGCTTCAGCAATCATCAGACTGGCAATTGCGTATCCCATCAGAATAATCTGCCGGAAGTTTTCTGATGTCTTACTCAATGCCCAAAAAGTCGTTTTATCCAGTTCAACCTCTCTATGGGATTAGATAAAATATTACCGGGTGTGTCTTTCTGTTACCCCGGAAATAGTAAGCCAAGATTATTCTGGCAGCATGGAGATAGGTACAGTAGGTGTCGATACTTAATTGGTGATGAGATTTTTCTCAATAAAAAATCAGGCAGAGAGATGCCACCTAATTTTGTAGAAAGTTCAGATGCGCCCGGATGTATCTTAAGAATTGCTGATCGTTTTTCACATGCAGCTTTTTCATAATGCTGCGACGGGTGGCTTTGGCCTGAATTTCGCTTACCGAGAGCAAGTGGGCCGTTTCGGCTAAGGTATAGCCGCTGGCGAGAAACATTAAGAACTGACGTTCTTCGATAGAAAAGTTACGAGTGGTGCAGTAATGGCAGATAGTTGCGGGCACGTTGTTGCGCAGCGCACGTTTTTGCAGGATGAGGACTAATTTTTTAGTCATTTCCTCAACGTCATCTTCCCGATAGATCAGTGGCAACATGTACAGGCAGGGCCGGAACATCAGCTTATCTTTATCGTTTCTGTTGCAGATGACAACCCGGTGTTGGCGGCGGGTATGGACCGGAATCTGATAGCAATCGGCGCTGAGCCAATCTTCATCCAGGGAAATAAACGCGATGTCAGCGCGATCGATATCCTCGACAGGCAAAAAGCAAATCTCCTGATGCCACTGATTTGCCAAATGGGAGATGATAATTTTTAGTCCATGTTCGAAGTGACAGTTTTCTTCCTTGATGGCGATACTTAACATTAAAGAGTTCCTGAACCGCTGGAGGGGTAAGGGAATGTTAAGCAAAATCATAAATATTCTAAATACATGTATCCCTAAATCTGGCGTTTCGTGGGCTGAGTTGTTACCAGGCGATTTCCTGGATACCCTTGAACAAGCAGAAAAAATCAACATTCGTTCACTTCGCCAGCAACTGAAACAAAAGGCATTGACTCAGCAGGCGCTGACCGTATAATTCACGCGTTTCATCTGCATGAAGTAATCACTTCGCAATGCGCCCTTAGCTCAGTTGGATAGAGCAACGGCCTTCTAAGCCGTAGGTCGTAGGTTCGAATCCTACAGGGCGTACCATTTAAAGTTAGTCCCTATGCTCAGCTTCAACGTACCGTTACGCGCGGGACGGTTTTTCTTTTTCCAGCCAACGTTCTACCTCATAAAGACTTTGTTGGATCTCCTCTCTGAGTGAAAAATCACCCAACGGCTGCTGTTCAAGTGCTGCACACATCGTGCTGGCTGAGCGCATTCCCATGCTGACGCAGCTGCTTTTTAGCTGATGCGTCAGACGTTTTATCCGCTCGTCGTCATGTGCTGCGCGGGCAGCGTCAATCTCATCTAATACAGGAAGAGTGTGTTGCTTAAAGAGCGCTAACCATTCGCGCACCTTTTGCCATCCCATAACCTGGATATCTCCAGACAACTGATGAAAATCTAACCGTTTGTTGTCATTTTCTGATGCAAGCGGGAGAGTCGCACTACCGTGCAGATAATGCGTAATAAGTCGACTGAGTTCATCCCGGGGGACTGGTTTTTGAATAATGCCGAGGAACAGGGTGCTGGTTCTTTGGCTTAGCGTTTCGTCGATGACGTGCGCGCTAAAACCGATCAGGCTAAGTGCCGGATAGTCGTGGGCTAACTGCTGTGCCAGCGTGATCCCGTCGATATCAGGAAGATCGAAATCAACCAGAGCAGCATCGTAGCGAGTATCTTCCTGCAATATTTTTAGCGCCTCAGCGGCGCTGCTGGCAGCAGTAACCTGTGCGCCATTGAGGATGAGCATTTCAGTACTGATACGTTGTGTAAGAGGATTATCCTCGATAAGCAATAAGCGTAAGCCCTGTAACGATATGGAGCGTTGTGCGGGTTTCATGATGGGCATCGTGGTTGCCCGCAATGGCAGACGCAGCTGGAAACAACTCCCGACGCCGGGTGTGCTGGTGACGCTCAGCTCTCCCTGCATTGCCTGAGCGAGACTGGCGCTGATGGTTAGTCCGAGTCCGGTTCCACCTCGTTTACTGCTTACCTGAACAAACGGCTGAAAAATATCGTGCTGGCGGGCAGGGTCAATACCACATCCCGTATCTTCAACCTCGATGTACCAGTTTTTGCCCTCACATCGGCTACGCAGGATGATGTGTCCCCGATCGGTAAAGCGTAGTGCGTTGTTTAATAAATTAGTAATGATTTGCCGAATGCGGCGCGGATCGCCACGCAGGGAAGCGGGAACGTCATCGGCAAAATCCGCAACCAGCACGACCGGGCGACCAGCAACACGGCTGTTCATGAGTTGAAGCGTACTTTCCAGCAAGGGTTTGGGTTCAAAAGGCTCATCGCCTATCGCCACATTTTTTCCACCGGCTTCGATGGCGGAATAGTCCAGGATATCGTTGAGGATGGTCAGCAAAGACTCGCCCGAGTCGGTGATTGCGCGTAGATTTTCCCGATGCTGTGCCAGGGAGGGATTGTCTGAGAGTAACTGCGCAGTGCCGAGGATACCATACAGCGGGGTGCGTATTTCATGGCTCATGGCGGCAAGAAACGCCGATTTTGCCTGGTTAGCTTTTTCAGCTTCTGCACGGGCCTGTCGGTGTTCAGATACCATAGAACGCAGCTCGGCGGTGCGAGCTTTGACCTGTGCAGCCAGATGTTCGCGATGGCTATTGAGGGCGTGAACGCTGCCGCGAAAGGCATCCATCAACCGCCCGATGGTATCCAGTTCACGAACGCCTGCGGTTTCCGGGAATGGGGAGTCAATATCCCCCTCGAGCAGACGCTGTAACGCCTGGGTTTGCTGTGCCAGTGGTCGAGTGACTGAGCGATAAACCACACGCCAAAGTATAAGAATCAGCAAACATAATGACACGCCACCTAACAGCAGCAGCAAGTGTTGCCCGCGCTGGCTGGTCTGTTTGAGATGCGCCAGTCCACTTTGATTACGCTGGCCGATGGTTTCCACCAACTGGCTGACTTCGCTACTGAAACGGGTAAATTGCTCGATATTATTCTGCGATAAGATCTGCAATTGGGTCGTGATGTCATTATCCTGGCGATACAGGGACAGCAGCTCAACATAACGGCTAATCGTATTGACGGTGTTGGCCACCTGAGTGCGCACCACGGGATCTTCAATACGAATTTGTCGGCGCTGAAGTACTCTGACGGCGGCATTCAACTGGTTTTCCAGCGCAGCCAGGTTATTCTGCGCCTGGTTATTCCCCAGATTCATCACCATTTGCTGCACGCGTAGCGCACTCAGGCGCAGTTCATTCATCTGGTTATAATATTCCAGATCGATATCGATGAGCCTGTCCAGCGCGTGTTCAGCGGCCTGCCCCTGATGGCTCTCAATCAAATCATAAATGCTGGCCTGTGTCGCTCCCGCCGACGTGGCGGCATTACTGGCCTGACCGCGTGCCATTTCGGCAACGTCAGCGGTGGCCTCAATAATTTGCTGGCTGAGTTGTTGCTGTTGAGCACGTAATTTCAGGCGTTCGCCAACCATCTCCCCCTGATGGCTTAACGACCGGGCGATTTCTTTCTCCTGCTGTTCAATGGCAGAAGTATCAAAGCCCTGTTCACGAAGGGTTTTGAGTAATGTGGTTATTTTCAGACTCTGGGCGGTTAGCATTCTCCCCTGAGCCAGCCACATATTTTCATTGTCTGCGGTGGTCAGATTTTGTGCGGAAAACAGTTCCCAGGCGCTGGCTTCGCTGAGCTGGCGTGCCATATCCATGGTTGGAATTAGCGCCTGGGTATTGGCCTGCTCAACCTGGCTGACAAAACGCAGGTTATACCAGCCTGTCAGCGTACTGATGAGAGTCAGTGCCGCCATCAGCGCAAAGCCTATCCACAGTCGTTTGGTCAGAGATAAATTCACTGTCTGGTCGCCACAGATTAAAAAGGTTGAGTCCAAAAGAGGAAAGCAACTAGGATAAAGCCTTATCAATGTTGAGGCTATCATGCGCGTATTGGTTTTCCTGTTAATCACGCTTTTTCCCGGTTTGAGTCATGCGGCTGGGGCCGCATTGCTGCGCTGGCAGGATACGCAGCAGGCAGTCCCGGAACTGCAATCGGACGTTACTGCAAACAAAGTCTGGAAACTGTGCGCGCTGTATCCCAGCCTGAAAGACTCCTATTGGCTTTCAGTGAATTACGGCATGCTTGAGGCGGCGAGAAAATACGGAGTAAGTCTGAAGGTGTTAGAGGCGGGAGGGTATCGTCAGTTCTCCACGCAAAAAACACAAATCGCCCAGTGCCAGCAATGGGGAGCAGATGCCATATTGCTGGGTAGCAGCACGACGACTTTCCCGGATCTTTCCGCGCAGGTAGGCGCGTTGCCGGTCATTGAGGTAGTGAATGCGATAGACGATCCGACGGTGAAAGCACGGGTCGGTGTTCCGTGGTTCCAGATGGGGTATCAGCCGGGCCGCTATCTGGTCAAGTGGAGCGGCGGCAAACCGTTAAAGGTTCTGCTATTGCCAGGACCTGATGACGCCGGAGGCAGCCGCGAAATGGTGGCAGGATTCCGTCAGGCGATTGCCGGTAGTCAGGTGAACATCGTGGATGTGGCGTTGGGGGATAATGATATTGAAGTTCAGCGCAACCTGTTGCAGGAGATGCTTGAGCGTCACCCGGATGTCGATGTGGTTGCCGGTACGGCAATTGCTGCGGAAGCGGCGATGGGAGAGAAGCGGAATCCGGGGACGCCGCTAACCGTGGTCTCTTTTTACCTGTCGCATCAGGTGTATCGCGGACTTAAACGCGAAAGAATCATTATGGCTGCCAGCGATCAGATGGTCTGGCAAGGTGAACTGGCGATTCAACAGGCGATCAGGGTGCTACAAGGGCAACCGGTACCGGAAAATATCAGTCCGCCGATCCTGGTGCTCACCCCGAAAAATGCCGACAGCCAGCATGTTCAACGCTCGCTGTCTCCTGGCGGGTTCCGTCCGGTTTATCTGTATCAGTACACGTCGGCCGCTAAAAAATAACCTTCGCCGTGCTGTGTCACCAGTAAATCAGCCCGTAGCTTGTGGCGCAAACGGCGGATCAGTACATCTACGGTTCGTAAGTCTGGATTGTCTACCCGTCGTGCCGAAAGCATACGCAGTAAACGTTCGCGGCTGAGAATTTCCCCCGGATTGGTGACAAAGGCGACCAGCATTTCATACTCGGCGCGGGTGAGTTTGATCGTCTCATCTCCCAGCTCCAGGGTATGCCGGGAGACATTCAGACAGTATCCGGCAAACTGATAGCAGTTATCTTTAGTCTCCGGCTGTGCCTGGCGGGCAAGATCGATACGCCAGAGCAAATTTTTAACCCGAACCACCAGTTCACGTAGCTCCAGTGGCTTGGTGACATAATCATCAGCGCCCATTTCCAGGCCAACGATCCGGTCAATTTGATCGCTACGACCTGTCACCAGAATGATCCCCACCGTTGAGCGTTCGCGCAGGGCGCGGGTCAGCATTAAGCCATTTTCGTCCGGGAGGTTGATATCCAACAGAATGAGATCGACAGGATGTTGTGACATTATTTCACGCAGACCAGCTCCGCTGGCGGTGACAGAGACATGATAACCTTCCTGTTCAAAATAAGCCTGTAACCTCGCCTGGGTGACGGGTTCATCTTCAACAATGACAATGTGATGCGGCATCCTGATGGCGTTCTCTTTCTGTTCATATCTGTTCACATTGTGCCGTAAGCCATTCATCCTGACCAGTGTTGCTGTTCACATTTGAGAAATAAGATCCTCTGTAACTAAACCATAAGATTACAGGGGCTATTATGCGGAAACTATGGAGGGCGCTGCTCAGACCGAGCGCACGTTGGTCAGTGTTGGCGCTGGTCGTTATCGGGATTGTGGTCGGTATTGCGCTGATCGTCTTGCCGCACGTTGGTATTAAATTAACGAGTTCTACCGAGTTTTGCGTGAGCTGCCACAGTATGCAGCCGGTTTACGAAGAATATAAACAATCTGCGCATTTTCAGAATGCCTCCGGGGTGCGCGCAGAATGCCATGACTGCCACATTCCATCCGATATTCCAGGCATAGTGAAACGTAAGCTGGAGGCCAGCAACGATATTTACCAAACCTTTGTTGCCCACTCTATTGATACTCCAGAGAAATTCGAAGCCAAACGCGCTGAGCTGGCGGAGCGCGAATGGGCGCGAATGAAGGAGAACAACTCCGCGACCTGTCGTTCTTGTCATGACTATGATGCGATGGACCACGCTAAACAACATCCTGAAGCTGCGCGCCAGATGAAGATTGCGGCCAAGGACAACCAATCCTGTATCGACTGCCATAAAGGTATTGCACACCAGCTTCCCGATATGAGCAGCGGTTTCCGCAAGCAGTTTGATGAGTTACGCGCCAGGGCGAACGACGATGGCGAGACGCTCTACTCTCTGGACATCAAACCTATTTATGCCGCCAAAGGTGATAAAGAACCTGCAGGCTCACTGCTGCCCGCTTCTGAAGTGAAAGTGTTAAAGCGTGACGGTGACTGGCTGCAAATTGAAATTGTGGGCTGGACCGAGAGTAATGGGCGTCAGCGCGTGTTGGCGCAACTGCCGGGCAAGCGCATTTTTGTGGCTTCCATTCGTGGCGACATCCAGCAGCACGTGAAGACGCTGGAGCAAACCACCGTTGCGGAAACGAATACGCCATGGAGTAAATTGCAGGCCACTGCCTGGATGCAGAAGGGCGATATGGTCAACGATATCAAACCTATCTGGGCTTATGCCGACTCGCTCTATAACGGAACCTGTAACCAATGCCACGGTGCACCAGAGAAAGAACACTTTGATGCTAACGGTTGGATTGGCACGTTGAACGGCATGATTGGATTTACCAGTCTGGATAAACGCGAAGAACGTACCTTGCTGAAATATTTGCAGATGAATGCCTCTGACACTACGGATAAGCCGCATGGCGATAAGGGAGAAAGCAATGAAAAATAACGATCTCTTTCAGGCATCGCGCCGACGTTTTTTGCTGCAACTGGGCGGCTTGACCGTAGCCGGTATGTTAGGGCCTTCGCTGCTCACGCCGCGTAGCGCTATTGCCGCAGAGGTGCAGGGGGCAGGCGTCAAAGAGGGGATTCTGACCGGTTCTCACTGGGGGGCGATTCGTGCCACCGTGGTTGACGGTCGTTTCATTGAAGCCAGGCCGTTCGAGCGCGATAAATACCCGTCAAAAATGATCGCCGGACTCCCGGATCACGTACACGGTGGAGCGCGTATTCGCTATCCCATGGTCCGCGTGGACTGGTTGCGTAAACGCCATCAGAGCGATACCTCGCAGCGTGGAGATAACCGCTTTGTGCGCGTTTCGTGGGATGAAGCGCTGGATTTCTTCTATCAGGAGCTGGAGCGCATTCAGAAGACTTATGGTCCGAGCGCGCTGCTAACGGCCAGCGGCTGGCAATCGACCGGGATGTTCCATAATGCTTCCGGGATGCTGGCGCGTGCCATTGCGCTGCATGGCAACAGCGTGAGTACGGGGGGCGACTATTCCACCGGTGCCGCTCAGGTGATCCTGCCGCGTGTAGTCGGGTCAATGGAGGTATATGAGCAGCAGACTTCCTGGCCACTGGTACTCGAAAACAGCAAAACCATTGTGCTGTGGGGTTCTGACCTCATCAAAAACCAGCAGGCGAACTGGTGGTGTCCAGATCATGATGTCTACGAATACTACGAGCAACTGAAGGATAAAGTGGCGCGGGGCGAGATTTCGGTCATCAGCGTTGACCCGGTCATTACCTCGACTCACGACTACCTGGGCCGCGACAAGGTTAAGCACATCGCCGTGAATCCGCAGGCTGATGTGCCGCTACAGCTGGCGCTGGCACACACGCTGTATACCGAGAAGCTCTACGATAAGCATTTCCTCGAGAACTACTGCGTTGGGTTTGAGCAATTTCTGCCTTATCTGCTGGGAGAAAGTGACGGACAGCCTAAAGATGCCCAGTGGGCGGAAAAAATCTGCGGGATTGATGCTGAGACAATCCGTGAACTTGCGCGGCAGATGGCGGGCGGCAGAACGCAAATTATTGCTGGCTGGTGCGTGCAGCGTATGCAGCACGGGGAACAGTGGGCGTGGATGATCGTGGTGCTGGCCTCAATGCTCGGTCAAATTGGCTTACCCGGGGGGGGATTTGGCTTTGGCTGGCACTACAACGGCGCGGGCACCCCAGGGCGTAAAGGCGTTATCCTGAGCGGATTTTCTGGTTCCACCACCGTTCCACCGGTACATGACAGCACCGATTATAAGGGCTACAGCAGTACCATCCCGATCGCGCGTTTTATCGATGCGATTCTGGAGCCGGGCAAGAGCATCAACTGGAACGGTAAAACCGTCAAGCTGCCACCGTTGAAGATGTGCGTTTTTGCCGGGACCAACCCTTTCCATCGTCACCAGCAGATCAACCGTATTATTGAGGGCTGGCGCAAGCTGGAAACCGTTATCGCCATCGACAATCAGTGGACTTCGACCTGTCGATTCGCCGATATCGTATTACCGGCGACGACCCAGTTTGAACGTAACGATCTCGACCAATATGGCAACCACTCCAACCGCGGCATTATCGCTATGAAGCAGCTGGTGCAGCCGCAGTTTGAAGCGCGTAATGATTTCGATATTTTCCGCGATCTTTGCCGCCGCTTTAACCGTGAAGAAGCGTTCACAGAAGGGTTGGATGAGATGGGCTGGTTGAAGCGCATCTGGCAGGAAGGAAGCCAGCAAGGGAAGGGACGCGGTGTTCATCTTCCGGCTTTCGACGTTTTCTGGAATCAGCAAGAGTACGTTGAATTCGAACATCCGCAGATGTTTGTCCGTCATCAGGCCTTCCGCGAAGATCCCGACCTTGAGCCTCTGGGGACGCCGAGCGGTTTGATCGAGATCTATTCGAAAACTATTGCCGATATGCAATATGACGATTGTCAGGGGCATCCAATGTGGTTTGAGAAAATCGAACGTTCACACGGTGGGCCTGGATCGCAGCGTTGGCCGCTGCATCTGCAATCCGTCCACCCGGATTTCCGTCTGCATTCACAGCTCTGCGAGTCCGAAGCGCTGCGTAAGCATTACGCGGTAGGTGGCAAAGAGCCGGTGTTTATTAACCCGCAGGATGCCAGCGCCAGGGGGATCCGCAACGGCGATATAGTTCGTGTATTTAACGCGCGTGGACAAGTGCTGGCCGGAGCGGTTGTCTCCGATCTCTACTCGCCGGGCGTGGCGCGCATCCATGAAGGTGCCTGGTACGATCCTGATAACGGCGGAGAAATCGGAGCGCTGTGTAAATACGGCAATCCGAACGTGTTAACCCTAGATATCGGCACGTCTCAGCTGGCGCAGGCGACCAGTGCGCATACTACGCTGGTGGAAATTGAGAAATATACCGGTAAGGTGGATAACGTGACGGCGTTCAGCGGCCCGATAAAAATGGTGGCGCAGTGTGAATATGTCCCGGCACAGAAGGTGACGTCATGATGAAACACACCTCCCTGACGACAGAACAGATGGCCTGTGTTTATGCATGGTTGGCGCAAATGTTTTCCCGGGAGCGTGACGGTGAGGGATTAGCGCAATTGCAGTCCAGCGAAATGACTGAGTGGTTCACCGTACTCAAAGGTGAACCGTCGCTTGAGGCGGATGTTCTTTTGCTGGAAGCGAAAATTGCCGCGCTCAAGGTACGTGAAGACGCTACCCTGGAACTGGCGGCTGATTTTTGCAGCCTGTTCCTGATGTCGGATAAACACGCCGCGTTACCCTATGCGTCGGCTCATCTTGAAGAAGGGCCAAACTACGGGGTCATTAAACAACTGTTATCTGATGCGGGCATGCAGGTAAGCGATACGTTTAGCGAATCAGCCGATCATCTGGCGATTTTTATCGAATTGCTGAGTCATCTGCATTTTTCTCTTGGTGAGCCAGGGGGGAGCCGTCAGCGTATTGATGCGTTGCGCAGAGAAACGCTGGCGGGGCTGTTACGCTGGTTACCGGAGTTCACCGCTAAATGCCGCCGATATGATGACTTTGGTTTCTACGGTGCGTTGAGCCAGCTGCTGCTGGCATTTGTCAGGCTGGATCATCAGAACTGAGTGATGGCCTGAGCCACAGAAAAACGGGAGCACATTCGCTCCCGTTTTAACCTTATCACCGCACAACCAGCACCGGGCATTTCGCGTGGCGGACTACGGCTGCCGCCGTTGAACCCAGTAAATAAGTGCTAAACCCCGGCTTGTGTGAGGCGATGACGATAAGCTCGGCGTCAACCGCCTCCGCCAGCTTGAGGATCTGATCCTTCGGCGGGCCGTAAACAACGTGGGTCTGAGTCCTGCCGGCAGGAATATTGAACTGCTTAATAATCTCTTCGAGTTTTTCGCTGGCCTTGGCCTGCAGACCACTTCTGTCCGGAAATTCGGTAGAGTAGGCCAGTCCCAGCGAGGCATAGAACGGAACGGTAGGAATAACGGCTAAAAAGTGGACCTTCGCGGTTTTGGCATGCGCCTGGACCTGCGGCACAACATGACGAGTGAGATCGGCTTCAGAGATATCAATGGGCACCAGAATTGAGCGATACATATTCACTACCTCCTGTTTGTTTTACCTCTACCCTGAGTGTAGCGAAAGTTGTTTCTGTATAATAAGTGACCAGATCAAGGATGTGTGCATCAGTGCGCGTCATTAAGCAGTATGTACTGTAAGCCTATCTTGAATGTATTTCTGAGCAAAACCAAAAGAGATGTCCCCTCGTTAATGCTTGCCATCTCGAAATAGAAAAGGGTGCTTTTTTATATTTTTCATTGTATATTTAATTATATAACGATGGCCGTTAAGGGGGTAATTTCAACAGCGTTATGAACTCCGTAATTTTTTATTCTGACATCATCTTACTTTACAGATGTATAAACTTGGTAAGTGGTTTAAAAGTCTGTTTTTAAAGAAAAAACAATAATTACATTTCGTTCTCACTAATTATGCGAGCCTCTTCAAACTTACCCATTTGCTGATTCTCATTTCTCTCCGCGCTTGATGAATATCAATAAATAGCTGCTTTAGGATATTTATTGTCTACCTCTAAAAGGGTATTCGTCTGATGGAATTAAAAGATGAGAAAAATAAATAAAACTATCCTATGGACGATGCTGCTGTGCATTGTTCTTGGTGCAGTTATTGTTTTGGCAGGGCAATGGACATTACATAAAACCTCGAGTACAGAATTCTGTTTGTCTTGCCATACGATGCAGGCACCCTACGAAGAATATACAGGCTCGGTTCACTTCCAGAATCAGAAAGGCATTCGCGCAGAGTGCGCGGACTGTCATATCCCGGAGGGCGGTTTGGATTTTCTGGTGGCTAAGCTGCGGGCCTCAAAAGATGTTTATCATCAGTTCATAACCAAAAAAATCGATACCCCGGAAAAATTTGAAGAACACCGTCTGGAGATGGCGCAAACCGTTTGGGCACAGCTCAAGGCTAATGATTCTGCGACCTGCCGTAGCTGCCACAGTATGGACGCCATGGATCTTGCCGCACAAAGCGCGGATGCTCAGAAGATGCACAAAATGGGCATCGCGGAAAAGCAAACCTGTATTGATTGCCATAAAGGCGTCGCCCATTTCCCACCTGAAATAAAAATGGATGACAGTGCGCTTAAAGGGCTTGAAGCGCAGTCAGCCTCCACCCCAGCTTCAGCAACTGAACTTTATGCTGTAAGCAACACCGCGTTGGGCGATCTGGGAACTGTTTACCCGGCAACTAAAATGCAGGTCCTGAAAACAACGGACAACGCGCGACTGGTCGAGATTCGCGGTAGCCAGATGCAAGGAAGTGAACAGGTTATTTACTACGCAGCAGGGCAGCGTTTGATTCTTGCCAGCCTGAGTGAAAAAGGTCAACAGTCGCTGACGATCCTCTCCGACTGGAAAAAAGATGACTACGGCAATGCGTGGCGAGATGTCGTGCTGCAGGGCGAATGGAGCGGTTCCGCACTCGCCAGCCGTGAACCTATGTGGGATTACGCGCGCAAACTCGACAATGTTTACTGCGCGGGCTGTCATGCGCCAATTCCGGCGAATCACTTCACGCTCAACGCCTGGCCTTCAGTAGCCAAAGGGATGGGGGCTCGCACCAATATCAGTGAAACCGAACTGGATATCCTGAGCCGTTACTTCCAGTACAACGCTAAAGACATGAATAAATAAGCGATCAATCAGGAGAAATCATGAAACTCACAAGACGTGACTTTATTAAGACGGCTGGCGCGGCAACCGGGACAATGGCGATTTCTTCGGTGATCCCAATGCCAGCTTGGGCCGAAGGCCAGAATGGCGGAGCAATCCTGACGGCAGCACGTTGGGGTGCGGTATACGTGGAAGTAAAAGACGGAAAAGTGGTTTCCTCAAAAGGTGCGTTGCCGAAAACGGTGCCGAACTCATTACAGCAAACCGCGCCAGATCAGGTTCATACCAATATCCGCGTTAAGTATCCGATGGTGCGCAAAAGCTATCTGGAAAACCCGGGTAAAGCGGATGGCAAACGCGGTAACGATCCCTTTGTGCGGGTCAGCTGGGAACAGGCGCTGAAGCTCATTCATGAACAGCACAGCCGGATCCGCAGCAGCTATGGTCCCGCTTCGATATTTGCCGGTTCTTATGGCTGGCGATCCAGCGGCGTTCTGCATAAGGCGCAAACCTTACTGCAACGCTATATGAGCATGGCCGGTGGCTACGCTGGGCATACCGGAGATTATTCAACCGGTGCCGCGCAGGTGATCATGCCATACGTTGTGGGATCGGTTGAGGTTTATGAGCAGCAAACCACCTGGCCGATGGTGCTTGAGCACAGTCAGGTCGTGGTGCTGTGGGGGATGAACCCGCTCAACACCCTTAAGATTGCCTGGAGCAGCACGGATGAACAAGGGATCGAATACTTTAATCTGCTGAAGAAATCAGGGAAAAGCGTCATCGCCATCGATCCGATGCGTTCTGAAACCATCGAGTTCTTTGGTGATAATGCGACCTGGATTGCGCCACATATGGGGACCGATGTGGCAATGATGTTAGGGATCGCCCATACGCTGGTGAAGAAAAACCTTCACGACAAAGCCTTCCTGGAAAAATACACCACCGGATATCCGCAGTTTGAAGAGTACCTGCTCGGCAAGAGCGATAAAGTAGAGAAAACCGCCGAATGGGCATCTGGCGTGTGTGGCGTGCCTGCTGAGCAACTGGAAAAGCTGGCGGAAATTTTCTCCAGCAACAAAACCATGCTCATGGCAGGTTGGGGGATTCAGCGCCAGCAATACGGTGAGCAAAAACACTGGATGCTGGTGACTCTGGCGGCGATGCTGGGGCAAATTGGTACCGAAGGCGGCGGCTTCGGGTTCTCTTATCACTATTCCAACGGCGGTAATCCAACGCGCATCGGTGGGGTCTTACCGGCGATCTCCGCCAAAATTGAGGGTGGGTCATCGGCAGGTAATGACTGGGCGGTTTCCGATGCGGTGACCAGCCTGCCGGTAGCGCGAATTGTCGAAGCGCTGGAAAACCCAGGCGGCAAATATCAACATAACGGTAAAGAGCAAACCTTCCCGGATATCAAAATGATCTGGTGGGCGGGCGGCGCTAACTTTACCCATCATCAGGATACCAACCGCTTAATCAAAGCCTGGCAGAAGCCTGAACTGGTTGTCATCTCTGAATGCTACTGGACCGCTGCGGCCAAACACGCCGATATCGTTCTGCCAATCACCACCTCGTTTGAGCGTAACGATCTGACCATGACCGGTGATTACAGTAACCAGCATCTGGTACCGATGAAGCAGGTCATTGAGCCGCAGTTTGAAGCGCGTAGTGATTTTGACGTATTTGCCGATCTGGCTGAGATGCTCAAGCCGGGGGGGAAAGCTGTCTACACCGAAGGCAAAGACGAAATGGCGTGGCTGAAGCAGTTCTATGACGTCGCGCAAAAAGCCGCCCGCGCCCAGCGTGTTGCCATGCCTCAGTTCAACGCGTTCTGGCAGCAGAATAAGCTGATCGAAATGCGTGAGAATGAAAAGAATAACAAATATGTGCGCTACGCGGATTTCCGCAGCGATCCGGTGATGAACGCACTCGGAACGCCGAGCGGCAAGATTGAAATCTACTCGAAAACGATTGAAGGCTATCAGTATAAAGACTGTCCGCCGCATGCGTCCTGGATTGAACCGGATGAATGGAAAGGAACTGCGGATAAAGATCAGCTGCAGCTACTGACGGCGCACCCGGCACATCGTCTGCATAGCCAGCTGAACTACGCGTCGCTACGTAAAGAGTACGCGATTGCCAATCGTGAACCGGTGACGATTCATCCGGATGACGCAAAAGCCAGAGGGATTGCCGAGGGCGATCTGGTCCGCGTATGGAATGCTCGTGGACAGGTTCTGGTTGGGGCGCACGTTAGCGACGGCATTAAACCGGGTATCATCTGTATTCATGAAGGCGCATGGCCGGATATTGAAAACGGTATCTGTAAAAATGGCGGCGCGAACGTGCTGACGGCGGATATCCCGACTTCAAGACTGGCGAATGGTTGTGCCGGGAATACCAGCCTGGTATACGCAGAAAAATACACCGGTGAAGCGCCAAAACTCACCGTCTTTGATGAGCCAGCAATTGTCACCATGTAATGATGACTGATAAACGGGGGCCGTAAGGCTCCCGTTTTTTATTGCTGTTTGGGCAACGTTTTACTGTTGTTACTCAGCCAGCACTATCACATCTCCCGTTGCCGGGGCGTCAGTTCCCGGTAGCCACAATCGCCCCCACGAACCGGTGCAATGACAGCCGAGCAGTTTTTCGGGTTGCTGTTGCTGAATAAATTGTCGGGTCCGCCATAGCTTAGCGGGGGAGGCGGAGCGTAAATGAAAGCCACCGACCAGGGCGTGAATTTTGGTAACCCCGGTGATTTTCTGGCAATGGCGTACGATGTTCTCTATTCCCCGATGCCCGCAACCGGTAATGATGACTAACCCGCGTGCAGATTTATAGATCAATACGCCTTCGTCACTGATGTAATCTGGCTGGAGTGTTTTCTCGCTAATCACGCCATAGGACTGTGGCGTGGGGACACTGATTTCCCCGGACCACAAAAAACGATCGCTGATAGCCAGCGGCTCGCGGGTGTATTCCATTATGAATCGAGAGTAGTTGTTATCACGCGAGAGTTTTTTTATTTTTCGTGGTGTTCCCGCAACCGTAACTGAGGCGTACCGTTCGCAGGCTATTTGGGGATGGCAA
This sequence comes from Citrobacter sp. Cpo148, assembly GCF_030332375.1. NCBI lineage: Bacteria > Pseudomonadati > Pseudomonadota > Gammaproteobacteria > Enterobacterales > Enterobacteriaceae > Citrobacter > Citrobacter sp. Cpo148. The sequence goes on from NZ_JAOWHY010000042.1 coordinate 338,506, forward strand.
ATGATACGGCTGTTATCCGCAAGCCACGGCACGCCGCCGCAGTGATCATAATGACCGTGCGACAACACTACGGCGGTTAAGTGCGTCAGGTCCACGCCCATTTGCGTAGCGTTGTGCATGAAGCTGCCATCCGGCCCGGTATCAAACAATATTGTGGTTGTTTCATCCTGAACTAACAGACTTAATCCAGGCTTGGCCAGTATTGATTTTTCTGCGCCAGCAGCGCGTCGGTTTTCAAGCAGCACTGTGAGGGTTAAAGCCATGCCTGACTCCCGTATTAAAACGGCATACTGTAATGCATCGCTTTTGAGAGCGCTGTGATCGCAGCGCTCTTTAGCGTTATCCGTTATTCACGCACAATTTTGCCTGCGTTTCCTGCATCGCTGTCATTCCAGCTACCGTGACCATTTGTTTTAATCGTATAGGTGGCATAGCCGACACGGAAGGTCATCGTATCCTTATAGGTATTTACGTCACGCACTTCATTACCATTGACGTAAACGCCGGAATCTTCGACGTGAATATCAACGCTGCGTTGACCACTGGCAAATTTGGCTACGTAATTTCCGCTGAATTTGCCATCAATACCGGCATTATCGTGGTTATCCGTGTTAGTGGTATTTTGCTGTTTTTCACCATGATGATGACGATTCTGCTGGCCGTTACTGTTCTCAATAAAGCCATGATCGCGGTTCCACTGATAGGATTTATTCACATCGCAGCCATTGAGTTCACTCATCTGCGTACAACCTGAACGTTCATACTTTTTCTGCATTGCCGGGGTAATTGCACATGCTGTTGTGGCAGTTGTCAGGCCAAGGACCAGGAGGGTTAGCAGACGTTTATTCATTTTTTACTCACTATCATCATTAAATTTATTTATAGGAATGCGAACTTTTTGACTGTCATGTTTACGACGACGGCAGTCTCCCATTAAATATTAATGAAGCATACCAGGGGGAATCCTAATTTATAATTAGGGTGGGGTGGTGAATGCTGTAATACGCAACATAATAAGCTGTTTATTTACTTATTTTATACAATCCGGGTAGAGAGCTAAGATACATTTACTTTTAGAAGAAGGATTTAATGAATTATTAATATTGACATTAACGATGAAGTGGGACGCGGGCTTGTATATAAACAGGCCCGCGTGGGGAGAGTAGTCCACAATATTCAAACTTCGCGTATTTATGGATGTCGTTGTCAATATAGTTCGTCTTTACCCCTGAGTGGAGATCTGCGCGCGGTGCTGCTCGGCCTGTACCTCATGAGCAAATGAATGGCCGTTGTTTACCGATTGGTGAACAACCATCGCTTTTTCATGTTCATTCATTTGTGAAAATGATTGCGCATTGGTTGGTGTTGACGATGAATTATTTGCTTGCGCGGCGTGTGCTTGTGCCATTTGTTGATGTGCAGGAGCGTCGCTGTTATTCATCATTTCATGAGCCATTGCGGCCTGCTGATGCATTTTTGGTGTTTCTGCCGCATTAACGCCAGCTGAAATAAAAAACGCGATAGCTAAAAAAGAGGACATCTTATTCATCATATTTCTCCTGTTTGGGTTTACGGAAGAAAGTATAATTAATAGGGGCTGTCAGTGGCGTGACAGGATTATGACGGTTGTGTCAGACAACAGGTGATGACGGGTATAAGCGTCATCACCATAAATTAAATCGCGTGCTTGGGTAGCGTCAGAATAAAGCGAGTGGCATGAGGGTCGGAAGTCACCGAGACTTTTCCTTGATGGGCAGTCACAATTGATTTCACAATCGCCAGACCAATGCCGCTGCCTTCGCCCTTACGCTGTCGTGAAGGGTCCACTCGATAAAAGCGGTCAAAGAGTCGCGGAAGATGTTGCGGGGGAATGGGGTTTCCGGGATTCTCAACGACTATCTGCACCTGGCCATCCGCCTCTTTCACCCGCACGGTTACCGACTCGCCTTTTGGCGTATAGCGCATGGCATTTGACAGCAGATTACTCATTGCCCGGCGTAACATTAATGGGTCGCCTGAAACCCAGCATGCGCGTCCTTCAAACCGTAAACCAACCTCACGCTCTTCAGCCCAGGCTTCGAAAAAGTCGAACACTTTACCGACCTCATCAGCCAGATTGAGCGCTTTTTTTTCTGGGATCAGCTGATTGTTATCCGCCTGCGCCAGAAACAGCATATCACTCACCATCTTCGACATACGGCCAAACTCTTCGAGATTGGAATACAGCACATCTTCCAGCTCTTTTTGGCTGCGGGTCTGGCTGAGTGCAATCTCCGTTTGGGTGACGAGGTTAGTTATTGGCGTGCGGATCTCATGGGCAATATCCGCTGAGAAGTTCGACTGGCGTTTAAATACGTCTTCGATGCGTTCGATCATATGATTAAACGAACTCACCAGTTGTTCCAGTTCAATAGGAACAGCTTGCGGATCGAGGCGTACATCGAGATCTTTCGAGGTGATATTTTGGATGCGACGACTGACGTTACGAATCGGTTCATGACCTTTGTATACGGCGAACAACACGATAAAAACAATCATCATGCTAATCAGCGATGCTGTCATAATCAGCTTGTTTTTCAGATCGTTAATATAGTGCAGATGAAAGTCGATCGATAATGCCAGATACAGCGTATACGCTGGTTTTCCATCGGCAAGTTGTCCTACCGGCAGGCGAATCATTCGCCAGTTAGACGATGTTTTCTGTCCGTGGATATGTTTGGAGGTTTGCAGTGTGGGGCCTGAGATAATAAAAACATCGCTGGCATGAGCATTTTTATCCGGCCTTGCACTGGCGATAAACTGCCGGAGATCCGGCGCATTGGGCGAATGGAAAATGGCCTTTTGGTTGTTATCTTCCAGAGAAATAATGACGTTCGAATAACCCGCCACCACATTTTTTAGCGTTTCCAGGCGGCGTGATTCTGGCTCGTTGGGTTGGTTAATAATCCTCTCCAATGTGGCGCTAATCTCTTGTAAATCGTTGATGTCCTGCTCGGCGAAGTGGACTTTCACGGAGTGGATCATTATCCATGCAAAGGCGAAAAATGAAGCAATTGTCGCCAGGCTGATAAAAAAGGTCAGTCGTGTCGCCAGTGAAAAAGGGCGCCGCCATCGTTTACTGGTCATCAGGAACCTCAAGCATATATCCCACACCGCGCACGGTCTGAATCAGTTTCGGCTCAAAATCGTTATCAATTTTGGCGCGCAGACGCTTAACGGCGACGTCGATGGCATTAGTATCGCTGTCAAAATTCATATCCCAGACCTGGGAGGCGATCAGTGAGCGGGGTAAAACTTCCCCCTGATGGCGCAGGAAAAACTCAAGCAGCGTAAACTCTTTGCTGGTCAGGGTGATGCGCGTACCGCTGCGGGTGACTTTCCTGCTGACCAGATCGACCATTAAATCCGCGACCTGAAACTGGCTTTCAACAATCACCGCAGCGCCCCGGCGCAGCAGCGTTCTGACCCGTGCCAGCAGTTCGGCGAAGGCAAACGGTTTAACCAGGTAATCATCAGCACCTAATTCCAGACCTTTAACCCGATGTTCAATGGTACCCAGTGCGGTGAGGAGAAGAATGGGCATTCCTTTGTTGGCGGAACGCAGCATCCGCACGATATCCCAGCCGTTTACATCCGGCAGCATGATGTCGAGTATGAGCAGATCGTAATCGCCGGTCATCGCCAGGTGATACCCGTTCAGGCCGTTATCCGCCAAATCCACAACAAAACCCGCTTCCGTCAGGCCTTTCGTCAGGTATTCACCGGTTTTTTTCTCATCTTCGACTATCAAAACCTTCATCGCATTCTCCTTCTCGCACTGGTTGTGCGGACTTTCAATTCTAGGGAAGCGGGATCGGATAGCAATCTGTTATTGGGAAAATGACAGTTTTGTCATTTTCCTGTCACCGGTTAAACAGAGTCACTTCGTTAAAGTACAAGACTATAAATTCCTACTTATTTTAGGGACATCAGTCCGGTCAGGACGAGAAGAACTATGAGCAAATTTAAGCTTCTTACTCTCAGCGCTATATTCGTGCTCGCTGGTTGTTCATTGGCGCCGGACTATCAGCGCCCGGCCTTGCCGGTGCCACAGCAATTTTCTTTAAGCCAGAATTCCCTGGTGTCGGCTCCTGGTGAATACCAGGACACGGGGTGGCGAACCTTTTTTGTTGACGACCAGGTGAAGGCGTTGATTGGTGAGGCGCTGATCAATAACCGCGATTTACGCATGGCGACGCTGAAGGTTCAGGAAGCGCGAGCGCAGTATGGCGTCACGAACGCTGACCGTTATCCGCAAATCACGGCAGGCTCCAGCGGTACCTACAGCGGTAAATTAAAAGGTGATAGCAGCACCGATCGTGAATTCGAAGCTGGACTCAATCTCAGTTTCGACCTGGATTTCTTTGGGCGGCTTAAAAATATGAGTGAAGCCGAACGGCAGAACTTCTTCGCCAGCGAAGAGGCGCGTCGGGCGGTGCATATCTTATTAATTTCCAACGTGTCGCAAAGCTATTTCAACCAGCGTCTGGCTTACGCGCAGTTGCAAGTTGCCGAAGAAACGCTGCAAAACTATCAGCGCTCTTACGCTTTTGTAGAGAAGCAACTGATAACCGGTAGCACCAACGTACTGGCGTTGGAACAAGCGCGCGGCGTGATTGAAAGTACGCGTAGCGAAATTGCCAAGCGTAAAGGTGAGTTGGCACAGGCCAATAACGCGCTGCAACTGTTGCTGGGTACATACGGGAAATTACCTGATGACCAGGCGCGCAGCCGTGGGGATCTTAAACCGGTAACGCTGCCGCCATCGCTTTCGTCGCAAATACTGTTGCAGCGCCCGGATATTATGGAAGCTGAGCACGGATTATTGGCGGCAAATGCCAATATCGGTGCTGCGCGGGCGGCATTTTTTCCGTCGATAACGTTGACCAGTTCCGTGTCCAGTAGCAGTAGCGATCTTTCCAATTTATTTAATGCCTCCAGCGGCATGTGGAATTTTGTCCCCAAAATAGATATTCCAATCTTCAACGCCGGACGTAATCAGTCCAATCTCGACCTGGCAGAAATTCGCCAGCAACAGTCAGTAGTTAATTACGAACAAAAAATTCAGAACGCGTTTAAAGAAGTGGCGGATGCACTGGTGTTACGCCAAAGCATTGCCGATCAAATTAGTGGGCAGCAGCGTTATCTGGATTCATTGCAAATCACACTACAGCGCGCCAGAGCGCTTTATCAGAATGGCGCAGTTAGCTATATCGAAGTATTAGACGCAGAACGTTCTTTATTCGCTACGCGGCAATCGCTGCTCGATCTTAATTACGCCCAACAGGTTAATGAAATTAAACTGTTTGCTGCCTTAGGCGGCGGTTGGGTGGAGTAATCCTTAATATTAACTTTTCAGGAGCATGATGTATGAATACTACCGCCAAAGCCGTACTGTTTAGCCTTTTCTCTGTGGTTATGTTTAACGCCCAGGCCAATGAAAATCAGCATGGCGAGATGATGAATATGCAGCCAGCGGCTCAACAGGAACAACTCATTAGCGCTAACGGGGTGATTGAAGCTGTTGATACGGAGAGTAAAAAAATCACGATTAAGCATGACCCTATTCCAGCGGTGAACTGGCCGGCCATGACGATGCGCTTTACGCTGGTTGCTGATACGAAGGCTGATGATATTAAGCCAGGCGATAAGGTCGCGTTTACGTTTGTTCAGCAGGGAAATCTCTCTGTGTTACGCGATATTCACATCAGTAAATAACGTTCTCGCTGGTCTCTTTTATTCTTGCCCGAGTTTTTTGCGAACGCGGGTGAGACTATCGCGCAATGGAAATCACTATGGCGTCTTTAAATATTAAAAATACCGCGCTTATTCTCGGTAGCATGATTGCCGGCGGGATTATTTCTGTCGGTGTTTATACTTATTATTCATCGGTAAAAATATCGTCTGTAGCCGGGCCAGTTCAGCAAAAAGAAGCCAGAAAAGTGTTGTTCTGGTATGACCCCATGTATCCGAACACGCGCTTTGATAAACCGGGTAAATCGCCGTTTATGGATATGGATCTGATCCCGAAATATGCCGATGAAGAGACCGCGAACGCGTCATCGCCTGGCGTGCGCATCGATCCTACACAGACCCAGAACCTGGGGCTGAAAACAGAGCCAGTGCGTCGTGGACCACTGCACTACGCGCAAACGTTCCCGGCCAACGTTAGTTATAACGAATACCAGTTTGTTATTGTCCAGGCACGCTCTGCGGGCTTTATCGAGAAGGTTTACCCGCTGACCGTGGGGGACAAAATTAAGAAGGGTTCGCCGCTGATCGACCTGACTATTCCTGATTGGGTTGAGGCGCAGAGCGAATATTTATTGCTGCGGGAAACGGGCGGTAGCGCGACGCAGGTGGAAGGGATTCTGGAGAGATTACGTCTGGCTGGAATGCCTGAAGCAGATATCCAGCGCTTAAAATCGACTCGTAAAATTCAGACTCGCTTTACCCTGAAAGCGCCTATCGATGGGGTGATCACCGCATTCGATTTGCGTACCGGTATGAACATTTCCAAAGACAATGTGGTCGCGAAAATTCAGGGTATGGACCCGGTATGGGTTAGCGCGTCGGTCCCGGAATCTATCGCCTGGCTGATTAAAGATGCCTCGCAATTTACCATCACCGTGCCCGCCTGGCCGGATAAGCCTTTCACCATCAGCAAGTGGAGTATCTTACCAAGCGTTGATGCTACCACGCGTACGCTCCAGCTCCGTTTACAGGTCGATAACCCCGACGAGGCGCTCAAGCCCGGGATGAATGCTTACCTGCAACTGAAAACACAAAGCGAGCCAATGCTGCTGATCCCGTCTAAAGCACTGATTGATACGGGTACCGAGCAGCGGGTCATCACCGTTGATAACGAAGGCCGATTTGTGCCGAAACAGGTTGCGGTATTCCATGAATCCCAGGGGCTGACGGCTATCCGCTCCGGCCTGACCGAAGGCGAAAAAGTGGTGTCCAGTGGCCTGTTCCTGATTGATTCCGAAGCGAATATCTCTGGCGCACTGGACCGTATGCGCGCCCAGAACAGTAAGGCGCAAGACGCAGCCGCCATGCCAGCCCAGGCGACCCATTCACACTGAGGACATGATAAATGATTGAATGGATTATCCGTCGTTCGGTGGCAAACCGTTTTCTGGTGATGATGGGGGCGCTGTTTCTTAGCGTCTGGGGAACCTGGACCATCATCAATACGCCGGTTGATGCGCTGCCCGATCTCTCTGATGTTCAGGTGATCGTCAAAACCAGCTATCCGGGGCAGGCGCCGCAAATTGTTGAAAATCAGGTGACCTACCCGCTGACCACCACCATGCTGTCGGTACCCGGCGCGAAAACCGTGCGCGGTTTCTCGCAGTTTGGTGATTCCTACGTGTACGTCATTTTCGAAGATGGTACCGATCCTTACTGGGCGCGCTCGCGCGTACTGGAGTATCTCAACCAGGTTCAGGGAAAATTACCGGCTGGCGTTAGCGCGGAAATGGGACCGGACGCCACGGGCGTCGGCTGGATATTTGAGTACGCGCTGGTGGATCGCAGTGGGAAACATGATCTGGCGGAATTACGCTCTCTTCAGGACTGGTTTTTAAAGTATGAGTTAAAAACGATTCCTAACGTGGCGGAAGTAGCTTCGGTAGGCGGCGTGGTTAAACAGTATCAGGTCGTTATCGATCCGATGAAGCTGACGCAATATGGCATCAGCCTGGCGGACGTGAAATCGGCGCTGGATACGTCGAATCAGGAAGCGGGCGGCTCATCTGTTGAGATGGCTGAAGCGGAATATATGGTCCGCGCCAGTGGATATCTGCAAACGCTCGATGATTTTAATAACATCGTCCTGAAAACAGGGGCCGACGGTGTACCTGTTTACCTGCGCGATGTGGCGCGCGTACAGATTGGACCGGAAATGCGCCGTGGGATCGCCGAACTGAATGGCGAAGGCGAAGTCGCGGGCGGGGTGGTTATCCTGCGTTCCGGTAAAAATGCGCGTGAGGTGATCTCTGCCGTTAAAGCCAAACTCGACACGCTGAAAAGCAGCCTGCCGGAAGGCGTAGAGGTAGTTACAACATACGATCGCAGTCAGCTCATCGATCGCGCCATTGATAACCTCAGCTACAAGCTGCTGGAAGAGTTTATCGTCGTGGCGCTGGTGTGCGCACTGTTCCTGTGGCATCTGCGTTCGGCGCTGGTGGCGATTATTTCCCTGCCGCTGGGGCTGTGTATCGCGTTTATCGTGATGCATTTCCAGGGTTTGAACGCCAACATCATGTCGCTAGGGGGAATTGCCATTGCCGTCGGGGCGATGGTTGATGCCGCAATCGTGATGATTGAAAACGCCCATAAGCGGCTGGAAGAGTGGGGGCATCAGCATCCGAATGAAAAGCTCGATAACGCAACGCGCTGGAAGGTTATTACTGACGCCTCGGTAGAAGTCGGCCCGGCGTTGTTCATCAGCCTGTTGATCATCACGTTGTCGTTTATCCCCATTTTCACGCTTGAGGGGCAAGAGGGGCGACTGTTCGGCCCGCTGGCGTTCACCAAAACGTATGCCATGGCAGGCGCGGCATTTCTGGCGATTGTGGTTATTCCGATCCTGATGGGATTCTGGATCCGTGGAAAAATACCGGCCGAAAGTAGCAACCCGCTTAACCGTTTTCTGATCCGTATTTACCATCCGTTGTTGCTGAAGGTGTTGCACTGGCCCAAGACCACCATTCTGGTGGCGGTGCTTTCAATACTGACGGTTGTCTACCCGCTGAATAAAGTCGGTGGTGAATTCCTGCCGCAGATTAACGAAGGCGATCTGCTGTATATGCCTTCGACATTGCCGGGGATCTCAGCGGCGCAGGCAGCGGATATGCTGCAGAAAACCGACAAGCTGATCATGACCGTTCCGGAAGTGGCGCGCGTGTTTGGTAAAACCGGTAAGGCAGAAACCGCAACAGACTCCGCGCCGCTGGAAATGGTTGAAACGACGATCCAACTGAAGCCGCAGGACCAGTGGCGTCCGGGGATGACGATGGACAAAATCATCGCCGAGCTGGACAAAACCGTACGCTTGCCGGGGCTGGCGAATCTGTGGGTTCCGCCGATTCGTAACCGTATCGACATGCTCTCTACGGGGATCAAAAGCCCAATTGGCATTAAGGTGTCGGGTAATGTTCTGGCAGATATCGACGCCACGGCGGAGCAAATTGAAGAGGTGGCCAGAACCGTGCCGGGTGTCTCTTCGGCGCTGGCCGAGCGTCTGGTGGGCGGACGCTATCTCAACGTAGATATCAATCGTGAAAAAGCGGCCCGGTACGGCATGACCGTAGGTGCTGTGCAGCTGTTTGTCACTTCAGCGGTAGGAGGGGCAATGGTGGGCGAAACGGTGGAAGGGATTGCACGCTATCCTATCAACCTGCGCTATGCGCAGAGCTATCGTGATAGCCCGGAAGCATTGCGTAATCTGCCGATTCTGACGCCCATGAAACAGCAAATTACGCTGGCGGATGTCGCCGATGTGACGGTGGTTTCGGGGCCTTCGATGCTGAAAACCGAAGATGCGCGACCAACCAGTTGGATTTACATCGACGCCCGAGATCGTGACATGGTCTCAGTGGTAAACGATCTGAAAAAGGCTATTGCTGAAAAGGTCCAGTTAAAGCCTGGGACCAGCGTGGCGTTTTCGGGGCAATTCGAGCTGCTTGAGCGCGCCAGCCATAAGCTCAAGTTGATGGTGCCAATGACGCTGATGATTATCTTCGTCTTGCTTTATCTGGCCTTCCGTCGCTTTGGCGAAGCGCTGCTGATTATCACCAGTGTGCCTTTTGCGCTGGTGGGCGGCATCTGGTTCCTTTACTGGATGGGTTTCCATATGTCGGTCGCAACCGGAACCGGATTTATCGCCCTGGCAGGTGTTGCAGCGGAGTTTGGCGTGGTGATGCTGATGTACTTGCGCCACGCTATTGAAGCCGAACCCGCGCTGGAAAATCCGCAAACCTTTACGGCGGACAAGCTGGATGAAGCGTTATATCACGGTGCCGTGCTGCGCGTGCGCCCAAAAGCGATGACCGTGGCGGTGATTATCGCGGGTCTGTTACCTATCTTGTGGGGGACGGGAGCTGGCTCAGAAGTCATGAGCCGCATCGCAGCGCCGATGATTGGCGGTATGATCACCGCACCATTGCTGTCGCTATTCATTATTCCGGCTGCGTATAAGCTGATGTGGCTGCACAGACACCGCGGTCAAAAATAATGCTCTAAAGCGCGCGCCTGCATTCGGATTTGTTGCCGAAGCAGGCGCCGCGTTATACCTCCAGTGCCTTCACGCGTTTGCGGTACTCACCCGGCGTGCAGCCAAATTCCCTTAAAAAGACTTTATGGAATGACGATTCGCTGGCGTAGCCCACCGACTCGGCCACCACAACCAATGGCTGCGACCCGCGAGACAGCATCTGGGCAGCGAATTGCAGGCGTAATGTGGTTAATACTGCGAGCGGCGTGGAGTTTGAGACTTCACGAAATAGCTGCGCGAAGCTGGCCCGCGACATATGCGCACGTTTCGCCAATTCTTCGACGGTCCAGGCAAATGCCGGTGACTCCAGCATCATGAAGACGACAGCCCCTAGTTTGGGATGAAGCAGTAGATTCAACACGTTTTGAACGGGGGTCGCCTTGGTTAACCATTCGCGAACGGCTAAGGCGAACAGTGTGGCGCATTGTTGACTGCAGACTACACTGGAACCTGGCAGAGAACTCATGGATTCCTGTTGCATCAACGCAATCATGGCCTTGAGCCATTGGCTGACAGGGCTATTTTCATCAGGTGCCAGAACCAATACTTCCGGTAACGCAGTTAAAAAATAGCGTGAGGAAGCGTGCAATCGAAGGCTGCCACAAACAATGTGTGTTTGTTCATCGCCAGACTGGCAGAGCCGATGTGCGGAGTTTTGCGGCAGGATCACGATAGTACCGGGCCGCAGAGTAAAAGATGTTCCATCGGGCATGTCCAGTTGGGCTGCCCCTTGTGTGACCGTATGCCAGCGGATAATGGACAATTCACCTGCTGCGTGCGGCAGTTGCCAGTCCCTGCTCAGTAGGCAGTTTTTGTCAATTGAGCCTTGTGGGTCGTTAAGCATCAGTAATCGGCTAAGGGCATCCATGGAGACTCCTGAACATTTTTTGTTGTCGTTTATTGAAACGATATTATCTCTTTATTTCATTATTATATTAATACCTTCAAAGTGTTAGTGTAATAATTCATTCTCGAAATGTTAGTCATCTTTAAGGCTAATTTAGACGATCTGACAGTTATCTGCGAGTTGTGGATACATTGTTCTGGCAGAGTTAGACCTATACTTCATTTCATTAAACGAACAGTGACTTGGCGGAGAGACAGCATGAATCAGTATCAGGCGATTATTATTGGATTTGGCAAAGCGGGTAAAACGCTGGCGGCAACACTGGCCAAAACGGGTTGGCGGGTAGCGATTATTGAACAGTCAAACACCATGTATGGCGGGACATGCATCAACATCGGCTGTATCCCAACCAAAACCCTGGTACATGATGCTGAACTTCAGCATGACTTTGCCGAAGCAATGCAACGCAAGGCCTCTGTTGTCAGTTTTCTGCGCGATAAAAATTTCCATAATCTTGCCGATCTGGAAAACGTGGATGTGATTGAAGGTCGTGCTGAATTCGTTGATAACCATACTGTGCGAGTCGTGCAGTCAACAGGCGAGATTGAGCTGAGCGGCGAGAAAATCTTTATTAATACTGGCGCCCAGTCAACGATTCCAAACGTTGAGGGATTAACCACGACACCTGGCGTATTTGACAGCACCGGGCTGTTGAATTTGACGCAACGTCCAGAGCGTCTGGGCATTTTGGGCGGTGGGTATATCGGCGTTGAATTCGCATCGATGTTTGCCAACTTTGGTAGCAAAGTCACTATTTATGAAGCAGCTCCGCAGTTTTTGCCTCGTGAAGACCGGGATATTGCTGACGCTATCGCCAACATTTTACGCGACAAAGGCGTCGAGCTGATCCTCAATGCCAACGTGCAGTCGGTCTCCTCTCATGATGGTGCAGTACAGCTGCACATGCCGGAGGGTGCCCAGACGGTGGATGCGCTGTTGGTAGCATCAGGTCGCAAACCGGCGACAGAAAACCTGCAATTGCAGAAAGCGGGTGTGGATGTAAACGATCGTGGTGCCATTGTTGTGAATAAATATTTGCGTACATCGGCAGATAACATTTGGGCAATGGGCGATGTCACTGGTGGATTACAATTTACCTATATCTCACTGGATGACTTCCGTATTGTGCGTGACAACCTGCTAGGCGAGGGGTTACGTAACACGGGCGATCGCCAAAACGTACCGTATTCCGTCTTTATGACGCCGCCGCTTTCCCGCGTCGGAATGACTGAAGAACAGGCTCGCGCCAGTGGTGCGGCGGTGCAAGTCGTGACGTTGCCGGTAGCGGCTATCCCGCGTGCACGTGTGATGAATGATACGCGTGGTGTTCTTAAAGCGGTGGTGGATAGCGAAACGAAACAAATATTAGGCGTGTCGCTGCTGTGCGTGGATTCTCATGAAATGATTAATATCATCAAGACGGTTATGGATGCGGGGTTACCTTATACCACATTGCGTGACCAGATATTTACCCATCCAAGTATGAGCGAATCATTAAACGATCTCTTTTCTCTCATAAAATGATAATAGCGTAGTCTGCATATTTGCCCCACCCGTGTGGGGCTTTTTTTTATTTGTTTTTATATTCCTGATACTAATTGACAGTTATTCTGGCGTTACGGATGAAATAAAATAAAGTGACATGTTTTATTATATTCCCACTGAAATAACTCGTTAATGGAAATAGAAATGAACATGCTTAAAACTACGTTACTAATGACTGCGTTACTGACTGCTCCGGTGACATTTTCCGCGTTAGCGCAAACCGAGGTTGCCCACGTTAGCGTATCAGCCGTGTCTGGCTCTCCTTCCGTGGTGGAAGATGCCATTGCGAAACTGGCGCAGGAAAAGAATGCGACTTCCTGGAAAATTACCTCAATGCGCATTGATAGCAGCACTCACGCAACGGCAATTTTGTACAAGTGAGGAGAGCCGGGATGGAAAAGTATCTTCGTATATTGGGCAAAGGCGATAGAGTTGGATTAACCTTGATTCGCCTGAGTATCGCGATTGTTTTTATCTGGATTGGTTTATTAAAATTTGTACCTTACGAAGCCGACAGCATTACGCCGTTTGTCGCCAATAGTCCGGTAATGTCATTTTTTTATGAGCATCCAGAAGAATACAAACAACATTTAACCCACGAAGGTGAATTCAAACCACAGGCTCGTGAATGGCAGACAGCGAATAACACGTATACGTTCTCAAATGGCCTGGGCGTAGTCGAAGTTCTTATCGCTTTGCTGGTGCTGGCTAATCCTGTTAGCCGTTGGTTGGGATTAATTGGCGGCGTTCTGGCATTTGCCACACCAATTGTTACCTTATCATTTTTAATAACCACTCCAGAAGCATGGGTAATGCCGCTGGGTGATTTACACCACGGATTTCCGTACTTGTCAGGCGCTGGGCGGTTGGTGTTAAAAGATACGTTAATGTTGGCGGGAGCAGTGATGATTATCGCAGATTCATCCCGATCAATAATTAAGCAGCGGTATTGAATTTTTAACGTTGTGCCCTCTGTAAGATAGCAAGCCACTATAGTTCGATTCGGTACTTACCGGGCCAGCAGGATGCTGGCTTTTTTTCTGACTTAAGGTAAATTTATTAAGCATATATAAATTGCAATTATTCAATTTAGAAGCATAACGAGTCAGGGCTATATTTTAGTTAATGATAGAGTGCAGTAAACATCTTCTCTTATCCCCCGCGATAGCACGCCAACCCGCATGTTGCGTAACCCCTCCATCATGATTGCTTTATTTTTTTCTGTACAATTCTTGCTATTTGTTATCTCAAAACCTCATTTTAAAAATTTTGTTATTCGCTTTTGTTATAGCCAGTACGCAAGTTCGCGTGGTTTTAGGCCTGGCTTGAGCTAGAATTAATCCTGATTAAATGTTTTTACGTATCAATAACTGACTAAAGATAGTTAAAAACTTAATTTTTAACCAACTGTTTGACATGGAATCCACTATGGTAATTAAGCACCAGGGGTGGATGCTGATCTCGCGTTTTGTGAGTAACCAAAGGCGGGACATATCTTAAATATGGAAATAAGGGTTTTAGAATGAGCTTTGGCTTAGCAAAGGAAGACAAGTTTGAAATCATCGCTATCCTTCGTGAAGAGCTTCATAAGAAAACGAAACTGGAAATCCTGTGTGGAGACAGTAGCGTTATCACGCAGTTAGAGAAGATTGATTTCGAACGGTTTGTCATCTCCGGACACGGAGACATTGTTCCTGAAAAGGTCCAATACTTTATCCTGCACAGTGAAAGCGGGATTGTAAAATTTAGTGCCAGGTTCGAACAAACCTCGTCAGCAGGTGCGGAAGCAGGATTATCCTACTTCATCCCGGATATGATTTTCTTTGCCCAGCAGAGACAAAATCAGCGTTTTTCATTCCTGAAGGGTTATGACTTTTTCTGTTTTGGTCGTTACAAAAATGGAGAAAACTACTCTCTCAAGATTAAAAATATCTCGCAGGGTGGTTGTGCGTTAATCGTTAAAGATGTAAACGCCCGTTTTCTTTATAAAGATGCGGTGATTAAAAATGCATCTCTGGATTTCGATACCTTTGGCAGTTTACAACTGGACTTAAAAGTGATCGATGTCGTCCCGATCAATGAATTTGATGAGGATAACCAGTTGTATTCCTGTCATCAGATCTCATGTGAGTTCGACTTTAAAAATCGTCGTGAAGAGACTGAAGTCGAGAAAATCATTATTAAATTTTTAATGAGTAACAAGATTAGAAGCTTATAAGGAACGGTGAACAGGATGTTGATGTGTGGCAGTGATAATTTTGTGGGCAATGGTATGTTTGCCTACCTGACCAGCAAACATGTACCGATACAAACATTCCAGTTTGAGGATATGTTGCATCAGTCATCATTATGCCAGCATCAAACCATGGTTTTTAATATCATTGATAATGAACAAGCGTGTTCAGACATTGTTCAGTTTTTGAATAAAAACCGATTCAAATTTTATAATAACGTCGTGGTGATTGTTGCTGATAGTTTGGTGGCGAAATTATGCGTAGAGTTATTATATGTCGAAAAAACAATAGTTTTGACTGAAAAATCTTCACTGCGCGATTTTGGTCAATTGGCGAAATTATCAGTCGGGAAATGGAACCCCCGACTGTATCGTTCGCAGAAGAGATTAACCGAAAGAGAACAGCAGATCCTGAACTTACTGGTAAGTGGTTATACAGCCAAAGAAATTTCTGAGTTAGTTAGCCTGAACTATAAAACGATTCAGGCACATAAGATGAGAGTCGTCGCCAAACTTGGCCTGACCAATACCTCTGATTTAAATAAGTTAATTGTCAGATTTACCCATCGTATGTCTTTTTTACCCTAACCTGACCATTCTTTTCTGATGTAATACACCTAATAGTAGATACAATTTGGGAGTGATTTTGACTGGTTTTTAATTTTATGATTTGTAGAGGGAGAGGGGAATGTTTAATTCCAATGAGGTGCTAACTGCGCTTGAAAAGGCTTTGAATACCAGTCAACTTTATATGGTTTATCAGCCTATTTTCAATTTGCATGCCCAGCGTATAAGCGGATTTGAAGCATTAATGCGTTGGAATAGTCCTCAGATGGGTATGATCTCTCCCGATGTTTTTATTACCTTACTGGAAGATAGCGGCAATATTATTTCCATTGAAGATATGGTTACTCACTCTCCGTGGGATGTTGCAACTTCCTGGCCTGACCCCATTGTATTATCCGTCAATATTTCCGCGCTTGAATTCTGCGATCCTCTGCTACCCCAACGCGTCAGACAAAATCTTGCCACTTCCGGACTGCCGGTCCATCGATGCCAAATAGAGGTCACGGAAACGTCACCGCTGTGTGACAGCCAGATTGCGGCTAAAAATATGACGGAATTAAAGGCGATAGGGGTCAAGCTTGCACTTGATGATTTTGGAACCGGCCATGCTAATCTTAATTACCTGTTGAAATATCCTTTTGACACTTTAAAAATTGATAAGGAATTTGTCACCGGTATTGAGCCCGACACCCGATCAACGAAGATTGTTGAGGGTATTATTTCACTGGCGCATAATTTTGGCATTGAAGTTCTTGCCGAAGGGGTGGAAACCCAGTCCCAGCTGGAGCGGTTGATGCAGATTGGTTGTGACAAAATTCAAGGCTTTTTCATTTCTCCCCCGGTGCTGGCAGAAGAGATCCCTTCACTCTTAGCACAATATAATCGTTAATCCCTCCTTTTCACGTTTCCCAACCCCTTGGTTGTTCCGCGTTGCTGTTAAGTCTGTAGGCCTGATAAGCGTAGCGCATCAGGCGGCTTTGAACGGCAAAAAAAAGCCCCCTGCAGAACAGGGGGCTGGTGAGTTTATGTCAGCTTAGAACGATTTCTTAAAGCCGATAGAGGCATTGACCGGCGCTTCTACCTGCGATTTACTGCCGCCGTTGCTGAATTGCGTACCCAGCTCACCGTAGACCTGCAGGTTTCTGTCGATGGACCATGACAGGCCGGCTGCAACTTCAGTGCTGGAGTACTGCTGTGAAGATTCCAGCGTGGTGGTGGCTACCGCATTGGTAAAGTGCGTTTTGTCTTTTGAACCCAGACCCTGCCAGACGTTTACCCTGCCATACGGCTGGAATTTGCCATGGTTGGTGTCATAGTCAGCGACCAGACGCACGCCCAGACGCGCGGTAAAGGAATCCGCAGTATCCATTTTCACTTTCGTTGGGGTCACACCATCCAGCGTGCTGTTATCAAAGTCGCTGTACTGGTAGATCAACTGAGCCTGAGGTTCCAGACTCCATGCGCTGGCACCTAAACGGAACGATTTACCTACCTCTGTCGACGCCGTCAGCGTGTTGCCTCTGACCGTATACGAGCCGTTGTTACCGGTCGCCTCCAGGCGGGATTTATGGTTACCGTACTGCAGGACGTTATCAACATACATACCGTCACCCGAGAACCAGGTAGCATATCCGCCGACGTAAAATGCGTTGTCGTCGATGTTACCGCCTTTGCCATCGCTGCCTGTCTTCGTGCCTTTCACGTTGCTGTCGATATCAAGGATGCTGGTATACATCCCGGCTTTCCAGCTTTCGTTAGCATACATATCAACGCCGACCTGAATGCCCATGGTATGGGAGCTGGTTTGCGTACCGGCCGCGTCATCCAGTTTGGTTTTACCGGAGTAGCCAATCATTCTTGCCCACGCGCGATTGTCTTCATCAATGCCCGGTTTAACCTCGTCACCCATACGTTGGTGCATGTTACCCAACAGGCTAAGATCACCCTGACGTACGACGCTGGCGAGGCCAGAATACAGCATGGTTTCTGGACGGTATTCACTTCTCAGATACCAGTTTTCACCCTGGCCCTGAGCATTACCCGCATGCAGTTGGTACTCAAACGCACCTGCAGCCATACGATCGGCGGCAAGATGGAAGGCATCCCGCGACGTTTGTGCGGTGGTGGTTGCGCCATTGAGCGCTGTCACCACTTCGATACCATCCCCAATGGTCGGCGCGCCGAGACCAGAACCATCGACATCCAGCAGCGTGCTACCGCTGGCTTTACCGCCATCGATAATCAGACGGTCGGCAATGCCTGCGCCGCTACCATTCTGGATAGCCGCCATGTTGATAGTCCCTTTTTCGCCGGTGTAATCCCCTTTGACGGTTAAGGTTGTGCCAGTCTGCTGACCGATGAGCGAGACATCGCCACCGTTGCTCAGGCCCGCTACCGTTTGGTTGTAACCCTGAGTGTTCAACGTGGTGTCTGCGACCACATAGTGGTGCGATGCGCTACTCAGGGTGTTGGCATTACCCGCTTGCAACACGCCGTTGGCGATCAACGTCGCGCCGCTGTAGCTGTTTTCACCTTGCAGCTCGGTAATGCCGCTACCGGTCTGATGCAACTGGCCTTTACCACTGATATTGCCGGTCAACGCCAGGGTATCGCCACGATTGACGTTGAGTACGCCGTTATCAACGACATCCCCCTGAATGCTGCCGATATCACCGCCGTTACCCAGCTGTAAAACGCCTTGTTCGATGGTGGTGCCACCGGTGTAGGTGTTATCCAGCGTCAGGGTGAGGGAGCCTTTACCGGTTTTGGTCAGTTGACCGTTACCTTCGACTTCAGTCAGCAGAGAAACGTCATGCCCGTTGGTGTCGAATGTCCCGCCGCCGGATTCCAGCGTCACCTGACGGGCAGTATCAAACGCTTCGCCATACTTCAGCGTACCGCCATTAAAGGTAATTCCCGTATCTGCCGCACCCAGGTTGGTATCGCCCGCTACCTGCAGCGTCCCGGAGGTGATGGTCGTTCCGCCGCTGTAGGTGTTGTCGCCCGTGAGGATGAGGGTACCGAGATCGCCTTTATTCAGGCCGCCGGTACCGCGGATAACGCTGTCGATAGTCGCGGTGTAGTTGGCGCCGTCTACTGTGCCATCGCCAACGCGAATCAGGGTGTTGGCCGTATCGGTGGTAATGGCTTCGCCACCCACGCGATAACCATCGGTGGCGAACTGCGCGCCGCTGATGATGACGTCGCCTTTGCTGTTATCGACGGTCACGTTGCCTGCTTCACCCTGGAAGACGGCAAACGCGGCATCGGTAAACGGTGCGTTCAGCGCGCCTTCCGGCGTTGATTCATCGGTAGTCCAGTTGTCGTTACCCTGGCTGGATTGCCAGATACCGTCGCCGCCGTTGATGACGCCGTTGTTTTTCAGCTCGCCATTCTCACCGCCGGTGCCGTCCCAGAAGCGCAGCGTTAGTCCTGCGTGGTTGACCAGGTTGACCTGATTTTTCACCGATGTCTGCACGTACAGGCTGTCAGCCGCTTCCGGCGCGTTAGCAATATCCATCACATTGTTGGTCAATGTGCCGGTGTAGTTGATGACGCGATAGACGCCGACATCAAAGCTGCCGCCCGGTGAGGTTTCAATGTTGAGCTTACCGTCGAGCGTCAGATCGCCATTTACATCAATCAAGTCGTTGAAAGCACCGCCCGGGGTGTAAGCCTGACCAAACTGATAATCCAGCTGTGCGTTATCACTGAGCGTCAGCGAACCGGTAGTCAGTTTACCCACGCTGTTGATGGCCGCACCTGCGGTAATATGAGCGTCGTCCAGCACATCAACCGCGCCGCCAATAATCCCGTTACCGCCGAGCGTTGCCCCGGATTTCACTGTCACCTGGCCGGTAGCCGCAGACTGATTACCGTTGACCAGCAGCACGCCTTCATTGACGTCCGTGGTGCCGGTGTAAGTATTGTCGCCGGTCAGCGTTAACGTACCGTCACCGATTTTCACCAGGCTGCCGTCGTTGCCGCTGATAATGCCGCTGATGGTGTCATCAAGATGCAGATTACCCAGCGACAGCTCTTTATTGCCCAGTTCGACATTACCCGCACCGGACAAGGAGCCGATCGATGTTGCGCTGTCGACTGCGCTGATATCGACCTTACCGCCCGCCAGGTTTTTAACGACGGTATTTTCTGCCATCGCCTGGTCAGCGAAGGTCATCAGTCCGCTGTTGTTCACGGTGGCATTGCCGCCGCTGGCGTCTTCTTCCAGCGCCAGAGTACTGTCTTTTGACACGTTAACCGTCGCGTTGCCCGCGGTGGCGTTGTTGGTTAACACCGCTTTCGCCGTGCCCGTCAGGTTCAGCATTGCGCTCGCTGCGGTGACGTTATCTGCCAGCGTTAACAGGCTGTCGGCGATGTTCATGGTCAGGGATTTCAGGCTGGTATCTGTCCCGCTGACATTGAGCGTCGCGCCCTTATTGACATTCACGGTGCTGCTTTCGTTACTGCCAAAGGCTCCGGTTTTGCTGACGTTGACCGTCACATTGTTGGTGTTTCCGGTACCGGCAATTTCTGTGTCGCCTTTGTAGCTGTTTGCGCGGTCGAGCGACAAGGTGCTGCCCGCATCGCTAGAGCTGCTGGTGACTTTCAGTTTACCGTCGCCAGTAATCTCACCGGTTGGCGTGAAGTGGTGCGAATTGAGATCGAACACCGCTGCGTTCTCATTCGCTCCCAGCTCGATGGTGCGATTGCTGGTCAGGTCCGCGCCCAGTTGCAGCGTTGAACCGTTATTGATTGCCAGGTCAGTTCCGCTCTGGCCGAGATTGCTGTCGGAGGAGATCTGCAACGTGCCGCCATCAATGCGCGTGCCGCCGCGATACTCGTTATCGCCGCTGAGGATCAGACGGCCAAGGTCGGTTTTCACCAGCGTCAGCTTGTCAGCAGTACTGGCTTCGCGGATAACAGACTCAATGGTCGCGGTATAGTTTTGCCCCGCGCCACCGGCGCCAACGCGCAGCAGCAGTTCGCCTGTTCCCGGCGTCTGGCCTGCGTGGGTCGCGTTTTCAGTGGTGGCATACGCGTTAAGCGCATCGCCTTTAACGACATAGCCATCGGCATCAAACTGTGCTCCGGAGAAGTTAACTTCTCCCGCGGCGTTGTCCACGGTAACTGTACCGCCTTTGGTGGTGAAGACGGCGAAGGACTTCTGTGCCCAAGGGGCGTTACCTTCACCGGTTGCGGTGGTCCAGTTGTTATCACCCTGGCTGCCGATTGCCATCCATTTGCCATCGCCACCGTCAATTTTGCTGTCGCCTTCAATGCCCGACGCGCCGTGGCTCTGATTGACGGTTGCGCCGTCCCAGAACTGCAGGGTAACGCCGTTGGCGTTCACCAGGTTGACCTGTTTGTCGATAGAGGTCTGGACAAAAATATTGCTCTTATCCTGACTGTCCGGTATTGCGCCTAATTCCAGCGTCTGGTTATCCAGCGTGCCGCCGTAGTTATAGATACGGTACACGCCCGGTCCGAAGTTACCGCCCTGTGAAGTGGTGACATCCAGAGTCCCGTCCAGTTGCAGATCGCCCGCGACGTTAATCAGATCGTTTAGCGCGCCGCCTGGCGTATAGGCCTGACCCAGTTCGAAAGCGGAAGTCGTTTTGCTACCAAGCTGCAGATTACCGTTAATGGATAACGTACCCGCACCACCGTCACCGGCGCTGAGGGTCGTGGCATCGTTCATCAGCACGTTGCCGCCGATAGTGCCATTACCGCCAAGTGTGGACGTGCCGCTAACGGTGGTGGCACCGCGTGCCGCGCTTTGATCGCCATTCACCAGCAGCGTGCCGTTGGTAACGGTGGTGTCGCCGGTATAGGTGTTGTTGCCGTTCAGACGGGTAATGCCGCCGCCGATTTGCTGTAGCGCGCCAATACCTGAGATCACGCCGTTGAGAAGCACGGTGTTGGCGCGATTAATCGCCAATATGCCGTTGTCGATAATGTCTGACACGGCGCTGACTTCGCCTGTATTTCCGCCGTCACCCAACTGCAGCGTACCGGTTTGAGCGATAGTGGTAGAGCCGGTGTAGGTATTGTTAGCTGTGAAGATCGTGGTACCGCCCGCCGCACGTTCGAACTTCCCGTCACCGCTGATGATACCGCGATAAATTTGCGCCGCTGAAGCATCCCCCTGGGTATCGAAGATAACCCGGCTGCCTGTGCCCTGGGTCGTAACATTGTAATCGCCAATGCTTGCTGCAGTACTGGTCGGCTCGACGTGGTCGCCGGTGCTCAGGGTTGCGCCATTGTTTACGGCAATGGTTTTGCTTGCCAGTGTCAGGTTTTCTACGACGCGGACATCCGCGTTTGAGCCGCTGATGGTCAGCGAATCCCAGCCGGTGCCGATGTTGGTGCCAGTGGTCAGATTGTCGCTCGCCAGCGTACCAATCTTCGCACCTTTTGTATCGGTGAAGGTGAGGGCGTTGCCGCTACCAGCTTCAGTAGTGATGTGGCGTGTTTTATCCAGCGTCACATTGCCGATGTTGGCTTTATTGTTACCGCCAGTACCGGCGAAATTCACTTCACCCGCATAGGAGCCACTACGCCAGTTAAAGATGTCCGCACCTTCGCCGGTATTGATTACGCCGCTGGTTACACCGCCGCTGATATCAATGGTGTCATTGCCTTTGCCGGACTGAATGGCCACGGCCGTGTCGTTGATGGCCTGCAGGGTTCCCGTGTTGGTAATGGTTTTACTGCTGTCGCCGCTGGCGTCAATAACCGGTGAGGTGGTGCTGGCAGAGATAATCTTGCCGCTGTTGGTCAAGGCGCTGACGTTTTTCGCGATGATCGCCGAACCGCCTGCGTCGTTATGCACGTTAATGTCGGCATTGGTGGTGACATTACCGTTGGTATTAGCGCGGATACCGCTGCCTTCGCTGTTCAGCACCTCAATGGTGTAGCCTTTGCCGATGGTCAGATCGCCCGATACCGAGCTGCCATCGCGTTTTTCAAAGGCAAAGCCGGTACCTTTCCCGTTGACGTTGAGGATATTTCCAGCGCTGTCTTTATCGGTCATGGTCAACGCCACGCTGGTGCGGATGCCTGCGCCATCGTTGGAGTTTATGGTGACGTTTCGTAACAGGATATTGTTATTGTTAGCATCGTTTTGAATGCCAGCACCGTCACCCTTTGCACTGATCTCCACATTTTGCGCGGACAGAGCGCCAGCGCCTTCGGCCAGACGAATACCGTCAGCGGTGCCATCGGTAGTAATACTGTCGCCAGAAATACCGTTAATCAGCAGGCTGGCTCCTTGGGTGAGCAGAACCCCGGCAGTACCATCATCAACCTGAACTTTGCCCAGTGTATTGATCTGTGCGCTGGCACCTGAAGCCCTAACACCGATGCCGTTGCTGACATGCAGGGCGCTGGAGGAGTTATTGGTTAAGCTCCCGCCTTGTTGAACATCAACGCCGATGCTGTCGACGCTGGCCAGATCAATAATCGAGTTGGTATCCAGGATCAGGTTGCCCTGATTCCTCGCCACATAAGCGATAACCTCATTGCCGCTAGCTTCAGAGGTAATCTTCGCGTTGGAGGTGAGGGTGGTGCTAGTAGGATTACCCTGCGTGTCACCATTCAACTGGTGAGCCTGACCATCCACAACCCCGGCAACGGTTCTTTCGCCGGTTAAATTGATGGTCGTTTTATCGCTGATAGTTCCTTTCGCGCCGCCTTCGATAACCAGCGCCGCTGAGTCGCTACCCTTAACGGTAAACGTAGCTTCACCGGTATCTACGCTACTGCCAGCGCCGGTGGCGAGAACGCCCACGGAATTCTTACCGCTGAGGGTAAGATCAAGGTTGGAGCCAGCCTGACCATTCGGCGGCGTGGTATTCCCGGCCAGCAATGCGCCATTGGCGATACGGAAAATGGTGGTGCGATCCTGACCATTGTCATTCATCACCGCCTGACCAATGTTGGCGGTAGCGCCTTTACCAAACAGGTAATAACCAATCTGATCGGTGCTGTTAAATGTCGGGCTACTCAGACTGTCAACGTTAGCGATGGCGTTATCACGTACGTGCACACCGATGTTACCGGCTTTATCCAGCGTAATGTTGGAGTAGACGTTGACCACAGCCTGGCCGTTAGCGCCGCCTTCTGCCCAGATAGCGTAGTTACGGTTACCGACACCGCCTTCACCGTCCACCACGATAGAGCCTGAAGCGCTGGTGGTGACTTCGGCATTTTTGTTATTGGCGCTAACGTGGATCCCCACGTTGTTGGTGCCATTTACGTTAATCTTGCCGTCGTTGCGGATTTCCTGATTATTTTCCGCGCCGCTGTCGCGTACGGAGATGCCGTAGTTTTTACTGCTGCCCCCGTCAGAACCTCCATTGATCACGATATTGCCGGTATTGAGAACGTTGCCTGTGGCATTCCCGACCAGAATCCCCGCGGCGTTGCGTATCCCGGTTCCCAGCGTGATCAGACCGTTGTTAATCACCTCTTTGGCACTTTTGGTCATGATCCCGGCGCTCAGACTAGAGCCGCCAGCCATCGTGACATCTTTAGACGGATCGCTTGCGTCGCGACCAAGATAAATTGAGGCATCCTGAGCGTTAGTGAAAGTGGCATTCCCGGCAACTTCTACGCCATAAGCGGTGCCTTTGGCAAAGGATGCACCGTTTTTGCGCCCGTCCACGACGTTGATATCGCCGTTGTTGACGCCTTGCGATTCGTCAGACAGTTGCATGCCAATAGCCAGCGTCAGCGAAGAATCTGGCTCATCCTTACTCCAGGGATCTGCTGCCGACGCGGTACCAAAGTTATCGGTGGTGATCGCCTGGTTAATGGTGCCGTTGTTTGCTATCTGGCTGGCGCCTTGCCCCTGCATGCCAAATGCGCCATAGCTGTTGACGTTTTGATTGCCGTCTTTGTCGATAAACAGCCCGGAGTTGATGATCCCGTTGTTGGTTGCCGTTGCGTCTTTTGCCAGCATGCCAATCGCCAGACTCTGCCCGGTAGACGTGCGTAATGCGTTCAGCTCGCCAAGGTTAGTGATAACCCCGCCATTAAGGGATTTCATGACACCGTTAATACTGCCGTCAACGGCAATAATCGCATCTTTGTTCAGGGTGCCGGAGGTGCCTGCACCGTTGGCGTAAATAGCATGCAGCTCACCGCGGCCAGCGGTCGCGTTATTGCTATGCGACAAGCCGTCGGTCCAGACGTCGTAATCCCAGGTAAGCACGTCTGAAGACTTGCTGGAGTTGATCAAGCCATCAATCAGCTCCGCGTATTTTGTCTGCGCGGCGGTGACGGTTGTGATATCACCGTTTTCAACATCCAGCCACAACTGCAGTTGGCTGACCTTTTGCCCTTCAGGGTTTTCTGCTGCGTCGCTGCTTTTACCCAACAGCCAGTCGTTAAAATCGGCCAGCTCCTGCGTGCTGGTAATGTTAAATGTGCGCGTACCCGTTTCGACTACTTTACCGTCTGCATCATAGCCGTAGGACATGAGTGTTACATCATCGCCAAACACGGAGGTTTGCGCTGAACCGGCGAACGTTTTTTCAGGGATAACTGGGGCGGCGTTAAATTTTATATAGTTATCGGATTGCCAGTTAACCTGGCTACCTGCGTCCTGAGCCTCCAGCAAGGAGGAGTCTTTAGCCAGCAACTCGATAGTATTGGCTTTGTCACGGACATTGAGCGTGTCGTTGCCAATATCCAGATTGGCTATGGAGCCATTTGTCGCCAGCGCGATGCCAAATTGTTTATAGATTTTAGACAACGTTGGATCGTAGGTGTTTAATACCGAATCGCCGATCTGTGATTCGGTAAGAAAACTACTTAACTCTTGGGTATCAAAGACTTTAATTGATGCCGGCTCACCAGGAAATGCCGGGTCGTTAATAGAGAATTCTGTGCTCTGTGAAGGCGTCGACGACCGGTTGTACGTCAGGTATTCCGCCAGCTCTTCAGCATTAGTAATCGTTTTTACGCTCTGGTCAGGGCTGGTGGCCTTAAGAGTGATTTTGCCGGTTTGCAGCAGCTCTCTGATGGTCGTTGATTCAACAACGCCACTTTGACCCGGACTGATCGTTGGGATCGCACCGCTGATATTGAGCGCCTGACCAGCAGTGATATCTTTATATAAGAATCCGTAGTCGTGGATACCCGCATAATCCCCAACGGAAATACCTGCCTGGTAGTCGGTGAAAATATTGTGATCACCGATATCGATAATCGGATCAGCGGAAACCTGCATTGAAGCAGCGCTTAATGCACCCGCTGCTAATACCGCAACCGTTTTACGCGAGCTGCTTTTTTTCTTTCCTTTGGTTAATTCAGAAACGACCACCCAGATACCGAGCGCCGCGTTCCAAATAATGCTGTAAACTTTGTTCATATATAACCCTCGTCTACATTCCTGTTATGCATGTGTTAATACATTGAGTTGTTGGCTATGGTTGGCACGCGGATGTGCTACCCGGTAATATATTTTTGGGAATAGGGTTTCCTTCCGTGCGATGCGGAATTAAAAAGCGAGTCGAAAGAAAACTTTTTTAAATAATAACCGTGATAATTGTCCTTAAATAAGTCAGTTACGGCTGGCTATAGTGAGAAATGGTGTACTTGAGCCGGGTGTTATTTTTGCCGAGTTTTCTGGCAATATTGCTTTTGTACGCCCCGATGGTTTTTTCACTTTTTTGTGATGCCCCGGCGATTTGTGTCAGTGACCATCCTCGGGCAAGCATCATCATTACGTTGAATTCGTTTGCTGTGATCTTGTTGTGTAATGCTTTGATATTTTGTTGGTTATTGTTTTTTGTGATACGTGTAACGGCATGGTGTAGCCGATCAAGACTGGCATCTTGATCAAGAAACAGCATGTTCTTCCCACAAACGGTTTGAAAAAGAGTAAAAGTAGCTTCATCTGCCAAAACAATAATTTTGGTGACAGGTCGTAAAGCCATGTTGCGGATAATCCTGGCATATTTTAAAAAATCTGATTTGTCAGGATTAATGATGATGCAATCCGTTTCATAAGGAAGCATTTTGACAGCAGAGAGCGTCTGGGAGGAGTAATACGCGATATCAATATATAATGATGAGCCACGTAGGATTTCTCGCATGCCTAGCCAAGGGTAAATTGAGTCACCCAAAAAAATAGCCTTTGACATAACGATCTCCTTGAAATTTTGGTGCAAGCAGCCGCCTCTTTTTGTAGGTTAAAAAAGAGTTTCTTGCGACGCGTGAAATGTTAATTAAATCTCGTATTACGTTCTGTGCTGTGAACGTATCCTTATTAATTCCAGATTAAACAGATATTCTCTGTATTTATTAGAATCATTAACTATTCTTAAAGTAGATATTACACTTTGTTAAAATTTAAGATAAATCGTTTATTTCAGCTCTGCGTAAATGATTGATAGATTTCGCTTATGAATCGCATGAATAATGATTGAGTGGTTTCTATAAAGACAGGGTATTCCTATCTGTTTTGGAAGGGATTTATATGAAAAACATTATATTTCAGATGGATACCCGTTTTTCTTAATGGGCTTACTGGTTGGTAGGAGAATTCTTAATCAAGACCAGGACAAAGAGAAGGCGCGTCGAGGGGAAGAGAGAAATATCGCTAAATTTGCAGTTATCGACCTGAAACTCGAGTATTCAGGTTGATAATTCTTAGTGTTGTGAATTTTTTAGGGAATTATCCTATTTTTGGCTTTTTGTGCTTAATTTTAAAAACTCACTTGAAGAGGTTATTTTTTCTGATTGCTATTGCTGATAGGGCTTAGCCCGCCAACAGTTCCTGTTCAACCTGATGCACCTGCTGTTCCAGCGTATTGCGGATTTCCGTAAGCGCCCGTTGTTGATCGGAGAAGTAGGCTTCTTTATCAGTCACGGAGGTGGCAAGCCGCCAGGCGTTCTCGGCTTCCAGTTCGGTAATCTCTTTGAGCAGCGCGTTAATTTGTTCTCTGAGCTGCTGTATTTTGCTGCGTAAATGCTGCAAATCGTTCAATCGGTCACTCGCCATCATCGGTTCGAGGCCGCTTTGCAATTGAGTCAGTAGCGCCCGGACGGCGGCAAGATCGGCATTTTGGCGCGCCTGGTTAAGCTGCACCATCATCTGATGCGCTTTCTCTTTCAGATCATCGGCTACCACGTCCGGGTGGCAAAGACGGCTTGCCTGACGCCACAGGCGTTTTAACTCATTACGTTCATCAGAGGAAAGCCGCTGGTCACGGCTAAAACGATGCTGTGCATCCTGCTGCTGCTCCTGATATTCATCATATTCATGGCTGGCCTCTTCCTGTGCCTGACGGGTTGCGCTGTCGTCCTGGCGAGAAAAGTCGTTTTCCAGCTCACGAATCTCAGCCAGCAGGGCGGTAATCAGTTCAGTTTGCTGCTGAATACGTTGGCGTGTTTCCACCGATTCGCGCGAATCTGAATTCTGGTTCATCCAGTGCTGCTTGAGCCTGGCCAGTTGATCAACAGCCTGGGAAATATAGTGCTGACAGGATTGATAGTCTTTTTCCCGGCGTTTTCGCTCCGCTTCCTGTTTGCGCTGGGCACTGGCGGCGAGCTGTTTACGCAGTTCGAGAATGCGGCTCATCAGCGGTCCAAGACGAAGGTGATACAGATCGTTGAAATCATCGAGGATTTGAATGCGCGTGTTACGCTTATCGATCAGGTCACGCAACTGTGTTTCGAGTGCTTTGAGTTCCAGCTTACTGGCGGCAATGGCGGGATCCTGCCACGTAGAGACTGCCCGTTGAGATTGCAGCCAGGCCGAGATTTCACGCAGGGCATCACCAAAGCGTCGTTCTTCGATCGCCTGCACAATGGTGCCTGGTACGACTGACAAAGGCTCATTTTTAAGATGCGCCACCTGCTGGAAAATAATCTCCTCATCTTCCAGTTCAATAGCGCTTTTGACGATTTCCAGTCGTTTGATGATCTTATTCATGACAGTCGTTGCCTGGCCTGGCTAAAAAACGAGTGGCTGAAGTACAACAGGTTCACCCGTTTGAAAATGTTAGAAAAACAGTAAAGCGCATTCTGTGGCCTGCGATGCCTTTTCGTCCAGAATAATTCACTGTAATTATGAAAAACCGGAAGTCGCGCGCACCTGTCTGCATCTTCAAACCTCTGTTTCATGTTTTTTACTCTCGGGTAATTATTCTTGATTCAGTAAAGATAATGCGTATAGTTCTCATTCTCTTTTGTTATTAACTCCCTGTATTACTTCTGGTAAGGATCCCGACAATGAAAAAAACAACATCCGCGCTGGCATTGCTGATTACTGCGGCGTTAAGCGGTTGTGCGGCGCATACCACGCCAGCCAGCAACGCCAGCGTTACGGAAAAAACAGCGCAACCTGCCGTCAGTGATGTGCAACAACGCGCGCTGGCGGATGGGTTATATGAAATGGCGCTTAGCCCGGCAGGGGATGCGTTGTACGTTGCCAGCGCCGAAGGATTTAAAGATGTGCAGGGCGGCGTGGTTTACAAGCTGGATCCAAAAACGCTTAAAACGCTCGGCTTGAGTCATACCGATATGAAAAACTTTGGTATGGCTATCTCGCCGGACGGTAAAACGGTGTATGTCACCAACTCATTGGATGGTGGCCTGAGCGCGCTGAATACCGCTGACGGCAAAGTGAAAAATCGCGTACTGTTCCCGGAACGTAACCCAGAAGGTTTCCCGTATGGTGCGCGCCAGGTGCTGCTGCATAACGGTTTGCTCTATATTGGTGCCGTGGCGGATCCGGCGGTGATTTGGGTGGTTGACGCTGAAACCCTGAAGCTAAAAACCCGCATTAAAAATACGGGTAAATGGATGACCGGACTGCATTATTCAGAAGTGACGCAGCGAATTTATGCAGCTAACGGCGGCGGTGAAATTCTTGTTATCAACCCGCGTAATCAGCGCGTAGAAAAACGCTGGCAACCGCTGGGAGAACAACCTGCGCTGTTGCTGAATATGACGGAGGACGCACAAACGGGTCGCCTGTTTGTCACCGACAACTCGAAAGCGAAGACTACCCTGGTGCTGGATATCCATACTGGTAAGCTGCTGAAAAAATTGGATGTGGGTGATTCGCTGGCGGTGAAATTTAACGCAAAACGCAACGAAATCTATATTACCCAGCGTGATTCAGGGAAATTGCTCAGCCTGAATGCGACCGATTACAGCGTGAAGAAAAGCTGGGATTTACCACCAAACCCTAACAGCTTGCTGCTCTCGGCGGATGGGCAAACCCTGTTTGTCACCGTGAAACAGAAATTTAATAAAGACCACTCTACGTCTGCGCCAGATAACGTGGTACGTATTGACCTGAATAAACAATAACAACTCGCCTTCTTTCTATTGTTTTTCTCCCGAGCCTCGGTGCGTTGGGCAAGGAAGCCCGGCGTATCCAATCGATTGCGCCTTGCGACAACCAGGTTGAAATGTTAAAAGAAGCCCCTTCAATAAAAACCACACAGGGGAAGGGCGTGAAAAACGCGTCAACTGCATCTGACACCAGCGTGTCTGATGCCGCGTCGACGAACGAGCCGACGCTTCAACGAGGGTTGCAAAACCGCCATATTCAGTTAATTGCGCTGGGCGGCGCAATTGGTACCGGCCTGTTTTTGGGCATTGGCCCGGCTATTCAGATGGCGGGACCTGCGGTGTTACTGGGTTACGGCGTTGCCGGGATCATCGCTTTTTTGATTATGCGTCAACTGGGCGAAATGGTGGTCGAAGAACCCGTTTCCGGATCGTTTGCCCATTTTGCCTATAAATACTGGGGACCGTTCGCGGGTTTTCTGTCCGGCTGGAACTACTGGGTGATGTTTGTGCTGGTCGGCATGGCAGAACTGACAGCGGCAGGGATCTACATGCAGTACTGGTTGCCCGATGTTCCAACCTGGATTTGGGCCGCGGCATTCTTCGTGATCATCAACGCCGTCAATCTGGTCAACGTACGTCTGTATGGCGAAACGGAATTCTGGTTTGCGCTGATTAAAGTACTGGCCATTATCGGCATGATTGGTTTTGGCGTGTGGATGCTGTTTTCCGGTAACGGCGGGGAACATGCAAGCATCGATAACTTGTGGCGTTACAACGGCTTTTTTGCTACCGGCTGGAACGGATTAATTCTGTCGCTGGCAGTGATTATGTTCTCCTTTGGTGGGCTGGAGCTTATCGGGATTACTGCCGCGGAAGCGCAGGATCCGCAGAAAAGCATTCCAAAGGCGGTAAACCAGGTGGTGTACCGTATTCTGCTGTTTTATATCGGTTCTCTGGTGGTGCTGTTGGCGCTGTACCCGTGGGTGGAAGTGAAATCCAACAGCAGCCCGTTCGTAATGATTTTCCATAATCTCGACAGCAACGTAGTGGCTTCTGCGCTGAACTTTGTCATCCTGGTGGCTTCGCTGTCGGTGTATAACAGTGGCGTCTACTCTAACAGCCGCATGCTGTTTGGTCTTTCGGTTCAGGGTAACGCGCCGAAGTTCTTAACCCGCGTCAGCCGTCGCGGCGTACCGGTGAACTCACTGATCCTTTCCGGTGCTATTACGTCGCTGGTGGTACTCATCAACTATGTGCTGCCGCAAAAGGCCTTTAGCCTGCTGATGGCACTGGTGGTGGCGACGCTGCTGCTGAACTGGATTATGATCTGCCTGGCACATCTGCGATTCCGGGCGGCGATGCGTCGTAAGGGACGTGACACGCAGTTTAAAGCGCTGCTGTATCCGGCAGGGAACTACCTGTGTATTGCATTCCTTGGCATGATTCTGGTGCTGATGTGTACGATGGATGAGATGCGCCTGTCAGCTATCCTGCTACCGGTGTGGATCCTGTTCCTGTTTGTTGCCTTCAAACTGCTGCGTCGTAAGTCCCGCTAAGTTTCTACCGATCTTGTTATTACCGATCCCATCGTCAGGATGGGATCGGATCCTCACTCAACGTTTATCGTGACCGTTCTCGCAATTTTGCTGCTGCTGACAGGATCTTTATTTTGTAATCGATTACTTTTCTATTGAATCTATTTTGTAATCGATTACTTTTTAAGGATGGGGCAAAAAATGGTGTCAACAACCGAAAGTAGTGGAAAACAGAGCGTACAGTACCGGCTGCTGGTCCCCCGGCTGTCGCTAATGATGTTCTTACAATTCTTTATCTGGGGAAGTTGGTCCGTCACGCTGGGGCTGGTGATGAGCCAGCACAACATGTCGCTGTTGATTGGCGATGCGTTCTCAGCCGGGCCCATTGCCTCTATTCTGTCGCCATTCGTCTTAGGGATGCTGGTAGACCGCTTTTTTGCCTCGCAAAAGGTGATGGCGGTGATGCACCTTGCTGGCGCGGCAATCCTGTGGTTTGTTCCGCAGGCATTGGTGGCGCAAAACGGTGCACTGTTGATTGGTCTGCTGTTTGGCTACACGTTGTGCTACATGCCAACGCTGGCGCTTACCAACAATATTGCTTTTCATAGCCTGTCGGATAAGGACAAAACCTTCCCGGTGGTGCGGGTGTTTGGCACCATTGGCTGGATTGTCGCGGGGATCTTTATCGGTGTAACCGGAATTTCGGACACCACCGGCATCTTTACGCTGGCGGCGATTATCTCTGTGATTCTGGCCCTCTACAGCCTGACGCTGCCCAACACGCCTGCACCGGCGAAAGGACTGCCGGTGAAAGTTCGTGATCTGTTTTGTGCGGATGCTTTTGCCTTACTCAAGGTCCGTCACTTTTTTGTCTTCTCGCTCTGCGCGACGCTTATCTCTGTACCGTTGGGAACCTATTACGCGTATACCGCGTCGTTTCTTGCTGATGCGGGCGTCGGCGACGTCAGTACGGCGATGTCGTTTGGTCAGATGTCTGAAATATTCTTCATGCTGGTGATCCCGTTCCTGTTCAGACGTTTGGGCGTGAAATACATGCTGTTAATCGGGATGTGCGCCTGGTTCGTGCGCTACGCATTTTTTGCCCTCGGCATCAGCGAAGAGGGGCGATTCCTGCTGTATCTCGGCATTCTGCTGCACGGCGTGTGCTACGACTTCTTCTTCGTGGTCGGCTTTATTTACACCGATCGTATCGCCGGGGAAAAAGTAAAAGGTCAGGCGCAAAGCATGATCGTCATGTTTACCTATGGGATCGGTATGCTGCTGGGCTCGCAAATTTCAGGCGCACTTTACAACCGGCTGGTGGCGGGGCAAACCGTGCCTCAGGCGTGGACCACATTCTGGTGGATCCCGGCAGTCGCTGCCGCAGTGATTGCCGTGATTTTCCTTTTCTCTTTCAAGTATGACGACAAAGAGCAGGCATAATTTTCAGGAGGGGTTATGAAAACCATCAAGGGGCCTGGCATTTTTCTGGCGCAATTTATCGGGGATCGCCCGCCATTTAACACCCTGGAAGGCGTGGCAAAATGGGCGGCGGAGCTGGGCTATAAGGCATTACAAATCCCGTGTAATCACAAGTCGCTGTTTGATGTCGAACAAGCTGCTGTAAGTCAGGCTTATTGTGATGATATTCGCGGGATGCTGGCCGGATATGGGTTAGTGATTAGCGAATTATCTACCCATCTTGAAGGTCAACTGGTTGCCGTCCATCCGGCTTACGATGACGCTTTTGACGGATTTGCTCCGCCGTCTGTACGCGCTAATCCGCAGGCCAGACAGGCATGGGCCATCGAAACCTTACACCAGGCCGCTGCGGCTTCGCAAAGACTGGGGCTGACGGCACATGCCACGTTTTCAGGTTCGCTTGCCTGGCCTTTCTTTTATCCGTGGCCACCGCATAATCGTCAGCGCTTTGAAGAGGCTTTTCTGGAGCTGGCGCGCCGCTGGAGACCGATTCTCGATCGCTTTGATCACCATGGGGTGGATGTTTGCTTTGAGATCCATCCCGGCGAAGATCTGCACGATGGCGTGACGTTCGAGCGTTTTCTTGCGCTGGTTGATAATCATCCTCGCTGCAACATTCTCTATGACCCGAGCCATCTGTTATTGCAACAGATGGATTATCTTGGGTTTATCGATGTCTATCACTCGCGTATTAAAGCGTTCCACGTCAAGGACGCTGAGTACCATGCCAGTAGCCGCAGCGGTGTCTATGGCGGTTATCAGCCGTGGCTCGATCGCGCCGGGCGCTTCCGTTCTTTGGGGGACGGGCAGGTCGATTTCAAAACGATCTTCAGCAAGCTCACACAATATGATTTCCCTGGCTGGGCGGTGCTGGAATGGGAGTGTTGCCTGAAAGACGCGCAAACCGGGGCGCGTGAGGGGAGTGATTTTATACGCCGCCATGTTATTCCGGTTTCTGCACGTGCATTTGATGATTTCGCCGCTGGCGATGAGGTACGCAAATGATACAGGTTGGCATTATTGGCAGCGGATTTATTGGGCCTGCACATATTGAGGCGTTGCGTCGACTCGGCGGTGTGAACGTGGTGGCGCTCTGTGATAGCTCGCTGGCGGTTGCCCAGGAACGCGCAGATGCTCTTCATATTCCTCATGCGTACGGCAGCGTTGAAGCGCTGCTGGCGCATCCCGGACTACAGGTAGTGCATAACTGTACACCGAATCATCTGCATGCCGACATCAATCGGCAGATTTTACGCGCGGGTATGCACGTGTTTTCAGAAAAGCCGCTGTGTATGACGCCGGATGAGGCTCGTGAACTGGAAACGCTGGCGCAGCAGGCTGGAGTGGTGCACGGCGTGAGCTTTGTCTATCGCCAGTTTGCAATGGTGCAGCAGGCGGCCAGTATGGTCAGAAGCGGCAGCGTGGGCAGTCTGTTTGCCGTACAGGGGAGCTACCTGCAGGACTGGATGCTGCTGGAGACTGACTACAACTGGCGGGTCGATGCCGCACAGGGCGGCGATTCACGGGCGGTAGCGGATATCGGTTCGCACTGGTGTGATACGGTGCAATTCGTGACTGGAAAACGTATTGTCGAGGTGATGGCCGATTTGGCTATCGTCTGGCCGGTACGTAAAGCCAGCATTGCCAGTAACGCTACGTTTGGCCAGCAAACGGCTGATGTGCAATTTGAGGATAAAGCGGTTACGACAGAAGATCGTGGGTCGGTGCTGGTACGTTTTGATGATGGCAGCAAAGGCTGCTTTAGCGTTTCGCAG
The DNA here is from genome assembly GCF_030332375.1 of Citrobacter sp. Cpo148. Classification (NCBI taxonomy): domain Bacteria; kingdom Pseudomonadati; phylum Pseudomonadota; class Gammaproteobacteria; order Enterobacterales; family Enterobacteriaceae; genus Citrobacter; species Citrobacter sp. Cpo148. Next base: position 373,187 of record NZ_JAOWHY010000042.1, read on the forward strand.
GTGAGTGCCGGGCGCAAGAATCACCTGAGCTTTGAAATTAACGGTAGCCACTGTTCACTGCACTGGGATCAGGAAACGCCGCAACAGCTTTGGGTTGGGCATCGTCAGCAGGCGAACCAGATCCTGACGGACGACCCTGGATTGATGAATGCTGATGTAGCTGCCAGTGCGCACTTTCCGGGTGGGCATATTGAAGGCTGGCCGGATGCGTTCAAGAATATGATGCAGCAGTTTTATCAGGCGGTGTTGGCAGGCAAAATGCCCGCGACGGCGGAGCGTCGATTTGCGTCTTTTTCTGATGGTGCGGATGTGATGTATATTATTGATGCAATTATAAAAAGCCATCAGCAGCAGCGTTGGATATCAGTACAGCGCTAAACACGCATCCGGTTCGCCAGTCGGCGATTTTATGGTAGCCTCAACGCAAAGCGTAAACCGCAGGATGTGTCGTCGTTATGTCTATTCAAAAAATCGCCCAGCTTGCCGGTGTGTCGGTGGCGACGGTATCGCGTGTACTGAATCACAGTGATACCGTCAAAGCCAAAAATCGTGAGCGCGTGCTACAGGCTATTAAAGAAAGCAATTATCAGCCCAACCTGCTGGCGCGTCAGCTGCGTACGGCACGTAGTTCGATGATTCTGGTGATGGTTTCCAACATCGCCAATCCTTTTTGTGCAGAAGTTGTTAAAGGCATTGAAGAGGAGGCGGAGAAGAATGGCTATCGCATTTTACTGTGTAATTCCGGCTCGGATACAGCCCGCTCAAAATCAGCATTGAAGCTCCTGTCGGGGAAAATCGTCGATGGCATTATCACCATGGATGCATTCTCCAAATTACCGGAACTGACTACGCTGATTGGCGATGCGCCCTGGGTTCAGTGCGCGGAATATGCTGACAAAGGCGCGGTTTCCTGCGTGGGGATTAACGATGTTGACGCCGCACAGTCGGTAATATCTCACCTGGTGGATAAGGGCTACCGACGAATTGCCTTAATCAATCATGACCTGAGTTATAAATATGCTCGTTTGCGCGAACGCGGCTATAAAGCGGCGCTGCATGCGCTGTCGCTTGAATATCAGGCTGTGGAATATGCCAGTGAATTAAGTTCCAGTGCAGGAATTGCGGCGATGAAAACACTACTTGCCGCAAAGGTGAAACCCGACGCGGTGTTTGCCGTATCGGACACGCTAGCCGCTGGTGCGATGCGCGCTATTTTCGATGCCGGATTACAGATCCCGCAGGATATCGCCGTTGTTGGTTTCGACGGTACGGAACTGGCAGAAATGGTTTCTCCACAGCTTTCGACCATTGAGCAGCCCTCACGGGATATAGGCCGCAAAGCGGTAGGATTATTGCTGAATAAAATAGAAAATCCTGACGCGCAGACGGAAAGGGTGATGATGGACTGGCGCTATATTTCACGCGCCAGTACCTGAGCTTTATCGCTGAAACGCGCCAGACAGCGCACGAATATCGTTTCCGGTAGGCGACTGATGAATGCGCAAGCCAAACTCTTCGACTACGGCAAATATATGGTCGAAGATATCAGCCTGAATACTTTCATATTCCAGCCAGACCACCGTATTGGTAAAGGCATAAATTTCGATCGGTAATCCGTGATCGTCCGGCGCAAGCTGGCGCACCATTAACGTCATATCTTTGCGAATACGCGGATGATGACGCAAATACTCGTTCAGATAAGCGCGGAAGGTGCCAATATTGGTCATCCGGCGGTGATTCAACACCGATTCAGGCGCATCTAACTGCTGATTCCACTCGTCAATTTCCTGGTGACGTGCGGTTAAATACGGTTTCAGCAGGTGGGCTTTATGCAGACGCTGGCGCTCATCCTCATCAAGAAAATGGATGCTGGTGGCATCGATGCTGATGCTGCGTTTTATTCTCCGCCCACCGGAAGCCGACATTCCACTCCAGTTTTTAAAAGAGTCTGAGACCAGTGACCAGGTTGGGATAGTGGTGATGGTGTTATCCCAGTTGCGCACTTTCACGGTGGTTAAGCCAATATCGATAACCGCGCCATCTGCACCATATTTCGGCATTTCCAGCCAGTCACCCAACTTCAACATATCGTTGGCTGAAAGTTGTATTCCGGCAACCAGTCCGAGGATTGGATCTTTAAACACCAGCATTAACACGGCGGCCATGGCGCCCAGACCGCTTATCAGTATTGCCGGTGACTGACCAATCAGCAGGGAAATCATCAATATTCCGACGAGAATTGCGCTGATGAGTTTGATGCCCTGGAATATGCCTTTTAGCGGCAATTGCGACGCAGCAGGGAGTTTTTGCGACAGATTGAGAATAACGTCCAGCAGGGAAAACAGGGACAGCAGGGCGTACATCATGATCCACAACTGTGCGCAGGTCACTAATATTTCTGCTGCTTCGCTGCCTTTCTGTAGCCAGAGTGCGGCCTGTATATTGACAATGATACCCTGTAGGGTGAATGCCAGTCGGTGAAATAACTTGTTCTGCGTGATGATTTGTAGCCACAGGCGGGAGCTGGCGCTGGCGCGCTTTTCAAATGCGCGTAATACCACCCAGTGCAAAATAACGTGAACAATAATGGCGGTGATAAAAATAATGCCAAAAATCATCACCAATGAGGTGGTGTGATTTATTTCAATGCCGAGTTCTTCTACCTGAGATATCAATTCCTGCATAACGTCTCCTTAATAAACAGCGGTCTATGATGACCGCTGCGCGGAGCTTATGCAAATGCGGAGGATTAGACTTCCGTCAGCGTCGTTTCCAACGGCAGACGAGATTTCGGCAGCGCGGCGTTGAAATCTTCTACGCTGTGATGACCCACAGGAACCACCACTACGCTGGTGAAACCTTTTTCTTTCAGGCCAAATTCTGCATCCATGACTGCTGAATCAAAGCCTTCGATCGGCACAGCATCCAGGCCCATCGCCGCAACGCCCAGCAGGAAGTTACCGACGTTCAGGTACACCTGTTTTGCCATCCAGTGGTTGTCATCTTTCAGTTCTTTGCGATGCATGTCGGCAAAGAAGGTGCGGCCTTTGTGGTTTGCGGCTTTCGCTTCAGGCGTGGCGAAACGACCATCGCTTTCTTCTTGATCCACCACGCGTTCCAGCCATGCATCATCCATCGCCGTTTTGGCGCAGAACACCACAACGTGGGAAGCATCCAGCATTTTACGTTCGTTGAATACAAAGCCGCCGGCTGCGGATTTAGCCACACGCGCCTTACCTTCGTCAGTGCTGGCGACGATAAAGTGCCATGGCTGAGAGTTGGTGCTGGACGGGCTAAACTGCAGCAGCGTTTTTAATTTTTCGGCCTGCTCAGCGGTCAGTTTTTTATTCGGATCGAATGCCTTAGTGGAGTAACGTTTTAAGGCGACAGAAACAATATCCATAACTACTCCTGGTGATTTTCCATACCCTGCGGGTGCGTTTTGTTTCAGCAGGGTACAGGGTTAGCAGGAAAAAGATAAGACAGGAAAATGCAAAAACACTTATCGGGGTTAGCGATAAATCAACCTGGACGCAGGCGTTTTTGATCCCGCTTCGGCAAGCCGTCGACGACGCGGTGCCAGGAATCATTCACCAGCTCTGCCAGTAATGACTCGGTAATATCGTCACCAGGATAGACCGAGATCCAGTGCTTTTTATTCATGTGATAGCCGGGCTTAATGCTGGGGTAGATCTGCTGGTTTAACAGTGATTTTTGCGGATCGGATTTCAGGTTAATAAGCGGCCGTCTGCGAAGCTCCGTGACCAGCATAAAAATTTTACCGCCAACCTTGAAGACATCGTATTCCGGGCCGAAAGGCCAGCAGTGTTCGGTAAAAGGCAATTCAAGCGCAAGGCGTTTCGCACAGGCAGGTAGGGTCTGGCCGTCCATTATTGTTCCTCGCGGGTCAGGGCGCGCCACATGGCTTCAAACCCCATCGAAATATATTCATTTGCGCGGGCAGCGTCGCGGGCGGCGAACTCCATGGTGGTTTCTGCCAGAGAAAGGAATAGCGCGTCGCCAAAGGCGCGATATTCGTCAGACATAAACTCGGGTCGTACGGAACGATGACAAAGATCGCGCAGTTCCGGGAACATATCGTCAGCCTGTTGTTCGGTTTCTTTGCTTATTTTCTCGCTGACGGCCAACTGACGAATCGTGCGATGCCCGCAGGTGTGGTTCAGGCCCCAGCTAATGTAGCTGTTCCAGATGTAGTGAGTCATGGTTTTGGCATCGGTCACTGAACGATCCAGGTTTGCCATCATCGACTGACAAAGGTCTTGCTTCAAAAAGAGGTAAAGCTCGTTGATCAAATCATCTTTGGTCGCGAAATAGCGAAACAACGTTCCCTCCGCAACCCCTGCATTGCGCGCGATTACGGCGGTAGAGGCCGCAACACCTGATTGTGCAAATGCTGTGGTTGCAGCTTCCAGTAATGCCAATTTTTTGTCTTCACTCTTCGGACGAGCCACTACACTTTACCCTTAAGTCTGTAAAAAACATGATTGAATCACGGCGTTTGCTGCGCCGCAACGGCGAATGTCAAAGATTGAAAATCATCTTGACGGAGAACTTTCGATTTCTATAATGAGTGCTTACTCACTCATAATCAAGAGTCAGTCGCGCAAACCAGCGGAAAGGGGGCGCGTTTAAGGTCAGGATATGAAGCGTCTCACAGTTTGTGTGGTTGTTATTATGCTTATTGCTGCAGCTGCAAGTTTACCGTTTGTACTCAATGCCGGGTTTGGTCAGGCGCCGCAAGGGGCACAACTAAGTCAGGTTGAACAGTCACCGCACTATCGTGATGGACAGTTTCATAACCAGGTGCCGACACCGGGCTATACCGGCAACAAAGGCATGCTGGCGGCCTGGTGGGAGTTTCTGGTCGCTAAGCGTGAAAATGCACGACCAGCACAACCGTTACCTATGGTCGCGACCGATCTCGCCGGGCTTTCGCCGCAGCAGGATACCCTGGTCTGGCTGGGCCATTCTTCGTGGTATTTACAGCTGGCGGGTCAGCGTATCCTGATTGATCCGGTTTTCAGCAATTATGCCGCACCGTTCTCGTTCCTGAACAAGGCCTTTGCCGGTGATTATCCGTGGACCGCACAGACGATGCCGGAGATAGACCTGCTCATCATCTCGCACGATCACTATGACCATCTGGATCTCGCCACTATCAAGGCGCTAATGCCGAAAATTAAGCGGGTGATTACGCCGCTCGGCGTGGGATCGCATTTGCGTTACTGGGGGATGCGCAGCGAGATAATCGAAGAACGGGACTGGAATCAGTCCGTCAGAGTGACGGATTCTCTGATCGTTCATGTGCTGCCTGCTCGTCATTTCTCGGGACGTGGTATCAAACGCAACCAAACGCTATGGGCGAGCTTCATGTTCGAAACGCCGGAGCAGAACGTTTATTACAGCGGCGATTCCGGCTATGGACCGCATTTTAAAGCCATCGGCGAGCAATTTGGCTCTGTCGATTTGGCGATTATGGAGAACGGTCAGTATGACCAGGACTGGAAGTTTATTCACATGATGCCGGAAGAAACGGCGCAGGCTGCGGCAGATCTGCATGCGAAAGCCGTGTTGCCAGGGCATGCCGGCCGTTTCGTTCTGGCGAAACATACCTGGGATGATCCTTACAAACGACTGGCGCTTGCCAGCCGTCATCAGGATTACCGACTGCTGACGCCAATGCTGGGTGAACCGGTAATACTGTCCGAACCGGACCAACCGTTTACGGCCTGGTGGCAACAGGTGACTCAATGAATACAGGGGAGAGCATGATGACGATTTCTGCTCAGGTAATTGATACGATTGTTGAATGGATTGATGATAATTTGAATCAGCCATTGCGCATTGATGATATTGCACGCCATGCGGGATATTCCAAATGGCACCTGCAGCGTCTTTTTATGCAGTACAAAGGCGAAAGTCTTGGGCGTTACATCCGCGAGCGCAAGCTGCTGCTGGCGGCGCGCGATCTACGCGATACCGACCAGAAAGTGTACGACATCTGTTTGAAATACGGATTCGATTCGCAGCAGACCTTTACGCGTATTTTCACCCGTACGTTCAGCCAGCCGCCGGGAGCTTATCGCAAAGAAAATCATAGCCGAACGCATTAACAGCAGAGGGTTCTCGCGGGCCTAATCCGCCAGCGAGAACCAGCGCCGCCAGATGAAGCGCAGCACCAAATATTCAATCACGCCCAGCAGTAAAAACCACAGGCAAAACAGTAAAGTATAAAACTGATTGAGATCCATCAGATGAAAAATGGCGACGAGTTTTTGTGCCAGCATCAGGCCAAGTGAGGGGGCAGGTAGCAGCAGGCAAGACAAAAAAGCCAGTAGCAGGATCCCTGCGACAGTCATCAGTGATTCAAGCGGGTGTTTCATGACATTGTTAAACTTGAGTTAAAAAGCTATTGTCCGGGATCTCAGCGGGCAACGCAAATTCCCACGCTTACAACCCCGCCCAAATCTCACAATGTTTTTTCACCAGACCACTTAGTGACCCGCCTTCGGCGACAAAGTCACGCATGTTTTGTGCTTCATCATGACCATTTTTAACCTGCAGATGTATAGCTTCAATCGCGCTGGTTGCGCCTACTTTATCTGCAGAGGTAGCGATATTCTCCAGGAGTCGCAATGTGTCTTCTGACAGGCGGCAACCGTCGCCGGTATTGACGTCGGTGACGATTCCCGCCATACCAAAGCGACAGGCCTGAAAACGATTGAATTTATACAACAGGTAATCACGCTCCTGGTGCTTGAATGGACGTTTGGTGAGTAACCAGTGGGCGGTAGCCTGAATAAGTCCTGCCATATTGACCGCATGATCAAGGGTCAGCGGCGTATCCATGACCCGAACCTCTACCGTGCCAAAGTGCGGGCTGGGGCGGATATCCCAGTGTAAATCTTTAATGCTATCAATCATGCTGGTGTAAGCCAGTCGACGGAATAGCCCCTCGAATTCTTGCCAGTTATTCACCCATGGCATCGGGCCATTATCGGGAAATCCGGAGAATATATTCAGTCGCGCGCAGGCAAACCGCGTGTCGGAGGTCTGCATATAAGGTGAGGCGGCCGAGAGCGCAATAAAATGGGGAACAAATCGCGACAGGCCGTGTAGCAGGTAAATGGCATCATCGCCGTTTGCGCAGCCGATATGTACATGCTGGCCGAATACCGTCGCCTGCTGGATAAGATAGCCAAAATTTTCCAGGTTGCGCCGATAGCGTTCGTCATCGCAGACTTCCTGACGTTGCCATTTTTGAAATGGATGTGTGCCGCCGCCACAAATGGCGAGGTGATGCTCTGCAGCAACTCGCATAATTATCTGCTGCATAGCGGACAATTCAGCATCAGCCTGGTCGATATTTCGGCAAACTCCGGTCGCCATCTCCAGCATACTTTCGGTGATATCGTGCTTCACTTCTCCGGCGGTGAGCTGCGGTTTTACGGCATCAATCAGCCGGGAAGAATCCTGGCTCAGGTCGTAGCCTGGCGGATTGACCACCTGCATTTCCAGTTCAATGCCTAACGTAAAAGGGTCGGAAACATGAAAATCGGGTAGTGGCATAAGGCTCTCTTCCGCGTTGATTTTTAATCAGTATAGAAGGACTGCTGATTTTCTGTTTGTTGTCAAAATCACCCTGGTGACGCTTTGAAGGTGTAATGGCCGGTGTTATAACTATTTTTTTCTTCGCAACTGGGGTTGAATCGTGCCGGAAATAAATCTTTATGGGCAGACCGTCGGCGATGTCGTGCCGGACTGGAATGGCGCTGCCGTACTGCCACGGGAAACGCTGATAGGGCAATATTGTCGACTGGTTCCCCTGGATGCCGACAGCCATGCCGCCGATCTGTTTGATGCCTACGCGCAGGCGCCGGACGATCGCGACTGGACCTGGCTTGCAAGCTCTCGCCCCACAAGCGTCGAGGCCGCAGCTTGCTGGGTGCAGGGGAAAGTTACTGATGCATCTCTGGTTCCCTATGCCGTCATTGAACAGCGTTCAGGACGTGCCGTTGGACTGGTGTGCTTTATGGCGATTGAACGAGAGCACGGTTCGGTCGAAATTGGTCATGTGACCTGGTCACCGCGTATGAAAAATACGGTTCTCGGCACCGAAAGCATCTGGCTGCTGTTACGCCAGGCATTTGCGTTGGGCTATCGTCGCGTGGAGTGGAAATGCGATTCTCTGAACACCGCTTCTCGAAGGGCAGCGGAACGCCTTGGGTTTATCTTCGAAGGTCGCTTTCGCCAGAAGATTGTGCGCAAGGGGCGTAATCGCGACAGCGACTGGTTATCAATGATTGATAGCGAATGGCCCCAGTGTGACGCCGTGTTACAGCGCTGGTTGGCCGCAGAGAACTTTGATGAACACGGGCGGCAACGAAAAACGCTGGCTGCCTGTAGCCGCGAATAAATTAACGCCCGCAGCTAACAATGGCTGCGGGCGTATTGCTGTTTACCAACAGATAAATCCGCCATCTACAACCAGGTCTACACCGGTGCAAAATGAAGCGGCATCGCTGGCCAGAAAGAGTGCCGGGCCCGCCATCTCTTCCACTTTTGCCATGCGCTGAATTGGCGTCTGGCTTTCAAACTCCCGCGTCTGATGAACCATTTCCGGTCGAGTATTCATCGGCGTGGCGGTATATCCCGGGCTGATGGAGTTCACGCGTATTCCTTTTCCAATCCACTCCATCGCCAGGCTTTTCGACAGATGAATCACCCCCGCCTTAGCGCTATTGTAATGGGCTTGTTCAAGGCCTCGGTTAACAATAATCCCGGACATGGATGCGATGTTAATAATCGAGCCACCACCGGATTCCAGAATCAGCTCGGCTTCGGCTTTACAGGAATTCCACACGCCAGTGAGGTTAATGTCGATAACGCGCTGCCACTGCTCGCTTTCCATTTCCAGCGCAGGGTTGGCGTTGGCAATGCCTGCGGCATTGACCGCAATATCCAGACGACCAAAGCGTTCCTTCGCCAGGGCTACCGCGGCGCGAAGGTCGCTAAGCTGGCGGACATCGCCCGTATAGAGCGCAGCCTGGGCGCCAATAGCGGTGATAGCATCAACGGTCGCGTTCAGCCCGCCGTCTTCGCGCAAATCAAAACAGATCACGTGCGCGCCCGCGCTGGCAAGTGCGCAGGCGATAGTCTGACCGATGCCGCTACCTGCGCCAGTAACGAAAGCGACGCGCCCCTCAAGATTAAACAGTTGTTGAGCAAAATCTTTTGTAATCATAGTGATGACTCTCTTAACAGATACCCTGGTGGGCATTAAGACATAATCAGGCCGCCATCGATGTTGATGGTTTGTCCGGTGAGATAACGCGCATCGTCAGAGGCGAGAAAAGCGACCAGTCCGGCGACATCCTCAGGTTTGCCCGCGCGTTTCATGGGGATGCCTTTAACCCATTCCGCCATCAGTTCACCTTTGCCATAGCGTTTTTCATCTGTGCTGAGAATTTCGCCCCAGACACGATCGTTGTAATCCCACATTTCGCTTTCGATTATCCCTGGGCAAAAGGCGTTGACGGTGATATTCCACGGTGCCAACTCATGCGCCAGGCTTTGCGTAATACCAATTACGCCCATCTTGCTGGCGGCGTAGTGTGGGGTATAGATGAAACCCTGGCGTCCCTGACCGGAAGAGGTATTAATCAGACAGCCCTGGTTTTGCTTAACCATATATTTTGCTGCTTCCCGACAGCAGAGCCATACGCCAGTGGTATTTACGGCGAGGACTTTTTCGAAATCGGCTTTCGGCATGCGGTCGAAATAGTCGATGGTGATAACACCCGCGTTTTGAATCGAGACATCAATGGTGCCGAAGCGCGCTGCGGCCTGCTCGTACAGAGATTGCACCTGCGCCTCATTGGTGACATCCACCTGCAAAGATAAAATATCTGCCTGATAGCGCTGACGAAGCTGTTCCGCTGTTTCGTGGACGCGCTCTGCATTAGATACCATCACCAGGTTTGCGCCGTCGCGGGCAAAACGTTCGGCGATACCTGCGCCAATCCCTCGACAAGCACCAGTGATGACAATTGTCTTACCATGAAAATCACGTTGCATATTTTTATCCCCTGTATAGGCCGGGCAAAAGATGCCCGGCGGAATGTTGCTGCTTAACTGGATACGGTATTTACTGAAGGTGCTGCCGCCAACTTTTCTTCATGGCGACGCATAAGAATGACTTTGTTCTGCAGCTTTTGCTGGAACTGATCGACAACAACGGCGGTGACGATAACCACACCTTTGATAACCATCTGCCAGAAGTCGCTGACGCCCATCATCACCATGCCATCGGCGAGGAAGACAATTACGAAGGCACCGATAATGGAGCCGGAGACGCGTCCGCGTCCTCCCGCGAGCGCAGTTCCGCCCAGCACAGTTGCGCCAATGGCATCCATCTCAAACATATTGCCGGTCATCGGATGTGCGGTTTGCAGTTGTGAAGCCACAATCAGCCCAACAAAAGCGGCACACAGGCCGGAAAAGGCGTACACAAAGATCTTCGCTTTTACGATAGGGACACCCGCCAGACGTGCGGCGGACTCGTTCCCTCCAATCGCGTAGATATAGCGGCCAAGTGGGGTTTTGGTGGTTACCCAGTAGCCCAGCAGCAGGAAGGCAATCATCAGCCAGATAGGGAGATAAATCCCCAACAAAGTACCTGAACCCAGCGTGGCAAAACCGGTATTGCCCAGCGCGTCCATGCCGTTAAGATTTGGGTAAGTGCTGCCGTCGTTAAACAGAAGAGCAGATCCTCTGGCAACGTACATCATGCCGAGCGTACAGATAAACGGCGCAACGCCGAAACGCGTGATGACGGCACCGTTGACAAAACCAACGACAACGCCGAAGAGGGCAACACAGATTATGACCTCTGGTACGTTGAAGAAGATGATGTTGCCACCCCAGATGGGCAGACCGTTGGTAAGCAAGGCGCCTGCAACCATGCCGCAAATACCCGCTACCGCCCCGACGGACAGATCGATACCGCCAGTGAGTATCACCAGCGTCATACCAATTGCCAGTAAGCCCGTGATGGCGACGTGCTGGGTCATGATCAACAGGTTAGAGGTGGTCAGGAAATTAGGTACCATCACGCTAAAGAATGCGATAACCAGCAGCAGTGCGATAAACGTTCTGGCCTTCAGGAGGTACATATAAATCATATATTTCTGGTTCATGATGGATTCCAGCCTGATTAATCTTGAGGTGTAGAAGCCGCGATTAATGTCTCGCGGGTGACCGCATGACGGGGGACATCAGCGGTTATTCGGCCATCGGCCATCACCAGAATACGGTCCGCCAGCGCCATCACTTCGTCCAGCTCTGATGAAGAGAACATCACAGCCAATCCTTGCTGCGCCATTTTGCCGATAAGGTGATACACGTCGGTTTTGGCACCCACATCAATGCCTCGGGTGGGTTCATCAAGGAAGACCACCTGCGGTTGCGTCATCAATGCTTTACCCAGCACCACTTTTTGCTGATTACCACCGCTTAATGAGGTGATAGGCAATTGGGGATCGCTCACTTTGATGGCCAGTTGCTGGATCATCGCCTTCACGCTGGCCTGCTCTTTATGCGGGTTTAACCATTTCCAGGCCCGACGAAAGCCTTGCAGGCTGAAGTCAGACAGCGTCATGTTGGACTGAATCGACATCATCTGCACAACGCCTTCGCCCTGACGGTCTTCAGGCACCAACGCCAGCCCCTTTTTAAGACGTGACTGAAAATGGGCTTTATCAATGCATTCGCCGTTAAGCTGCACGCTCCCACTCTGGCAGGGCATAAGTCCCACCAGACCTTTGAACAGTTCCGTGCGTCCAGCGCCCAGCAGACCATAGATTCCGATGACTTCGCCTTTACTGAGGCTAAACGTCACGTCATTAAGCTTATAGCCGCCGCTCGGATGAAGGGCTGTGAGACCCTGTACGGATAAAACCGTTTCACCTTTTGGTGCGGGTTGATAATCAAAATGTTTTTTCTTGTCACCCACCATTTGTTCAATGATCCACGGAATACTGGCATCATTGACTGGGCGTTCGCTGATAAAACGACCGTCGCGGAAAATCGTGATGTAATCACCAATTTCCATCAACTCTTCCAGACGGTGAGATATATAGATGATGGTGACACCGCGCCGTTTAAGTTGCTCAATGACGTTAAACAACACTTTCACCTCAGACTGGCTGAGTGCGGAGGTTGGTTCATCCATGATTAAAACGCGGGTATCTTTGGAGAGCGCACGAGCAATTTCGACCAGTTGCTGATGACCGATCCCTAGTTCCTCCAGAGGTGTATACGGATCAACATCCAGCTCGAGTCTTTCCAGTAAGGATTTTGCCAGTGCGTACTGGTATTTTTCGTTGATTTTCCCTTTTTGAAAGAACTCGTTAGCCATGAAAATATTATCCATGACATTCATGTTTGGGAATAAATTCAACTCCTGAAAAATAATGCTGATACCCAGTTTTTCGGCCTGATGGGTCGAATTTAATGTGACGGGTATGCCATCCATAATAATTTGTCCGGAAGAGGGACTTTCGACACCAGCAAGCATTTTCATCATGGTGGACTTACCAGCACCATTTTCTCCGATCAGCACGTTTACTTTATTCCGATATACCCGGTAGTTGACGCTATCTAATGCCACTACCCCAGGGTAAACACGCGATAAATCGTGTGTTTCGATAATAACTTCAGATTCGACGGAATGAGGAGTGACGATATCTTGCTGCTGCATGTTATTGTCCTCCTACAGATTCAATTTTCGCTGGTGTAATAACCGGGATGGATTTTGGTATCTCCCACTCAGAGAAAACACCATAAACGTGTACTGATTCTCCGGTTTTAAGCTGCGCAGATTGGATCATCTTTATTGCTTGTTCGTTAATTCCTCGACCATATTCACCAAATAATACCTGGTCATTGAAATCACTATAACTTGTGCCTTTAAAGGCATCGCGTAATTGTGTGCCGCGCAGCGTCGGACCAATCTGCACAATAATGCTGTTGCCGCTTTTATCGGCGATAGTCATTTTTCCACTACGAGAGGCGGTATCAAGATTGCTAATTTTTCCTTCTACTTGTACGTAAAAGATGCAGGGATTCTCTTCCTGAGAACGGTAGCCGAGATTTTTACAGGCGCTATCAAAATCTTTTTCAGCATGCAAGGCCATTAATAAATCGGCCACCGGACGAGCCTGCCCGACAATTTGCGGAACAATTTTGTTTTGCCACGTTTGATCAATATTGGCCATGTGTGGATTCGGTGGCGACTTGAGGTCCGCAAGTTCCTGCTGCGAGACGATGCGGCATCCGCCCACGGTCAACAAGGCCAGCGCAAACCAGGCTTTTTTAGACATAATGTTCTCCTCTGCGCCTCCTGAGAGGCGCAACAACCCGGGATCAGGACTTGATATTGAAATCCTGCACTTTATCTGCGTTTTCTTTAGTGATAAGAATTCCGCGGAACATGACGCGTTGCTTTTCGGGTTTTATGCCTTTTTGCAGGTAGTTATCCAGATCGGTAACCCCTTGTGCTGCGATAGCCTGAGCCTGGAGCATGACGGTTGCCTGTAGAGTGCCTGCTTTCACCGCATCACGTTCGTCGTTGCTGCCGTCGATACCGACCACTACCACGTCGCTGCGGTTCGCCGCTTTTAATGCAGCAATAGCGCCCAGTGCAACAGGACCGTTACCGCAGATGATACCTTTCACGTCCGGGTGGGCCTGTAGGATGCTGTCCATAATACGTTTACCGTCGATAAGCGTACCTTTGGCATCCTGTCTGGCGACACTAACCATATCCGGGAACTGATCAATAACCTGGTGGAAGGATTTGGAGCGCGTAACACAATTATTATCCGCAAGGTTACACGTCAGTTCAGCATATTTACCTTTTTCGCCCATCTTCTCGACGAAAATATTTGCAACTTCGGAACCCGCCTGGAAGTTATTGTGGGTAATTTGCACCAGTGCAACATCATCAACGGGAATTTCACGGTTGATTAATATGACGGGAATTCCAGCTTTTTTCGCTTTTTCAATTGCCGCGACGCTGGCCGTTGAATCTGCATTATCCAGAACGATACCCTGGACTTTTTTGCCGATTGCCGTATCAATCAATTCATTCTGTTTTTTCACATCTTCACTGTGCGACAAAATTGTGGTTTTGTAGCCCAGTTCCTTGGCTTTTTCACTGGCACCTTTTGCTTCTGAGGCGTAATACGGGTTATCCAGTGAATTCACCATAATCATGATTGTCCCTTTTTCCGCTGCATGAGCAGTAAAAGACAAAGCAGTCAGGGTTGCAGCAGTTAACAGCGTTAAACGTAATTTCATGACAATGTTCTCTCTGTGTTGTTATTGTCGGGTACGGTGAAACAACGTAAAGCTTGAATTTCTTATGGTCCGGTGTCCTCCTGTATGTGTGGTAAATAACGTCGCGCGTTTTCCCAGGTGAGGCATCAGGCGGACGGGGCCGGTTTCCATAATGTTCTGTTTACCGCATGGCGCCATTCCTGCCATCTTTTTTGCAACCGATGATGGCGATCCATGTCGGGTTGAAATGTGCTATGTACGGTTAAAAAAGCTTTTAAATCAGTCAGTGAGCCAGGGTAAAGCGCTTTACGCGCCAGTAATGCCGCGCCAATGGCGGAAAGTTCTGGCACATCGCTACGCATAACCGGATAACCAAGCAAGTCTGCCTGGTATTGCATTAGCCAGTCGTTTTTGGTGGGGCCACCGTCAACCATTAATGCAGTTAACTTGAAATCATCGTGCTGCTGCATGGCAACTACAACATCGGCGATTTGATAGGTAATCGACTCAAGTGCGGCACGAATGAGATGTGCTCGTTTAACTCCCCGACTGAGTCCGCAGATGACTCCACGGGCACTATCATCCCACCACGGTGCGCCAAGCCCGGTCAGTGCTGGCACAAAATAAACGCCGAGGGTTGAATCAACGGAGGCGGGAAGGGTGTTGAGTTCGTAGGTCAGTTCGGCATCCGAAAGTTCGCTCAGACCCGTACTGTCTGCCATCCATGCCACCGCATCACCCGTGTGCGGGATATTGCCTTCCAGTCCGTATATGATGCTGTTTCCATCGTGCCAGGCGATGGTGGTAGCCAGTGCGTCAATATCACATTGGGCTGATTTGACCGGCGCCATCACCGATGACCCGGTACCGTAAGTTGCTTTAACGCATCCCATTTCGCCAAGAGCATGGCCAAACAGAGCGGCATGTGAGTCACCCACCATCGACATCACAGGAATGCCGTCTGGGATGCCATTGAGTCCACGAGTATGACCAAATAATCCACTGGAGGGTTTGATTTCCGGTAAGGCGGCGCGCGGAATGTGGAAGAGTGCCAGCATGGCTTCATCCCACTCTCCAGAGTGCAGGTTTAGCAACTGTGTGCGGGCGGCATTGGAATAGTCACAGCAGAAGGCTTCACCAGCGGTTAAATTCCATAGCAACCAACTGTCGATCGTTCCCAGGCAAATTTGTCCCTGCGCAGCCAGCTGTGGGCCATCGATCACGGATTCCAGTAGCCAGCGCATTTTTGATGCGGAGAAAAGTGGTGCGATTGGCAGACCAGTGGTTGATTTTATTAGTTGTTCTTTATTTTCATGCCGCAGTTCCTCGCAGTAAGCCGCACTGCGCGTACATTGCCAGGTGATTGCGGAATTTAGCGGTCTGCCAGTCTGGCGATACCAGCCTATGGCGGTTTCACGCTGATTACTGATAGCCAGTGCTGCGACGTTTTCAGCACCAACATGATTCACAGCTTTGGCAATGACACCAATAGAAGTATCAATCAACACCTCGCCAGATTGTTCAACCCAGCCATCCCGAGGGGTCTGAATCGCCAGTGGCTGAGAAAACTTTGCCACCACATTGCCCTGTGCATCAAGCGCAACCGCTTTGGCGTTAGTTGTGCCTTCATCCAGCGCAATGATGAACTCTTTCTTCGCTGCACACATAGATTATCTCCTGAGTCACATTGCGTCCCGGTTTGGAGGATAAAGCCCCCTCATTGTCGCGTCATTACTACATCAGGCCTGGCTGTGACATCGTTTTTCAATTATTGAATATATATTCGGTAGTGATTATTTATTTAATACCTTAGCCACAATCTTTCCGTTGGGCTACAGAAAAAATCATCAATTGTGCTGAGAATCACACTTACACAGACGGGACAATAACAGAAAGAAGAGTAAATTAAGGCGAGGTGAAACCTTTCAGTCTATTGAAATATATGGATTTTAGTCACAGCCTTTGCTTTTTATCTTTCGTGCAAAGGCTATCAGCGAATTGAGGATCAGGAGGTGACCAGCATGCGGGCCGTAGGATAGTCGGTAATGAGCACGTCGATATAACCTCCGTTCAACGCCCCTTTAATTGCCGCGACTTTGTCTGTACCGCCAGCAAGCGCCACGACATTCGGGCATTTTTTTACCTTGTCCAGGGCCATGCCAATCACTGGATCTTCGTCATCTTGCAATACCGGCTGGCCCTTGTTGTCGTAGTAATGCAGGCAAATGTCTCCGACCGCGCCGCGATCTGCCAGTACCTGCAACATATCTTCGTGGTAGTAGTTGCCTGATGTTTTCAGCAATTGGGACGGTTCGAGGATCCCGACGCCAACAATGGCGATGTCTACATTATCAAAGCGTGAAATCACATCGGCGACATCTTTGCTGGCAACGAGACGGTTTTTCTCTTCAACCGAGCCTTCGATACTCTGCGAAGGAAGCAGCCAGGCTTCACAATTCAGATGTTGTGCCAGCGTCTGCGTCAGAATTGTGGCCTGTACGTTGCCGTTGGGACCCACGCCGCCCAACAATTGAATTACGCCGCCGGCCTTCAGGTTCTGCGTATGGACTTCATCCACCATCGCTCGGATAGTCGAACTCCATGAGGAAACGCCCACCAGATCTTTGGGGCGCAGCCGGGTTTCCAGATAGTGGGCTGCGGCAGAACCAATGGCGCGTTTGATGGTGTGGTCGCTGGCATCCTCTTCGGTATCAACCACAATGGCCTGCTTAATGCCGTAACGTTCCTCGATCCCTTTTTCAAGATTAAGGAAGATATTTGAGGGCTGGACAACGCTGATTTTCACCACCCCTTCTTTCTGACAGCGGGTGATGGCGCGGGAGATAAACGACTGAGAAAGCGAGAGAAGTTGAGCAATATCGGACTGTTTGCGTCCTTCAAGATAGTAAAGGGTAGCGATTTTAACCAATAGCCGTTGTTCGTCCTGCTTAGCCATATATTTCCTCGAAAATCATTTACGTACCGCCATTATCTTAATGCGTTTTATCATACGCGAAAATTGAAGACAGGTAAGTGTGATAAAGCTCTAACTTTAACCAATCCTCCAAAACAGCTATGGACAAATACGAAAATTAGGTTGCATAATTGAATAAAGAATCATTTGTGAATATATATTCATGGTGGTTACAGGTCAACTTATTATTACCAGCGTCAGTGTGGTCGCGGTAAGGAGGCAGAATGTTCCTGAGTATGATACAACGGCGTAAGCCTGAAGATGTGACGTATGGGAAATTCTGGTTTTTTTAGTCCCATGCGGAATAAATATTCCATATTGAAAATAAATTCAGAGGTGCTAAATGAATCCCTGGAACTATGATATCCAGACTCTTGAGCGCAAAGCGCGGGCGGTTCGCCGTCACATCGTTAGATTAAATGCTAACAGCCCTGCGGGTGGGCATACTGGTGCGGACTTGTCTCAAGTTGAGCTGTTGACGGCACTCTATTTTCGTATACTCAATGTCGCTCCGGAGCGTATCGCTGATGAGGCTCGGGATATCTACATCCAGTCTAAAGGTCACGCGGTAGGCTGTTACTACTGCGTTCTGGCGGAGGCGGGTTTTTTTCCCGTTGACTGGCTGGAAACCTATCAACATGCCAATTCCCATCTTCCCGGACACCCGGTGCGCCAGAAAACGCCGGGTATTGAGCTGAATACCGGTGCTCTGGGCCACGGTTTACCTGTTGCGGTGGGACTGGCTCTGGCTGCGAAGAAAAGTAACAGTTCACGCCGCATCTTTTTAATCACAGGCGATGGCGAACTGGCCGAAGGAAGTAACTGGGAAGCGGCGCTGGCTGCTGCTCATTATGGCCTCGATAACCTGATCATTATTAATGACAAGAACAATCTTCAATTAGCCGGACCGACTCGCGAAATCATGAATACCGATCCGCTTGCCGCAAAATGGCAGGCATTTGGTATGACGGTGACTGAGTGTCAGGGGAATGATATGGCGTCGGTTGTCGCCACGCTGGAAGGACTTAAGCAGGATGGCAAACCTAACGTCATCATTGCCAATACCACGAAAGGCGCGGGTATATCTTTTATCCAGGGGCGCCCTGAATGGCACCATCGGGTGCCAAAAGGTGAAGAGATCGAACTGGCTCTGGAGGAATTAAAAGATGAGTAATGCAGAACACCTCGCGAACGTCATGGTTCAGGCGTTCATTGATGCAGTGGAACAAGGTGTTGACCTGGTGCCGGTCGTAGCGGACTCGACATCAACCGCGAAAATTGCTCCTTTTATAAAGCAGTTTCCCGGTCGCCTGGTCAACGTAGGTATTGCCGAACAAAGCATGGTTGGAACGGCGGCAGGACTTGCACTTGGCGGTAAGGTCGCCGTCACCTGTAACGCTGCGCCATTTCTTATCTCCCGTGCCAATGAGCAAATTAAAGTTGATGTTTGCTACAACAATACCAATGTGAAGCTATTCGGTCTTAATGCCGGTGCCAGCTATGGCCCGCTGGCGAGCACTCACCATTCGATCGATGATATTGCCATTATGCGAGGCTTCGGCAATATCCAGATTTTCGCCCCATCTTCGCCACGAGAGTGCCGACAGATTATCGATTATGCGATTGGTTATCAGGGACCGGTATATATTCGTCTTGATGGAAAAGCACTGCCGGAACTTCATGACGAGAGTTACCGTTTTGTTCCGGGGGCGGTGTTGACGCTGCGTGAAGGGGAGCATGTGGCGCTGGTGGCAACGGGCTCGACAGTTCATGAAATTGTTGATGCCGCTGCGCTGTTGGCTGATGCCGGTATTCAGGCGAAGGTGGTCAGTGTACCTTCAATTCGACCATGTGATACCAAAGCCCTGTTGTCAGCACTACAGGGCAGCAAAGCGGTGATTACCGTAGAAGAGCACAACATTAATGGTGGATTGGGAAGCCTGGTGGCAGAAGTGCTGGCTGAGGGCGGAGTCGGGGCGGTGTTAAAGCGTTTAGGCATTCCGGATGGAGAGTATGCAGCGGCAGCGGATCGTGGCTGGCTACGCCAGCATCATGGTTTTGACGCCGCAGCTATCGCTGCTCAGGCGCGAGAACTGCTGTGACGTTCACACTGTTGCCAGTGTGATTACATCATTGCCCGAGAACCGCCATTGCACGCGATACGTTTGGTGGTGCGCGCGGAGGATCATCTGGTTATGCTGTAACACCACGATTTGATATTGCGTAAACCCGGCGTCTGCTTGTCTTGATGTCCGGGTTGCTTTAAAAGCGCTCTCTTTGGCGGAAAACGCCAGGGTGAGCGCCTGTTCAATAGACAAGCCGCTGTTTGCCAACAATTCTTTCTCAGCATGAGTGACAATGCTACTTGCCAGTTCGGTTGCCGTTTGTGGCGTAAAAATGGCTTCTATGTCAATACCCACCGGCTGTCTTGATACCACCGCCAGCGCAGTTGATGCGCTATGGCTGATACTGCCAAACAGCCCCTGCGGCCATACCGGTTGGCGTTGTGTACCGATGCCGGGTACCGTTTTAAGGCCAAATTCGCGCAAAGCGTGTACTGCGGCGATCCGCCCTGCTAAGTGTTCAGCTTTACGCTTGCGTCCGCTGGACAGAAGCTGCGCGTGGTGGGGGAGCCAGAGCAGATCGTGGTCATGGCAGCTGGCGGGATCAAACTCGACAAAATGCAGCGCGTGGTCGGCGAAGGGAAGCGATGTGTGTGTTGTACGCATGGTTGTGTATCGTTTCCCTCTCCCCGTCGCGAGGAGAGGGAACAACGCTATCAGAAGTGGGTGTTAACGCTCATATACCACGTACGACCCGGCTCGTTATAGGTGTACGCGCCAGCGCCCGCCATATAGTCGCCAGTTTTGATATCGCTGGTGGTTTGGGCATTACCTTCACGCCACAGACGTTTGTCGAAGACGTTATCCACGCCGCCGGTCAGGCTGACGTTTTTCGTCACATCCCAGGTTGCGCTCAGGCCGACGATGCTGTACGGACTCACTTCCTGGGCTGAACTGCCGGTTACTGGTTTACCCTGGTAATCATATTTCTTCGGCTGTTGTTTGCCGTACCAGGTAAAGGTGGATTGCAGTGACAAATCTTCACGCGCCTGCCAGCTCAGCGTTGAGTTCAGCGTGTATTCAGGAATAATCGACAAGCGTTCGCCGGTCTCTTTATTCTTACTTTGCAGCATGTAAGTGATGTTGTTGGTCCAGGTAACGGTTTCGCTAACCGGTACGTTCAACGTCCCTTCCAGGCCTTCCACCACAGCTTTAGGTACGTTTTCCCACTGATAGATATCGGTGTAGGTTGTTGTTTCTTTACCCGTAGTCGGGTTTTTCTGGGTAATTGACGTTCTGCTTAGCGGTACAGTCCCCGCTTCGATCTTGTTACGGTAATCGTTGCGGAACCAGGTTACGCCGGCCAGCCAACCGTCACGTTTGAACTCCAGACCAATCTCTTTGTTGATACTGGTTTCGGCCTTCAGGTCATCGTTGCCCATCATGTAGCAACCAATGCCCGTCGCAGATCCGGTGGCATAGCAGCCCTGGCCTTTGCTGTACAGAATATAGTTCGGGTTAGTCTGGTACAGGCTAGGTGCTTTATAGGCCCGTGCGATACCCATTTTCAGCGTAAAGTCGTCGCCCAGACCTTGGGACAGGTTCAGGGACGGGCTCCAGTTGTCGCCAACGACGCTGTGGTGGTCGAAGCGCAGACCCGGCGTCAACATGGTGCTGTCGGTCAGCTCCATGTTATTTTCAGCAAACAGGGAGAAAATTTCAGCCTGTGAATATGGGCTACGATCGGTGCTGCTGGCACCAGGTATGTTCCCGCCCATAAAGGTCTGGGTATTGGAACTCATGTCTTTCATTCGCTGCTGGTTCCATTCGGTACCGAGCGTCAGGTTCTGGTTAACTAACAGGTCGAATGGAATGCTAATTTCGCTGTGCAGGGTGACATCCGCCAGGTCAGTGTCGGTAAATTGATTACTGTTAAATAACCCTTCAAGGCCACCTGCCAGACCTTCACCCAAACGGGAGTTACGGGTGTGTTCGTATTGCGCCCAGTTGCTGGTGGTAATGCCGTTGTCCCAGCCGCCGTTCCACGTCAGCGCATAGTTCTGGCGGTACATACGGTTGGTTTCTTTACCGTAGTATCTTTTTACCAGCCCGTTAGTTTTGTTATCGTTGTTGGTGTTTTGAGTGTCACCCGCATACAGGTTGCCCTGACGGCTGTAGCCAGCTTCAAACTCCAGCGATTGCATTGGGGCAAAATCCCAACGCAGCAGGCCGTTGATATCTTTGTTTTTTACCCCTTCACGACCCGCAGGCATCGTATCGGCATATGACCCTGTACGTGCTGACTGGTGACCGTCGTTAATGTCCCAGGCATCGGCCTGGGTTTTGTCGAGGTTACCGTTCAGGCGGAAGCTGAAATCTCCGCCCAGCGGTCCATTCAGACTAAAGTTGGTACGCTTGGTTGAACCTTCCTCTTTGTGTTCCGGGGCGTTGAAATAGGTATTCCAGGAACCATGCCACTCATCGCCGCCTTTCTTGGTGATGATGTTCACCACACCGCCAGCTGCGCCATTGCCATAGCGTGCTGCGGCAGGACCGCGCAGCACTTCAATACGTTCAATCATTTCCGGAGCAACCCAGGCGGTATCGCCGCGGGTATCACGCTCGCCGCGCCAGCCCTGGCGTACGGAGTTACGGCTGGTAACCGGTTTACCGTCGATCAAAATCAGGGTGTTTTCTGGCCCCATGCCGCGAATATCGATCTGACGGTTGTTGCCGCGCTGTCCGCTGGTTGAGTTACCGGTCAGGTTAACGCCAGGCATGGTACGGATGATTTCCGACACATCGCGAGCGGGAGGATTCTTACGAATTTCATCAGCGGTAATGGTTGATACGCCCGGTGCCTGCAGGTTCTGCTGGGCGGCGGTAACGACGATGGTGTCTTCATGAGAGACAGCGACGCTATCGGTTTGATCTTCTGCCATTGCTGGCAGGGCTACCCCGTAAATCCCTAAATTGACCAATAAGGCCAGTGAATGAATCTTGTTGTTCATTGTATGTCCTGCTGTTCTTTTAGCCACGAGTACCAATGTGCCGTGGTGCGGCATTTGGCCTGATGTCGCCCGCATCTGCGTAAACTATCCATTCCAGAAAAAGTACGCAGCGCCAGGTCGGTTTATAAGTGGTGAAAAACTGTACGCGCTTCCCACAGCGCGACAATACGCTATTGCAAATGCAAATAGTTATCAATAATATTATCAATATATTTCACGCTAGATCATAAAATTTCACAATAAACATGGGGTTATGGTTGTGACGACGTTAAAGATGGGAAGCGAGGCGTGGTGGCAGTCAAAAAAAGGCCCGGAGTGGGAGCGTGAAGACAACGGAAATTATCGGGTAACCTTCTGGTGGCGTGACCCGCAGGGAACGGAGAAAGAGTCAGCCATTCATCACGTTTGGGTTTATATCACCGGCGTCACCGACCACCATCAAAATGCTACCCCTCAGTCGATGCGACGCATTGATGGAACAAATGTTTGGTGCTGGAGTGTTTCCCTCAGCGCCAACTGGCGTGGCAGTTACTGTTTTATCCCAACAGAGCGCAACGATATCTTTTCCTCGCTTGTGGCAGGCGAAGCGCCTGACCGAAACGTGCTGCGTGA
This sequence comes from Citrobacter sp. Cpo148, assembly GCF_030332375.1. Classification (NCBI taxonomy): domain Bacteria; kingdom Pseudomonadati; phylum Pseudomonadota; class Gammaproteobacteria; order Enterobacterales; family Enterobacteriaceae; genus Citrobacter; species Citrobacter sp. Cpo148. The sequence continues at coordinate 396,208 of NZ_JAOWHY010000042.1, forward strand.
AGGCTGGCGGCAATTGCTGCCACAGGCCATTGCCGATCCCCTTAATCCGCAGAGCTGGCGGGGCGGTCGTGGCCACGCGGTGTCTGCGCTGGAAATGCCGGAGGCACCCGTACAGCCAGGATGGGATCGACCTGAAAACCCAGATTCACCCGCAGTTTGCCTGCAATGGCATAGCGCCAGGCTCGGCAATACGCGTCGCGTATGGGTGTTTACCACCGGTGATGCTCAACCCGAAACGCGTCCGTTGGCTATCCTGCTGGATGGGCAGTTTTGGGCACAGAGTATGCCGGTCTGGCCTGCGTTGACTTCACTCACGCATCGCGGACACCTTCCTTCTGCCGTTTATCTCCTGATTGATGCCATTGATACGGCTCACCGCAGCCATGAGCTACCGTGTAATGCGGATTTTTGGTTGGCGGTGCAGGAGGAGTTATTACCACTGGTGAAGACAACGACCGCGTTTAGTGACGATCCGCAGCGCACCGTGGTGGCTGGGCAAAGTTTTGGCGGGTTGTCATCGCTGTATGCTGGACTGAACTGGCCCGCGCGCTTTGGCTGTGTGCTTAGCCAGTCGGGCTCTTACTGGTGGCCGCATCGTGGTGGTCATCAGGACGGGGCGATCGTCGAGCAACTGAAAAGCGGGAAGGTGAGTGCTCAGGGGCTGCGTATTGTCCTGGAAGCGGGGATCCGCGAGCCCATTATTTATCGCGCTAATCAGGCGCTATATGCCCAGTTACCTTCTGCACCACAGTCTATTTTCTGGCGTCAGGTTGATGGCGGACACGATGCGCTTTGCTGGCGCGGCGGTCTGATGCAAGGGCTAATGACGCTCTGGCAACCGCTTACCGACACGATTTAACCGGACGATGTTCCACGACAGGAGTTGAGTATGGAATTCAGTAACCCCTTCGATAATCCGCAGGGCCAGTTTTACATTCTGCAAAATCCCCAGCGTCAGTTTAGCCTTTGGCCGCAGCAGTGCTCGCTTCCTGCTGGCTGGCAAATTGCTTGCGAACCCCAATCCCAGGAAGCCTGCCAACAATGGCTGGAAGCAAACTGGACCACGCTTACGACCGCGAACTACGTCGATGTGCAGGAGGCTCCATGACTCAGCGTTTACCGTTAGTGGCGGCTCAGCCGGGGATCTGGATGGCGGAAAAACTCTCCACATTGCCCTCGGCGTGGAGCGTGGCGCACTACGTAGAGTTAACTGGCGAACTGGACGCGTCGTTGCTGGCGAAAGCCGTTGTGGCGGGCCTGGAGCAGGCCGATACCCTGCGGATGCGGTTTAGCGAAGATAACGGTGAGATCTGGCAATGGGTGGATTCTGCGCTCGCCTTTGCGCAACCTGAAATTATCGACCTGCGCGCAAAATCAAATCCACATGAGGCGGCGCGTGCGTTGATGCAGGCAGACCTGCAGCAGGACATACGTGCTGATGGCAATAAACCGCTGGTTTTTCACCTGCTTATACAGGTGGGAGAAAAGCGTTGGTATTGGTATCAGCGTTACCATCATTTGCTGGTCGATGGCTTCAGTTTTCCGGCCATTACCCGCCAGATAGCCGCAATTTATCGCGCATGGCTACACGGCGAGCCTACGCCAGACTCGCCTTTTACGCCGTTCGACGAGGTGGTGGAAGAGTATCAACAGTACCGTCAAAGCGATGCCTGGCAACGCGACGGCGCTTTCTGGAGCGAGCAGCGAAAGCAACTCCCGCCTCCTGCCTCGCTGTCGAACAATCCGTTGCCGGGACGATCGGCCAGCGCGGATATTATTCGTATGAAGTTAACCGCGCCTGAAGGGGCGTTTCGTCGGCTTGCGGCACGTATGCCTGACGTTCAGCGTGCGGATCTGGCCCTCGCGCTGGTGGCATTGTGGCTGGGACGTTTATGCAGCCGAATGGATTATGCCGCCGGGTTTATCTTTATGCGGCGCATGGGGTCGGCGGCGTTGACCTCCACAGGACCGGTTTTAAACGTACTGCCATTTGGTGTGAGGCTGGATGCGGCAGAAAGCTTGCCTGCGCTTGCACAACGACTGGCCGGACAGTTGAAGAAAATGCGTCGGCATCAACGTTATGATGCCGAACAAATCGTTCGCGACAGCGGGCGTGCAGCCGGTGCCGAGCCGCTGTTTGGCCCGGTGCTGAACGTGAAAATATTCGACTATCAGCTGAATATTCCCGGCGTTCAGGCGCAAACCCACACGTTGGCGACAGGGCCGGTGAACGATCTTGAACTGGCGTTATTCCCGGATGAAAACGGTGGGCTGAGTATTGAAATTCTGGCCAATAAACAGCGCTACGATGCAGAAACGCTGGCGCAGCATGCCTCGCGTTTAATCGGGCTTATCGAGCAGTTTGCCGACAATCCGGCGCTATGCTGCGGCGACGCCGGGATGCTGTTGCCAACAGAACATGAGCGGCTGGCGAAGATTAATCACACCACCGTGGAGATCCCGTCCACTACGCTGAGCGCGCTGGTGGTACAGCAGGCCGATAAAACGCCGGATGCCCCGGCGTTGGCCGATGCCCGCTATCAGTTTAGCTATCGCGAAATGCGCCAGCAGGTCGTGGCGCTGGCGAGCCTTTTGCGTGCACGCGGCGTCAAGCCTGGCGACAGCGTCGCCGTGGCATTACCGCGTTCCGTGTTCCTGACGCTGGCGCTGCACGGTATCGTTGAAGCCGGTGCAGCCTGGCTGCCGTTGGATACCGGATACCCGGACGATCGCCTGCGGATGATGCTCGAAGACGCGAAGCCAAAATTGTTGATCGCGACCGATGAGCAACTGGCGCGCTTTAGCGATATTCCCGGGCTGGAAAGTCTGTGCTATGACTCGCCCCTGCCAGCAGAAGATGCTGCTCCGCTGGCGCTATCTCAGCCCAATCATACTGCCTATATCATTTTTACTTCCGGTTCTACCGGTAGACCAAAAGGGGTGATGGTTGGGCAAACCGCCATCGTTAACCGTCTGCTGTGGATGCAAAATCACTATCCGCTGACCGCGGATGATGTGGTGGCGCAGAAAACACCGTGCAGTTTTGACGTCTCGGTATGGGAGTTTTTCTGGCCGTTTATTGCCGGGGCAAAGCTGGTAATGGCAGAGCCTGAGGCGCACCGCGATCCGCTGGCGATGCAGCAGTTCTTTGCCCGTTATGGGGTGACGACCACGCACTTTGTTCCCTCTATGTTGGCCGCTTTTGTCGCTTCACTGACGCCGGAAACCGCGCGGGAGAGTTGTGCCTCGCTGAAACGGGTATTTTGCAGCGGCGAAGCCTTGCCTGCAGATTTATGCCGTGAGTGGGAACGGTTAACTCATGCGCCACTGCACAATTTGTACGGACCAACGGAAGCGGCGGTTGATGTGAGCTGGTATCCGGCCTGGGGGGAAGACCTTGCTGCTGTAACCGGCAACAGCGTGCCGATTGGCTATCCGGTATGGAATACCGGTTTACGTATTCTGGATGCCATGATGCGCCCGGTGCCTTTCGGCGTGGCTGGTGACTTATATCTGACAGGGATCCAACTGGCGCAAGGTTATCTGGGCCGTCCGGATCTGACCGCAAGCCGCTTTATCGCCGATCCGTTTAACGCTGGCGAACGCATGTACCGTACCGGGGATGTGGCTCGCTGGCTGGAAAATGGCGCGGTGGAATACCTCGGGCGCAGCGATGACCAGCTTAAAATTCGCGGACAACGCATTGAGCTCGGCGAGATTGACCGGGTGATGCAGCAGTTGCCTGATGTCGAGCATGCCGTTGCCCACGCCTGCGTATTCAACCAGGCGGCGGCGACAGGCGGCGATGCGCGTCAACTGGTGGGGTATCTGGTGTCACAATCGGGTTTACCGCTGGATACGTCCGCGTTGCGGGAAAAGCTGCGTGAAAAACTGCCTGCGCATATGGTGCCGACGGTTTTGTTGCAGCTGGCGGAGCTACCGCTTAGCGCGAACGGTAAACTGGATCGTAAAGCGCTGCCGATGCCGCAGTTGACGTCGCGTACTTCCGGGCGCGCACCGCGAGCAGGGACTGAAACCACCATCGCGCAGTCTTTTGCGGCTTTGCTGGGTTGCGAGGTTAATGACGTGGCGGCAGACTTCTTTGCGCTTGGCGGACATTCGTTGCTGGCGATGAAGCTGGCGGCACAGTTGAGCCGGGTTTTTGAGCGTCAGGTGACGCCGGGGCAGATTATGGTGGCCTCTACCGTTGAACAACTGAGCGCTCTGTTGGAGAGCACTGATGATGAGCAGTCGCAACATATGGGATTTGAGGCACTGCTGCCGCTGCGTGAAAGTCACGGCCCAACGCTGTTCTGTTTCCATCCGGCGTCGGGTTTTGCCTGGCAGTTTAGCGTGCTGTCGCGATATCTCAGCCCGCAGTGGTCGATTATAGGTATTCAGTCGCCGCGCCCGGATGGCCCAATGCAGACGGCGGAAAATCTTGATGCGGTATGCGAACATCACCTGGCAACGTTGCTCAGTCAACAGCCTCACGGACCTTACTATTTATTAGGTTATTCGCTGGGCGGCACGCTGGCACAAGGGATCGCCGCGCGCTTACATGCCAGAGGAGAGACGGTTGCATTCCTCGGGCTGTTGGATACCTGGCCGCCAGAAACGCAAAACTGGCAAGAAAAAGAGGCTAATGGGTTGGATCCAGCGGTACTGGCGGAGATCGAGCGTGAACGCGAAGCGTTTCTGGCGGCGCAGCAGGGGAATGCGTCAGAGGCTTTATTTAACGCAATTGAAGGCAACTACGCCGATGCGGTTCGCCTGCTCACCACGGCACACAGCGTGCCGTTTGCAGGTCACGCCACGCTCTTTGTTGCTGAGCGCACGTTAGTACCGGGTGTCAGTCCTGAACGCAGCTGGTTACCGTGGATATCCAGTCTGGATGTTTACCGCCAGGACTGCGCGCATGTTGATATTATTTCCCCCACCGCGTTTGAGTCGATAGGGCCTGTGATAAATACACTGATTAATAAATCTGTGTAACAAGACGAATAATGCTATCGCGGTGATCGAACAGCTCCATAATGTAAATAATATGTTATGGATCTGTTTTTTTCATGTAATGCAAGGTGATGAAAGGGGTGAATAAATTCCGAATATAATTTTTGGTAGGGCGACAAGCACAAAGAGTGTTTCGGATAATTCTGACTAGCTGGTAGACTTCTCCCACAGGAATGTTTTTCTTTTAGGAAAGTTTTCAGGTCACGCAACATGTCATCATTAAATATAAAGCAAGATAACGTTTCGGAATTTACTGGGTATCCTCAGCCAACGGCAAACGCAAATGAAATCGATTTAGTGAATCTAATCGAAATCTTATGGCGCGCAAGAACGAAAATTATAGCGACCGTTTTCGCCTTTGCTTGTGTGGGTATTCTGGTCTCTTTTCTGCTGCCACAAAAATGGACCAGTCAGGCCATCGTGACGCCGGCGGAAGCGGTTCAATGGCAGGGATTAGAGAATACGCTGACCAAATTGCGCGTGCTGGATATGGATATTAGCGTTAGCCGTGGTGATGTGTTTAACCTGTTTATCAAAAAATTCCAGTCGCCTTCATTGTTAGAAGAATATCTGCGCTCTTCGCCTTACGTAATGGATCAATTGAAAGGTGCTGATATCGACGAAATGGAGTTGCATCAGGCAATTGTCAGGCTCAGTGAGAAAATGAAAGCGGTTGATACTAACCTGGGTAAGAAGAACGAAACTTCGCTGTATACCGCATGGACGTTGAGCTTTACCGCACCTCAGGCCGAAGAAGCCCAGTCAGTGCTGAAGGGATATATCCAGTATATTTCTGCCCTTGTGGTGAAAGAAACGCTGGAAGATATTCGTAATAAGCTGTTCATCAAAACCAGCTATGAGAAAGAAAGACTGGAGATGGATCGCGTCAGGCTCAAAAACCAGTTGGAAGCAAATATCCAGCGACTGAACTATTCGCTGGAGATCGCCAATGCAGCCGGGATTAAAAAGCCGGTCTACAGTAATGGCCAGGCCGTGAAGGATGACCCCGATTTCTCTATTTCACTGGGTGCTGACGGCATCGAACGTAAATTAGAAATAGAAAAATCAGTGACCGATGTTGCTGAAATTAACGGTGAATTACGTAATCGCCAATATCACGTTGAGCAGCTGTTAGCGATGAATGTGGGTGACGTAACATTTACGCCGTTTAAATATCAACTTTCACCTTCGCTGCCGGTGAAAAAAGATGGTCCGGCTAAATCGATGATCGTTATTCTGGCCGCATTACTGGGGGGAATGGTGGCGTGTGGTGGTGTTCTGTTGAACCATGCCATGATGTCGCGTAAGCAAAAAATGACGTTTATTGATCAGCAACTGGTGTGATGAATTGTCGTATGGCGGCAAGCTGGCCGCCATACTGTAACGCGTGTTATTTGTTGCGTCCAAGCGGCACCACTAACGGCGTTCCGGCAACCGGATCGTCGATAATCATACAGCGCAGTCCATAGATTTTTTCAATAAGCTGCGCGGTGACGATCTCCTTCGGTGCACCCTCGGCAATAATTTTTCCGTCACGCAGCGCAATCAGATGCGTTGCATAGCGACAGGCCTGATTCAGGTCGTGCAAAACGGCGGCCAGCGTGTAACCTTTTTCCCGGTTTAGCTCACTCAGCAGTTCCAGCAGATCGATCTGATGACTGATATCCAGCCAGGTGGTGGGTTCATCGAGCAGCATAATCGACGTTTCCTGCGCCAGCACCATCGCAATCCATGCACGCTGACGTTGTCCGCCGGAAAGGGTATCCACACTTTGTGATGCCAGGTGGGTGATACCCGTCGCCTGCATGGCGTTTGAGACCGCAATTTCATCCTCTTGCCGCCAGCGGGTAAACAGCGGCTGGTGCGGGTAGCGTCCGCGGGCAACCAGCTCCTGTACCGTAATATCTCCCGGCGTGGTGGCGTTTTGCGCCAGCAAACCTATTCTGCGGGCGACTTCTTTGCTGGCATAGTGCTGAATATGCTCACCATCGAGCCAGACCTTGCCATGCGCGGGCGTCATCAGACGACTCAGCGTGCGCAGTAGGGTTGATTTCCCGCAGCCGTTTGGCCCGATAATCGCGGTGAAATGGCCGTCGGGAATCGACACATTGAGTTTTTCCGCCACGGTAAACTTGCCATAACCCAGCGTTAACTGGTCGCCACGCAAACGGGCTACTGATTCGATCATTTTTTGCGGGACTCCTGAATTAACAAGACGATAAGATAAATACCGCCGAGGCTTACGGTGACAACGCCCACCGGAAGCTGATAAGGCATAAACAGCTGTTGGGCGCATAAATCCGCCATCAGCAACAGCAACGCGCCGCACAGCGCCGACAGGGTTAATCCCCAGCGAGATGTACCGCTTATACGTCGCGCGATATGCGGCGCAACAAGAGCAATAAACGAGATAGGACCGGCCAGCGCGGTGGCGGCAGCGGTCAGTACTACCGCAACCAGCATCATCATTAGACGTGAACGCTCAACGCTGACGCCAAGCGCACAGGCGCTGTCATCACCCATTTCCAGTAAACGCATCCGGCGTACCAGCAGCGCGGCGCACACCAGCATGATGATAATCAGCGGGGCAGAAGGCCAGGTTTTGGCCCAGGTCAGGCCATTGAGCGATCCGGCGTTCCACAGCCCAGCCGTCAGCGCGGTTTCTAATGATGCTTTCAGCAGCAGCCAGGTGTTGAACGCCACCAGCATGGCGCGAATGCCGATACCAATAATAATCAGCCGGAAGGTGTCGATCCCATTGCGCCAGGCGAGTGCCCAGACCACCAGAGAAGTCAGGATCCCACCCAGCATGGCTGCCAGCGCGATAGCGGTGAGATGCTGTCCGAACAGCACCATTGCCACCAGCACACCGCTCCAGGCTCCGGTATTGAAACCCATCACATCCGGGCTGCCCAGCGGGTTACGCATCAGTGACTGAAATATTGCGCCGCTCACACCGAGAGCCGCGCCAATCAATAGCGCCATGAGCACGCGTGGCAAACGCCATTCGGTTACCACCAGCGTAATACTGCGCGGCGCATTGCCGAGCAAGGCGGCAAAAATTTGCTGGGTTTCCAGCGTAACAACGCCGCTACGCAGGCTCCACAAACCAATGACGAGACAACCTGCAACCAGCAGCAGGCTGCTGATTATCAGGCGGCGGGAGAGGTGCATCATGCGCCACCTCCGCGCGATTTACGGCGTACCAGAAAGATAAGCACCGGTGCACCGATAAACGCACTGACTACCGACACGCGCAGCTCGCCGGGGACAATCAGGCGACCGATTATATCGGCAATCAGTAACAGAGAAGGCGTTGCCAGTAGGGTTACGGGCAGTGACCAGCGGTGATCCGCCCCCACCAGCCAGCGCGCCATGTGCGGCATCATTAGGCCGATAAAGGCGATAGGACCAACAATCGCGGTCGCACTGCCGCACAGTACGGTAATAACCAGCAGGCCAATAAATTGCGTGCGAGCGACTTTACTGCCAAGCGCGGTAGCGGTGTCGCTGCCGAGACTCAGGCTATTCAGAGCGCGACTGAGAAACAGTGCGACAGCCGCGGCAATCAGTACCGGTACCAGCACAACTTTCAGCGTTTGCAGGCTGCGGATATCCAGTGAGCCGGCTTGCCAGAAACGCAGCTGATCGTAAACGTCCGGGTTGAGCAGGGCGATGCCGGTGGATAATCCTTCCAGCACCGCGCCCAGCGCGACGCCCGCCAGGGTCAGACGTACCGGGCTTAACTGCCCGCCGCCCTGACTACCGGTAAAAGCTACGATCAGCGATGCAGCCAGCGCACCGCAAAAGGCCATCAGCAGCTGTTCTTGCGCAGAGGAAAAGCCGAACAGCGCGGCCCCCAGCACAATAGCGAAGCTGGCGCCGGAGTTGACACCCAGAATGCCGGGATCGGCGAGAGGGTTACGCGTGAGCGTTTGCATTAGTGCGCCAGCCAGGCCCAGCGCACCACCGGCGAGCAGCCCCGCCAGAGTGCGCGGCAAGCGCGCGTCCAGCACGATGGTGCAATCAGCACTTTGACAACTGCCGGTGAGCGCATCCAGCACCACGGAGGCAGGTAGCGACTTGGCGCCAATAACCAGACTTAATACCGTGGTGAGAACAAGTAATAACAATAGTCCGGGCACGGCGAAGGCGCGTGTCGCGGAAACAGAGCATGACATATCAACTTCCCTGATAATGATAGTAATTATCGTTATCGATCTTATTTGGATATGTTAGCATGTGCAGCCATCGAATGGATATTGAAAAAGTACCTGGTAAGGCTCTGTAATGAATCGACAATCCTGGCTGCTCAATCTCAGCCTGTTAAAGACCCACCCAGCATTTCGCGCTGTCTTCCTCGCCCGTTTTATTTCCATTGTCTCTCTGGGGCTACTCGGCGTGGCGGTTCCGGTACAGATCCAGATGATGACCCAGTCGACCTGGCAGGTGGGTTTGTCGGTGACGTTGACCGGTAGCGCAATGTTTATTGGCCTGATGGTGGGCGGAGTGCTGGCCGACCGCTATGAGCGTAAAAAAGTGATCCTGCTGGCGCGTGGAACCTGTGGTATTGGCTTTATTGGCCTGTGTCTGAATGCGCTGCTGCCCGAACCGTCGTTGCTGGCGATTTATCTGCTTGGCTTATGGGATGGTTTCTTTGCCTCTCTGGGCGTGACCGCATTGCTGGCTGCGACGCCAGCGCTGGTTGGGCGCGAGAATTTGATGCAGGCCGGGGCGATTACCATGCTGACGGTGCGTCTGGGATCGGTAATTTCACCGATGCTTGGCGGGGTGCTGCTCGCGACTGGCGGCGTGGCCTGGAACTACGGACTGGCGGCGGCGGGAACCTTCATTACCTTACTACCGTTGCTGAGCCTTCCTGCGTTGCCGCCTCCGCCGCAGCCGCGCGAGCATCCGCTGAAATCGCTGCTGGCAGCATTTCGCTTTCTGCTTGCCAGCCCGCTGATTGGCGGCATTGCGCTGCTCGGTGGTCTGTTAACCATGGCGAGCGCCGTGCGTGTGCTGTATCCGGCGTTGGCGATTAACTGGCACATGTCGAGTGCGCAAATTGGCCTGTTGTATGCGGCTATTCCGCTGGGGGCAGCCGTGGGCGCATTGACAAGCGGACAACTGGCGTACAGCGTTCGCCCGGGACTGATTATGCTGGCATCGACCGTGGCTTCATTTCTGGCTATCGGCCTGTTTGGCTTGATGCCCGTCTGGCAGCTTGGTGTGGTTTGTCTGGCGCTGTTTGGCTGGTTGAGCGCGGTCAGCTCTTTGTTGCAGTACACTCTGTTACAGACGCAGACGCCGGAAGCGATGCTCGGGCGAATTAACGGTTTGTGGACGGCGCAAAACGTCACCGGCGATGCGATTGGCGCGGCGTTGTTAGGTGGTCTGGGCGCGATGATGACGCCGGTTGCTTCGGCAAGCGTGAGTGGATTTGGACTGGTGATTGTCGGTCTGTTACTGCTGCTGCTGTTGGGAGAAGTGCGCCGATTCCGGCAGGTCCCCGTGAATGCCTGATCGCGTTGTGCTCTACGGTTGTAGGCCGGATAAGGCGTTAGCCGCATCCGGCGCTGAACATTAAAACAGAGCCGACAGACGTTGCAGCAGCAGCGTGGCGCTGTAGTAGTCGAGACGGAAGGTTTCCGTACCCAGGGCGTAAACGCGTTTATTCTGCACGGCTGGCAGATGCGCCAGAAGCGGATTGGCGTAAATAGCGTCGACATCTTTGCTGTCGCCTGCAAACAGGAACAGCGCTTCGCCGTTCAGGCCTGCCGCCAGGTTCTCACCGCCAAGCTGGATGATATCGTGGCGTTTGCCCTGACTCTGGCTGGTGTGCAAGTTGGCAGGCAGCGTTGCCAGCGTGAACCCTAACTGCTCCATCAGCTTGCCTTGCGCTGACTCAGGCGTCCACAGGTTGGCGCTGTGCGCCGCGGCGGTATATACCAGCGCGCTGACCGGCTGTGGTGGCAGGGTAATATGTTGCTTAACCGCCTGAAGTTGCTTATCAAACTCGGCAATTCGCGCAGCTGCCTGTTGCTCCTGACCGGTAATTTCACCTAACTGGGTCAGCAGCGACTGCCAGCTTTTATCGTCGTAATTAATGATGAGCGTTGGCGCAATGGTGGACAGCTGATCGTAAAGCGCGAGGGCTGAATCGCCCCCAGTGGCGCTTATCAGAATCAGATCCGGCATTTGAGCTGCGACGGCCTCGGCGCTCGGTTCGCCGATATACAGGCGGCTCAGTTTGCGTTCTTTTGCTACTTCGCTCCACTGACGTAAAAAGCCCTGCGCATCGCCGATGCGATTGTTCGGCGTAGTGGCACCGCTGGCAATGACCGGGGCATCAATCGCCAGCAGCGAGCCGGTGAGGGTGACGCTGGTGGAGACAATTCGCTGTGGCTTATGCTCCAGTGTATGCGTGCCGCGACTGTCAGTAACCTGACGCGGCCAGTCGGCGGCGTGACCTGAAGAAATTCCTGAAAGAGATAAACCTGCCAGTAAGAGCACGGTGCAGCAAAAAGAGGGGAGACTCACGAATCGGCTTCCTGTTATCAGTATAAGTAATGCTTCTCATTTTCATTGTTAGCGAGCAAGGATGCAAGCCAAAGTCGCACATTGTGCTACCACAAGAGTTGACATACCGCCGCTTTACTTTTAGGTTAGCGACCAAAAATATAAATGATAATCATTATTAGAGCCTTTATCATTTTTGGAGGATGATATGGATACGTCACTGGCCGAGGAAAAAACGCAGACTATGCCGACGCTCGCTCCCGACAGTTTTTTCTTTATGTCGCCGTACCGTAGTTTTACGACGTCAGGATGCTTCGCCCGCTATGCGGAACCGGCAATTGATGGCGATTCGCCAGACAGCCCTTTCCAACAGAAAATGAACGCACTGTTTGCTGATGCCAAATCGCAGGGCATCGTGAACCCTGTCATGGTCGGGGCGATTCCCTTTGATACCCGCCAGCCATCATCGCTGTTTATTCCCCAATCATGGCAGAGCTTCTCTCGTACGGCGAAGCAGCAATCATCACGTTACTTTACCGCGCATCAGTCGCTGAACGTCGTTGAACGTAAATCGATCCCGGAACAGGACTTTTTTGAAGATATGGTCGCCCGGGCGGCAGCGCTGACGGCAACCCCGGAAGTCGACAAAGTGGTGTTGTCACGCCTGATCGATATCACCGCCGATGCCAACATTGACAGCGGTGCGCTGCTGGAGCGTCTGGTGGCGCAAAATCCAGCGAGCTACAACTTCCATGTACCGATTGAAGACGGCGGCGTATTGATTGGTGCCAGCCCGGAACTGCTACTGCGCAAAGAAGGCGATCGTTTTAGCTCACTGCCGCTGGCAGGCTCGGCACGTCGTCAGCCAGATGATGTGCTGGATCGCGAAGCAGGGATCCGCCTGCTGGCGTCTGAGAAGGACCGCCATGAGCACGAACTGGTGACTCAGGCGATGAAAACGGTATTGCGCGATCGCAGCCGTGAATTGCAACTGCCTTCTTCTCCGCAGCTGGTTACCACGCCGACGCTCTGGCACCTCGGCACGCCGTTTGAAGGTAAAGCCAACCCGCAGGAAAACGCCCTGACGCTGGCGTGCCTGCTGCATCCGACGCCTGCGCTAAGCGGCTTCCCACATCAGGTTGCGCGCAAGCTTATCGCCGAGCTGGAGCCGTTCGATCGTGAATTGTTCGGCGGTATTGTCGGCTGGTGTGATGCCGAAGGTAACGGTGAGTGGGTGGTGACGATCCGCTGTGCGAAGCTGCTGCGCAATCAGGTGCGTTTTTTTGCCGGAGCAGGAATTGTTCCAGCCTCTTCCCCGGTTGCGGAATGGCGTGAAACGGGGGCCAAGCTCTCCACGATGTTGAATGTTTTTGGACTGCATTAAGAGCCTTATTGACCAGGCTTCTGAGGAGCGATAATGAGTATTCCTTTCACCCGCTGGCCGGAGGAGTTTGCCCGCCGCTATCGTGAAAAAGGTTACTGGCAGGATTTGCCGCTGACCGACATTCTGACCCGTCACGCAGAAAGCGATCATACGGCGGTAATTGATGGTGAACGCCATCTGAGCTATCGCCAGCTAAATCAGGCCGCTGACAATCTCGCCTGCAGTTTGCGTTGCCAGGGGATCAAACCCGGCGAAACCGCGCTGGTGCAACTGGGCAATGTGGCTGAGCTGTATATCACCTTCTTTGCGCTGCTCAAGCTGGGCGTAGCTCCAGTGCTGGCGCTGTTCAGCCATCAGCGTAACGAACTCAACGCCTACGCCAAACAGATTGAGCCGGCACTGCTGATTGCCGATCGCCAGCATACGCTGTTTAGCGGCGACGATTTTCTTAACGCTTTTGTGGCCGAACACAATTCAGTGCGCGTGGTGTTACTGCGTAATGATGAAGGTGAACACAATCTGCAAACGGCGATAAACCAGCCTGCGACAGATTTTTCCGCCACGCCATCGCCTGCTGATGAGGTGGCGTACTTCCAGCTTTCTGGCGGGACGACCGGGACGCCAAAACTGATTCCTCGCACTCATAACGATTACTACTACAGCGTGCGTCGCAGCAATGAGATTTGCCGCTTCACCGGGGAAACGCGTTATTTATGCGCAATCCCGGCGGCGCATAACTACGCCATGAGTTCGCCAGGCGCGCTGGGCGTATTCCTGGCCGGTGGCACCGTGGTACTGGCGGCAGACCCGAGTGCCACGCTGTGTTTCCCGTTGATTGAACAGCATCAGGTTAACGTCACGGCGCTGGTGCCGCCTGCGGTGAGCCTGTGGTTGCAGGCGATTGCGGAGTGGGGCAGTAATGCGCAACTGGCTTCGCTGAAACTGCTACAGGTCGGTGGCGCAAGGCTTTCCGCCACGCTTGCGGCACGTATTCCGGCTGAGATTGGCTGCCAGTTGCAGCAGGTCTTCGGCATGGCGGAAGGGCTGGTTAACTATACCCGTCTGGACGACAGTCCTGAGCGCATCATCAATACCCAGGGGCGCCCGATGTGTCCCGATGATGAAGTCTGGGTAGCAGACGCTGACGGCAACCCTTTAGCCCAGGGAGAGACCGGACGCCTGATGACGCGTGGTCCGTACACCTTCCGCGGTTATTTCAAAAGTCCTGAGCATAATGCCAGCGCCTTTGACGCCAACGGCTTTTACTGTTCCGGCGATCTGATCGCTATCGATCCGGATGGTTACATCACCGTTCAGGGGCGTGAAAAGGATCAGATCAACCGCGGTGGGGAGAAAATCGCCGCTGAAGAGATTGAAAACCTGCTGCTGCGCCATCCAATGGTGATCCATGCCGCGCTGGTCAGTATGGAAGACGAACTGATGGGTGAGAAAAGCTGTGCCTGGCTGGTGGTGAAAGAGCCGCTGCGCGCGGTGCAGGTGCGCCGTTTTCTACGCGAACAGGGCATAGCGGAATTCAAATTACCCGATCGTGTTGAGTGCGTTGAGTCATTACCGCTGACTCCAGTGGGGAAGGTAGATAAAAAACAATTACGTCAGTGGCTGGCATCACGTTCACTGGCCTGAAGGAGAAATAGAAATGGCAATTCCTAAACTGCAGGCTTATGCGCTACCAACGGCGCTCGATGTTCCGGTGAACAAAGTCGACTGGGCATTTGACCCTGAACGCGCCGCGCTGCTGATCCACGACATGCAGGATTATTTTATCGGCTTTTGGGGCGATAACTGCCCGATGATGGAGCAGGTCGTCGCGAACATCGCCGCGCTGCGCCAGTACTGCAAAGAGCATAACATTCCGGTGTATTACACCGCTCAGCCGAAAGAACAGAGTGATGAAGACCGCGCTCTGCTCAATGATATGTGGGGACCGGGCCTGACGCGTTCCCCGGAACAACAAAAGATCGTTGAGGCGCTGGCGCCGGATGAAGCGGATACCATTCTGGTGAAATGGCGTTATAGCGCATTTCATCGTTCCCCGCTGGAACAGATGCTCAAGGAAACCGGGCGTAATCAACTGATCATTACCGGGGTGTATGCGCATATCGGCTGTATGACCACCGCAACGGACGCATTCATGCGTGACATCAAGCCATTTATGGTTGCCGATGCGCTGGCGGACTTTAGCCGTGACGAACACCTGATGTCGCTGAAATACGTGGCGGGACGTTCCGGGCGTGTGGTAATGACCCAGGAATTATTGCCGACACCGGTCCCGACCAGTAAAGATGCGTTGCGCAGCGTTATTCTGCCGTTGCTGGATGAGTCTGAAGAGCCGATGGATGACGAAAACCTGATCGACTACGGGCTGGATTCCGTGCGCATGATGGCGCTGGCGGCGCGCTGGCGTAAGGTTCATGGTGACATTGATTTCGTGATGCTGGCGAAAAAACCGACCATTGACGCATGGTGGGCGCTGCTCTCCCGCGAGGTGAAGTAATGGCTGGATTTGATTTTGCCGGGAAAACCGTCTGGGTAACCGGCGCGGGTAAAGGGATTGGCTACACCACGGCGTTGGCATTTGCGGAGGCTGGTGCTGAGGTGACAGGATTCGATCGCGAATTTCCTCAGGATAACTACCCGTTTGCGACCGAAGTGCTGGATGTGGCGAATGCCGGACAGGTAGCTGAAGTGTGCCAGCGTGTCCTCAAAGCGCGCGAGCGTTTAGATGTGTTGGTCAATGCCGCAGGTATTTTGCGTATGGGGGCCACCGATGCGCTGAGCGCTGAGGAGTGGCAGCAGACGTTTGCGGTTAACGTTGGTGGGGCGTTCAATCTGTTTCAGCAGACGATGGCGCAGTTTCGTCGCCAGCAGGGCGGGGCGATCGTGACCGTCGCGTCGGATGCGGCGCACACGCCGCGTATCGGCATGAGTGCTTACGGCGCGTCAAAAGCCGCGTTGAAAAGCCTGGCGCTGACCGTCGGACTTGAACTGGCGGGCAGCGGTGTGCGCTGTAATGTGGTGTCGCCAGGCTCGACCGACACCGATATGCAGCGCACGCTGTGGGTTAGCGATGACGCGGAGCAACAGCGCATTCGTGGATTTGGCGAGCAGTTTAAACTCGGGATTCCGCTGGGGAAAATCGCCCGGCCGCAAGAGATCACCAACACTATTTTATTCCTCGCTTCCGATCTGGCCAGCCACATTACGTTACAGGATATCGTGGTGGACGGCGGTTCCACACTGGGGGCATGACGATGATCTGGAAGCGTCATTTAACGCTGGATGAACTCAATGCCACCAGTCAGAACACGATGGTGGCGCATTTAGGCATGGTCTATACCCGGCTGGGTGATGATGTGCTGGAAGCCGAAATGCCGGTGGATAGCCGCACGCATCAGCCATTTGGCCTTCTGCACGGCGGCGCATCCGCGGCCCTGGCGGAAACGCTGGGTTCAATGGCGGGTTATCTGATGACCCGCGACGGGCAGTGTGTGGTGGGGACGGAACTCAACGCCACGCATCATCGGGCGGTATCGCAAGGGAAAGTGCGCGGTGTCTGCCAGCCGCTGCACCTCGGGCGTCAGAGCCAAAGCTGGGAAATCGTTATCTTTGATGAACAGGGACGACGCTGTTGCACCTGTCGTTTAGGCACTGCAGTGATGGGGTGAAGATAAGCGCGTCGTTTAGACGCGCTGCGTGACACCAGTTACCAGCTATAGCGCAGATTAAAACTCCCGTTGAGATCGCGGTAGTCGTTATTACCTTTCTGACCCGCCGCCTGGACGCTGACGTTCCACTGGCTATTGAGATTCGCCTGAATTCCCACTTTTAGCTCGCTGCGATCGGCAGGAAGATCCTGTTTTACCGTTGCGTTATCAAATGATACGGCCAGATCGTCGGTGGAGTGTAGCCAGTTAATCTCTGCGAATGGCCGGACGGTTGCATCGACGAATGAAAGCTGGCTGTCAATTCGAAGGCCAATACGTGTGGTCCAGCTATCGCCATTTTGCCCGTCTATGCGTGTACCGTTTGTCTCAACGCTATCTGCCTCGTAGCGTTGCCAGATAACCTGCGCCTGTGGCGTCAGGCTTACTGTGTTAGCGCTGCTCAAGTTAATGTTGTAGCGGTAACCGCTTTCCAGCGAAATCGCGTGAGCCAGGGAGTCGTAATGCGTTGAACCGGCATTGCCATTCTCGACGCTGTTATTGTAGAAGCCATACTGATACCACGTATCAACATACCAGCCGCGATGTTGCCGGGCATCAGAGAACCAGGTGGCATACGCGCCAAGATTGTAACCGTCGATATCGCCTGTGGCTGTAAACTGACTGCCATCCGCGCCGCGATTTCCGGTGCTGTCGGTACTGCCGTCAAGGTAACTGGCCATCAGGCCAAACGTGATGCTTTGCTGATCATCGCGCCAGGTTGCAAGGTCGCTGCCAAGCTGAAACTGGGTGTAATCGCTGTCCATGTCGATATTGCCATTTACAGCCGATGTGTCCGTTTTTCCGCCTTTCATTCGCGCCCAGACGCTTCCTTCGGCCGAGCGGTACTGGCTCCCTTCACGATCGAACAGCGTTTGCATCTGCAGGCTACGCGCCAGCCATTGGTTGCCCAGATAAGCGCCTATATCGGCGCGATATTGTGGATTTGACGGAGTAACGTTGCTGCCGCCGTCATCAGGATCAACCGGTGTGACGTCGCTGCCGCCGTCATCAGGATCAACCGGTGTGACGTCGCTATCGCCGTCATCAGGATCAACTGGCGTCACGTCGCTGCCGCCATCGTCAGGATCAACTGGCGTCACGTCGCTGCCGCCGTCATCAGGATCAACTGGTGTCACGTCGCTGTCGTCAGGATCGATCGGAGTGACGTCATCATCCGGGTCGTCGGGTGTTTCTGCTTTGGAACGCAAATACCAGCTTTCGGTATCTTCATACAGACGATACTCATACAGGCCGATTTGAATCTGATTGCCAAGAGAAAATGCGTCATCCGATGATATCCCTCCGACGTCGACAATCTCGATACCTTGATCGGTATATGCACCCACGCCATCCACATTATTGATGTAGAGCGTGGTGCTGCCGTTAACATTACCCGAGACAATGAGCTGGTCGGTTGGTGAATTATCATCGCCTAAACTGGCGTTAAGTGAGAGCTGACCACCGTTGCCCGTGTAGTCGCCGTTGATGATTAACGCATTCCCGGGAGTCGTGCTACTGCTGCGGATTACACCTTGATTGGTTACGTTACCATTAACGATAAACTGGCTATCTGGCGTTGTACGATCACCAAAGCTTAGCAGGCCGACGTTGTTCACAGCACCGTTGATTACCCCGTTACCGCCGAGAGTGGCTCCAGCTTCAACATCGATGCTCTGCTTGCTCCCTTCAGAGCCAATAGCGCCAGAACTAGTCAACCACAGCGTTCCCTGCTGAATGTCTGTGATTCCGCTCCAGGTATTCTTTGCGGTAAGGGTGAGCGTGCCGTCTCCTTTTTTGGTCAGACTTTTACCGTCCCATCCCGTGGTGGCGTTGGGTGAGGTATCTGCAAGCAACCCATTGACGGTAAATGTCTGGCCCGCGTTCAGGGTGAACGTACCGTGTGCAGGCGTAGAGACCGCGGCGGAGTCTCCGGCGTACCAACTGAGCCCCACGCCCAATTCATATTGGGTATTATCAAGGGCATTAACCTGACCAGAAATCGCGATATAGTCGGGCAGGGTATCCGGATCGGTTGAGATCGAAGCGAAATCGCTCACGATTGCGGAGTTGGCATCAATTAGCGTAACCGTGTCGATGTCTGCCAGTTGACTGTCTGAGGTCAGCGCGTTGAGATCCAGCGCATTACCCGAATTGCTGATGTGTAGATCGCCGCCAGGATTAACCTGTCCGCCGGTAATTAGCGGGTTAGCGGACTGACTGGCCAGCGCCGCGGCGCTTAAATCGACGCTGAGAATACTGCTTTCTTTCAGCGTGACCTCGTCAGCATGCAAAGTGCTGTAAGTTCCGGCTGTGTGGTCTGCCGCCAGCTCAAGGGTTCCTGCGTTGGTCAGCGTCGTGAGCGTGGAATCATCGGTAACCCGCCACTGGCTCTGCTCGGCAAGGTTAAGATTGAGGATTGAATCAATCCCCTGAGCGTTGAAGCTTTCATTAACCGAGGTTGCTCCGGCGAAATAAGAACCCGCGTCCATATTGAGGTTGATATATCCCCAGCCGCTGTTAACGATGTCGCCGGTTATGGTCATTTTTCCTGAGCCACTTACCGTCCCGCCAGGTAGAACATTCCCGCCCGAGGAAACTTTCGGGTTCCAGATGGCAACGCCGCCGTCGGCGATGATGGTGGTATCGCCCGTCAGATTCACGATACCGCCTTCTTGCACCACCACGCCGTAACCACTGCCGTTAGCGCCGGTCATATCAATGGTCAGATTCTCACCATTGATGATGCCTGCATGGGTAAAATCCCCATCGCCGATGGCCCAAAGACCGTAAGGATTTTTACCGCTCATGATGATATCCGTATTGGATATATTGATCGTCGCGCCACTGTATTGGGCTGATGCGCCATAGCCGTTAACCGCGTAGATAGTGTTTCGCTGCTCTGCGGAACCGTTGAAATTTATGGTTGTCGGTGCGCTGTAAGGGGTGTTGGCCACAATACCGTTGGTCGTGTGGCCTGTGGAATTTCTTCCATCAATGCTGCTGCCTTCACCAATGTTGGCGACGGCGGCATGCATGCTGCTCATTAGTGTAAGAGCGGTGGACTGCGCGGTCGTGACGGTCAGATTTCTGGCATTGAATTCACTGTATCCTCGGCCGGTCAGGTAAATTGTTGATGCAGTCCCGTTTGCGCTAATGGCGCTGTCTGACCCTAAATCAACCACGCCGCCTTCTATTCGAAGCCCTTCCGTCTTCTGGCCGGTGACGTCAATGGTGAGGTGATTGGCCTTTACTGTTCCGATGGCATCATCTTTACTGGTTGCCGAATAATCCTCAACAATCATCCCGTATCCTTCGGAGAAACCGTGCACGGTGATGGTGGAATCATTGCCAAAATCCACGTTGCCGCTGATGTCCGCGCCTGTACCGTTTGCGCGCTCGTTAGAGGTTGTGGAAAGGGTGATATCAAGGTTATCTGCCGTAAAATAACTTTGTGAACCAGAAACAAGTCCATATGCCGTACCTCCAGGCGTTGAGAGCGTAATTGCGCTGTTCTTGCCCAGATTAATTTGGCTGTATTGCCCCTCCTGGATACCATAAATCGTGGTGCCTGTTCCTGTCTCTGATACGGTGAAATCAATGTTCAGCCCGTTCGCGTTAACCTGGGTGTTTTTTCCAAGATAGAGCGCGCTGCCGCCGGCTGTGCCGCTGGTTAATTCTATGCGGCTGTCATCCCCAAAATTGAGCGTGGTACCATTTGCCCAGTATGTGTCGATACCTACAGCCTTACCGGTTGCATCGGTGTTAACCTGGATTAATCCAGCGTTCATGGTTAACGTATTATTGTCGTCATAGAAATAGACACCCGTCGCATTACCATTTTGGGATTCGGTGATAATTTTACTCTTGTTGCCGAAGTTCAGCGTGGTGTTTTCTGTATGAACGTTAATTCCGTAAGCATCTTTTTTACTGATGGTGTTAATTGATATATTCTCGGCGTCTATATTTGTGCCTGGACTGGTGTTGTTAATATAAAGACCTGTGGTTGATGCTGCTTTCGCCGTTCCTGTGTCTGTAACGTTAATCTGTGTACCGGTACCTAAATTATTATTGGCGCTGTTATCAAGTTTTACCCCAATAGAACCACTATCACCGGTAACGTTAATGGTGGTTTTACCATTAATCTGTACGCCTTGCCCCCCTGAGGACAGACTTTCGATACCCGTGGTTCCATCGACAGATGTCACGGTATCGCCATCATTTAAGTTGATGGTTTCACCGCTAAGCGGGCCGTAGTCGCTGGCATGAACGCAATTTGCCATTAATCCAACTGCCGATAACACCAGGCCTGCGACGGTTGCGCGAACCCGTTGATCGCCCTGCGAGAGTTCTGACGTCACCACAAACATATTTCTCGCGATATTCCAGACGATGCGATAGCATTTATTCATAATTTATATCCTTATACGGCCATCCTGAACAACCTGGCGCTGAAAAATTCTGCTGAATTAATTTTATTTTTTTTATGTGGGGTATTTTGTCATTAAAACTGGTGCTGCAGGTATATTCTTTGTTTTGAAATTGGTGATTAAGGTGAAATAAAGCACTTACTGCATACAAAATCAGGATGGTCTGAATCTCTAAGAGCCATAACCGTTAAGCTGAGAAAGTCAGGTTAATATTGTTAATTAATATCCTTATTAATAATAAAAATATTAAGTGGCACGCTCAGCATCATGCTGAGAGGAGAATTGGATAAAACATAGAGGTGTTGGCACATACTGCGCAATTTTTTCAGTTGTCTCTGCGTTGATAGTGATCAAGTTAACAATACAATGTAAAAAATCAGTGATATATCTGCTTTGCATGGTTGTCAGGTTGTTAAATTCAGAAAAGATGTTATAGAAACAAAATGTAACATCTCTCTGGATCGGACAACGGATAACAACTATGAACAAATCAGGGAAGTACCTCGTCTGGACAGTGCTCTCCGTTATGGGAGCATTTGCCCTCGGCTATATCGCATTAAATCGTGGTGAACAGATCAACGCGTTGTGGATAGTCGTGGCGTCGGTCTGTGTCTACCTTATCGCTTACCGTTTCTACGGCCTGTACATCGCGAAAAATGTACTGGCGCTTGACCCGACGCGTATGACGCCAGCCGTGCGCCATAACGACGGTCTGGATTATGTTCCCACCGATAAAAAAGTGCTGTTTGGTCACCATTTTGCGGCAATTGCCGGAGCGGGTCCGTTAGTTGGACCGGTGCTGGCGGCGCAAATGGGTTATCTGCCGGGGATGATCTGGCTGCTCGCCGGGGTAGTACTGGCAGGGGCGGTGCAGGACTTCATGGTGCTGTTTGTTTCTACCCGTCGCGATGGTCGTTCCCTTGGCGAATTGGTGAAAGAAGAGATGGGCCCAACGGCGGGCGTTATTGCGCTGGTGGCCTGTTTTATGATCATGGTGATTATTCTCGCAGTACTGGCGATGATCGTCGTGAAAGCGCTGACCCACAGTCCGTGGGGAACCTACACCGTAGCGTTCACCATCCCGCTGGCGATCTTCATGGGGATTTATCTGCGCTATCTGCGCCCGGGCCGCATTGGCGAAGTGTCGGTCATCGGTCTGGTGTTCCTGGTGTTTGCCATTATTTCCGGCGGCTGGGTGGCTGAAAGCCCGACCTGGGCACCGTACTTTGACTTTACCGGCGTACAGCTGACGTGGATGCTGGTGGGCTACGGTTTTGTTGCCGCCGTCCTGCCTGTGTGGCTGCTGCTGGCCCCGCGTGATTACCTCTCTACCTTCCTGAAAATCGGCACCATTGTTGGTCTGGCAGTAGGGATTCTGATCATGCGTCCGACGCTGACCATGCCAGCGCTGACCAAGTTTGTTGACGGTACTGGCCCGGTCTGGACCGGTAACTTGTTCCCGTTCCTGTTTATTACCATTGCCTGTGGTGCGGTTTCTGGCTTCCATGCGCTGATCTCCTCCGGAACCACGCCGAAGATGCTGGCGAATGAAGGGCAGGCCTGCTTTATCGGCTACGGTGGAATGCTGATGGAATCCTTTGTCGCCATTATGGCGCTGGTTTCCGCGTGCATCATCGATCCGGGCGTGTACTTTGCAATGAACAGCCCGATGGCGGTGCTGGCTCCTGCGGGCACGGTTGACGTAGTGGCTTCTGCGGCACAGGTAGTCAGCAGTTGGGGCTTTGCCATTACGCCAGACACCCTGCATCAAATCGCCAATGAAGTGGGTGAGCAATCCATCATCTCCCGCGCAGGTGGTGCGCCGACGCTGGCCGTCGGGATGGCGTACATTCTGCACGGCGCGCTGGGTGGCATGATGGATGTGGCGTTCTGGTATCACTTCGCCATTCTGTTTGAAGCGTTGTTTATTCTGACGGCGGTAGATGCCGGTACACGCGCCGCGCGCTTTATGCTGCAGGACTTGCTGGGCGTGGTATCACCGAGCCTGAAACGTACCGATTCGCTGCCTGCAAACCTGCTGGCTACAGCGCTGTGCGTGCTGGCCTGGGGTTACTTCTTACACCAGGGCGTGGTGGATCCTCTGGGTGGTATCAATACCCTGTGGCCGCTGTTTGGTATCGCTAACCAGATGCTGGCCGGTATGGCGTTGATGCTCTGTGCTGTGGTGCTGTTCAAGATGAAACGCCAGCGCTACGCGTGGGTGGCGCTGGTCCCAACGGCCTGGCTGCTGATTTGTACCCTGACCGCTGGCTGGCAGAAAGCGTTTAGCCCGGATGCGAAAATCGGCTTCCTGGCTATCGCCAACAAGTTCCAGGCGATGATCGACAGCGGTAACATTCCGGCGCAGTATACCCAGTCGCAGCTGACGCAACTGGTGTTTAACAACCGCCTGGATGCGGGTCTCACCATCTTCTTCATGGTCGTCGTTGTGGTGCTGGGTCTGTTCTCCATCAAAACTGCGCTGGCAGCATTGAAAGAAGACAAACCAACTTCGAAAGAGACACCGTACGAGCCAATGCCTGAGAATGTTGAAGAGATCGTGGCGCAGGCGAAAGGCGCGCACTAATATTCTCTTAACCAACCAGCCCTCTCCTGAACGGGGAGGGCGTTTGTACGACAGGGAAACGCTATGTTTGAAACACTCGCCAAAGCCGGGAAGTATTTAGGTCAAACCGCCCGATTAATGATAGGTATGCCGGATTATGACAACTATGTTGAACATATGCGCGTCACTCATCCGGACCAAACACCAATGACCTACGAAGAATTTTTCCGCGAGCGCCAGGATGCGCGATATGGCGGGAAAGGTGGCGCGAAGTGCTGTTGATTTTTTGCCGGATGGCGTTGATGCTTATCCGGCCTACCACAATGCTCTGACCGTAGGCCTGATAAGGCGAAGCCGCCATCAGGCAACCCGCACCATAATCACACCGTAAACGACTCCACCTTTTCGAATGCTGCGCGCAGTGTCTCCGGCGTTAACGTTACCGGCAGGGCGTGAATGGACTCCACCGGGCGCAGAGTGTGCGCAATCACTTTGTCGATTTCGGCGCGGTTATTGATGTCCACTTCCAGTTGAGCTAATCGGGTTGGCAGGTTGAATCGCTGATAAGCGGTAATTAACTGCGCCAACACGTCATCTTGTCCCAGCAGCGCGCTCTGCACCAGGATGCCGTACGCCACTTTGGTGCCGTGTAAAAACTTCTCGGTTTGTGGGAGGACGGTCAGGCCATTGTGAACAGAATGCGCCGCCGCCACGCGTGTGTAGCGCTCACCCAGACCACCAACCATGCCGCCTCCGGCAATAATCGCATCCACCACATCGCAAAACGTGCGGCTTAGCGTGCCTTGTTGTTTGTCTGCCAGCGCCTGCTCGCTGCTTTCCAGCAGGACGTCGCGGATGGTCTGCGCGGCTTGAATACCCAGACGTACTGTCAATGGCAGTGTTTCCGGCTGAGGTGCGAGCACGACGGCTTCATACCACTTTGCCAGCGTGTCGCCGATCCCCGCCAGTAAGTATTCTTCTGGCGCATTGAGAACGATCTCGGGTTCGACCAGCACGAGGAAGTTCGCGTCAGGGAAAATTTCGAAATGTAGTGCCTGGCCCGCATCGTTATACCAGACAGAGAGCGGCGTCCAGGCAGCGCAGGTCGCCGCGATAGTAGGAATACCGACAAACGGCAGATCCAGACGACGGGCCAACGCTTTAGCGGTGTCGAGTAATGTACCGCCACCCACGCCAATCACCACACTGCGATCCTCTCCCGACTCTTTTGCCAGTTGAGCAACATCGGTTTCGCTGCAATGTCCCGTAAACAGCAGGCGTTTAGCCTCGGCAAGATGAAAAGCCTCTGGCAGGTAAGGGCGGGCCGCATCGATGGCGCGTTCACCATAAACCCACACGGCGCGTGAAAGTTGGTCGGCAGAGAAAAAATCGTTCAGTCTCGACAGACTACCAGGATGGGAAAAATAGTTAGCTGGGCCGGTGACGACGCGAATTTCGGTATTACTCATGTTGTGTTGTCCTTTTGGCTGTCCTGTCCAGGCAGGTTATTTTTATATAGACGTCTGAACGTCTTGATTGCCAAATACTAGCATCGTGCTATAGTGGCTTCAACCACAACATCACACGCTGGGATAACAATAATGAGTAATAACCCGCTGATTCCGCAAAGCAAACTGCCTAATCTGGGCACCACTATCTTCACGCAAATGAGTGCGCTGGCGCAGCAGCATCAGGCCATTAACCTCTCGCAGGGGTTTCCTGATTTTGACGGTCCACTCTTTTTGCAAGAGCGTCAGGCGTATCACGTCGCGCATGGCGCAAACCAGTATGCGCCGATGACGGGCGTGCAGCCGCTGCGCGAAGCTATCGCGGATAAAACGGCAGACCTGTACGGCTATAAACCTGACGCGAATAGTGAAGTGACCATCACGGCGGGGGCCACAGAAGCATTATATGCCGCGATCACTGCGCTGGTGCGCCCTGGTGATGAGGTGATTTGTTTTGACCCGAGCTACGACAGCTATGCGCCTGCGGTTGAATTATCCGGCGGTGTGGTTAAACGTATCGCCCTGCAACCACCATCTTTTCGCGTTGACTGGCAGGCGTTTAGTGCCTTACTCAGCGACCGTACCCGATTGGTTATCCTGAACACGCCACATAATCCTTCTGCCACCGTGTGGCATCACGCCGATTTTGATGCGCTGTGGCAGGCGATTAAAGAACGCGAGATCTTTGTCATCAGCGACGAAGTTTATGAGCATATCTGTTTTGCCAAACAGGGGCATGCCAGCGTGCTGGCACATTCAGAGCTGCGGGAACGCGCTGTTGCTGTTTCATCGTTTGGTAAGACCTACCATATGACCGGCTGGAAGGTCGGATACTGCGTTGCGCCAGCCGCCATTAGCGCTGAGCTACGAAAAGTGCACCAGTATCTGACGTTTTCCGTCAACACGCCGGCTCAGCTCGCACTGGCGGATATGCTACGAGAAGATCCGGCACACTACCGTGAACTGCCCGAGTTTTATCAGAAAAAACGCGACGTGTTGGTGAACGCACTGCGTGATAGTCGGCTGGAAATTCTGCCGTGTGAAGGTACGTACTTTTTACTGGTCGATTACAGCGCCGTTTCCTCGCTTAACGACGTGGAGTTTTGCCAGTGGCTGACCACTGAAGTGGGCGTTGCGGCAATTCCGCTGTCGGTGTTCTGCGCCGATCCTTTCCCGCATAAACTGATTCGCCTCTGTTTTGCCAAGCAAGAATCGACGCTGTTAGCGGCAGCCGAGCGTCTGGTTTCGTTGTAGCTATTTCACAGTCCAGGCTTTGGAGAATCGACGGTCAGCAAACAACGCTTGCAGGCCGTTGATTTGCTTCAGGCGTAACACCTCGTCGCTGTCCATACCAAGATCCTTGCCAATTCTTTCTTCACTCCATCCCAGTTGCGATAGCTCGCGGACAATCTCGGACATGGCGTGGATTTGATGACGCCCGCGAGCGCGGTTGTGGCGAATGGTTGCCGCCATACGCTCATGGCGTTCGCGTTCTAAACAGGCAACCGGTAGATATCCTTTCAGCCTGGGCCTCAGAGAGGCTTTGGCTTTACCTAACTCGTGGCGGTGGAAACCGTCGACAATTTCGTACTCTTCAGCCGTTGAGTGAACCACTACAATGGGCTGCGTAAACCCGTCAGCTTCGAGGGACTTCAGCAGCAGCTTTTTCTCCGGTGGCGCAACGTTATTGGGGTTGTAGTCATTGGGTGAAATATGATCATTTTTAACCCAAAGTACGCAATCTACGGGCTCCTCGCGAAAGGGACTGACGCTGTGTATTGCCTTTCTGAATTCATTTATGGCTTCAATTCTTTCTGGTTCTGATAAACCAGAAAGAAAGCTGAGGAGTTCCTGAGTTAATCGTTGTTGCATAAGAGTCCCCATTCCTGGCGTTTTGTTTTCATGCGCTCATTGTAGCGTTGATAGTTTTTGGGTTTCGTTGGACTAAATGAGAGAGCCCGGCACCAATAGTCGTTATTCAGCAGAACCTTACAGATACGCCGCCACGACGGAATATCCACTGAACCAATATCTCTTTCCTGGGTTTGTGGGATATTCTCCATGCCTTTTTTCTTATACCACTGTAAATAGACGGCGATTTTATTGCGGTAATGTTCGGCGGTCGTTTCCGGCATACTCTTCAATAACAGCATGGCGTATTCCTGCCAGCTTAAATGTTCGGGTTTTAATATTTTGCGGTGACCGTAAAAATGGTTGTCCTGACCAGCATATATCCCGCCACTTTTTACCCCGCTGACGCGGGAGCACATCATTGCCCAGCGTTCAGGCTCAATAACATGGTAAAGCCACAGTCCCTGGCGTTGTTCAGGCCCAAAGGGTTCGCAGATACGCATGTATCGCGTGGGAACTCCCGCCTGATACATCAGGTTGTACAGGGGATTACACGGGAGCGTTGACTTGGCAAACCACGTCCAGATGTCAGCAGTTTTCCAGTCATAAATCGGATAAATATACCAGGTATGTCCGCCGGGGGCGCTGGTGGTCCAGGGTTTGTCATCGGCAAAACGCTGTTTTTTCGAGTTCGCAATGGCGACGAAACGATTATATGACTCATCGGCGCGTATCCCGACCATCATGGCGGCCGGTCGTTTCTGCGAAAACCATTCAGCGAACTCACGAACAAATTGCTCGAAAGTCATACCGGGTTGGTAGAAAGAGAAAAACTCGGGATCGGTAATGGCATCTGCAGGCGGTTGGCGAACCCATTGAGTACCCGGCTCCCAGCATTGCCATTCAGGCTGAAATTGTGACAGTGAATTTTGCGTCGTCAGCGGCAATGCAACCCAATAAAATTCTTCGATGACATCGGAATAATTCTCGCGTAGCGCCTGGACATAGTCGATAGTGCAGGAAAACTGAGCCTCCCAGTCGATAAATAAGACGTTTATTTTTTTCTGTAACTGGCGGGCAATGGCGGCAGTCAGATGTAACATCAACCCCGAATCTTTACCTCCAGAGAAAGAAACGCAGACACGCGGTAGAGTTTCAAGCGTCCAGGTAATGCGTTCCTGTGCTGCTTGCAGAACATTTTTATCCAACGGTATTTTATAAACAGACATATCAAATCCATATCGAATTTTTATTATTTGCAGCCATAATAAATGTCCGTAATAGGATAAGCTTTTTCTTGCAGCATGCAATATTTAAATATATTCATTATCTGCATGCTATTTTGTTATTGTATATTTTATATGAATTATAATGTGCTTTTAATCATGTTATCCTTAACTATCCAAGGATAGTTTGCTTATGTATTCTGCGAAGGCTTTGTTATTCAATGATGCCCGGTTATACATTATGAATAATTTTACTTTTGGTAATTCAAAATCGGTTTTAATTTCTTTAAATTTCAATGCTGGCTGATAAATTTCATAAATTTGTCTGGGGAGTGCACCAATAATATCTGTACTGGCGATAACGTTAGCAATCGAGAGTAAGGAGTCGCTACTAAAACCTACTTTATGGAATGCCATCGATTCGCTTGCACGGGAACGATAATCTTTAATACCCTGATCTTCAGAGGAAAAATATGTAAATTGCTCTTGTTGGATTTGTTCGAGTGTGCTCGTTTCATTTATTCTGGGATGGTTGCCACTGCACACTAAAACACAGTCAATAGTCTTGAAATGAGTACATACAATAGAACGATTGTGAACTGGCGTTGTTGTAATCACCAGATCGGCTTTACGATAGGCAAGGATGTTTTCGGCCGTTTCTGCTGACATTAATATATCATGATGCTCAATTTCAATATCTGAATTTTCTCTGAGGCTATTAATTAAAGATGTCACATTCAGGTTGGTTGTAATTTGTGGACTGTAGATGACGAATTTATTTTTCAGGCTGGAACCGTGCATGATATTGATGGTTTGTTCCAGATTATTGAGATTTTTTTCAAGGTGAAGATGAAGGTTTACCCCTGTGACCGTAGGCGTAATGCCTTTGCCTGAGCGAATAAACAGGGGGTCGTTAAACTGTGTACGCAGTCGCTGTAATGACTGGCTGACGGCTGAAGGGGTGATATACAGTGTTGCCGCAGCTTTACTGATGCTCAAATGTTGATAAATACATTCAAAAATTACCAACAGGTTAAGATCGAATTTTTTGAGGTCATAGAGGTTAGCCATGCATACCTTCCTGTGATGGTAATGTATAGGATAATTCAATTGTTGAATAATTTAAATTCTAATCATTCTTAGAGTTTATGTTTATGGCTTAATGAATAATTAACTTAAACTAAAATAACACAGATTGCTTGATGGTTACGATAAAAATACATTTTAAAGAGTGATTGAAATGAGAACCATAACAATCACTCATTCTGTTACCTTTATTTATTTCCCATAATAATATTTAATTTATCTTTATCGGGTAATCCCACTTCCTGTTGTAACGTATCGTCTTTGCTCATGTAGTAGATCGCGGGCGTCACATTAGCACCTAAATCATCCATGAGTTTTTGGTTGATATTCAGTACTTTCATCTGTTCTGGATGGACAGACGTGGGGATTTCCAGCTTCATTTTCCCGCCCGATGCTTCATAGTCATGCCAGGTTTTGGCCGGATCTTTGGATGCCAGGATTGCAGCAGCGGTTGCCGGGCTTTCGGGTTTGATCACGCCAACCAGCAGCGTACGCAGCTGAACTTTACCGGAATCTACCCATGGGCGCGCCTGCTGCCAGAACTGTTTGCAATAAGGACAGAAGGGATCGGCAAACACGTAAACGATGACCGGGGCTTCTTTTTTCCCGTCCAGAATCCACGACGCTTTTTCCATTCGCTGCCACATCTCACGTCCGGCAGGGGCATAGATCTCTTTTTCTATGAGCGCATTACTGAGGTTTTCTCCTTTTTCATTATACATGTAGCCGGAGATGGCATGTTTACCGTCAGGCGTGACATAGATAGTGACCCCCATGTCCTGGTATTTTCCCAGATAGCCTTTCATTCCACCCGGTGCGTCGAAGGGCTTCAGGATCGTAATTCCCTGTTTCTCAATGGCTTTAACAGGGGCAGGGAGCTCCTCTGCGTGCACGATAGCGGGGAGAAGAGTTAAGAGTAAGGTGCGTTTAAACATTGATTTTCCTTATAAAATCAGCAGGAAAGTGGGCTTAATTGCAAAACCTATCACAGCCATAGGTAAGATCGACGGTCTGTCGATTGCCCTTTCTTTAGTTGGGTGATGTAATCCCCATCGCTGTTACGACCTTTGTTAAGGTAATGTAGAGCGCAACACATAGCCAGCCCTGCTGGCACTGACGTTACCTGCGGGTAGCTCGGGTAATGAGGCTCCCTGCAAAGGGGGCCTTTTTTACTTTTATCTTTAGGTTCACAACATGAGTTTGAGTGGGTTGTTAGTTAACGCTTATTGATTTGATAAAGGAAACGCATTAGCCCTGCGAAGAGATTTTCGTTAACTTATCTCTCAACGAAAACACGGAGGAAGTACAGATGTCTTTGATTAATACCAAAATTAAACCTTTCAAAAACCAGGCGTTCAAAAACGGTGAGTTCATCGAAGTAACCGAGAAAGATACCGAAGGTCGCTGGAGCGTCTTCTTCTTCTACCCGGCTGACTTTACTTTCGTATGCCCGACCGAACTGGGTGACGTTGCAGACCATTACGAAGAACTGCAGAAACTGGGCGTAGATGTGTATTCCGTGTCTACCGACACCCACTTCACTCACAAAGCATGGCACAGCAGCTCTGAAACCATCGCGAAAATCAAATACGCGATGATCGGCGACCCGACTGGCGCCCTGACCCGTAACTTCGACAACATGCGTGAAGATGAAGGTCTGGCTGACCGCGCAACCTTCGTTGTTGACCCGCAGGGTATCATCCAGGCAATCGAAGTTACTGCTGAAGGTATCGGCCGTGATGCGTCTGACCTGCTGCGTAAAATCAAAGCCGCACAGTACGTCGCTTCCCACCCAGGTGAAGTTTGCCCGGCAAAATGGAAAGAAGGTGAAGCAACCTTAGCGCCATCTCTGGACCTGGTTGGTAAAATCTAAGTCGCATAGTTTGTAGGCCGGATAAACGTAGTGCATCCGGCATTCCACAGGCGCAAATTTGCGCCTGTTTCATTCCAGCACCATGACGCAAGTTGCATTAATGCAGTCCTGCAAAATCGGCTTGCATGATGATGTTTTCAGAGAGGGAAGAAGAATGCTCGACACAAATATGAAAACCCAGCTCAGGGCTTACCTTGAGAAACTGACCAAACCTGTTGAGCTGATTGCGACGCTGGATGACAGCGCTAAATCGGCAGAAATCAAGGAACTGCTGACTGAAATTGCTGAACTGTCAGAAAAAGTCACCTTCAAAGAAGACAATACTCTGGCGGTGCGTAAGCCATCGTTCCTGATTACCAATCCCGGTTCTCACCAGGGACCGCGTTTTGCCGGTTCTCCGCTGGGTCATGAGTTTACCTCTCTGGTGCTGGCGCTGTTGTGGACCGGTGGTCATCCGTCAAAAGAGGCGCAGACGTTGCTGGAGCAGATCCGCGATCTCGAGGGTGATTTTGAATTTGAAACCTATTATTCACTTTCCTGCCATAACTGCCCGGACGTGGTGCAGGCGCTGAACCTGATGGCGGTGCTGAACCCACGTATCAAACATACGGCGATTGACGGCGGTACTTTCCAGAACGAAATCACCGATCGTAACGTGATGGGCGTTCCGGCGGTATTTATGAACGGCAAAGAGTTCGGTCAGGGGCGTATGACGTTGACTGAGATCGTAGCGAAAGTGGATACCGGCGCAGAAAAACGTGCGGCTGAAGAGCTGAATAAGCGCGATGCTTATGACGTGCTGATTGTCGGTTCTGGTCCTGCAGGTGCGGCGGCAGCGGTGTACTCCGCACGTAAAGGCATTCGCACCGGTCTGATGGGCGAACGTTTTGGCGGCCAGGTTCTTGATACTGTTGATATTGAAAACTATATCTCAGTACCGAAAACTGAAGGTCAGAAACTGGCAGGCGCGCTGAAAGCACACGTTGATGATTATGATGTCGATGTGATTGACAGCCAGAGCGCGAGCAAACTCATTCCAGCAGCGCAGGAAGGCGGTTTGCATCAGATTGAAACGGCCTCCGGCGCGGTGCTGAAAGCACGTAGCATTATCATCGCCACCGGCGCGAAATGGCGCAACATGAACGTTCCGGGTGAAGATCAGTATCGCACCAAAGGCGTAACCTACTGCCCGCACTGTGATGGCCCGCTGTTTAAAGGCAAGCGTGTTGCGGTGATTGGCGGCGGTAACTCCGGCGTTGAAGCGGCTATCGACCTGGCAGGTATTGTTGAACATGTGACGCTGCTGGAGTTTGCTCCTGAAATGAAGGCTGACCAGGTGCTGCAGAATAAGCTTCGCAGTCTGAAAAACGTCGACATCATTCTGAATGCGCAAACGACAGAAGTGAAAGGCGATGGCAGCAAAGTTACTGGCCTGGAGTATCGTGACCGTGTGAGCGGCGATGTTCACAATGTGGAACTGGCAGGTATCTTTGTTCAGATTGGTCTGCTGCCGAACACCAACTGGCTGGAAGGCGCCGTTGAACGTAACCGTATGGGTGAAATCATCATCGATGCCAAGTGCGAAACCAGCGTGAAAGGCGTTTTCGCTGCCGGTGACTGCACCACCGTACCGTATAAGCAGATTATCATCGCGACCGGTGAAGGCGCGAAGGCCTCGTTAAGTTCGTTTGATTATCTGATTCGCACGACAGTAGCATAAAAAAAGTAAGACTCACCTGCAATGCCAAAACCGCCAGTCATCCGCTGGCGGTTTTTTATTTCCATACACTTAAATTGTCAATTCTTGAAACAATAAACCGTTTAAAAGATTCACTTAATTAGCCTGATCATTATTTTCATCAAAGAAAGAGAGGGCGTTATCTTTATTATATTAACCTGCATTATTTTTTCATTTGTTGTGTGAATAAATGGTTGGTTAATTCATGGGTGAAATATATGAAACCCTGACGATCTTTGAATCGACAGGGTTATTGTTACGTGATTTTTTTATCTCTCACGATAGTTACACGCTGAAAGCGGCTTATTCAGCTTTAGATACAAATGCCTCAACGCTAACAGAGCAGGAGTGGCTGGAGGCGGAGTACGACTTCAATGCACTATTTGTTGGGCCGCAGACGCTAAAAGCCCCGCCGTTCGCTTCGGTATACCTTGAAGAAGATGCCCTCGTAATGGGTAAATCAACCTTAAGCATTCGGGAATTCATGGCAAATATAGGTCTATCTATAAACCATGTAAATAATATCCCGGATGATCATATTTCCTGCGTATTGGAATTAGCAGTTTTATTATCGGCTAATGCCAGGATATCAGCAGAATACCAGATCGTTATGACTCGATATGTAATTGAGTATATAGCGATGTGGATGCCCGCGTATATAGAAAAAATACATATAAATGCACAAACCGTTACGTTGAAAAACGTCGCGGAAAGGTTGTCTTTTTGGCTTGATGAATTAAACACGAGAGTATCAATATGAGTAATGAACCGGGAGTTCTGAACAGACGTTCATTTTTGAAAGGGTTGATTGCCCTTGGAACGGTGGCTGCCCTGCCAGGGGGATTGCTGACTTCACGCTGTGCATTGGCGCAACCGCCAATTCCGTTTAATCCCAAAACCTACAAAATCTATCGTAACGCCTGTCCACGTAACTGCTATGACACTTGTAGCCTGAAAACCTGGGTGAAGGATGACGTCATCACCTTTGTGGAAGGCGCGCCTGAATCAACGTTTACGCATGGAACTCCGTGTGTGAAGGGATTGAGCTATCCACGTAGGGTATACAGCCCGGACCGCATTAAATATCCGATGGTTCAGGATGTTCGCGGCAGCGGTAACTGGCGTCGTATCTCCTGGGATGAAGCAATGCAGCGCATTGCGACCAAGATGCTGGAGATTAAAAAGAAAGATGGTTCAATGTTGGGTCTGGCGCTGACCAAGTACTCAGGCAAATTTGGTGTATTGAACTATGCCGTTGAAGGGATGATGTCTTCACTGGGTTACACCACCCGTTTTGCCGGAACACCTTGCTGGCCAGCCGGTATCGACGCGCAAAACTACGACATGGGCGACATGTGGTGTAACGACCCGGAAGATATGGTGAAAGCCAAATACATTATTATCTGGGGCGCTAACCCGGCCTGGTGCTCTATGCACACCATGAAGTACATCTATCAGGCGCGGGAAAAAGGCGCAAAAGTGGTCGTTATCGATCCACTGTTAACCCAAACCGCTGCGAAAGCCGATCTCTATTTACGCGTTCGGGCAGGATCAGATGGCGCTCTGGCGCTGGGGATGGCACGCCACCTGGTGGACAAAGGATTGGTTGATCAGGATTTCGTTAACAACTATTCCCATGGTTATGCTGAATTTGAAGAGTATTTGCGTAATAACGTTACCGTAGAGTGGGCATCTGAGATTTGCGGGCTGTCGGCGGATGTTATTCGCCAGTTGGCGGAAGAATTTACCGCGGTTAACCCTGCTACCGTGTGGATTGGCTACGGCATGCAGCGCCATGTCAACGGCGGCGCTAACGTACGGGCGATCGATGCCTTTGTGGCAATGACCGGCAATATTGGCATTGAGGGCGGTGGCGCTCGCTACGGTCATTTGCATACCTGGGGCTTTAACTACAATGCCATGTTGCAGAAGCCACCGGTAGGCTCTATCGGGATGCCGGGAGCGGCGGGCACAACCAGCGAGTTTGGTTCTGCGGGGGAAGTCGCACAGTATTCCGATCGCTCGTTGAATATCAACCAGACCGCAAAGGGAATTCTGGAAGCCAAAGAGCCGCCTGTCCGAATGCTTTGGGTTGCCTGTAAGAACCCGTTTGCTCAG
Organism: Citrobacter sp. Cpo148; assembly: GCF_030332375.1. NCBI lineage: Bacteria > Pseudomonadati > Pseudomonadota > Gammaproteobacteria > Enterobacterales > Enterobacteriaceae > Citrobacter > Citrobacter sp. Cpo148. The sequence continues at coordinate 431,245 of NZ_JAOWHY010000042.1, forward strand.
GATTTTGATCGCAGCAAGATGGAAAAAGCATTCGAAAAACTGGAAATGGTGGTGTGCGCCGACCAATTCTTTAACGAGACCGTCCAGCATGCCGATATCGTTTTGCCTGTCACCACAGCCTTTGAAGAGTGGAACGTAGACGCCTCATATTGGCACTACTGGCTCTCAATCAACCAGCCTGCAATTAAGCCAATGTATGAGGCAAAATGCGATCTGGAAATCGCCGTTTTACTTTCCCGCACAATCAACAAGCTGGAGCCGGGTTCTTGCACATTCCCGCAGGAGTTCGATCATAAGCGCTGGCTGGACCAGGAGTTCAATGACGGAATGGCCAAAATGTTTGGTATCTCCTCCTGGGATGATTTACTGGAAGGGCCGAAAAAAGCCATTCTGCCAAGTTCTGCGGCCTGGTATGACCGTAAGTTTAAAACGCCCTCTGGAAAGTTTGAGTTCAAATCTGAGCTGTGTGAGAAAAATGGCCATACGGCGCTGCCGGAATACAAACCGGAGGCAAAAAGCACGTTGCCATTCCACCTGTTTACGCCGCATGTGCAGTTCGGTATCCATTCCCAATTCATCAACCTTGACTGGATGCAGGTCTTCTATCCTGAACCGTTTGTTTATATGCACCCGGTTTCCGCCGGGAAAAGAGGCATCGCTGAAAATGACCTGGTGAAAGTGTTTAACACCGCAGGTGAGGTGGAGTTACGTGCGAAGGTAACCGCTAACGTTCCGGAGGATTTCCTGGTGATGTACGAGGCGTGGTTCCCGAAACGGAAATACAACGTTCAAAACGTAGTGGCGGATACTCCAGCCGATATGGGCTTGATGAAAACTGGTGCGCCAGGTGCGGCCATCCATAGTCAGTTTGCGGACATCATTTTGATCGATAAAGGAGCAGCGGCATGAGGCGCGCGTTTTTAGTTAATAGCGATAAGTGTATCGGCTGCCGTGGCTGTGCGATGGCGTGTAAGAGTTTTAACCAGCTGGAGCCAGAACGTTTCTGGCGCTACGTCTACCCGCTGGATAAAGAAATTTATCCGCATGAAGAGCGAGCGTTCTACTCGCTGGCCTGTAACCACTGCGAAAATCCGGCCTGCCTGGCGGCTTGTCCGGTAGAGGCGTACACCAAACGTGAGGATGGCGTTGTAGTGCATAACCCGGAACGTTGTATCGGATGCAAAAACTGTATTCGCAACTGTCCATACGGTGCGCCGCGCTTTAATGAAGAGACGAAAAAAGCGGAAAAATGCAGCATGTGCTATGAGCGTCTTGATGTTGGCATGCAGCCGGCGTGCGTGAATGCCTGTCCGGTAGGTGCGCTGACGCTTATCGATCTGGATGCCGATCCTATACCTGATAATGCGGTGCAGTATCCGCCGGGATTCCCGCGTATGCCGCAGCTTAATCCTGGCACGCGTTTTATCCTTGCGCGTCAACCAAAGCAGCCGGAGGCCAAGTAATGGAAAAGTATGAACTTCCTCTGGTCATTTTTACCGTATTAAGCCAAATGTCGGTTGGGATCACGCTCATTCTGACGCTGCGTGTGCTGCAAGGAAAACTGGAGAGCAAGCGCCTGTACTGGCTGGTAAGTGGACTGGTTCTGGCGGCGGCGTCCGTGGCGGCGATATTACACCTTGCGCATCCGGATCGCGCCTACGATGCCTTGATCAACCTGCAGCACGCCTGGCTGAGCCGAGAGATTCTGGGCGCCACTTTATACGGTGCAGCTGTCGGGGTGACGTTTTTGGCAAAAGGGCACAAAGCACCAGCTGTTCTGGCCTCTGTTCTCGGTATCGCGCTGGTGGCGGTACAGGGGATGACCTATGCCGCCCCGGCAATGGTGGCGATCGCCAACGGTCTGACAATGCTGTTGTTCTTCATCACGGTGTGGGTGATGGGGTGTGCTGCGATTCCACTGCTTAACCTCGCACCTGCCGTTGCTGCATTGCGCCAGGGGATTGTCGTGTGTATGGCAGTCATGATCGCCGCACCCATTATCTGGCTAAGCGGTGGCACCATCATGCAGATGACGGCGCATGCCTGGCTGACGTCGCCACTTTATCTGGCGAGTCTGGTGTGTCTGGCGGTGGCCTTTGTGCTTAGCCGTCAGGGCGAGCATCGCGCAAAAGCGCTTTTCGTCCTGCTGTTTGTTGGCATATTCCTGAGCCGTCTGACGTTTTTTGGCGATACGATCAGCTCCATCGTGAATATCGGCCATTTGTATTAATCGTGAGGTAATAAAAACCCCTGTCAGGCGTTAACCTGGCAGGGGTTTTCTTTAGCAAATCAGTGGCTGTTAACGAACAACCAGCACTGGCAAAGTCGCGTGTCGAACAACGCTGGAAGCGTTTGAGCCAAGCAGATGGGTGCTGATTGATGGGTTACGCGACCCAATGACAACGACATCCGCATTCAACTCTTCACCCAATTCGTTGACCACGTCACGTACGCTGCCAAAGCGGACGTGTTGCTTAATACGGGAAGGATCGATGCTGAAGTGACCGACCATCGTTTGCAGACGGGTTTCCGCTTCGTGTTGCAGATGCTCTTCAAAACGACGGACATCGGCTGCAAAGCGGTGCAGGCTTAAGCTCGCTGAGCCTGGCAGCACATGCAGTAGATGGATAACCCCTTTATCCTGGGCCAGAAATTCTGCATGGCGAATAGCCTTGTCGCTCAGTTCCATTTCGAATACATCAACTGGCATTATGATTGTGTTGTACATAAACATTCTCCTTGTCATTACATGAACACATAACAGCATAGTATTAAAAATGATTCTGTCAGTCACGACACAGATTTATGTTTTGCGAACAGGAAATAAAGCGAGGAGCAGGGAGATCTAACCGGAAAGAGGATGCGGATGCATCCCCTGTAAGATAAAGCGAGTGGCTTTGATAAGACAGAGTTAGCGCAGGTAGTCGCCTGCAGCTTCAGGCTGGTACTCAAGCTCGATAACTTCGAGGTGCGTTGAGGTCCCGCCTGGCAGTTCCCAGTGAATGGTATCACCAACGCGCAGCCCCAGAAGTGCAGCGCCGACAGGTGCCATTACCGAAAGCTGTGTGTTGCTGTCAGTCATAGTTGCCGGATACACCAGGGTACGCACACGGACTTCGCCATCACTCAGATTGCGGAATTTCACGCGGCTGTTCATGGTCACGACGTCGTGCGGCATGGTTTCTGGAGAACACATTTGGGCACGATCCAGCTCGGCGTTAAGGGCGTCGGCAATCGGTAAACCAGCAAACGCAGGTTGCTCCAACAGGCGGTCAATGCGTTCCGCATCGAGGTCGTTAATGATGATAGTTGGTCTGGACATTTATTACTCCATGTCGTCGATACTGCGGGTGCGCAGGTAAATAATCCCAAAAGAAAACCCTCACCGTCAGGCGGCAAGGGTTTAGCTTTTATGATGATACTGAGACTTACCCCATGTTTGAAGTGATTTAGTTCACATTCAGGTAAATCATCAACATTGTCGCATATGGTGTGATTTTAGCCGAAAAACGTGATCGTTCTCCAATTTGAATTATGCTTTTTAAGCGCTCGCTGCGGGCGCGTCAAACAACTCAGTGTTCCGCGACAGGAGATCTCATGAGCCAGTACGACAAACTTACCTTGAAAGACGGCAGCTATTTGCATTTTAAAGACTGGGGAAGTGGACAACCTATTGTGTTTAGTCACGGTTGGCCGCTGACGGCAGATGCGTTTGAAGATCAGATGCTGTTCCTTGGATCGAAAGGATTTCGTGTGATCGCCCATGACAGGCGCGGACATGGGCGTTCGGCCCAACCCTGGGATGGACATCATATGGATCAGTATGCTGATGACCTGGCTGAACTTACCGCGCATCTCAATCTTAAAGATGCCGTACATGTTGGGCACTCTACCGGCGGTGGGGAAGTGGCTCGTTATATTGGCCGGCATGGGACGCAGCGGGTGGCAAAAGCGGTGTTAATTGGCGCGGTGACGCCTATTATGATCAAGACTGACTTTAACCCAAATGGCGTGCCGAAAGAGGTATTCGATGGCATCCGTGAGGGGGTTGTGAACGATCGCGCCGCCTTTTTCTATGAGCTGACTGCTGCATTCTATGGCTACAACCGTCCGGGCGCAAAAGAGTCGAAAGCCGTCAGGGAAAGTTTTGTTGAACAAGGTTTACAAGGTTCTATCAAAGCGTTGTACGACTGTATACACGCGTTTTCGGAAACAGATCTGCGTGAAGACCTCAAAAAGATGACCATCCCGACGCTGGTGATCCACGGTGATGACGATCAGATTGTCCCGTTTGAAACCTGCGGAAAGGTCGCGGCGGAAATGCTGCCGGACTCGCAGTTAAAGGTATATGTCGGCGGCTCGCATGGCATTTGCACCACCCATAAGCAACAGATCAACGGTGACCTGCTCAACTTTATTCAGTCGTAATCGTTGGCAGATTGTTCTACGCTGATCTTCTTTTTCCAGGGGGATGAGCGAAGCATAATTTGTGCTGCGCTGACGTTAACTTCAACAGGGAACGCTATGTATTTCTATCAACCGTCACAGGGACACGGCTTACCGCATGATCCGCTAAATGCCATTATTGGACCCCGCCCGATTGGCTGGATTGCGTCGCGTGACGGCAACGGTCGGCACAATCTGGCACCATACAGTTTCTTTAACTGTTTTAACTATCATCCGCCGATTATCGGTTTCGCCAGCAGCGGCTGGAAAGACAGCGTGCAGAATATTATCGAAACCGGTGAATTTGTCTGGAACCTGACGACTCTTGAGCTGGCCACTGCGATGAACGAAACGTCAGCCAGCTTGCCGCACGGTGAGGACGAGTTTTTTGCCGCCGGGCTTAGCAAGGCAGATAGCCGGATAGTCAACGTGCCGCGCGTGGCGCAAAGCCCGGTCAATTTTGAGTGTCGCTTATCGCAAAGCCTGCAACTGACTACCGCTGATGGCTCACCGGTTGATACCTGGCTGGTGTTGGGAGAAGTGGTAGGCATTCACATAGATGAAACGCTCCTGGAAGACGGCATCTATCAGACGGCGAAAGCGAAACCGGTACTGCGTGCAGGTGGGCCAACGGCGTATTATTCGATCAGTGAAACACATCGTTTTGATTTAGTTCGCCCGGACGTCCGTGCAAAACGCTAAGTTTACGGACCGACGCCAGCTCGCAGCGTCGGTCGCAAGTTTCAGTATCCCACTTTGTCGATAATAAACTGTTTACCGCAGCTACCCGGATGCGGTTGCGGTAAGAATGACTGGGCAGATAACGTCTGGTTGATGTTGTCGGCTTTCAGGGATAACTGGATCTCAGTGAGATACGCTGGATTGCCGTGGCAGCTTAGCTTCACAGCTTTGACGTTCTCTTTGCCCCAGCTTTTGGCAACGGCGGCGTCAAATGCGTTACGGCTGACGGTTTTGCCGTAGTTTTCCGCCAGGAATTTGCCCACCTCGCTGTCCTTAACCTCATTATTCAGCCGCACCATCGTGCCGAAGTACGCGTCGGGATCAAAACCGAAACACGCGCCATGTTTGGCATACTCGTAACGTTCCAGACAGGATCTTCCTCCAGCGCCGGGCATTACGGCGCTGAGTTTTGCCGCGCTTTCCAGCGACAGCCCGGTTTCGGGGGCCGCGCATTTACGGCTGGCGCGGGCTTCAGGCAGGTTGGGAATAGGGCGAGTCGCGCAGCCAAAACGCATCCAACGGCGATTGTCTACTCCACGGGCGGCAATGGATTTAGGCAGGCTGGGCCATAAACCGTGAACGGTCAGGAAATCAGCTTTGTCTGCGCTCTCTTTTTGCAAACGACATTCGTCAGGCTCCTGACGATTACGCTCATGTTGGCTCTGACAAAATCCGGTTTGCCAGGAGAGAGCCAGCACGTAGCTGTCAAAATCAGCGTACTGTTTTGCCTGAAGTTCATCGGCCTGAGCTGCAGAAACTGGTAGCAGGAGTGCTGCCAGCAACGAAGAATAACGCCATGTTGATGTCATGATGATTTCGGACACTTATATAAATTCTGAATATCATCTATTTAATCATAAAAAATGCCAGTCAGGTTTAGCTGACTGGCATCATTTTCATCAAGCGTGAACGGGAATGATTAGCTCCACATTGCCAGAATCGGCCAACCGACCAGCAGAAGCATAGCGATGTAGATAACGCCGAAGATAGCACCCAGACGCCAGTAGTCTTTGGACTTCACATAACCACAGCCGTAGATGATAACGCCAGGGCCTGTTGCATATGGAGTCAGACAGCCCATGATACCGATGGACAGTACCAGCAGGATACACAGGTGTTCCATTGGCACGCCCGGGATACCTTTACCGACGGCCAGAATAACCGGCAGCATGGTGGCGGTGTGAGCGGAAAGGCTGGCAAACAGGTAGTGAGCAAAGTAGAACACCAGCACCAGAACGATCACGGTCGCGTTAGGCGAGAAGCCTTCCAGGTGCGTGCTCATAGTGTTGGCGAACCAGTCGATGAAGCCTGAACGGGTTAAACCATTCGCCATAACGACCAGCGTGGCGAGGTTAACCAGAGTGTTCCATGCGCTGTTATAACGGGTAATGTCTTTCCACGGTACAACGTGCAGCGCCAGCATCAGGGAGACAGCCAGCAGGCCCACTGCGGTTGCATCAATCAGTTTACCACCGAAGACCCACAGGCCCAGGCTGAGCAGTACCAGACCGATCAGCGTTATCTCTTTACGGGTAAGTTTACCCATGCCTTTCAGTTCATCACCGGCCCAAGCGGCAACTTCAGCACTGTGAGTAACTTCTGGTTTGTACAGAACGTATGACAGCCACGGGGCAACGATCAGCAAAATAATACCGACCGGCAGGAAGCTGAGGAACCACTGCAACCAGCTGATTTGAATACCGGCAATTTTGTTGACGAATTCCAGACCCAGCACGTTAGGCGCAGCGCCGGTCACGAACATCGAGGAACTCAGGCTGGTACTGATGACCATCATCCACATCAAATATCCACCGATACGGCGCGCGGAAGGATCGTTCGGGAATGATTTAAACAGCGGCGGCAGGTTTTTGATAACCGGGAATACGGTGCCACCAGTACGCGCGGTGTTAGATGGAGTAAACGGTGCCAGCAGAATGTCGATGATAACAATCGCATAGCCCAGCGTCAGGGTACGTTTACCCATGAATTTTACCAGGAACAGCGCGATACGACGACCCAGACCGGTGACTTCATAACCCAGTGCGAAGATAAACGCACCAAACACCAACCACACGGTGGTGCTGGAGAAGCCAGCCAGACCCCATTTCAGCGCTTGCTTACCCGCTTTAAACGCCGGGTCGGCCAGTTCTGAAGCATCAAACAGCAGATAGTTGCTGCCGATAACGCAGATCGTTACGGCGATAAAGCTGATCGCTGTTGCCGGAATTGGCTCCAGGATCATGCCGACGATCATCGCCACAAACACGGCAAAGTAGTGCCAGGCCTGTGGAGGCATTCCATCAGGGACGGGGATTAGAAACATGACACCCATGACGACCAGGGGGGCCAATAACTTCCATATTTTATCTTTTGCTAAAGACATGTGTGTGATTCTCCGGAAAGGATCTTTAATTGTGATAATGATGAACTTGTGAAATCTGAGCTAAGAACCAGGTGACGATCAGCAGATCGGCGCAGCCTCCGGGACTGAGGTTGCGTTCAATGCACTGTTGGTCGAACTGGTGTAGATATTCGAGATCGGCAGGGGTACGAATCCCCCCTTGCTGCATCAGGGCGGTGGCCTGCTGCTGTAGCCAACGCAGACCTTCTGCGCCGCCACGTGAAGCCACGTTGGTGTCGCCGTTGATAGACATCAGCAGCAATAATGTGTCGAGTAACGCCAGTTCAGGGTCGCGGCCCTGAGTCAGCAGTGCGCGGTAGTGCGGCAGGGCATGCTGGATGACAAGCGGATATCCCGCTTCGGCTTCGCCCCGTGCGCCGGTTAATCCCAATTGCTGATAAAGACGTTGGCCAGCCGTGAGTTGTTGATTGTTCTGGCGCAGTTCGCGCTCGGTCAGGCCACGGCAAAATGTTGCTGCCGTAGAGCAAATGGTTTCAGCGGTAACAGTGAGTTGGAGCTGGTGCAGGCGGCCAATGGCGGCGCACAGCAGTCCCAGTGAAAAGATGCTCCCTTTATGGGTGTTCACCCCGGCGGTGGCGCGGAACATATCGGCTTCGCAGGCCATGCCCAGCGGGCGCAGTCCTTTCAATACATCTTCAGGCGACAGCTGTGCGCTAAACGCCCCATATTCAATAAAACGTGGCAGCCATGACTGAATCGCTTCAGCGCTGCGATGAAAATCTTCCAGCGCCATATCTTTATGCGCGCCGTTGTTAATACGATCTACCAGACCGGGTTTGGGCGACAGGTTGACTTCAGTCAACATGGCGCGCCACGCAAGCGTTGCGTAAGCATCAGGCAGATCCAGAGGGAGGACTGCGTTATTGGTTGATGTTGCGGGAATCGGCATCATGCAGCAGTGCCTCCATCTGAGTGAGTAAGTCGGAAAGCGCGTGGGTTTTACCCCGCGCACAGTCGGCAGCACTTTGCTCGCACAGCAGACAGCGGCGGGCAGGGAGTGCGAAATGACGCCGGGACAGAATTTCCCCTTCAGGGGTCAGGACATCGATGTCCCATAGCCGTCCCAGCGGGTGTGAATGCTCAAGTTCAATTGTGGCGAGCTTGAGGTCGTGGGCCGGAGCCTCAATAGACAAAAGACCTTCTGGACCGCTGGCAGAAACCAGCGCTGTTTGCTCCCTGACAATCCAGGTGGATTGTTCCGCCAACGCGAGCAAGGCGGTTACGCCGTGATTAAAGATACGACGGGTTAATTCGCTGTCTTTAATCGGTCCCGGTGCTACGACGGTAAACGAGACCAGCGGCGCAGAGTGGCGTGTCAGCCACTCCTGTTGCCTTGCTTGTCTCTCATCGCGGCTGGCGAGCAGCTCCGGAATGGAAACCGCGTGTTGGGTGGCGTATTCAGGGAGCAGGTGCATGGTTTATTCCTTCACCTGATGCACAACGTCAATCACTGAACCATCGCGGTAACGCACAACGGCAATCACGCGGTCAGTGAATTCGATAGCGCGTGGCTGACCGGTGAGCTGCTGTGCACGTTCGCGCAGCCATTCAATGGACACCACTTTCATACCGGCTTCTTTCAGACGTTCTGCCAGTTCCGGACGTGCAGGGTTGACGGCGATACCGTGGTCGGTGACCAGAATGTCAACACTGGAGCCTGGGGTTACGCAGGTCAGCACGTTATCAACCAGGGTCGGGATGCGTCCGCGAACCAGCGGCGCGACGATGATAGACAGCGCAGCGGCAACCGCGGTATCGCAGTGACCACCGGATGCGCCGCGCAGTACGCCGTCAGAACCGGTCAGTACGTTAACGTTGAAGCTGGTATCAACTTCCAGCGCGCTGAGCACCACGACGTCCAGACGATCGACGGATGCGCCTTTTGAGCCCCAGTTGGCATACTGGTTGGCACTGATCTCAATGTGGTTTGGATTGCGGGCCAGCGATTCCGCGGCGTTACGGTCAAAACTCTGAACGTCCAGCAGTTTGCGAATCAGGCCTTTTTCGTGCAGGTCAACGATGGTAGCGGTAATGCCGCCCAGCGCGAAGTCGGCACGGATATCGCGGCTGCGCATTTTGTCTTCCAGGAAACGCGTAACGGCCAGAGAGGCGCCGCCGGTTCCTGTCTGCAGTGAGAAGCCTTCGTTGAAGTAGCCGGAATTAGCAATGACCTCAGCCGCGCTACGGGCGATTAACAGTTCACGCGGGTTGGTGGTCATGCGGGTCGCATCGGCACCAATTTTGTCCGCATCGCCGACCTGATCGATCTGCACGATCAGATCTACCTGATCCTGCGTAATGCTGGCCGGGTTATGCGGATAGGTCAGCAGCTGTTCAGTCAGCAGGACAACCTGTTTTGCGTTTTCGGCGTCTACGCGGGCATAGCCTAGTGAGCCGCAGCACGCTTTACCGGTATAACCGTTGGCGTTGCCAAACTGGTCGCAGGACGGCACGCCGAGGAACGCCACATCAATGCTGAGCTCGCCACTTTGCACCAGGTGCACACGGCCACCGTGGGAGTGAATTTGTACCGGTTCGGCTAGCAGGCCACGTGAGATTTCTTCCGCCAGCGGACCACGCAGACCGGAGGTATAAATGCGGCTAACCACGCCCTGACGGATGTGCTCAACCAGCGGAGCATGGCAGTCGCTCAGAGAGCTGGAGGCCAGCGTCAGATTTTTAAAGCCCATATTGGCGATGGCGTCCATCACCAGGTTAATCGTCAGATCGCCACCACGAAAAGCGTGGTGGAAAGAGATAGTCATACCATCCTGTAAACCTGAACGACGAATAGCGTCTTCCAGGTTAGTGCACAGCTTTTTGTCGCGCGGTTTTTGCGCCTGCAATTCTACTTTTGCGGTGCTCTGATAAGCGGAAAGCTCACTTTCTGCATGACGGCTCCAGGTCGCCACGCGATCCTGGCGTTGAGACTGTTCGATTTTCTGCGTCATTTTTTTGCCTTATTCTTCGCGAATGCCGGAAAGTTCTGCACGGGAGATAACCAGAAGGGCGCGCTCGATAACCGGGCTGTCGACCATTTTGCCGTTCAGGGAAACTACGCCACGACCTTCGCGAGCAGCGGCTTCAGCGGCTTCCACAACCAGACGGGCGTGAGCCAGCTCTTTGCGCGTTGGGGCGTACAGGTTGTGCAGGAGTTCGATCTGGCGCGGGTTGATGAGCGATTTGCCGTCAAAACCCAACTGCTTGATGTGTGCGGCTTCGTGCAGGAAACCCGCTTCGTTGTTGGCATCGGAATACACGGTGTCGAACGCCTGAATACCGGCAGAACGTGCAGCCTGCAAAATAGAGCAGCGGGCAAAAAGCAGTTCAGTACCTTCCGGTGAGCGCTCAGTGCGCAGGTTACGTACATAGTCTTCCGCACCCAGGGCAATACCGATCAGACGTTCGGAAGCATGGGCAATTTCTACCGCGCGGGTAATGCCTAACGGCGATTCGATGGCGGCTAACAGACCGGTGCTGCCTGGCTCACGGCCACAGGCGTTTTCGATACGCAGAATTTCGCTTTCGATGTCGATGACATCCTGCGCGGTATCGGTCTTCGGTAAACGTACAATGTCAGCACCGCCACGTACCACGGCTTCAAGGTCGTTGATACCCCATTCGGAGTCGAGGGCGTTTACACGCACGATGGTTTCAACGTCGTGATACAGCGGATGCTGCAGCGCGTGGTACACCATGCGGCGAGCGGTATCTTTTTCACGCAACGCGACGGAATCTTCCAGGTCGAACATCAGTGCATCTGCCGGGTAGATGAACGAGTTGCTGACCATGGCGGCATTGGCGCCCGGTACGAACAACATGCTGCGGCGAGTACGAGTTTTACGTTGTTGCAAAGATTCGGAAATCACTGGCAATCCTCCCATGGCAGTGCCGGAATACCGCCAGCGCGGGCCAGTAGTGCTTCCAGTCGCGCACGTAAAATGCAGTCCAGTGCGCCTTTATCATCAACATTCAATTGCACGCCGCGTACGTTGTAGCGGGACAGAACGTCCAGAATGGTGGCCCGGATGGCATCACCGAACTGCTTTTCGACGCTACTGTTAACCTGCAGGTCAATATCCTGCGAATCGAGTGGGGCGATGCGAATCATCACATCACCGGACTCGAGTGTGCCTGCGACGGCTGCCTGGTTTATTTTCATTTTTCACCTGTTGCTAATGCGGGGGTATTTTGGCGGACTGCCGCACCCGATGAGGCTCGCTCAACCATGCTTTGCAGATACTGCAGCGTGGCGTCAGGGACCAGGGATGCGATAGCCGTGAGATCTTTTTTAACCAGCAGCTTGCGCACCCAGGAGGCGGAAATCGGCATCTCCTGGAAACACAGCCGCTCAATTTCCACCAGTTCAATCGGTGGGGCGGGAAGCGTTGGGGTCTCCAGCCAGTAACGCATATCGTTGTTGTACTGGGAGGTGACGGTGCAATACGGCTCAGTACCGACGAAGCGGTGCGTGACGCCGAGAGCCGGAGCCAAATACTGGCGGAAGATTTTCAGGTCTATTTCGGTGTAGCAGTGGTTAATAACGCTCTGCTCTTTGATGAAGTAACACGGGAACGTGGCGCGGGAAATGATGTACTCCGAACCGCGATGCACGGTTAAACGTGGAATGTCTTTTGTTCCTTTAAGCACCAGATCCAGGCGGTCTTCATACGGAAAACGTGAGGTATCTTCTTTCACCAAAAACAGATGCAGCCAGTCACATTGCGCGGCCGCCTGTTGGATCAGAAAACGGTGTCCGTTGGTGAAGGGGTTGGCGTTCATGACGATACAGCCAATTTTTTTCCCATCATGACGCTGTTTTGCCAGTGATTCGGCGTAGCGTTTCAGACGTGTGGTGCTGTTTTCCATCAATACCATAATGCCGGGAACGCTGGTGAGCGTAGAAAAACCGCACTGTTTAAACAGCGATTCGTACTCGGTTTTGGTATAGATGAAAAGGTGCGTACAATGGCGTTCATAGGCAAGGTTGATTAACTCGGTCGCCAGCGTCAGCGCTAAACCCTCGCCGCGGACAGATTCACAGATTGCGACACACTTAATAATATTCCCAGCGATACCACCGCAGGCAATCAGACGGTCGTCACGGGTGACGGTGATAAATACTTCGACGGTCGTATCTACGCTCAAATCATTCTCTTTCAGAAATTGCGCGATAGCCGCCATCTTTTTATTTTCTGAGCGTTTAACTTGCGTGAATATATTATTACCGAACATAGTGAATAGAGCCCCGATGCTATATTTGTTACTGGGTTTCTGTTTTTGTTGCTCTGTTTAGCAACCTGATAACGTTTTGTTTGCAATTGAAGGGAATGGTTTTTTATTACGGAGTATTTCTTTTTTTCCCTGCTGCATACATCGTAAGGGGTATTTTGGAGGTAATTTTTGATTTATTTCACAATAAGTTAGAAGGTTTTAATGTGTTTTATGGTTTTAAGTTTTTTAATTAATTTAACCCTAAAATAAGGTGTGGTTTTAATTTGTTTAATTGATTTAAGGTGGGGAATCTGCAACGATCTTGTTTTATACAATAACGTGTAAATAGAACATTTTAATTACAACTACAATGAGAAATTAGTTTTAGTTAACGTCGGTGAGGAAAAATGTGATGGCAGAACAGAAAAATAAAATACGGTTTCCTTTTTTCCGCAGTCTGGCGTTTCCTTTACGTATCTTTCTGCTCATTCTGGTCGTTTCTGTTTTTATCATTGCCGCCCTGGCACAATACTTCACCGCCAGCTTTGAAGATTATCTGGCAACGCATGTCCGCGATATGGCAATGAATCAGGCCAAAATCATCGCCTCTAACGACAGTATCATCACGGCGGTTAAGCATCGTGATTACAAGCGATTGGCGACGATTGCCGACAAACTGCAGAGCGGAACTGACTTCGACTACGTGGTTATCGGGGATACCAACTCCATTCGTCTATATCATCCGAACCCGGAAAAGATTGGCTATCCGATGCAGTTCACCAAACCCGGTGCGCTGGAAAAAGGCGAGAGCTACTTTATTACCGGTAAAGGCTCCATTGGGATGGCAATGCGCGCTAAAACGCCCATCTTTGATGACGATGGCAAAATCATTGGCGTGGTCTCAATTGGTTATCTGATCAGCAAAATCGATAGCTGGCGATCGGATTTCTTACTGCCAATGGCTGGGGTATTTATCCTGCTGCTGTTGGTTCTGATGCTGCTCTCCTGGTTTTTCGCTGCCCATATTCGTCGGCAGATGTTGGGTATGGAACCGAAACAAATTGCGCGTGTGGTACGCCAGCAGGAAGCGTTGTTCAGCTCGGTGTATGAAGGGTTGATTGCCGTGGATCCTGATGGATATATCACCGCAATAAATCGCAGTGCGAGGAAAATGCTGGGGCTGTCTTCACCTGGGAGAAAGTGGCTTGGAAAACCGGTGAGTGAGGTAGTTCAGCCAGTGGACTTTTTCACCCAACAGATTGCGGAAAAACGACAGGACGCGATGGTCAACTTTAATGGACTGAGCGTTATCGCCAACCGTGAGGCGATTCGCTCCGGTGACGAACTGCTTGGGGCAATCATCAGTTTTCGTAGTAAAGATGAAATTGCTACTCTTAATGCGCAGTTAACGCAAATCAAACAGTATGTAGAGAGCCTGAGGACGCTGCGTCATGAGCACCTGAACTGGATGTCGACCATCAATGGTCTGCTGCAAATGAAAGAGTATGACAAGGTTCTGGCCATGGTGCAGGGAGAATCCCAGGCGCAACAGCAACTGATTGACAGTCTGCGCGGCGCGTTTGCCGATCGTCAGGTAGCCGGTCTGTTGTTTGGCAAGGTGCAGCGCGCGCGGGAACTGGGTCTCACCATGACTATTGTTCCGGGTAGCCAACTGCATCAACTCCCCGAGGGGCTGGATAGCACAGAGTTTGCAGCAATTGTTGGCAATCTGCTTGATAATGCATTTGAAGCGAGCTTGCGCACCCAGCAAGGCAACAAGGTCGTCGAACTCTATTTGAGCGATGAAGGGGATGACGTGATCATCGAAGTTGCCGATCAGGGATGCGGTGTGCCGGAAGCATTGCGTGAAAAAATATTTGAACAGGGTGTGAGCACCCGTACCGATGAACCAGGTGAACATGGCATCGGTTTGTATCTTATTGCAAGTTATGTGAGGCGCTGTGACGGGGTGATTACGCTTGAAGATAACTCCCCCTGCGGCACCTTATTTTCTTTATTTCTTCCGAAAGTGAAAAAAAACAATGACGGAACCATTAACGCTATTGATCGTTGAGGATGAAACGCTACTGGCGGAAATGCATGCTGAATATATCCGCCATATACCCGGCTTCAGCCAGATTTGGCTGGCGGGTAATCTTGCGCAGGCGAGGATGATGATTGAGCGTTTTAAGCCCGGTTTGATTCTGCTCGATAACTACTTGCCGGACGGCAAGGGAATTACGTTATTGCATGAGCTAACCCAGGCGCGTTATCCGGGCGGTGTGGTGTTTACCACGGCGGCCAGCGACATGGAAACAGTCTCCGAAGCTGTGCGCAGCGGCGCGTTTGATTACCTGGTCAAACCCATTGCTTACGAGCGGCTGGGGCAGACCCTGACGCGTTATCAACAGCGTCGACGCATGTTGGCCGGTAATGATAGCGCCAGTCAAAAGCAGATTGATGAGATGTTTAATGCCTACGCGCGGGGCGAGCCGAAAGGGGATTTACCGACCGGGATTGATGCGTTAACACTGAATGCAGTGTTGAAATTATTTGCCGATCCGACGGTACACCATACAGCAGAAACGATCGCCCAGGCGCTCACCATCAGCCGAACGACTTCCAGACGCTACCTGGAGTACTGTGCCAGCCGTCATTTGATTATTGCGGAGATTATTCACGGTAAGGTGGGTAGGCCGCAGCGTATCTATCACGGCGGCTAAATGCTGATTTCTGACGTAGGCCGGATAAGATGCTTTAGCATCGACATCCGGCAACGTTGCAATCGAAATGCCGGATGCGGCGTGAATGCCTTATCCGGCCTACATTTCTCTGAGTATCAGCCGCCAACGACGGCTGAAGAAGAGCCTGGTACCATCACTTCAGTTGCGATAATCACAACCAACAGTCCAACCAGAACCGGAACCGAGGTACGTTTCACCACTTCGAACGGAGAAATCTTCGCCATACCAGCAACAGCAACCACCACGCCGGAGACCGGGGAGATTGTGCGTCCAAGGTTTGACGCCTGCAGCATCGGGATAACAAGGTAAGCTGGGTTAATGCCGGAGGAATGCGCCAGCTTAGGGATCATCTCAACGAAGGCATAGAACGGAGCGTTACCGGAACCCGTAGTCATTGCCGCCAGCATAGTCAGGATCACCAGCACCATCATCAGAATAATGCTCGCTGAACCAAACGAGGTAGCGATAGAAATCAGACTCTGAATAAAGCCGATTGTGCTCAGGCCCTGGGCAAAAACACCCGCAGCGACTAACAACATCACCACGTTAGCAAAGGCATCCGCCATGCCACGGTAAGCGACTTCCAGACCAGAGAAAACCTTTTGGGTGTTGAACCCACGTACGAACTCCAGAATAGCCGCGATGAGCATGCACAGAACCAGAATCGTAATGATATGCAGCTGTGGACCCCATTTACCATCAAAAATCAGGACGCCAACAATCGGGGTAAACGGCAGAATGGCGTAAAATGACGGAGCAGTCGTGGTGATTTCAGCCACATCTAACATTTCATGAGAAATGTTCTCTTTTTTATCCAGAAAACGCTGCCAGAAAAAGTGGGCAATCGCCATAGCAATGATGGCGGCAATGGAAATTGGCAGCGTGGTTTTAAAGGCGAAATCGATCAGCGGCATTTCCGCAGCTTTTGCCGCCAGCACCACATCACCGGATGTTGGTGAAAGAATAATTGCAGCAGGGGAGGCACAAATGGCCGCTGCGGCACCACGGCTGATCCCAACGTTAACCATGACCGGGAACAGTGTTGCCATCAGCAATACGCCCAGACCGGTTGCTGACGAAACCGCCAGTGACATCAGGCAGGCGACAAAATAGGCGGCAATCATTAGCAGGTAAGGAGAATTGATGTATTGCAGAGGCTTGGAGGCCAGCTTAACGACCATATCGTTCGCGCCAATGTGGGTCATATAAGCGGCAAAACCACACAGCATCATGATCATCATGCCGAGATCGCCACCACGGCTCATCAGCAAAATTTTAATATATTCAACAATGTCTGTTGCCGTATAGCCCGTTGATGCCGCGCTGGACGGCAAAACTTTATGCCCCATCAGCGCACTGATAATCAGCAAAACCAGACCACCAACAAACAGTACGCCTGTCGCGGAATAACCTTTAATGATGTAGCGCGCTACACCCACAATAACCACAACCCCAATAAGGAGTTCAATAAATGTCAACATCGTTTCCCCTGTCGCATTGCTGCCCAGAAAGTAAAAAAACTAAAAAAAGTAAAAAGTGGTGACAGAATGTGCCTAATAAACCGATAACTCTTGCTGATTAAAATCAATAAAAATACGGATTCAAGCGATGGTTAAGCCGTTTTTTCAGCATCGCGGTTTAAAAAAGAATCTCACAATAAGAAACTGTGAAGCGCAGCGCTGATGTGTGTGTTTTGTGGTGGTGATGAATATTAATTGTTAATTTATTGTGATGATATTTAACTTTTTTCGCAGGAAAGAACAATTTATTGGCAATAAAGAGAAAATAGTTCCTATTAGATGGCTCAATAAACTCATGGATAATTATCTTAAAAATTATAGGCTGAGGATTATTCTGATTTTTTAGCTGCGCATTTTTGTTAAGCTAACATTAAGGTTGGGTTTGCTACAATTAATAATAAATCCCAGGATGGTAATTAAGTTGTGATTGTCGCTAAACGATATTTTCTCATTTTTTCATTTCTTTTTATTCAGTTAGCTTTCATTCCCCAGGGCGCTGCTGAAGATAAAGGCTGGTTCGCTACTTTTAAAGACAACGTCAGTGAAACCTGGCAGCAGCCAGAACATTATGATCTGTACGTGCCGGCTATTACCTGGCATGCTCGTTTTGCTTATGATAAAGAAAAAACGGATCGCTACAATGAACGCCCATGGGGGGCGGGCTTTGGTCAATCCCGTTGGGATGATAAAGGTAACTGGCACGGGCTTTATATAATGGCCTTTAAGGATTCCTACAATAAATGGGAACCTATTGGTGGTTATGGCTGGGAAAAAACCTGGCGACCGCTGGCAGATGAAAATTTCCATACCGGACTTGGCTTTACCGCCGGTTTTACCGCGCGCGATAACTGGAACTACATTCCGGTTCCCGTGCTGTTACCGCTGGCATCGATAGGGTATGGTCCGGCAACGTTCCAGATGACCTACATTCCGGGAACGTACAACAACGGTAACGTCTACTTTGCATGGATGCGTTTCCAGTTTTGATGGACTACCTGTATTGTCAGGTGGATTATTAAAAAGTCTTTTAAAAACAGTGCGATATTAACTTTAACTGAAAAATAACGCGACATTTATCACTTTTTGATAAAGTTCGACTGGACAAAGTCCACCACAATTGTTGTACTGATACCCGACACAGCATTTGTGTCTATTTTTCATGTAAAGGTAATTTTGATGTCTAAGATTAAAGGTAACGTTAAGTGGTTTAATGAGTCCAAAGGATTCGGTTTCATTACTCCGGAAGATGGCAGCAAAGACGTGTTCGTACACTTCTCTGCAATCCAGACCAATGGTTTTAAAACTCTGGCTGAAGGTCAGCGTGTAGAGTTCGAAATCACTAACGGTGCCAAAGGCCCTTCTGCTGCAAACGTAATCGCTCTGTAAGCATACGACAGCAAGCATTCAAAACCCGCTTAATTGCGGGTTTTTTTTCGCTTCAGTGCGCGGGAGAGGCCGAAACCAGCCAGAATGCCAGGGCGGTCATCGCAAATGATCCCAACAGATTAACCAGTACATTCACCATAGCCCAACCAAAGCGTCCTTCCTGTAGCAAAAACACCACCTCAGCTGAGAAAGTGGAAAACGTTGTTAGTCCCCCGCAAAAGCCAGTGGTAATCAGTACCTTCCACATTGGATCAATGTTAGTCATGCGATTAAACCACGCCAGACCCATACCAATGATAAATGCGCCAAGTAAGTTTGCAGCCAGTGTACCGAATGGGATGGCCTGATGTAGCGGGTTAAACCTCATGCTCAACATCCATCTTGCTACACTACCTGTACCACCACCGATAAAAACCGCTAAAAGGAGTTGTAACACTGCATAATCCTGCTATTTGATTGTATATAGGATGAGTGTAACGCTGAATAATCGTAGTTGGCGAGCCTAACAACGTTTTCTGGAGGGAATATGTTCGTTGCAGCAGGGCAATTTGCCGTGGGACCTTCATGGGAAAAAAATGCAGAAACCTGCGTCTTTTTGATGTCACAGGCTGCAGGAGAGGGGGCGTCGCTGTTGGTATTACCGGAGGCGCTTCTGGCCCGTGACGATCTGGACCCAGACCTGTCAGTGAAATCAGCTCAACTGCTGGAGGGCGGATTTTTGACGCGCTTGCTGCGAGAAAGCGCGCAAAACGAGATGACGACAATCCTGACGATTCATGTTCCTTCTGTGCCAGGCCGGGCGTTTAACATGCTGGTGGCGCTACGGGCAGGTCAGGTCGTGGCCCATTACGCTAAATTACATCTCTATGATGCCTTTTCGATTCAGGAGTCACGAAATGTGGATGCAGGGGACGCCATAGCGCCGCTGCTGGACGTAGACGGGTTAAAAGTAGGGTTAATGACCTGTTATGATCTGCGCTTTCCTGAGTTGGCGCTGGCGCACGCATTGCAGGGAGCGGAAATTCTTGTCTTACCCGCAGCCTGGGTTCGGGGATCGCTTAAAGAGCATCACTGGGCTACGCTTTTGGCGGCAAGAGCGTTAGACGCGACGTGTTACTTGATTGCGGCGGGAGAGTGCGGTAACAAGAATATCGGCCAAAGCAGGGTCATCGACCCCTTTGGTGTGACCATTGCTGCTGCGGCAGAAACGCCCGCGCTAATTATGGCCGAGGTTTCCGCCGAGCGGGTGAGGCAGGTTAGGGCACAACTCCCGGTGTTAAGTAACCGACGCTTTGCTCCACCGCAATTATTATGACGTTTTTTTAAACAAGGCTTGATTCACCTTGTTACAGATTGCTATTGTGTGCGCGCGTCGAAAGGCCGTTAATATTCTCAGGTTAATATGGCGCTTTATGCAGCCTGGTTTAAGTCAAGAAGGTATCTATGGGTGAGATTAGTATTACCAAACTGCTGGTGGTTGCCGCACTGGTTGTTCTGCTGTTTGGTACCAAGAAGTTACGTACACTGGGTGGAGACCTGGGAACGGCAATCAAGGGCTTCAAGAAAGCAATGAACGACGATAATGCCGATGCTAAGAAAGATGCTGATGGTAGCGTTCAGGCTGAGAAGCTTTCTCATAAAGAGTAATGTCAGGAGCATGATGCTCTTACTGCATACTCTGCATGAAAAAAAACCGGCAATTTGCCGGTTTTTTTATTGCTGATATGTAAGTGAGTATTACACGATTACTTCACTTCCAGCCCTTTGGCCTGCATGTCAGCATGGTATGAAGAGCGAACGAATGGACCGCAGGCTGCATGGGTAAAGCCCATGGTCATTGCTTCGGCTTTCATCTCATCGAACTCATCCGGGCTCACATAGCGTTGAACCGGCAGGTGATGGCGGCTTGGCTGTAAATACTGCCCCAGCGTCAACATGGTTACACCATGGCTGCGCAGGTCACGCATGACCTCAATGATTTCCGCATTGGTTTCGCCCAGACCGACCATCAGACCTGATTTGGTCGGAATCTCCGGGTGCGCTTCCTTGAAACGTTCCAGAAGCTTCAGTGACCAGTTGTAGTCAGCCCCGGGGCGTACATTGCGATAAATACGTGGTACGTTTTCGAGGTTGTGGTTAAACACATCCGGCGGAGTGGCCGTGAGGATATCCAGCGCACGATCCATACGACCACGGAAGTCAGGCACCAGCGTTTCGATTTTAATCGACGGGCTTTTCTCACGAATAGCGGTGATGCAGTCAGCAAAGTGCTGAGCACCGCCGTCACGCAGATCGTCGCGGTCAACGGAGGTAATGACGACATACCGCAGCGCCATGTCAGCAATCGTCTGAGCAAGTTTTAACGGCTCGTTAGCATCAGGAGCAACCGGACGGCCATGGGCAACGTCACAGAATGGGCAACGGCGGGTACAGATTGCGCCGAGGATCATAAAGGTTGCAGTTCCGTGATTGAAACATTCAGCCAGGTTAGGGCAGGAAGCTTCTTCGCAGACAGAGTGCAGGCCATTTTTGCGCATTGCCGCTTTGATGCCCTGGATGCGAGTGGAGTCCGCTGGCAGTTTTATTTTCATCCATTCCGGTTTACGCAGCAGGGCTTCACGCTCTGTTGCCACATTTTTTACCGGGATAAGAGCCATCTTATCGGCATCGCGGTATTTAACACCGCGTTCCATCACAATGGGTTTACTCATAGCTTGCGTGTTCCAGTTGCGAATTACGAAGGAAAGCGTTTCAATTCAAGGGAATGTTGCATTTATCAACTATTTTTGAATTAGTGATACGCAGTATATCATTGAAACGGGCCAGAAAGCAGCCTGACAGGCTGGCAAAATGTAAAATAGTTGTTGTTTTGTGCCATTTGCCACAACATATGCCGTGGCAAAGTATGCGCGTATTTTCAGTCCGCAATGTACTCGTGCGGTGGGTTACCCAACAGCGCCAGAATGTTGGCCAGCAGCCGGGGGCGAACGCTCTCGGTCGTGGCGGTGCTATCCCACTGCGATACCTTCGCCATTTCCATTCCGGCATAACCACAAGGATTGATACGCAGGAAAGGAGACAAGTCCATATCCACATTGAGCGCTAAGCCGTGAAATGAACAACCTTTACGAATACGTAACCCCAAAGAGCAGATTTTCTTCTCTCCAACGTATACGCCTGGCGCATCGGCTCGCGGGTGGGCGTCAATACCGATTTCCGCAAGGGTATTCACAACGGTTTGCTCCAGCAGCGTAACCAGTTCGCGAACGCCAAGTTTACGACGCTTCAGGTTCAACAGCACATACATGACCTGCTGGCCCGGCCCGTGATAAGTCACCTGACCGCCACGATCGCTCTGGATCACCGGAATATCTCCTGGCATCAGTACGTGCTCTGCTTTACCTGCCTGACCCTGGGTAAAAACAGGATAATGCTCTACCAGCCAGATTTCGTCATAACTGTTTTCATCGCGGGTATCGGTGAATTCGTGCATGGCCAGAGAAACTGGCTCGTAAGGTTGAAGACCGAGCTGGCGGACAAGAATTTTATCCTGATACAAAACGGCATCTCCGTAGATACTCACATAGAGTAGAGAATATAAAAGAGGGGAAAAAGTATATCACAGGAGGGAGGGGTTACCCGAGCGGGGATGCAGCGGGTAACCAACAGGTTTTTACAGCACCATGCGAACGATATCGATATTGCCTAATTCTTCGTACAGCGTTTCAACCTGCTCAATGTGTGTAGCAGTAATAGTGATTGAGACCGAGTGGTAGTTGCCTTTGCTGCTCGGTTTTACCGTCGGAGAGTAATCACCTGGCGCATGGCGCTGTACCACTTCAACCACCTGATCAACCAGCTCAGGCAACGCCTGCCCCATTACTTTGTAAGTAAATGGAGTAGGGAATTCAAGCAGTTCGTTAAGTTTGGTTTTCATGTCAGCTCCGGCGTTACATCAATAAATAATAACTCCCACAGCGCGTGGGAGTTATCTGGATACCTAGTATATGGGGACGTAAATCACACTTTCAAGTGTTCGATTTTTAGCCAAACCAGTGATGGAACATTAATTTAATGTAATCAATGATTTTCCCAAAGAAGTTGCCTTCAGGGATTTCCTGCAGGACTACCAGCGGGCGCTGCTCAATGGTTTTGCCATCCAGCTGGAAGTTGATGGTGCCGACAACCTGGTTTTTCTGCAGCGGTGCGTGCAGTTCTGTGGTGTTCAGCACATAGCTTGCTTTCAGATCTTTCATGCGGCCGCGCGGAATAGTCAGGTAGACATCTTTATCTACGCCTAACGATGCACGATCGGTATTACCAAACCAGGCGGGCTCTGAAGCAAACTCTTTACCGACTTTCAGTGGGTTCACGGTTTCAAAGAAACGGAAGCCCCAGGTCAGCAGTTTTTTACTTTCGGTTTCACGACCTTTATAGGTGCGGCCACCCATGACGGCGGAGATCAGACGCATCTGACCTTCGGTTGCGGATGCAACGAGGTTATAGCCAGCCTTGTCGGTATGACCGGTTTTGATACCGTCGACATTCAGGCTGTTATCCCACAGCAGGCCGTTACGGTTTAACTGACGGATGCCGTTAAAGGTGAACTCTTTTTCTTTATAGATAGAGTATTCGTTAGGCACGTCGCGAATCAGCGCCTGACCAATCATCGCCATGTCGCGAGCCGAGCTGTATTGACCGTCAGCATCGAGACCATGAACGGTCTGGAAGTGGGTGTTTTTCAGGCCCAGCGCGTTCACATAGCTGTTCATCAGACCGACGAAAGCATCCTGGCTACCGGCTGCGAAGTCCGCCATTGCCACGCACGCGTCATTCCCGGATTGCAGGTTGATACCACGGATAAGCTGAGAAACAGGAACCTGCATGCCAGGTTTCAGGAACATCAATGATGAACCTTTAAAGACCGGGTTACCTGTAGCCCAAGCGTCATTGCCGACGGTGACCAGATCGGTTTCTTTGAATTTCCCGGCTTTCATCGCCTGGCCGATGACGTAGCTGGTCATCATTTTGGTCAGACTGGCGGGATCGCGGCGAGTGTCAGCGTTCTGTTCTGCCAGAACTTTACCTGAATTGTAATCAATCAGGATATATGACTCCGCATCGATCTGCGGAACACCCGGGATCATGGTTTTAATATTCAGGTCATCGGCATGGGCAGCAGAGAGAGAAGCTGCGCAGAGAGCCGCGGTGAGCGCCATACGCTGCACGAAACGAGCGGAAAAAGTGGTCTTCATGGTCTGAACTACGACGTCCGTGATGAAATTAAAAAAAGTGCCCTACTATAGCAAATGCAAAACGGGCAGGCATCTGACTTTCCGCGTGACTTTGTTAATGTCATTTACAGAAACTGACAGTTCAGATACCCGATTTACGTTATTACACGCCGGTGATGAAGGACTGTAATTGCGCCTCGGCTTGAAGACGCTGCTGCAATGTGGAGGCTTCAGCTTTGCTGGCGAACGGCCCCATCTGGATACGCCAGACTGCGCCGTTTTGTACCACCCGACCTGGGACGCCAAATTGCTGGCTTAAACGTTTTTGATACTGCTGCGCACGCGACTGCTCGCTGACTGCGCCAACCTGAACCACGTAGCGTCCGTTGGCTACTGCCGCTGGCGCAGGTGCTGCGACGGCGGCTGGTGTTGCTGCTGGTGCGGTTGGTGTTACCGGTGCGGTGGTGGTCGGTTGCGGAGCCGGAGGCGGCTCGCTACCTTCCAGCACGCCTGCAGCGAGCGTGGTCGGCGCACCGAGGAATCCACTGCTGTTCACTGGCGCACCGGTTGTATCATCGCTTTTCAACGTGGAATTGCTGATCGGACGAATATCGCCTTGCGGCTGACCCGCATCCGATGGCGCAGGCATGCTGCCCATATTGCCACCGCCGCTTAAATCAGGACGCGCGGGCAGGGCATAGGTTTGTTTCGCTACCGTGGTACAAGCCATTCCCGGCCCGGACAATGAACCATCCTGGGCGACGATGATCGGGTCGATACGCACTTTGGTATTGTTGGAGGTATTCAGACGGTCGGCTGCTGCACGTGAAAGTGAAATCACGCGATCGTTGCCATAAGGGCCGCGATCGTTAATGCGCACGACAATCATCCTGCCATTTGCCAGGTTAGTTATTCTGGCATAGCTTGGGACTGGCAGCGTCGGATGCGCTGCGGTTAACTGCATCGGGTCGAACGCTTCACCAGACGCGGTTAAGTTGCTTCCGGGTTCCGCATCATAGATAGCGGCAAGCCCTGCCTGGCTAAAGCGGGAAGGGTCCTGGACGATTTTGTAGCTCTTACCATCACGCTGATAGTCCTGATTCGCCGTTGGGTTCAGGGGTTCAAAGCGCGGATCGGCCCCGCTGATTTCAACAATCGGACCATTACACACCGCAGGCTGCGGCGCGACAGCACCCTGTTGCTGACCATCATCACTCGAACACGCCGCGAGCATTCCTGCTGCGATGCAGATACCAAGCCACTGCTTACGCATTGCGTACCCCTTACACGCTTTTCGACAACATTTTTCTATGGGTATGGATCGACATAACAATCCCGAACCCAGCCATCAGCACGATAAGTGCCGAGCCTCCGTAACTAACCAGTGGGAGAGGAACGCCAACCACGGGCAGAATACCGCTCACCATACCAATATTTACGAAGACATAAACGAATAATATCAACATTAAACCACCCGCCATGACGCGACCAAAGGTGGTTTGCGCGTGGGCAGCGATCCATAATCCGCGCATAATCAGCAAAATGTACAGCGCCAGCAGAATTAAGATCCCTACCAGACCCAGTTCTTCCGCTAATACCGCGAAGATAAAATCTGTATGACGTTCGGGTAAAAACTCAAGCTGTGACTGCGTACCGTGTAGCCAGCCCTTACCACGTAGACCGCCGGAGCCAATAGCAATTTTAGACTGAATGATGTGATAACCCGCACCCAGCGGATCGGTTTCCGGATCGAGTAACATCATGACGCGCTGGCGTTGATAATCATGCATCAGGAAGAACCACAGTATCGGGATAAACGCCGCAACCAGGACTACCGCAACACCGATTAAACGCCAGCTCAAACCAGAAAGGAACAGAACAAACAGACCGGAAAGAGCGACCAGTATTGAAGTTCCGAGGTCTGGCTGGGCGGCCACCAGCAGGGTGGGCATAAATATCAGCACCAACGCAATGGCGGTATTTTTTAGCGATGGCGGGCAAACATCACGGTTGATGAAGCGCGCGACCATCAGCGGCACGGCAATCTTGGCGATTTCGGAGGGCTGAAAACGCACAATCCCCAAATCCAGCCAGCGCTGCGCACCTTTGGAGATAGCGCCGAAGGCATCTACTGCCACCAACAAAATGATGCAAAAGATGTAGAGATAGGGAGCCCAGCCTTCATAAACTCGGGGCGGGATTTGCGCCATCACCACCATGATGACCAGGCCCATTGCGATCTGACCGACCTTGCGCTCCATCATGCCAATATCCTGGCCGCTGGCGCTCCAGATGACCAGCGAGCTGTAAACCAGCAGCGCCAGCAAAATAAGCAACATCGTGGGATCGATGTGGATTTTGTCCCAGAATGTTTTTTTGTTCGGATTATCCGTCACGATTATTGGTCCTCCGCTGCTGCAACCGCGGGGTTTTCTGCAGGCAGATTGGTGTTATTGTCGCCCAACATAATGTGGTCAAGGATCTGGCGCATAATGGTACCCACAGCCGGGCCCGCGCCACCGTTCTCAAGAATTATGGCGACAGCAACCTGGGGCTTATCATAGGGTGCGAAGGCCGTCATCAGCTTGTGGTCACGTAAGCGCTCGGCGATCTTATGTGCGTTATAGGTTTCATTGGCTTTCAGGCCAAAGACCTGTGCAGTACCGGATTTCGCCGCAATTTTGTAAGGTGCGCCAGCGAAATATTTGTGTGCAGTACCGTTAGGACGGTTGGCTACACCGTACATGCCGTCTTTTGCGATTTCCCAATAACCGGAATGAATGTCACCAACGGGTGGTTCGTGCGGCTGGATCCACGGCACTTGCTTGCCGTTTTCTGCTGTGCTCATCAGCAGATGCGGGACTTTTACCAAACCGTCGTTGATAAGGATCATCAGCGCTTTACTCATCTGGATAGGGGTTGCCGTCCAGTAACCCTGACCGATGCCGACCGGAATGGTATCACCCTGGTACCATGGCTTTTTAAACCGTTTTTGCTTCCACTCGCGGGTTGGCATGTTTCCGGCGCGCTCTTCGGCAAGATCGATACCCGTATATTGGCCGTAGCCAAACTTGCTCATCCACTCTGAAAGGCGGTCTATCCCCATATCATAGGCGATTTGATAGAAAAACGTATCCGCCGACTCTTCCAGAGAACGGGTGATGTTCAGATGGCCGTGCCCCCATTTTTTCCAGTCGCGGTAACGTTTTTCAGAGCCCGGTAATTGCCACCAACCCGGATCGAACAGACCAGTATTGCGGGTGATGACGCCTGCACTTAATGCAGAAACCGCGACGTAAGGTTTAACCGTCGAAGCAGGAGGGTAGACACCCTGAGTCGCGCGGTTAACCAATGGGGTATTCGGGTCATTGAGCAATCCAGAGTAATCTTTGCTGGATATGCCATCCACAAACAGGTTCGGGTCGTAGCTCGGCATGGACACCAGTGCGAGAACGCCACCGGTACGCGGGTCGGTGACTACCACCGCGGCACGACTGCCCGCCAGCAGCGTTTCGATGTACTGCTGGAGTTTCAGGTCAAGGGTGAGATAGATATCGTGCCCGGCCTGCGGCGCCACTTCTTTCAGTTGGCGAATGACGCGGCCACGGTTGTTCACTTCAACTTCTTCATAACCCGTCTGGCCGTGAAGTACGTCTTCATAATAGCGTTCAATACCCAATTTACCGATGTCGTGCGTCGCCGCGTAGTTGGCCAGCTTGCCGTCTTTGTCCAGGCGGTCCACGTCTTTATCGTTGATCTTCGATACGTAGCCAATGACGTGGGTCAGCGCAGAGCCGTAGGGGTAATAGCGGCGTTTATAGCCTTTAACTTCGACGCCGGGAAAGCGATATTGATTAACGGCGAATCGGGCCACCTGCACTTCACTGAGGTTAGTTTTTACCGGAATGGAGGTGAAGCGGTGTGAACGGGCGCGCTCTTTTTTAAAGGCGGCAATGTCGTCGTCCGTCAGGTCTACGACGTTACGCAGCGCGTCGAGGGTATCCTGAACGTTGTCGACCTTTTCCGGCATCATTTCTATCTGATAAATGGTGCGGTTAAGGGCGAGCGGAATTCCGTTACGGTCATAAATGATGCCGCGACTGGGGGCGATAGGCACCAGTTTGATGCGGTTTTCGTTCGAGCGAGTCTGATAATCAGTAAAGCGAACGATTTGCAGATTATAAAGGTTGGCGATCAGCACGCCGGTGAGCAGCAAAATCCCCAAAAAAGCGACCAGCGCCCGGCGCACAAACAGCGCGGACTCAGCCGAATAGTCGCGAAAAGAATTCTGTAGTTTCATCCGCTGCTTAATCTACTCAAGAATCAATGATCACTCACGGTGATAAGGATGGTTGGTGGTGATGCTCCACGCCCTGTACAGACTCTCCGCGACCAGAACCCGAACAAGAGGGTGAGGAAGGGTTAACGCAGAGAGTGACCAGCTTTGTTCCGCTGCCGCTTTACAGGCAGGGGAGAGACCTTCCGGCCCGCCAATCAACAGACTGACGTCACGACCGTCCAGTTTCCAGCGTTCCAGTTCAGTCGCCAGCTGCGGCGTGTCCCAGGGTTTACCAGGGATATCAAGGGTGACGATGCGGTTTTTGCCTGCGGCAGCCAGCATCTGCTCACCCTCTTTGTCGAGAATGCGTTTAATATCCGCGTTCTTGCCGCGTTTTCCTGCCGGGATTTCGATCAGCTCAAAGGGCATATCTTTCGGAAACCGACGGAGATACTCCGTAAACCCGGTTTGCACCCAGTCAGGCATTTTCGTACCCACAGCGACAAGTTGCAGCTTCACGCATTAACTCCAGAGTTTTTCCAGTTCATACAGGCGACGGCTTTCTTCCTGCATCACGTGGACAATCACATCACCGAGGTCAACGACGATCCAGTCTGCAACGTTCTCGCCTTCTACGCCGAGCGGCAGCAGGCCAGCTGTGCGGGACTCCTGAACAACGTGGTCTGCGATAGACATTACATGGCGGCTGGACGTGCCGGTGCAGATAATCATGCAATCAGTGATGCTGGATTTGCCCTGAACGTCTAAGGCGATGATGTCTTGACCTTTCAGGTCATCAATTTTGTCGATTACAAAATCCTGAAGTGCTTTACCCTGCAAGTGTTCCCCCTGGGTGAAAAGAGTTAAAAACGTCTGTTAGTATACCTGAACCAGAGGCGATATCGGGACAAATGTCTCCGAAAGCGCTTTTGAAGTGCGCTATCATCCCACCCCACGCCGCAGAATGCATCGCCATTTTTGTAAAACAATTTCTGCAAAGCTCTGAAGGGCGGGAAAAGTCAGGTTGCGGAGAATAACAGCCTGTCATGGGGTGTCAATGGGAGAGAAGCCCTTCGGCAGAAAAAACAGTGCGTTCACTCCCCGTCGTGCCATACAGCCCGGCTGTTGAGCACTTTCAGAACCGCAAAATTGTCGCAAAAATCAATTGCGCTCCAGCAACCTTGTTCGACGCGAAAATGCCACATTGCTGCAGCCGGCATGGACAGCAGACGGGCGATCAACACGCTCAGAACACCCTGATGGCTCACCACCAGCAGGTTTTGGCACGTTTTGTAATCAGCGAGCTGAGCAATAAAGCGTTCCACGCGCTGGGAAAACGCCTGAAAGCCTTCACCATTGGTTGGCGTCGCATTCTGCCAGTCGTTACACCACACGGCGTAGTTTTCGGCGTCTTCTCGCGCCAGATCGCGATGATGGCGCATTTCCCAGTCACCAAAAAACATCTCATTGAGCTCAGGCATGTTGCGCACAGGGACCTCACGATCGCCTAAGATCAACTGCGTTGTATGGCGGGCACGTTCCAACTCGCTGCACAGAACGTTGTCGACAGGCACATGGCGTAACAGCGTACCCAGTGTTTGCGCCTGAGCGATACCCCGTTCCGTTAGCGGTGTGGGGGCGTGGCCGCTGTATAAACCAGCAACATTGGCTTCAGTTTCTCCATGACGTACTAACCAGAGTCTCATTTTTTCCTCTTGAGGTTATTCGCACAAAACATGATGTTTGCCCTGATTGCGCAGAGATTTTTCACTAAAATACCTTTTTTTGCGTGGAGCGGCACGATGTCTTTATTGAAGAGCGCGCATGGTGGCAATACCCGAGAAGCCGCCGAACTGTTGGGCATCTCGCCTGAACAATTGTTGGATTTTAGCGCGAATATTAATCCGCTGGGTATGCCGGCAAGTTTAAAACGCGCGATCGTCGACAACCTGGACTGCGCGGAGCGTTACCCGGATGTTGATTACGCTAAATTGCATGCGGCGCTGGCGGAGCATCATCAGATTCCTGCCTCATGGATACTTGCCGGAAACGGCGAGACTGAGTCGATTTTCACTTTGGTGCAAGGACTTAAACCACGTCATGCGATGATCGTGACGCCCGGGTTTGCTGAATATCGTCGGGCGCTGCAATGGGGAGACTGTACGATCCATGAGTTTGCGCTGCGCGAAGACGATGGCTGGCAGCTTACCGATGTAATCCTCGATGCGTTAACCTCAGAGCTGGACTGCCTGTTTCTCTGTACGCCCAACAATCCCACTGGCTTGCTGCCCGATAACCGCCTGCTGCGCGAAATAGCCGCGCGTTGTGAGTTGCTTGGGATCAATCTGATCCTTGATGAAGCGTTTATCGATTTTATTGCCGGGGAGCAGGGGTTTATTCCGCTGCTTCGGGATAACCCGCATATTTGGGTGCTGCGCTCGCTAACCAAGTTCTATGCGATACCGGGGCTGCGGTTAGGGTATCTGGTCAACAGTAATGAACAGGCTGTGGCACAGATGCGCCGTCGACAAATGCCGTGGTCAATTAACGCATTTGCTGCACTGGCAGGCGAGATTATTTTACACGACAGCGCATATCAGCAGGCAACATGGAAGTGGCTGGAGCAAGAGGGCGCGAGGTTTGATCGGCAGTTGAAAGAACTGCCCGGCCTGACGGTGTATCCTGGCAGGGCAAATTATCGCTTATTGCGCTGCGATCGGGCGGATTTTGATCTGCAACGCGCAATGCTGGAACAACATGTTTTGATTCGCAGTTGTGCTAATTATCCGGGGCTGGATGCGCGCTATTATCGGGTAGCCGTTCGCAGCCAGGAAGAGAATAACCGCCTGTTGGCGGCTTTACGCAAGGTGCTTAGCGGTACAACCCCTGCTGATTGATATAGTCAAGCACTGCAGCTGGCATCAGGTCGTCGCACGGCTCGCCTTTTTCCAGACGCTCACGGATGAGCGTGGCGGAGATGTTAAACCACGGCGTTTCAGCCAGATAAATTTTCCCGCAAGGCAAGTTGTGCAGGTCATCTGGCGAATGGGTCAGATGATCCTCCAGCCACTGCTGGTGCTTTTCCTGCGCCATTTCGAGCGGATAGCCCGGACGTCGGCAGACAATGAGGTGGGTGTTACCCAGAATCGTGTCGTAGTCATGCCAGGACGGAAAGGTAAGCAGTGAGTCCTGGCCAATAATAAACGCTAACGGTACTTCCGGGCCTTGCTCCTCGCGCCACTCTTTGAGCGTTTGCGCGGTGTAGGAGGCGGTATCGCGTTTCAGTTCGCGTTCATCGAGGGAGAACAACGGCTTATCGGCAATGGCCAGTTCAACCATGCGCTGACGTTGTTCGCCGGACGCTTCGGGTTGCGCACGATGCGGCGGCACATTATTGGGCATGATAATAACCCGGGAAAGGCCAATCAGATTCGCCAGAATTTCAACCGGTTTAAGATGACCATAATGCACCGGATCAAAGGTGCCACCGAACAGAGCCTGCAATGATTTCATATCAACCATCAATAAAAACATCGGCCAGCGATTTATGGCAGAGCAACAGGGAAAGCCCCTCAAGTTCCGCCCACACTGACTGACCATAGTCTTGTTTAAGCGTAATTTCCGTACGCGTTAACAGCGTTACCGCCTGACGCAACTGCGCAGGATTCAGCCGGTTTAGCGCGTCTCCCATCATACCCCGGCGATTTTGCCACACCCGGTGTTTATCAAACAACGTGCGCAAAGGCGTATGGGCTGACTGCCGTTTTAAGTTGACCAACAGCAGTAATTCACGCTGTATCGTGCGCAGCAAAATAACCGGCTCACTGCCTTCCAGGCGTAACTGTTGCAGAATGTGCAGCGCGCGTTTGCTTTTGCCCATCAGCAGCGCATCCACCCAATGGAACGGGGTAAAGTGCGCGGCATCGTTAACGGCTTTCTCCACGCGAGGCAGCGTTAGTTTGCCATCAGGCCAAAGCAATGCTAGCCGTTCCAGCGCTTGCGCCAGCGCTAACAGATTACCTTCATAGCAATAGCACAACAGCTGATTGGCTGCGTCATCCAGTTGTAGATTGTTAAGCTTAGCTCTGGCGGCGACCCAACGAGGAAGCTGTGCTTGCTCCGGCGTCTGGCAGCTTACCTGCACCGCATTATTGGCAAGTCCGGTATACCATGCGGCGTTTTCCTGCGCTTTAGTCAGTTTGTTGCCGCGAACGATCAGCAGCAGGTCGTCATGTAGCAGTGTGACGAGTGAAGCGAGCTGTTCGTTAATGGCGGCATTGGGGCCATTTTCAGGCAACTGCAAAAGTAGGGTTTGACGGCTGGCAAACAGGCTCATTGCCTGGCAGAGTGAAAAAATCTCTCCCCAGTCGGTGCTATTGTCCAGGGTGAAAGCGTGGTGTTCTTCGAACCCTTGTGTGGCGGCAGCCTGACGGATAGCGTCCTGGCTTTCCTGCAACAAGAGAGGATCGTTACCTAAGAGCAAATACGCCGCGCGCAGCCCTTCATTGAGCTGTGCGCGGAGTTGTTCAGGGTACAACTTGAGCATCAGTTACCCAGCGTGGTGGAAACACGCGCCGGAGATGACGCAGGCTCTGCGGCTTTTGTCGCCGCTGGCTTAGCATCATCATCAGCATTGGATGACAGAGTATCGGCCAGATGTACGCTTGGCAGCTTACGAATTAACTGTTCAGCCGCTTTGTCATACATCTCTTTAACGATCATCTCTTGCTCGTTATCCTTCGCCAGTGCAGCCTGTGGGTTGTCAAAGAACGAACGATAAACTTTGGCGCTGATTGGATAAATATCATGACCTGGAATCAACACAGTAGCACTTACGGACATCACCATCTGGTATTCAGCCGTTTGACCGTTCTGGAATACCGACGCCGTATCCTGCGAAATGCTGACTGCGCCAAGACGTAAGGACGTCACATCTTTACGCATTGTACCGTCTTCAAGCAGCGTAACGCCGTTCAGGCGCAGCTGATTACGAACCGCGCGGCTTAATGGGCCGTTCGGATCACCAGAGTTCAGGATCATGGTTTTCATTGAGGGTGGAACCTGCGTAGTATTACGCAGATGCCAGCCACACCCGGCGGTGACAAGCACCGCCAGAGATAACAACAATGTTGTCAGAAGTCGCACGCTTCCTCCCGCGCTTAGCCAACGACCAGATTGAGGAGTTTACCTGGTACATAAATCACTTTACGTACGGTAACGCCATCAAGATATTTTGCCACCAGGTGCTCCTGGCCAGCACGTTCACGAACCTGTTCTTCTGTCGCATTTACCGGAACGGTAATTTTGCCACGGACCTTACCGTTCACCTGAACAACAACCAGCGTCGAGTCTTCAACCATTGCGGCTTCGTCCGCCACCGGCCACGGTGCGTTGTCGATATCGCCTTCGCCTTTCAGTGCTTCCCACATCGTGAAGCAAACGTGTGGGGTGAACGGGTTCAGCATGCGAACGACGGCCAGTAAGGCTTCCTGCATCAGGGCTCTGTCTTGTTCGTCTTCCTGCGGTGCTTTCGCCAGCTTGTTCATCAGCTCCATAATCGCCGCAATTGCGGTGTTAAAGGTCTGACGACGACCGATATCATCGGTAACTTTAGCAATGGTTTTATGCACGTCGCGACGCAGCGCTTTTTGGTCTTCGCTCAACGCATCAACGTTCAGGGCAGCAACATCGCCTTTGGAAGTATGTTCGTAAACCAGCTTCCATACACGTTTCAGGAAGCGGTTCGCCCCTTCAACGCCGGATTCCTGCCATTCCAGCGTCATATCAGCCGGAGAAGCGAACATCATGAACAGACGTACCGTATCAGCGCCGTAACGTTCAACCATGACCTGCGGGTCGATACCGTTATTTTTCGACTTGGACATTTTGCTCATGCCGGTATAGACCAGTTCATGGCCTTCTGCGTCCTGAGCTTTGACGATACGACCTTTTTCGTCGCGCTCAACGATGGCATCAACCGGAGAAACCCAGTTACGCTCGCCGTTTGCACCAACGTAATAGAACGCATCAGCCAACACCATACCCTGGCACAGCAGCTGTTTGGCCGGTTCGTCAGAGTTGACCATGCCCGCATCGCGCATCAGCTTGTGGAAGAAGCGGAAGTAGAGTAGGTGCATGATGGCGTGTTCAATACCACCAATGTAGATATCAACTGGCAGCCAGTAGTTTGCGGCTTCTGGATCCAGCATCCCTTCGTTGTACTGCGGGCAGGTGTAGCGCGCGTAGTACCAGGAGGATTCCATAAAGGTATCGAAGGTGTCGGTTTCGCGCAGCGCAGGCATGCCGTTAACGGTGGTTTTTGCCCACTCCGGATCGGCTTTGATTGGGCTGGTGATGCCGTCCATAACCACGTCTTCCGGCAGAATAACCGGCAACTGATCTTCTGGCGTCGGCAGTACGGTACCGTCTTCCAACGTCACCATCGGAATTGGCGCACCCCAGTAACGCTGACGGGAAACACCCCAGTCACGCAGACGGTAGTTCACTTTACGCTCACCCACGCCTTTCGCTACCAGCTTGTCAGCAATGGCGTTGAAGGCAGCTTCGAAGTCGAGGCCGTCAAACTCGCCGGAGTTAAACAGCACGCCTTTTTCGGTCAGAGCTTGTTCGGACAGATCCGGCTCTGCGCCTTCAGCGGTCAGAATTACTGGCTTGATGGTCAGGCCATATTTTGTCGCAAACTCGTAATCGCGCTGATCGTGGCCCGGAACGGCCATGACTGCGCCCGTACCGTATTCCATCAGGACGAAGTTTGCTGCCCAAACGGGGATTTCTTCGCCAGTCAGCGGGTGAACGGCTTTAAAGCCCGTGTCGACGCCTTTCTTCTCCATGGTTGCCATTTCGGCTTCAGCAACCTTGGTGTTGCGGCATTCGTCAATGAAGGCGGCCAGTTCTGGGTTATTTGCAGCAGCTTTCTGCGCCAGCGGGTGACCTGCGGCAACGGCCAGATAGGTCGCACCCATAAAGGTGTCCGGGCGGGTGGTGTAAACGGTTAGCGTGTTGTCGTAACCGTTCACATCGAAGGTGATTTCCACGCCTTCAGAACGGCCAATCCAGTTGCGCTGCATCGTTTTCACGGTGTCAGGCCAGTGATCCAGGTTATCCAGGTCACGCAGCAGTTCGTCAGCGTAAGCGGTGATTTTGATGAACCACTGTGGGATCTCTTTACGCTCGACTTTGGTATCGCAACGCCAGCAGCAGCCGTCGATAACCTGTTCGTTCGCCAGTACGGTCTGGTCGTTCGGGCACCAGTTGACCGCAGACGTTT
The DNA here is from genome assembly GCF_030332375.1 of Citrobacter sp. Cpo148. Lineage (NCBI taxonomy): Bacteria > Pseudomonadati > Pseudomonadota > Gammaproteobacteria > Enterobacterales > Enterobacteriaceae > Citrobacter > Citrobacter sp. Cpo148. The sequence continues at coordinate 466,519 of NZ_JAOWHY010000042.1, forward strand.
TCTTGTACACCAGGCCTTTTTTGTACAGCTCGGTGAAGAATTTCTGTTCCCAACGGTAGTATTCCGGGGTGCAGGTCGCCAGCTCACGGCTCCAGTCGTAACCGAAACCCAGCATTTTGAGCTGGTTTTTCATGTATGCGATGTTGTCGTACGTCCACGGTGCTGGTGCGGTATTGTTTTTAACCGCAGCGCCTTCTGCAGGCAGACCGAACGCATCCCAGCCAATTGGCTGCAGTACGTTTTTGCCCAGCATGCGCTGGTAGCGGGCGATCACGTCACCGATGGTGTAGTTACGTACGTGGCCCATGTGTAGTCGACCAGAAGGATAGGGAAGCATAGACAGGCAGTAATACTTCTCTTTGCTCTCGTCTTCGGTAACTTCAAATGTGCGCTTCTCATCCCAGTGAAGCTGTACTTTGGATTCTATCTCTTCCGGGCGGTATTGCTCTTGCATGGCAGCCAGTGGTCCTGTTTTCAATACAGCTACAAACGTAGCTCTAGATGTGGTGTTTCAGATCCGCATAGCATAGCCCAAACGCCCGCGCCAAAACAGCCTTTCGCGCATTCAGCGTTGAATTCCCGCAAGGATAATTCTTGCACGAATTTACACACTCTGTGGACAGTCTTGCAAAGCGTAGCGTAAATAACGTCTATTATTATAGACAGTTAACGACCCAGGAGGCGAAGCGATGAACAAGGTTGCTCAATATTACCGTGAACTGGTGGCTTCACTGAGCGAACGTCTGCGTAATGGCGAACGCGATATTGATGCGTTGGTGGAGCAGGCGCGTCAACGAGTTATGCAGACCGGGGAGTTAACGCGAACCGAGGTGGAAGAGCTCACCCGGGCCGTCAGACGCGACCTGGAAGAGTTTGCTCTGAGCTATGAAGAAAGTCTCGATGAGGAGACAGACAGCGTCTTTATGCGGGTTATCAAGGAGAGTATCTGGCAGGAACTGGCCGATATTACAGATAAAACCCAGCTCGAATGGCGCGAGGTGTTCCAGGACCTCAGTCATCACGGGGTTTATCACAGCGGCGAGGTGGTCGGATTAGGTAATCTGGTCTGCGAGAAGTGCCACTTCCATTTAGCGGTTTACACCCCGGATGTGCTGCCGCTGTGTCCGAAATGCGGACACGATCAGTTCCAGCGCCGACCGTTTGAGCCGTGATCGCTTATTGCCGGATGGCGACGCAAAGCGTCTTATCCGGCCTACAAATTGCACGATTTTGTAGGCCGGATAAGCGTTAGCGCCATCCGGCGTGTATTAGGCGTAAAACTTCAGCCGTTCTGCCAGCAAATCGACAAACCCTTCGCGATCCACGTCTACCATTACGGTGGCGTTTGGCTTATTGCCGCTCAGGAAGTAGTAATCCACCACGGTCATTCCCTGGGTATATTTACCCTGAGTTTCCACGCCGACCCAGCGTTCAACGGTGGTAAACAGTTCAGGTTTCAGCAGCCAGGCAATGGTGCATGGATCATGCAGTGGTGCGCCGATGAATCCCCATTTTTCATCTTTGTGATATTCAAAGAAGAAGTCGAGTAGTTCAGCCACGATCGTCGAAATGGGATTGCCGATAGCGCGGAACCGCTCGGTATCTTCGCGATGTATTTGCGCTTTATGCGTGACGTCCAGACCAGCCATCACCACTGGAATGCCAGACTGGAATACGATTTCAGCGGCTTCAGGATCCACGAAAATATTGAACTCGGCGGCGGGCGTCCAGTTTCCGAGGCCCATCGCACCACCCATAATTACGATACGGGCGATTTTGGCGTGCAGCTCAGGATGGCTATTCAGAAGCAATGCGACGTTAGTCTGCGGCCCGGTGGAGACAATGGTCATCAGTTCCGGGCTTTCACGCAGGGTTTTCGCCATCAGTTCCACGGCGGTACAGTCTTGTGGCGCAAAAGCGGGTTCCGGCAGCGCCGGGCCATCCAGCCCACTCTCGCCGTGAACGTTATCGGCGATAATCAGATCGCGCATCAGTGGTTTCACTGCGCCACCAGCTACTGGTATATCCGTACGGTTGAGCAACGTTAACATGCGCAACACGTTACGCAGCGTTTTGTCAGGTGTCTGGTTACCGGCTGATGAGGTTATCGCTTTCACATCCAGTTCTGGTGAGGCGAGGGCGAGCACAATTGCGATAGCGTCGTCATGACCCGGATCGCAATCAAACAGGATAGGAAGTGCCATTGTTGCTCCTTGTAAGTGGGACTTTGTGACAAGGTTAACGCTGGGCTGTATGTGTTTCGAGAGGCGAAGGGATAAAGCGTGAGGTAGCGCGCACATGGAGGTGCGCGCCAGCAAGATTAGTGCAGTATTTTCGCGAGGAAGTCTTTGGCGCGGTCCGATTTCGGATTAGCGAAGAACTCTTCTTTCGGCGAGTCTTCAACAATTTTCCCTTCATCCATGAAGATCACCCGGTTCGCCACTTTACGCGCAAAGCCCATTTCGTGGGTAACCACCATCATGGTCATCCCTTCATTGGCCAGTTCAACCATAACATCCAGTACTTCGTTGATCATTTCAGGATCAAGCGCCGAGGTCGGTTCGTCAAACAGCATGGCGATAGGATCCATGCACAGCGCCCGGGCGATAGCGACACGCTGTTGCTGGCCCCCTGAGAGCTGAGCTGGAAACTTCTCCGCATGTGCTGACAGACCAACGCGTTCCAGTAACTTTTGCGCTTTGTCGCGGGCCGGCTTTTTATCGCGCTTGAGCACTTTTACCTGCGCCAGAGTCAGGTTCTCAATGATCGACAGGTGAGGGAACAGTTCAAAGTGCTGGAACACCATACCAACGCGAGAGCGCAGTTTGGCCAGATCGGTTTTTTTATCATTCACCACGGTACCATCAACGGTGATGACGCCTTGTTGTACCGGCTCCAGCCCGTTCACCGTTTTTATAAGCGTTGATTTACCTGAACCTGACGGGCCGCAGACCACCACCACTTCACCTTTTTTCACTTCCGTGGAGCAGTCGGTCAGCACCTGAAAGTGACCATACCATTTAGAAACATTTTTCAGGGTAATCATTAAACTGTCCTTTTCTTCAAATAGCTAACCAACAACGATGCGCTCAGACTGAATACAAAATAAACGGCGCCAGCAAACAGGATCATTTCAACCTGTGTGCCGTCACGCTCGCCAATGGTAGAGGCGGTACGGAAGAAGTCTGCCAGACTTAATACGTAGACCAGCGAGGTATCCTGGAAGAGTACGATGCCCTGGGTTAGCAGCAGCGGTACCATCGCGCGGAATGCCTGCGGCAGAATAATGAGCTTCATCGACTGCCAGTGGGTCATCCCCAGAGCCAGCGCGGCGCTGGATTGCCCACGAGAAATACTCTGGATACCGGCACGGATAATCTCGGAATAGTACGCGGCTTCAAACATCGAAAACGCGACCATTGCTGAGATCAGGCGAATATCGGTTTTTGGCGACAGACCCAGTACGTTTTGCAGGAAGCCGGGCACAATCAGGTAGAACCACAGCAGCACCATGACCAGCGGAATAGAACGAAATACGTTGACGTAGCCTTTCGCAAACCAGGCAATCGGCGCGAAGCTGGACAGACGCATTACTGCAAGGATGGTTCCCCAGACAATACCAATGACTACCGCCGTAACGGTGATTTTCAGCGTGATGATTAACCCATCCAGCAGATACGGCAGGGAAGGGATGATAGAACTCCAGTCAAATTCGTACATTATTTGCCTCCCAAATTGCCAGGCAGGCGGATTTTACGTTCAACGAGATTCATCACCAGCATGATGACGGCGTTAATCAGGACGTAAGCCAGAGTGATAGCGGTAAACGATTCCCATGCGTGGGCGGAGTAATCCAGCAGTTTGCCTGCCTGTGCCGCCATATCGACCAGGCCGATGGTGGAGGCGATCGCGGAGTTCTTCACCAGGTTCATCATCTCTGAGGTCATTGGCGGAACAATCACGCGGTATGCGTTTGGCAACAGAACATAGCGGTAGGCCTGCGGTAACGTCAGCCCCATCGCCAGTGCGGCGTTTTTCTGCCCACGAGGCAGAGACTGAATAGCGGCGCGAACCTGTTCGCAGACGCGCGCGGCGGTAAACAGCCCCAGACAAAGCATTGATGAGAGGAAGAACTGGATGTTGGGATCCAACTCAGCCTTGAACCACATCCCAATGTTTTCCGGCAGCAGTTCCGGAATAACCAGATACCAGGTAAAAAACTGGACGATGAGCGGAACGTTACGAAATAGCTCAACGTACAGCGTGCCGATCCCAGAAAGGAAACGATTTGGAACGGTACGTAAGATGCCGAATAAAGAGCCTATGAGGAAAGCGATAATCCAGGCGGTGATGGATAACGCGACAGTGACCTGGAAACCACTCCAGAGCCAGCCGAGATAGGTGGTGTTGCCGAACGGGGCTTGTTGTAAAAAAATACCCCAGTTCCAGTCTATAGACATAAATCTACTCCAGAAAAAAAAGGGTAGCAGCGCTACCCTCGAAGATTGTTATTCGGCGTTTTGCGGTTTTCAGGCCTGATGGGGAACGACCATCAGGCTTATAGTCTGTCCGTGCCGAGTAACAATCGAGAGGGAGGGGAAGCCTCCCATTTATTTTAGTTAGTTAAGCGCTTTATCATTTGGTTCTTTGAACAGAGCTTTCATCTCGTCTGACAGTTCGAAATTCATGTTCAGGTTCTTCGGCGGAATTGGGTTTTTAAACCACTTATCAAACCATTTCTCAGCTTCGCCTGAGGTTTGCGCCTTGGCGATAGTGTCGTCCATCAGCTTTTTGAACTCAGGATCATCTTTGCGCAACATACAGCCGTAGGCTTCCTGAGACTGTGGCTTGCCGACGATCTCCCAGTTGTCTGGTTTCTTCGCTTTCGCGCGCTCGCCAGCCAGCAGGGCGTCATCCATCATAAAGGCAACGGCACGACCGCTTTCCAGAGTACGGAAAGAGTCACCGTGGTCTTTCGCGCTGATGATGCGCATATCCATTTTTTGTTCTTCATTCAGCTTGTGCAGCAGAACTTCGGAGGTGGTACCCGAAGTCACGACTACGGCTTTACCTTTCAGATCGGCGAAATCTTTGACGTCGCCGCCTTTTTTCGCCAGCAGACGGGTGCCGACAACGAAAATGGTGTCAGAGAAAGCGGCTTGTTTTTGGCGCTCGACGTTGTTGGTGGTGGATCCACATTCAAAATCGAAGGTGCCGTTTTGCAGCAGCGGGATACGGTTTTGTGAAGTAATCGGGATCAGTTTCACCTGCAGATCAGGCTTGTTCAGCTTTTTCTTCACGGCGTCAACGATCGCGTTGGAGTAATCCTGTGAATAACCGACCACTTTTTGCTGATTATCGTAGTAAGAAAACGGTACTGATGATTCACGGTGGCCGACAACGATCACGCCATTTTTGGCGATCTTATCCAGCGTGCTGCCTGCCGCTGGTGCTGCGTCTTCTGCGTGCGCCAGACCGGCGGACATTCCCATGACCAGCATGGCAGTGGCGAGCTTACGTAATTGCATATCCAACTCCTTTATCGTCTGCGCCAGGGACGCATTGATACCCATTGTGATGTTGTTATTGTTTGCTACTAAAACGTGCAGTCTTGTATGTGTTTGTTAACATTTAGTTTGGATGAATGTAAAGAATTTGCTGTGTTATTGTTTATTTTTGCGAAGTGCGCCGCACCATTTGGGGGCAAAAATAACTTGTTGCACTTTTCAGGTGCTACCGGCGCTCAACTTTGGTGCGACCAGGTTGCACATTCAGCCAAAACAGCGTTTGCCTTGTAGAACAAAGCAATAGACGTGCCAGAATGGTCTTTTGGATGGAGGGAGTAGGCCTGATAAGCGTAGCGCCATCAGGCACGATGCTGCACAACTGCCGGATGGCGGCGTACCGCCTTATCCGGCCTGCATTTGATGGGGCACTGTTTTACTTACGACGTTGGCGCAGACTCATTACCACTGCGCCAAAGCCAAACAGCGCGGTTAGCAGCCAGAGCGGCCAGTTTCCGGTACGGGCATAAGGGGTTAAGCCCGTCGTTGGCGTCACGCTGGTGGTCAGCACCTGACGGGTAAACTGCGGGATCATCGCCTGAACTTCGCCCTGCGGACCAATCACCGCCGTAATACCGTTGTTGGTGCTACGCAGCAGAGGTCGCGCCAGCTCCAGGGAACGCATACGCGCCATCTGGAAGTGCTGCCACGGGCCAATAGATTTACCAAACCATGCATCGTTAGAGATAGTCAGCAGGTAGTCCGTATCCGGGCGGAAGTTATCCCGTACCTGTTCGCCAAGAATGATTTCGTAGCAGATGGCAGCGGTCAGCTTAAAGCCGTGTGCATGCAGCTGTGGCTGTACATAAGGACCGCGGCTGAACGAAGACATTGGCAGGTCAAAGAATGGTGCTAGCGGGCGCAGGATAGATTCCAGCGGGACAAATTCGCCAAACGGTACCAGATGGTTTTTGTTGTAGCGGTTGCTGGAGTCGTAATTGTATGGGCTGTCTTTACCCAGTGTGATGATGGTGTTGTAGGTGTCGTAACGATTCTGCTTGTTCAGACGCGCGTCTACAATACCGGTAATCAGCGTGCTATTTTTCGATTTCAGCAGGTCATCCATCATGCTCAGAAAACGCTGCTGGTTAATTTCCAGGTCCGGAATAGCGGATTCTGGCCAGATGATGAGCTGTGATTTGCCCATCTCAGGCTGGGTGGCGTCGAGATAAATCTTCAGGGTGTTGAGTAACTGGCCTTCATCCCATTTGAGCGACTGCGGGATGTCACCCTGCACCATCGAGACCTGGGTGGTTTTTTCCGGCTCCAGCGTGTACCACTGAATATAACGTAGCGGGAAGGGCAGAGCGAAAAGCACCACGGCGGCAGCCAGCGGCTTCCAGTTACGCGTTACCAGTGCAAGTGCCAGCAGGCCGCTAACCATCATCAGCAGGAAGTTTATCGCCTCAACGCCCATTACCGGCGCCAGCCCTTTTAACGGACCGTCGATCTGGCTGTAGCCGAATTGCAACCACGGAAAACCGGTCAGTACCCAGCCGCGTAGAAATTCAGTGATTTGCCAGACTACCGGCGCGGCAATCGCTACACGTATCCAGGTAGTTTTCGGCCACAGACGCGCCAAAACGCCGGCAAACAGGCCAGTGTAGAGGGAAAGGTAAGCAGCAAGCAGAACCACGAGGAAGACGTTAACGGGGCCCGGCATACCGCCAAACTGCGCGATACTGACGTAAACCCAGTTGATGCCTGAGCCAAACAGTCCCAGTCCCCAGAAATAGCCGATAGCGGCAGACTGGAGCGGACGGCGGTTGAAGGTGAGAGCCTGCAGGCCCATCAGCGAAACAATCGCAGCGGGCCAGATGTCATACGGTGAGAAAGCCAGTGTCCCGCAGGCACCGAATAATAACGCCAGCAGCAGGCGAATGCGCTGGCGTTCAATTAAAGGGGCAAATGCCATGTAGTCTTAGATCCAGTTTCGGGTTTATTCGTCCAGTTTGGGCTGGGGTGAGTCGTCCGGAATTCTGACATGAACCTGAATAATACGACGGCTGTCGGCCATTGCCACTTTGAACTGGTAACCATCAATGTCGATGGTCTCTCCACGCGCGGGCAGATGACCGAAGGCCTGCATGACCAATCCGCCAATGGTATCTACTTCTTCATCGCTGAAATGCGTGCCGAAAGCTTCGTTGAAGTCTTCAATCGGCGCCAGCGCGCGAATAGTCCAGGTGTGGCGACTGAGCTGACGGAAATCAATATCGTCTTCTTCGTCGTACTCATCTTCAATTTCACCGACAATCAGTTCAAGGATGTCCTCAATGGTCACCAGACCTGAGACACCTCCAAACTCGTCGATGACGATAGCCATATGATAACGCTGGGAGCGGAATTCTTTCAGCATGCGGTCAACCCGCTTGCTTTCAGGGACGACAACCGCCTGGCGTAACACTTTCTCCATGCTGAAGGCTTCGGCATCGCTACGCATAAACGGCAGCAGATCTTTGGCCATCAGAATCCCTTCAATGTGATCCTTGTCTTCGCTAATTACCGGGAAACGCGAGTGGGCAGACTCAATAATGACATCGAGGCATTCGTCCAGAGTTTGGTTGCGTTTCAGGGTAATCATCTGGGAGCGAGGGATCATGATGTCGCGAACGCGTTGGTCCGCAATATCCATTACCCCTTCGAGCATATCGCGCGTATCTTCATCGATAAGGTCGTTTTGCCCGGAATCACGGATCAGCTCCAACAGTTCGTCGCGGTTTTTCGGTTCACCGTGGAAAAGTTGGCTCAGTAACAGGGAAAAAAATCCCTTTTTGCTGTTTAAGGTGTCACTACTGTGTGAATTGTCGTCGCTCATGGCGTCGTATGGGTTCTCATGTTAGTTAATACAAAGCGCGTCATGCGTTTACTCAGCTGTTGACGGCATGTTTTGCCTGATGGCGCTACGCTTATCAGGCCTACGAAAGGCATGAATGTAGGCCGGATTAGGCGCAAGCGCCGCCATCCGGCAAGCTACTATTCTGCAATCTTCTCGGCAATGTACGGATCCTCATAGCCCAGAGCAAGCATAATCTCTGTTTCGAGGGATTCCATCTCTTCCGCTTCATCGTCTTCAATATGGTCGTAGCCGAGTAAATGCAGGCTACCGTGCACCACCATGTGCGCCCAGTGGGCCTCAAGCGGTTTGCCTTGCTCCTGCGCTTCTTTCTCGACCACCTGACGGCAGATGATCAAATCGCCCAGTAGCGGCATCTCGATGCCCGGCGGGGCTTCAAACGGGAAAGAGAGCACGTTGGTGGATTTATCTTTCCCGCGATAGGTCAGGTTCAGGTCGTGGCTTTCCGCGTCATCGACCAGACGAATCGTCACTTCAGACTCTTCCTGAAACTGCGGGATCACCGCATCCAGCCAGCCCTGAAACTGACTTTCTGTTGGCAAACCGGATTCGTCTTCACATGCCAGCTGTAAATCGAGGATAACCTGACTCATTTTTGTTCCTGCTCCTGAGCTTCGCGCTTGCGTTCTGCAGCCTGCTCGGCTTTGCGTTTCTGTTCTGCTTCTTCCCAGGCTTCATACGCCGTGACGATACGGGCAACCACCGGGTGGCGCACCACGTCTTCGCTATGGAAGAAATTAAAACTAATTTCGTCGACTTCAGCCAGCACTTCAATGGCATGACGCAGACCGGATTTGGTGCTACGCGGCAGGTCAATCTGGGTAATATCGCCAGTGATAACCGCTTTGGAGTTAAAGCCGATACGGGTCAGGAACATTTTCATCTGTTCGATGGTGGTGTTCTGGCTTTCATCAAGAATGATGAACGCATCGTTCAACGTACGACCGCGCATGTAGGCCAGGGGCGCAACTTCAATGACGTTACGCTCAATCAGCTTTTCAACCTTTTCAAAGCCGAGCATTTCGAAAAGCGCGTCATACAGAGGTCGTAAATACGGATCGACTTTCTGGCTGAGATCTCCTGGCAGGAATCCCAGTTTTTCGCCCGCTTCCACTGCCGGACGGGTCAGCAGAATGCGACGGATCTCCTGACGCTCAAGCGCATCAACCGCAGCGGCAACCGCGAGATACGTTTTACCCGTACCCGCAGGGCCAACGCCAAATGTGATGTCGTGGTCGAGGATATTCGCAATGTACTGTGCCTGGTTCGGCGTGCGCGGCTTAATTACTCCACGCTTGGTTTTGATGTTCACCGCTTTGCCAAATTCAGGCACGCTGTCTGCGCTTTGCTCAAGCACACGCGCTTCTTTGATCGCCAGATGAATTTGTTCAGGCTCGATGTCCTGCGTCTGACCGCGCATTGGGGCGGTATCGACGTACAGGCTACGTAAAATATCTGCCGCAGCGGTGACGCAAATTGGACGACCGGTCAGTTTAAAGTGGTTATCACGGCGGTTAATTTCGATGCCGAGGCGACGTTCCAGCTGTTTGATGTTGTCATCAAATGGGCCGCAAAGGCTCAACAGGCGGGCGTTGTCTGCGGGTTCAAGGGTGATTTCGCGAGTGTCTATGTTCAAACTGTTCCTCTTATGCATGTCTCGCCGGACGCTGAACATTTACCGGCATCTAAGGAAATTATTCACGCCATGGGGGAAAGGCGCAAGCATTGCAGCAAATATGGGGATGATAGGGCAGATTACAAGACCCGCCGGGACAGCGAGCCCAGGATTGTAGGCCCGATAAGTGTAGCGGTATCGGGCCTTTTTTACGTTTTTCAGCAGGATTAAGGCTGATAAATACCGACGCCCAGATCGTTTTCTTTGCGGGTACGCGCAATGACCGATTCAGGGGATTCTGCGATACGCAGACCCATTTCGTCCTCGGTACGCACCACTTTACCGCGCAGGGAGTTAGTCCAGACATCGGTAATTTCTACGTCTACGAACTTACCGACCATGTCCGGGTTGCCTTCAAAGTTCACCACACGGTTATTTTCGGTACGGCCTGACAGTTCCATGATGCTCTTACGCGATGTGCCTTCAACCAGAATGCGCTGGGTCGTGCCGACCATACGGCGGCTCCAGGCCATAGCTTGCTGGTTGATACGCTCCTGTAGAATGTACAGACGCTGTTTCTTCTCTTCTTCCGGTACGTCGTCAACCATATCGGCGGCAGGGGTGCCAGGACGCGCAGAGAAAATAAAGCTGTAGCTCATGTCAAAATTGACGTCAGCAATCAGCTTCATGGTCTGCTCGAAATCCTGAGTGGTCTCACCCGGGAAGCCAACGATGAAGTCGGAGCTAATCTGGATATCCGGACGCGCAGCGCGCAGTTTGCGGATGATCGCTTTGTATTCCAGCGCGGTATGGGTACGCCCCATCAGGTTCAGTACGCGGTCTGAACCGCTCTGTACCGGCAGATGCAGGAAGCTCACCAACTCTGGCGTATCGCGATAAACTTCAACGATATCATCGGTGAATTCGATCGGATGGCTGGTGGTGAAGCGGATACGATCAATACCGTCGATCGCTGCGACCAGACGTAACAGATCGGCAAAAGATCCGATCGTGCCGTCGTAGTTCTCACCACGCCAGGCGTTCACGTTTTGCCCCAGCAGGTTCACTTCACGCACGCCTTGGGCTGCAAGCTGGGCGATTTCAAACAGAATATCATCCGCCGGACGGCTGACTTCCTCACCGCGGGTGTAGGGCACCACGCAGTAAGTACAATATTTATTACAACCTTCCATGATGGACACAAACGCGCTTGGACCTTCAGCACGCGGTTCTGGCAGGCGGTCGAACTTTTCGATCTCCGGGAAACTGATATCAACCACCGGGCTACGGGTCGTGCTTCCACGCACTTTGTTGATCATTTCCGGCAGGCGGTGCAGCGTTTGCGGCCCAAAAATAATATCGACGTAATGCGCGCGCTGGCGAATATGATCGCCTTCCTGAGACGCAACACAGCCACCGACCCCAATGATGAGCTTGGGGTTTTTCTCTTTTAACAGTTTCCAGCGGCCCAGTTGATGGAACACTTTTTCCTGAGCCTTCTCACGGATTGAGCAGGTATTCAGCAGCAGCACATCCGCTTCTTCCGCCACGTCAGTCAGTTGATACCCATGAGTGGCATCCAGCAGATCGGCCATCTTCGATGAATCGTATTCGTTCATCTGACAGCCCCAGGTTTTAATATGGAGTTTTTTGGTCATCGACTTGCTCTTGCGAAATTGTGGCTGAAATGCAGGGCGCATAGTGTACTGCTTTGGCGCGGTTGTGACCAGTATGACGGATGTCAGCCTCAAGGGGTAAAAAATCCTGTAAACTTACACAATACATGTAACTGGATAATTGACCATGACAAATCAACCAACGGAAATTGCCATTGTCGGCGGGGGGATGGTCGGCGGCGCGCTGGCGCTTGGACTGGCGCAGCATGGATTTACGGTAACGGTCATTGAGCATGCCGTTCCCGCGCCGTTTGTGGCTGACGGACAGCCTGATGTCAGAATTTCTGCCATAAGTTCCGCATCGGTGTCGTTGCTAAAAGGGCTGGGCGTCTGGGATACGGTGCAGGGGATGCGCAGCCATCCTTATCGTCGACTGGAAACGTGGGAGTGGGAAAATGCCCATGTGATGTTTGATGCCGCCGAGCTTAAGCTGCCTCTGTTGGGCTATATGGTGGAAAACACGGTCCTGCAACAGGCGCTCTGGCAGGCGCTGGAAGCTCACCCTAAAGTCACGCTGCGCGTACCGGCGTCCCTGATTTCTTTGCATCAACATAACGATCGACATGAGCTTGAGCTGGCAGGTGGCGAAACTATTAGCGCGAAGCTGGTCATCGGCGCCGATGGTGCCAACTCTCAGGTGCGAAAAATGGCCGGGATTGGTATCCATGCCTGGCAGTACGCGCAATCCTGTATGTTGATAACCGTGCAATGCGAAAATTCACCGGGGGACAGCACCTGGCAGCAATTTACGCCTGACGGCCCGCGCGCGTTTTTACCGCTGTTTGATAACTGGGCCTCGTTGGTGTGGTACGACTCACCGGCTCGCATCCGCCAATTGCAAGCGCTGAATATGCCGCAATTGCAGACGGAGATTGCTAAACATTTTCCATCGCGACTCGGTAAGGTGATGCCAGTGGCTGCGGGGGCGTTCCCGCTTACGCGTCGTCATGCGCTGCAATATGTGCAACCGGGTCTGGCGCTGGTAGGTGATGCCGCGCATACCATTCATCCGCTGGCGGGGCAGGGCGTTAATCTGGGCTTTCGTGATGTCGATGCGTTGATTGATGTGCTGGTGAACGCGCTCAGCTACGGTGAATCCTGGGCCAGTCAGCCGGTGCTCAAGCGCTATCAGAATCGCCGTATGACTGACAATTTCATCATGCAAAGCGGTATGGATCTGTTCTATGCCGGATTCAGCAATAACCTGCAGCCGCTGCGCATCATGCGTAATCTCGGGCTCATGGCCGCAGAGCGCGCTGGCGTACTGAAACGTCAGGCACTGAAGTATGCGTTAGGGTTGTAGCTCGAGTGGTGCCTGATGGCGCTACGTTTATCAGGCCTACAAGTCATGTAGGCCGGGTAAGGCTTGCCGTCACCCAACGTTAGAAAAGCAAAAAGCTCGCCGAAGCGAGCTTTTTTAATATGGCTGGGGTACGAGGATTCGAACCTCGGAATGCTGGTATCAGAAACCAGAGCCTTACCGCTTGGCGATACCCCAACGGGCGCACCCACAGAGTGGACGACTTTTTGAAATTGGCTGGGGTACGAGGATTCGAACCTCGGAATGCTGGTATCAGAAACCAGAGCCTTACCGCTTGGCGATACCCCAACAATTTTTTGGATTTACCGAACGAGTCGATACGTCCTTAATATGGTGGCTACGACGGGATTCGAACCTGTGACCCCATCATTATGAGTGATGTGCTCTAACCAGCTGAGCTACGTAGCCAAATACTAACATTTTCTTCGATGGCTGGGGTACCTGGATTCGAACCAGGGAATGCCGGTATCAAAAACCGGTGCCTTACCGCTTGGCGATACCCCAATGACCGTTGCGGTGAACCGCTATATCGAAGAAAAAAATGGCTGGGGTACCTGGATTCGAACCAGGGAATGCCGGTATCAAAAACCGGTGCCTTACCGCTTGGCGATACCCCATCCGTGCAACGCTTACGGGTGAATGGTGCGGGAGGCGAGACTTGAACTCGCACACCTTGCGGCGCCAGAACCTAAATCTGGTGCGTCTACCAATTTCGCCACTCCCGCAAAAAAGATGGTGGCTACGACGGGATTCGAACCTGTGACCCCATCATTATGAGTGATGTGCTCTAACCAGCTGAGCTACGTAGCCATCTTTTTTTCGCGTAACCTTATCGGCGTTGCGGGGCGCATTATGCGTATTGAGCCTTGAAGCGTCAACCCCTTTTTCATTGAAAATAGCTGGAATGTGACTGTTTGGTTAGGTTGCGAACAGCATGACGCAATATTCGGCAATTATTAGTTATTAATTGTTTTTTTGCACAGAAAACAAACATAAAAAAAGAGCCCCGCAGGGCTCTTATCTAAGGATTAACTTATTTATAAGCGGACTGGTGTACGCCAACGGCACGGCCAGACGGATCGTTCATGGTTTTAAACGCCTCATCCCATTCGATTGCCTTGGCAGAAGAACAGGCAACCGAAGGCCCGCCAGGCACACATTCCGCTGCACTCGCTACCGGGAACAACTCTTCGAAAATCTCACGGTACAAATACGCTTCTTTAGATGATGGCGTGTTGTACGGGAAACGGAAGCTGGCAGTTTCCAGTTGTTGGTCAGAAACTTGTTCTGCAGCCACCTCTTTCAGAGTGTCAATCCAGCTGTAACCGACACCGTCAGAGAACTGCTCTTTCTGACGCCATGCGACGCTTGCCGGCAGGTAGGACTCAAAACATTCGCGCAGAACGTGTTTTTCCATTTTGCCGTTGCCGCACATTTTGTCCTGTGGGTTGATGCGCATCGCCACATCAAGGAATTTCTTATCCAGGAAGGGCACGCGGGCTTCTACACCCCAGGCCGACATGGCTTTGTTGGCACGGGCGCAGTCGAACATATGCAGCGCTTGCAGCTTGCGCACGGTTTCTTCGTGCAGTTCTTTTGCATCTGGCGCTTTGTGGAAATAGAGATAGCCGCCAAACACTTCGTCCGAACCTTCACCCGACAACACCATTTTAATGCCCATCGCTTTAATTTTACGCGACATTAAGTACATTGGCGTCGAGGCGCGAATCGTCGTGACATCGTAAGTTTCGATGTGGTAAATCACGTCGCGGATCGCATCCAGACCTTCCTGCACGGTGAAGTGGATCTCATGGTGCACGGTCCCCAGATGGTTCGCCACCTCTTGCGCAGCTTTCAGATCCGGAGCGCCTTCCAGGCCGACGGCGAAGGAGTGCAGCTGTGGCCACCAGGCTTCGCTACGTTCCTGATCTTCAACACGGCGTGCCGCGTATTTTTTAGTGATCGCGGAAATGACGGATGAATCCAGACCACCGGACAACAGAACTCCGTAAGGAACATCTGACATCAGGTGACTTTTCACCGCATCTTCCAGCGCCTGGCGCAGCTCGTTTTTATCGGTAACGTTGTCTTTGACTGCATCGTATTCAAACCAGTCGCGCTGGTAGTACTGACGAATTTCACCGTCTTTACTCCACAAATAGCTACCGGCCGGGAATTCTTTGATCGTGCGGCAGACAGGAACCAGCGCTTTCATTTCAGACGCAACGTAGAAGTTACCGTGCTCGTCGTAACCCATATACAGCGGGATGATCCCGATATGATCACGACCGATCAGGTAGGCGTCCTGCTCGCTGTCGTACAGGGCAAAAGCAAACATGCCTTGCAGGTCATCGAGGAACGCGAGTCCTTTTTCCTGATACAGCGCGAGGATAACTTCGCAGTCGGAACCGGTCTGGAACTGGTAGCGATCGCCGTATTCAGCACGCAGTGTCTGGTGGTTATAAATTTCACCGTTAACCGCCAGGATATGTGTCTTCTTCACGTTGTACAGCGGCTGAGCACCGGCATTGACGTCGACGATGGACAGACGTTCGTGCGCCAGAATGGCGTTATCACAGGCGTAAATACCTGACCAGTCCGGGCCGCGGTGGCGCATCAGACGAGACAGTTCCAGGGCTTTTTTACGCAGTTCAACTGCGTCAGTTTTAATATCGAATACGCCAAAAATAGAACACATAACCTTCTCCGTTAATCTGTTGCGTGATGCTTTTTATGTTTGCTTGATAAAGAAAATGCCGCAAAGCTGGAGAGGGCGCAAGCGAATTACGGGTCAGAAAATAAAAAACGCAATGGTCATTGCTGATTGATGAAAAAAGATTATGTAATGAGCGCTATTATTGATGAATCAACAGTGAAGTGATGATTTTATTGAATGGATGTTTTTTTCAGGCCGGATAACTTGCAGATGTTGTTATCCGGCTAAAGAGATTAAATGACGTCTATTTCAGCAACGGACGGGTAAATCCAGCTTGGTCTGAACGGCATGTTGTCAATATCATCAAGCTTGGAAACGCCAGACAGTACCAGGATAGTTTCCAGACCCGCCTGAAAACCTGCCAGAATATCGGTACGCAGGTTGTCACCAACGATAACGGTTTCTTCCGAGTGCGCCTGCATTTTGTTGAGAGCCGCGCGAATAATCCACGGGCTGGGTTTGCCGACATAAAACGGTTTACGGCCTGAGATCTTCTCAATACCGGCACAGAGTGCTCCACAGGCGGGATAAAAGCCGCGACCGTGGGTATCCGGGTTAGTGGCGATAAAACGCGCGCCGTTGGCGACAAAATAGGCTGCTTTATGCATCATGTCCCAGTTATAGGAACGTGTCTCGCCAACAATCACAAAATCGGGGTTCACGTCGGTAATGGTAAATCCAGCTTTATACAGTTCGTGTATTAACGCGCCTTCACCCACCACGTAGGCCTTTTTTCCTTCCTGGCGACGAAGAAAATCAGCGGTAGCCATCGCGGAAGTATAAAAGACACTATCAGGGACATTCACACCCGCGGTGGCGAAGCGGTTTGCCAGATCTTGCCCGGTCTGCGAAGGGTAGTTAGTCAGCAGGACTAACGGCAGGCCTTTTTCCAGGATCCCAGTCAGAAATTCTGCCGCACCTGGTACAGCAACATTGTCGTGCATCAGCACGCCGTCGATATCACAAATTACATTCTTAATGGCCATGGACAATCCGACATTAAAAAAAGAAGGCATTACTATACACAAAATACACTACATCATTCGAGTTGCATCAAGGCGGCAAGTCTGCGAACCCCTGGAGCTTACTGAAGTAAGTGACCGGGGTGAGTAGATGCAGCTAACGCAGAGGCAGCTCGAAGGATGACGTGTATTAGTTTTCCAGCAAACGTTGCAGCAGTGTACCGTTGAGCATTGCGCGCTTCACCAGCGCAAAGGCGCCAATGGCGGAGCGGTGATCCAGCGTGGACCGAACCACCGGTAAATTATGGCGAAACGCCTTTAACGCCTGCGTGTTGATACAGCTTTCTATTGCAGGCAGCAGCACCTTATCCGCCTCGGTAATTTCGCCCGCAATGACGATTTTTTGCGGGTTAAACAGGTTGATGGCAATGGCGATAGTTTTACCCAGGTGGCGACCAACGTGCTCAATAACTTCTGCTGCCAGATTATCGCCTTTATTTGCTGCCTTACAGATGGCTTTGATGCTGCAATCATCCAGCGTGAGTCGACTTGGATAACCCTGCTTCAGTAAGTTTTGCACGCGATGTTCAATAGAAGCATTGGCGGCAATGGTTTCCAGGCAGCCGAAATTACCGCAGTGACAGCGCTCACCCAGCGGCTCTACCTGAATATGACCAATCTCGCCGACGTTGCCATTGCGACCGATGAAAATTCGGCCGTTGGAGATGATACCCGCGCCGGTTCCGCGGTGCACTCGCACCAAAATGGAGTCTTCGCAATCCTGGCTTGCCCCGAAATAGTGCTCAGCCAGCGCAAGGCTGCGAATATCATGACCAACAAAGCAGGTGACTTTGAAGCGTTTTTCGAGCGCTTCGACCAGTCCCCAGTTTTCGACCTGAATGTGTGGCATATAGCGGATGACGCCGCTTTCAGGATCGACAAGGCCTGGCAGGATGACAGAAATTGCGATCAGCTCACGGATTTTCCGCTGGCAGCTCTCAATAAAGATGGCAATGGTGTTGAGCAGCGCATATTCCAGCGTTTCCTGGGTGCGCTCCGGGAGGGGGTAATGCTCTTCGGCGACAACTTTACTGCTCATATCATAGAGCGTGAGCGTTGTGTCGTGGCGACCCAGTCGTACGCCAATGGCGTGGAAATTGCGGGTTTCTGTGACGATAGAGATAGCGCGGCGGCCCCCGGTGGAGGCCTGCTGATCGACTTCTTTGATCAGCCCGCGTTCGATCAACTGACGCGTAATTTTGGTTACGCTGGCGGGGGCAAGCTGGCTTTGCTCGGCAATTTGAATTCGCGAGATTGGCCCATGCTGGTCAATCAGGCGATAAACCGCCGCGCTGTTAAGCTGTTTTACGAGATCAACATTACCTATTTGAGCTTGTCCGCCTGGTGTCATTCTTTCTCTTACTCAGTAACGACCTCGTTGCCATTAACGATGGTCTTGATAATTTTAAAGTCGTGCGTGAACGCAGTCAGGTTGGCTACTTTGCCTGGCGCGATGCTGCCGAGTTGTTTGTCGACGCCGATGGCGCGAGCAGGGTAGAGCGTTGCCATGCGTAAGACTTCGTCGAGGGCGATATTTGCATGCTCGACCAGATTGCGTACGCCTTCAATCATGGTTAATGATGAACCGCTCAACGTGCCGTTCTCATCAACACACAGTCCATTGCGGTAGTATATTGTTTTACCAGCGAAAATGAACTGTTCAATGTTTGCACCTGCTGGCGCGGTCGCGTCAGTAACCAGGCACAGCTTGTCGCCTTTCAGGCGCTTAGCATTACGAATGTTAACGTAGTCAACGTGCAGGCCATCGGCGATGATACCGCAGTAGATATCGGCTTCATCCAAAATAGCGCCCGCCAGACCGGGTTCGCGGCCGGTAATGTACGGCATCGCGTTGAACAGATGCGTTGCAAAGGTAATACCTGCACGGAATCCGATTTTTGCTTCTTTTACCGTTGCATTGGAATGACCCGCAGAAACCACGATACCCGCATTCACCAATTTGGTGATGACCTCTACCGGGACCATTTCTGGTGCCAGTGTGACTTTGGTAATCACATCCGCATTATCGCACAGGAAATCAACCAGTGCAGCGTCCGGCTGACGGACAAATCCCGGATTATGGGTGCCTTTTTTAACAAGATTCAGCCACGGGCCTTCAAGATGAAGTCCTAATGCCTGATTCGGGTGTTTCGCCAGGTATTCACGCATCACGCGAACACCTTGTTTCATCAGGTCATCGCTGGTGGTGATAAGCGTTGGCAAATAGTTGGTGCAGCCAGATTTTTCATTGGCTTTTTGCATGATTTCCAGCGTTTCAACGGTTACGGCTTCTGCCGTATCGTTAAACTGCACGCCACCGCAGCCGTTCAGCTGTACATCAATAAAACCGGGGGAAACAATGGCCCCATTCAGTGAGCGCTGTTCAATCCCTGACGGTAATTCAGCCAGTGGGCAAACGCTGTCGATCAGGCCATTGGCGACAACAATCGCATGGTCATCAAGAATTTCGTGACCGGTAAAGATCCGGCCCTGGGTTAAAGCATACATTCCGACCCCCGATTTCAAAAAAATGCCGCCCTGCAACTTATCGACAGGGCGGAGACATCAATTACAGACCTTTAATATTTTCCGCTTCTAACTCGTTGAAGTATTTCAGCGTCTTCACTTTCAGTTCCATGGTGGAAGGCTCATCGCAGACCACAACGGCTTTTGGATGCAACTGCAGGCAGCTGATGGTCCACATGTGGTTAACGTTGCCTTCAACGGCGGCTTGCAGCGCCTGTGCTTTCTGGTGGCCCAGAACCAGGATCATCACTTCTTCAGCATCCAGCAGGGTGCCCACGCCAACGGTCAGCGCATATTTAGGCACCTGGCTTACGTCGCCGTCAAAGAAGCGTGAGTTAGCAACACGTGTGTCGTGAGTCAGCGTTTTGATGCGGGTACGGGAAGCCAAAGAGGAAGCTGGCTCGTTGAACGCGATGTGACCATCGTTGCCTACACCGCCCATAAACAGGTGGATTTTACCGTAAGAACGGATTTTTTCTTCATACTGACGGCATTCTGCATCAATATCCGGCGCGTTACCATTGAGGAGGTTGATGTTTTCTGCTGGAATATCAACGTGATCAAAGAAATTGCGGTGCATAAAGCTGTGGTAGCTTTCCGGATGCTCTTTCGGCAGGCCAACATATTCGTCCATGTTGAACGTAACAACATGCTTGAAGCTCACCTGGCCCGCTTTGTGCATTTCAACCAATGCTTTATAAGCTGTCAGCGGAGTACCGCCAGTCGGCAGGCCCAGAACGAACGGACGATCTGCCGTTGGTTTGAACGCGTTAATACGGTTAACGATATGGCGAGCAGCCCATTTGCCGACTTGTTCAGCGGTATTCAGGGGGATCAGTCTCATTCTTCACCTCAAAAGTAAAAGTAAGCAGTTGGCGGATTGAGTCTCTGTGCAGTAATAAGCGTAACCTGGTTTTGCATCGGTAAGGATCAATCCGTTTCGATTTTTTGAATGATAAAATAAGTTTTCGTAGTTAGCCAGTGAAAGGGAGGGTTAATAACGATATTTGGTGACTGGAATCACAAAAAACACGCGTTTAATTTGCGATACGAATTAATTTTTCACACACTCTGAATGTAGATGAATGGTTAATATCGTTGTTCCAGAATCTTGCTGTCAGGAATGGTCGCACAATAAAAATATGGCTTCAAAGAAGCCTAATCGGGGTCTCGTAGGGGGAATAAAATGAATATTTTAGGTTTTTTCCAGCGGCTGGGTAGGGCGTTACAGCTCCCCATCGCTGTGCTGCCAGTCGCGGCACTGCTGCTGCGATTCGGCCAACCAGATTTACTTAACGTACCCTTCATCGCGCAAGCGGGTGGGGCCATCTTTGATAACCTCGCGTTAATTTTTGCGATCGGTGTTGCTTCCAGCTGGTCAAAAGACAGCGCAGGTGCAGCAGCGCTGGCAGGTGCGGTCGGTTATTTCATATTGACCAAAGCAATGGTTACCATTAACCCTGCAATCAATATGGGCGTGCTAGCTGGTATCATCACCGGTCTGGTCGGCGGTGCCGTGTATAACCGCTGGTCTGGTATCAAACTGCCTGACTTCCTGAGCTTCTTTGGCGGCAAACGCTTTGTGCCGATCGCCACTGGCTTCTTCTGTCTGGTGCTGGCTGCTATCTTCGGTTACGTATGGCCGCCGGTACAGAACGCCATCCATGCGGGTGGTGAGTGGATCGTGGGCGCTGGTGCGCTGGGTTCCGGTATCTTTGGTTTCATCAACCGTCTGCTGATCCCAACCGGTCTGCATCAGGTGCTGAACACCATCGCCTGGTTCCAGATTGGCGAATTTACTAACGCTGCAGGTACCGTATTCCACGGTGACATCAACCGCTTCTACGCGGGTGACGGCACTGCGGGTATGTTCATGTCTGGCTTCTTCCCAATCATGATGTTTGGTCTGCCGGGTGCGGCGCTGGCGATGTACTTCGCGGCTCCGAAAGCACGTCGTCCGATGGTTGGCGGTATGCTACTGTCCGTTGCGATCACCGCGTTCCTGACCGGTGTTACCGAGCCGCTGGAATTCCTGTTTATGTTCCTGGCTCCACTGCTGTACCTCCTGCACGCACTGTTAACGGGTATCAGCCTGTTCGTTGCAACACTGCTGGGGATCCACGCAGGCTTCTCCTTCTCCGCAGGTGCTATCGACTACGTGTTGATGTACAACCTGCCGGCAGCAAGCCAGAACGTCTGGATGCTGGTGGTGATGGGGCTGGTGTTCTTCGTTATCTACTTTGTGCTGTTCAGCGCGGTTATTCGTATGTTTAACCTGAAAACGCCGGGCCGCGAAGATAAAGAAGACGATATCGTTACTGAAGAAGCCAACAGCAACACTGAAGAAGGTTTGGCTCAACTGGCAACCAACTACATTGCAGCGGTTGGCGGCACTGATAACCTGAAAGCGATTGATGCCTGTATCACTCGTCTGCGTCTGACCGTTGCCGACTCCGGTCGCGTAAACGATGCGATGTGTAAGCGTTTAGGTGCATCTGGAGTAGTTAAGCTGAACAAGCAAACTATCCAGGTCATCGTGGGTGCGAAAGCCGAATCCATCGGCGACGAAATGAAGAAAGTTGTCGCGCGTGGTCCGGTGGCAGCAGCATCTGGTGAAAGTGCGCCAGCAGCAGCGGCCCCAGTAGCAAAACCGCAGGCTGTAGCGAATGCAGTCACCGTTGAAGCGCTGGTTTCTCCGATTACTGGTGACGTAGTTGCGCTGGAACAGGTTCCTGATGAAGCCTTCGCCAGCAAAGCAGTAGGCGACGGCGTGGCAGTGAAACCAACGGATAAAATCGTGGTTGCTCCGGCTGCGGGCACTATCGTGAAAATCTTCAACACTAACCATGCGTTCTGCCTGGAAACTGTTAAAGGCGCGGAAATCGTGGTCCATATGGGCATCGATACCGTAGCGCTGGAAGGCAAAGGCTTTAAGCGTCTGGTTGAAGAAGGTGCGGAAGTTACTGCAGGCCAACCGATTCTGGAAATGGATCTGGAGTTCCTGAACGCTAACGCACGTTCGATGATAAGCCCGGTTGTGTGCAGCAACAGCGATGATTTCGGCGCTCTGGTTATTAAAGCCGAAGGTCATGTGGTTGCCGGTCAAACACCACTGTATGAGATTAAAGGTAAATAACTGCTCCTGAGTAAAGTGAGTTAAGTGCCTTAAGCGGCGGGGGATATTCCTCCGCCGCTTTTTTTTGCAGCAAATGCCCTCATATATCCTGTTGAAACACCTTTTTTGTGCAACTAATAGTTGTCTCCTGACGTCGCTTATAAGATCATACTCCGTTATACGTTGTTTACGCTTTGAGGAATCCACGATGAGTGAGGCTGAAGCCCGCCCGAGTAACTTTATTCGTCAGATCATCGATGAAGATCTGGCCAGTGGTAAGCACACCACTATCCATACCCGTTTTCCGCCGGAGCCAAATGGCTATCTGCACATTGGCCACGCGAAATCCATTTGTCTGAACTTTGGCATTGCGCAAGATTACCAGGGCCAGTGCAACCTGCGTTTTGATGATACGAACCCGGTTAAAGAAGATATCGAGTACGTTGAGTCGATTAAAAACGACGTTGAATGGTTAGGTTTCCACTGGACTGGCGACATTCGCTACTCTTCGGATTACTTCGATCAGCTTCACGCCTATGCAGTAGAGCTTATTAATAAAGGCCTGGCGTACGTTGACGAACTGTCAGCGGACGAAATCCGCGAATACCGCGGCACGCTGACTCAGCCTGGCAAAAATAGCCCGTACCGCGATCGTAGCGTCGAAGAGAACCTGGCGCTGTTCGAAAAAATGCGTGCCGGTGGCTTTGAAGAAGGTAAAGCGTGCCTGCGTGCGAAAATCGACATGGCGTCGCCGTTTATCGTGATGCGCGATCCAGTGCTGTACCGCATTAAGTTCGCCGAACACCACCAGACCGGCAACAAGTGGTGCATCTACCCGATGTACGACTTTACCCACTGCATCAGCGATGCGCTGGAAGGCATTACGCATTCCCTGTGTACGCTGGAGTTCCAGGATAACCGTCGTCTGTACGACTGGGTGCTGGACAACATCACCATTCCGGTTCATCCGCGTCAGTACGAATTCTCGCGCCTGAATCTGGAATATACCGTGATGTCCAAGCGCAAGCTGAACCTGCTGGTGACCGACAAGCACGTTGAAGGCTGGGACGATCCGCGTATGCCGACGATTTCTGGCCTGCGTCGTCGCGGTTATACCGCTGCCGCGATCCGTGAGTTCTGCAAACGCATTGGCGTGACCAAGCAAGACAACACCATTGAGATCGCTTCTCTGGAATCCTGTATCCGCGAAGATCTGAACGAAAACGCCCCGCGCGCGATGGCGGTTATCGATCCGGTTAAACTGGTTATCGAAAACTATCCGCAGGGCGAAAGCGAATTGGTCACCATGCCTAACCATCCGAACAAACCGGAAATGGGCAGCCGCGAAGTGCCATTTAGCGGTGAAATTTGGATCGATCGCGCAGACTTCCGTGAAGAAGCGAACAAGCAGTACAAGCGTCTGGTGATGGGCAAAGAAGTACGTCTGCGCAATGCTTATGTGATCAAGGCCGAACGTGTTGAGAAAGATGCGGAAGGGAATATCACCACCATTTTCTGCACCTACGATGCCGACACCCTGAGCAAAGACCCGGCCGATGGTCGTAAAGTCAAAGGCGTTATTCACTGGGTGAGCGCGTCCCATGCGCTGCCGATTGAAATCCGCTTGTACGATCGTCTGTTTAGCGTGCCAAATCCAGGCGCGGCGGAAGACTTCCTGTCCGTTATTAACCCGGAATCGCTGGTCATTAAGCTGGGTTACGGTGAGCCGTCGCTGAAGGCAGCGGTTGCAGGTAAAGCGTTCCAGTTTGAGCGTGAAGGTTACTTCTGCCTGGACAGTCGTTATGCAACGGCTGACAAGCTGGTGTTTAACCGTACCGTTGGTCTACGTGACACGTGGGCTAAAGCGGGCGAATAAGCCGCAACACATCCTCTCTAAACGCCGCTTCATGCGGCGTTTTTTTTCGCAAAAAAACCGTGTTCCAGGCTCCGTTTGCGGAGCGAATTAATTACATGTCCGTAATAATGGACTGGGCGAATGTTTTTACGTTTAAATAACTTACCTCAATATGAAATGGGCTGAAACCGATTTCATCTCCATGGAAAACAAGCGATTTTTTCATTTTTTCAACGCTTTTTTATCTTCCAATGAAAATGTAACAGAAAGCAATCAAATATGTGCGGTTGCTCATACTATTACATACTCGTTACAGAAAGAGATTGATAATTCGCGTCGCGAAAAATAGTCTATTCATTGTAGTCACTGAGGTTTTCTTAGCGCTACTTTTTTATTTTTTGTTTTTTCGCTGTCCGCTTTTGTCGGCAGCATTTTATACGTCAAAGAGGATTAACATATGCGTACGTTTAGTGGCAAACGTAGTACGCTGGCGCTGGCTATCGCCGGTATCACAGCAATGTCGGGTTTTGTTGTCGCTCCGCAGGTACACGCCGAAGGATTTATTGATGACTCAACCTTAACCGGCGGCATCTATTACTGGCAGCGTGAGCGTGACCGTAAAGATGTGACCGATCATGACAAATATAAAACCAACCTTTCTCACTCCACCTGGAACGCTAACCTCGACTTCCAGTCCGGTTACGCGGCCGATATGTTTGGTATTGATATCGCAGCATTTACCGCTATTGAAATGAACGAAAGTAGCGAAAGCGGCCATCCAAACGAAATCGCATTCTCTTCTAAAAATAAAGGCTATGACGAGGATTACTCCGGCGATAAGAGCGGGATTAGCCTTTATAAAGCAGCAGCCAAATTTAAATACGGCCCAACCTGGGCGCGCGCCGGTTACATTCAACCAACCGGGCAGACTCTGCTGGCACCGCACTGGAGTTTTATGCCAGGTACCTATCAGGGTGCTGAAGCCGGTGCCAACTTCGATTACGGTGATGCTGGCGCACTGAGCTTCTCCTATATGTGGGCTAACGAATATAAAGCACCGTGGCACACCGAAGTCGATAAATTCTATCAGGCTGATAAAAAGACCAGCGTTGATTACCTGCACTCAATTGGCGCGAAATATGACTTCAAAAATAACCTGTTGCTGGAAGCGGCATTTGGTCAGTCTGAAGGTTACGTCGATCAGTACTTCGCAAAAGCCAGCTACAAATTCGATTTAGGCGGTAACCCATTTACCACCAGCTACCAGTTCTACGGTGCACGCGACAAGGTTGATGATCGTACCGTGAACGATATTTATGATGGCACTGCCTGGTTGCAGGCGTTGACCTTTGGCTACAAAGTGGCAGAAGTCGTTGACCTTCGTCTGGAAGGGACCTGGGTTAAAGCGGACGGCCAGCAGGGTTACTTCCTGCAGCGTATGACCCCAACCTACGCCTCTTCAAACGGTCGTCTGGATGTCTGGTGGGATAACCGTTCTGACTTCAACGCCAACGGTGAAAAGGCAGTCTTCTTCGGCGCAATGTATGACCTGAAGAACTGGAATCTGCCGGGCTGGGCGGTAGGCGCGTCCTACGTTTACGCATGGGATGCTAAGCCATCAACCTGGCAGCTCAACCCGGATGCGTACTACGACAAAAACCGGACTATCGAAGAATCTTCTTACAGCCTGGATGCGGTCTACACCCTGCAGGAAGGTCGTGCGAAGGGCACCATGTTTAAGCTGCACTTCACTCAGTACGACAACCATTCAGACATTCCGAGCTGGGGCGGTGGCTACGGCAACATGTTCCAGGATGAGCGCGACGTGAAGTTCATCGTTATTGCTCCGTTCACCATCTTCTAATGCCAACAGCGGCAGGCCGGGTGCCTGCCGCCTCGTTGAGGAAAGTGCTATGAAAAAACTGATACTCATCGCCGTTATGGCATCAGGGCTGGTGGCGTGTGCGCAATCTCCTGCGCCGAAAGAGGACAGCCGTCTGAAAGAAGCCTACAGCGCGTGTATTAATACCGCGCAGGGATCGCCGGAGAAAATTGAAGCCTGCCAAAGCGTGTTGAATGTGCTGAAGAAAGAAAAACAGCACCAACAGTTTGCCAATGAAGAAAGCGTACGCGTGCTGGATTATCAGCAGTGTATCCAGGCCACGCGCACGGGTAACGGTCAGTCCGTCAATGCTGATTGTGACAAGGTCTGGCAGGAAATACGCAGTAAGAATACTGCGCAGTAAATCGAAAAATGAAAATACAACGGGCGGAGAATTCTCCGCCCGTTTGCATGTCAGAGTTTCTGTTCGGCCGGTTGATAATGACGACTCAGGCGGACAAACAACATTGCCGTGGCGGCGAGTCCGCAAAGTGCCGCGCACATCAGCCACCATCCCGGCGAGCTTTTATCTCCGGTTAGCTGGACCAGCGCCGTGGATATGACGGGTGTCAGACCGCCAAAAATCGCCGTAGCCAGACTGAAGGCCAGTGAAAAACCCACCGTACGGACATAGACAGGCATCACCTCGGTGAGTGCCGCGACCATTGCCCCATTGTACATACCAAAAAAGAACGAGAACCAAAGCAGGACCAGCGTCATGCGCATAAAATCTGGCGCGGCGGTGAGCCAGTGCATGACCGGCCAGGTGGTGAGCAGTGCGAGTACGGTAATCCCCATCAACACCGGGCGGCGACCAATTCGGTCAGAAATCGCTCCGCCAATCGGCAGCCAGATAAAGTTAGAAATACCGACCAGCATGGTGACGATCAGGCTGTCGCGAGCGCTCAGATGGAGTACAGCCCTGCCATAGGTCGGGGTATAGACGGTAATAAAGTAAAACGTCGTTGTGGTCATCGCCACCAGCAGTGTACCCGCTGAGATCAGACGCCAGTTTTTGATGATAGTGGTGAAAATTTCCCTGGTGTCGGGACGGTGTGTACGTTGTAAAAATGCGTCCGTTTCCTGAAGCGAGCGGCGCAGGACGAAGATCAACGGAATAATCATACAACCAATAAAGAACGGAATGCGCCAGCCCCATTCAGAGATTTCATCGTGCCCCAGCGTGGCATTCAGGCCGTAGCCAATCAGCGCTGCCACCACAATGGCAACCTGTTGGCTGGCGGACTGCCAGCTGGTGTAGAAACCTTTATTGCCAGGCGTGGCGATTTCAGAAAGATAAACCGAAACGCCGCCCAACTCTACGCCCGCAGAGAAGCCCTGCAATAATCGACCGACTAATACCAGCACAGGAGCCAGCAGGCCAATACTTTGATAACCGGGTACCATGGCAATCAGCAGGGTACCGCATCCCATAATGGCCAGCGTCACCATCAGCCCTTTCCTGCGACCAATTCTGTCGATATAAGCACCCAGCACGATTGCGCCAACGGGCCGCATTAAAAAACCCGAACCGAAAACCGCAAAGGTCAACATGAGCCCGGCAAACTCACTCTCCGCGGGGAAGAAAGTCTTTGCGATATAGGTGGCGTAAAACCCGAACAGAAAAAAGTCGAACTGTTCGAGAAAATTACCGCTGGTTACCCGCAGTATTGCGCCGAAAGTTCCGGTGCGCGATGGTTGTTGTGTCATTGGGTTTGCTCCACTGTCTTATCATAATATTTATAGAGGTAAGAGTGTGCGGGTTAGTCGCCTGTGACCCCCGCCTGTTTGCCGCGCCGTTTCTCAATCGCCCACTTGAGTAAGGCTGCGCAGCGGTAAAATCCGTGGGCAAATTTTCCGTAAGGAATGGTCAGAAAAAGCGCCATGACCACGCCGAGATGAATGGCCAGTAAAATAGCCATCCATGAGGTATCTCTTCCCGCCAGCAGCGCCAGACCGGTCAGACTGGTCAGCAGCAGCAGCAAAATAAAACCGCGATCCATCGGTTTTTGCCGGGCGTCGCCGTGTAGCGGTGAGCGCCTGAGATTAAGCCATAGCAAGCCAGCCGGACCGACAACCAGGCCAATGCCACCCAACGTGCCCAGCATGACCGGAACGCTGAAGAACGGGTAGGGTGCTTCTATGCCTGCAAAGTAGTGATAGCCCGTTGCCACCACGGTGGCGGCAAAGCAGAGCATAAAACCATAGAAGGTAAAGTGGTGGAAACGGCGACGCATCAGGGTGAAAGCATCATCCGCTTCGTTACAACCTTTGCCATGGCCTCCATCGAGATACTTCAGCGTCAGCGCATTGTGCGAGGCTTCAGCAATCTCGGCGGAACGCGGCATGCCCGGAGAAATCTCGCGCCAGAAGCGGATCACGCCTGCCATCAGCAAACCGATCGCCAGAACAAAGACCGAACCAAACATCCAGGCCAGCAGGTTATGCGGGAAAATTTGATAGAAATCCCCGGCCAGCGGAGGATGGAATAGTGAACCTTTCAAACCTATAGCGAGGAGTAAAAACAGGATCAGACCGAATACCAGCGCCAGCGTCACGGTTACGCCTGCGCGACGATATAGCGCTCCAAAAGCGGCGGGCTGCGCGTAATGCTGATAGGTTTCGAGCCGGACTTCCGCCATCGCCTTCGGCACGTTGATGGCAAATTCATGAGGCGGGGCATACTGACACGCGTGCAGGCAAGCGCCGCAGTTATGGCACAAGTTTGCCAGATAATTGATATCCGCTTTACCGAATTCCAGACGTTGCGTCATGGCCGGGAATACGGCGCAAAAGCCTTCACAATAGCGACAGGCATTGCACACCTGCATCACACGTTCAACTTCAGCTTCCGGTTCGGTGATAATTTGCGCTTTGATGATCAGTTTCTCAAGCTGCTTCATGACGTGTCTCCTTACGTGCGGCCAGCGCGGCTTCTTTTCCGGCAATGCGGCCAAAGGTCGTGCCGATCGACATCCCCACGCCTGCGGTGTAACCCTTGCCCAGCACGTTGCCCGCCATCATCTCTCCGGCGACGAACAGGTTACGGCTTGGAAGCCCTGCAAAATGCACAGCGGCGCGTTCGTTCACTTTTAACCCAAGATAAGTGAAGGTGATTCCTGGCCGCAGGGCGTAGCCGTAGTAAGGCGGTTGATCCAGCGGTCGCGCCCAATGCGTTTTCGCGGGTAGCAAATCTTTAGTGGCGCAGTTATCCAGAACGGTATGGTCGAACTGACCTGGCTGGCAGGCGTTGTTGTACTCTGTCACGGTGTGGGTAAAGCGTTCGGCATCCAGTCCTAACTGAAAGGCCAGTTCAGCCAGCGTATTGGCCTGCGTGCCAGGAAAGACCGGAGGCATGAAGTGTCCGATAGCTTTACTGTCGATGATGGAGTAGCCAATCTGTCCTGGCTGTTGAGCGACCAGACGTCCCCAGATGGCGTAGCGTTTGGGCCAGAAATCTTCACCTTCATCATAAAAACGCTCAGCATCCCGGTTCACCACAATACCGAGCGAAACGCAGTCCACGCGGGTGCAAATCCCGCCATCATATAATGGTGCTCTGGCATCAATAGCAACACAGTGTGACTGGGAGGGATCGCCGATAATGTCTGCGCCAGCATCCATCATAAATTTGAGCAGTACGCCCTGATTAAAACTCGTGCCGCGAATCAGGAAGTTATCCGCAGGCCACTCGCCGCGGGCATTTTCCCCCCAGGCTTCGCGCAACCACTCCCGGTTAGATTCGAATCCGCCAGCGGCAAGCACGCAGGATTTCGCTGTGATGCGCTCTTCGCCTGCCAACGCCGCCACGAACTCACCATTACGCAGTTCAAGCGTCTGAACGGGGGTGTTATAGCGAATTTGAACGCCCAGCTTTTCTGCGCTGCGGTAATAGGCATTCACCAGGGCCTTTCCACCGCCCATAAAAAAGGCGTTGGTTCGCGCCACGTGCAAAGCGCCGGAGAGAGGAGGTTGAAAGTTAACGCCGTGCTGACGCATCCAGTCACGGCATTGTGAAGAGGTACGGATCACCAGACGCGCCAGCGCTTCGTTGGTATTCCCTTCCGTGACGCGCCACAGATCCTGCCAGAATTCTTCTTCAGGATAGCTTTCCACCAGCACATCCTGCGGCGCGTCATGCATACAACGTAAATTACGTGTGTGTTGGGAGTTTCCTCCGCGCCATTCACGGGGAGCCGCTTCGAGCAGGAGTACCGAAGCTCCTTGCTCGCGGGCAGACAAGGCAGCGCATAACGCGGCATTGCCACCGCCAATTACCAGAACATCAACCATCGTATACTCCATTACCATTTAACTAATTGTTAAATTTGTAATTGAAATGTATACGCACGGCTTGTGCGGGCGCTATGACGTGGTGCTAAACGGTACTTTAGTTATTGTAAAGGATGGCGCCAGGCCAGCTTCCTGCTTCCACCAGTTGATGCATCACTTTCGTCAGCACCACGCGGGCCGCGAGGCCTGCCGGGGTGAGTTCATCGTCTGAGAGACTCACCAGAAAGTTGGGGCGGCTAAGTATTGGATTGTGGACGCCGATCACTCTTAGCGTCTCTTTATCGAGATGGGAAATTGCCGCGCCGGGCTGGAGAGTGGCACCAATGCCACTGCGCACGGCGCGCATGAGTAGCGCCAGACCATCAATTTCCGTGGCGATCTCAATGTTCAGCGCGTGTTCCTGACAAATCGCTTCCAGCCTGCCGCGCAGACCGTGGCCCGGGCTTGGCATTATCAATGGGATACTTGCCAGCTGGGCTGGAGCAATATTGTCTTCGGCAATATCAGCCAGTAAAGCATGAGTCCCAATCAAAAACAGCCGCTCTTCGAGAATTGGTATGGCGCTCCAGCGCAGGATCTTTTCTTTCTGAAATACGACAGCCAGATCAATCTGGCGGGTATTAATCATCCGCTCCAGATTGCCAGAGAGGCTTTCCACCACATGCAGACGGACATCACTGTAGCTTTCCCGCATGGCGTTGATAAACGGCATTCCGAGAACGGAAGCAGTACTGGGAGCCATGCCGACGCTGACGTGCCCGGAAAGCCGGGACTCGCGTGCGGCGAGGATCGCGTCGTCTGCGTGACGAAGCACCAGCTGCGCCTGGGAGTAAAAAGCCATCCCGGCGCTGGTGGGCGTCACGCCTCGCGAGGTGCGCTGCAGCAGGCGAATAGCGAGTTCGTTTTCCAGACGCGACATTTGCTGGCTGAGTGCCGAAACCCCGATATTGAGATCGAGTGCCGCGCTACCCATGCTGCCGGTTTCTACAATGCGCACAAAATAGCGTAGCTGGCGAAGTTCCATTTCGACTCTCCGGAAGGGGCAATTGATTTTACATTAAAGCAACACAGGAGCAGAGGGAAGGGGAAAAGGGCAGGTAATGCCCATAAAAAAAGCCAACCGGAAGGTTGGCTTTTCAAAAAGCATTACATTATTTGCCGTCGTGGGCATGCTCATCTTCGCGGCAATCGCCTTCAGCGCAGTGGCCGTAGAGATAGAGACTATGGTTGGTTAAACGAATACCATGTTTAGCCGCAATCTCACGCTGGCGCGCTTCGATGGAATCATCGCTGAACTCGACCACTTTGCCGCAGTCGAGGCAAATGAGGTGATCGTGGTGATGCTGTTGAGTCAGTTCGAAGACGGATTTACCGCCTTCAAAATTATGGCGGGTCACGATACCGGCATCATCAAACTGGTTCAGCACACGATACACGGTCGCCAGACCAATCTCTTCACCCATATCGATCAGGCGTTTGTATAAATCTTCCGCACTGACGTGATGGTTATCCGGTTCCTGAAGAACTTCCAGGATTTTTAAACGAGGAAGCGTTACTTTCAGGCCAGCCTTCTTTAATGCGGTATTGTTGTCAGTCATGCGGAATCTGTCCTGTAGCTAAACGATTCACTTCATTAACAGAAGTGACAGAAATTGCACTTGAGATAATGCGTATCATTATAGAACTGCCATGGCTAAATGAAAACTGCAAGTCTCTGGCATATATTGTTAATCAAAACGTGGTATCGCCGACAAACACACTGTGCAACACCCGATTGGCATCCAGCCATTGTACAGGGTCAGACGAAAAAGTTACAAATTTGTAGCAATTATTTTGATTGGTTTTATCTATTGATGCGGCGCAGATGGAAATCTGCGCCGCACGAAATCAGGCATTAATGATTTCGTCGAGGTGCAGCTCTTCAGAGATCTGCTTAACCCATTTTTCTACGCGTTCTGCTGTCAGTTCTGGCTGGCGATCTTCATCGATAGCCAGACCGACAAAGTGGTCGTCGTCAGCCAGGCCTTTAGACGCTTCAAAGTGATAACCCGCAGTCGGCCAGTGACCAACGATAGTTGCGCCGCGCGGTTCGATGATGTCGCGAATGGTCCCTAACGCATCGCAGAAATATTCTGCGTAATCTTCCTGGTCGCCGCAGCCGAACAATGCAACCAGTTTGCCATTAAAATCAATGTCTTCGAGGGTAGGGAAGAAGTCGT
The DNA here is from genome assembly GCF_030332375.1 of Citrobacter sp. Cpo148. NCBI lineage: Bacteria > Pseudomonadati > Pseudomonadota > Gammaproteobacteria > Enterobacterales > Enterobacteriaceae > Citrobacter > Citrobacter sp. Cpo148. The sequence continues at coordinate 499,180 of NZ_JAOWHY010000042.1, forward strand.
CCCAGTCACACTGCGCTTCACCGTAGTACCAGGTTGGGATGCCGAGCAGCAGAATGTCATAACCTTCGAGGTCTTCTTTGCTGCTTTTTGCAATGTCATGAACATCGGCAACGTCTTTACCAAGCTGTTTTTGAATCATTTTTGCGATGTTTTCGGTATTACCGGTGTCGCTGCCGAAAAAGATGCCAGTGATTGCCATGAGTAAAATAACCTCTTGAAACTTATTGAAATGGTGGTGGCGCATTGCCCACGGATAAGGGCAATCATAGCAGAACAGTCAGGCATGCGGAAACAGCAAACACGCAGGACTGCACTCTGTGCTACACGATTTATGATTTAGAGCAGAAATTCAGACTATGCCTGACCGCGCAATGTGCTGAGTTGGGTCATCAGCATCTCTTCGATGAGTTCACTGCGACTCATGTTACGCGCCTCAGCCAGCTCGTTCAGAGCGTCAACGGCATCAGCGTTCAGTTTCAGTTCGACACGCTTAAGCCCGCGAACTTTGTCACGCTTAAGCTGATTACGTTTATTAATACGTAACTGTTCATCACGCGAGAGCGGATTAGTTTTGGGGCGTCCCGGACGACGCTCCTGCGCGAACAGATCTAATGTCGTACGGTCCGTTTGTTCTTTGGCCATGATCTTGGTGACTTCGGGGAAACAATCAGCCAGGCGTCTGCCCGGATGGATAGCGCGCCATAATACATCAGCAGGGGGGACACGCCAACGCCCACGCGCGTAATCGCGCGCAGACGCTGAGTTTTTAATCAGTTAGCCTGTTCGTTCAGATAACGACGGATGGCGCGCAGCACCGCCTCCGGTTTTTCCGCATGCACCCAATGACCGGCTCCAGCAATAACATGCGCCCGAGCCTGTGGGAATTGCGCCAGCAGTTGTTCGCGATACGCTTCGGTAACATACGGTGAGTTGCCGCCAGGGATAAACAGCGCCGGGTGCTCCCATGCAGGAATGGTTTCCCAACCGACGATATGAGGATACTGATCCCACAGCACGGGAACGTTAAAACGCCACTCGCCGTCGACGAAAGATTTCAGCAGAAACTGGATTACGCCTTCTTCATGCAGATGTTGACGCATGACGCTGGCCGCCTGCTGACGCGAAGTGGCCTGGGCATCGGTTACGGCATTAATAGCGGTAAAGATCGCATCGTGACGGCGAACATGATAGTCGACCGGCGCAATATCAATGGCCACCAGTCGATCGATACGATCAGGAGCCAGCGCGGTTAACGCCATGACGGCTTTTCCCCCCATCGAGTGACCAATAAAGGTCGCCTTTTCTATTTGCTGAGCGTCCAGCGTATCCAGCAAATCTTGCGCCATGGCCGGATAATTCATCTCAGGGGAACGAAGGGAGAGGCCATGATTTCGCATATCGACCTGGATGATATCGTGATCGACCACCAGATCGCGTGCCAGGATCCCCAGGTTATCCAGACTGCCAAACAGGCCGTGAACCAGGACGATGGGAGAATTATTGTGCAGGTTTTGCGCAGATTGCGCTCGGATATTCAATTTCATGGCAAAGTTCTTTTTTTCACACTCACGGGTTAGGGTATCATGTTGACCATTCTGCCACATGGCTGCAACAACTACGGTTACTCTGAGTTTTGCTGGCCACCAGGCTTGACGCTATCCGCTGTTGGGATTTGCCTTTACACTACGTGTGTTTACCCCGACAACTTGTATTCAGCTAAACACTGCACTGGATTAAGATGAAAACGATTGAAGTTGATGATGAACTCTATAGCTATATTGCCAGCCACACCAAGCATATTGGCGAGAGCGCATCCGACATTTTACGGCGTATGTTGAAATTTTCCGCCGCATCACAGCCTGTCACTCCGATAGTCAAAGAAGTCCGCGCTGTGCAACCTGTCGTGGAAGCTAAGCCGGTTAACCCCGTAAAAGATAAAGTGCGCGCGATGCGTGAACTGCTGCTGTCCGACGAATACGCGGAACAGAAGAAAGCAGTAAATCGCTTTATGCTGGTGCTGTCTACACTCTATTCACTGGATCAAAACGCGTTCGCCGAAGCAACGGAATCGTTGCATGGCCGTACGCGCGTTTATTTTGCAGCGGATGAACAGACGCTGCTGAAAAATGGTAATCAAACCAAACCGAAACACGTGCCAGGCACGCCGTACTGGGTGATCACCAACACCAATACCGGCCGTAAATGCAGCATGGTTGAACACATCATGCAGTCAATGCAATTCCCTGCGGAATTGATTGAAAAGGTTTGCGGAACAATTTAATCCTTGCATTAGAAGGACCAGGCAATGGCAATCCACAACCGTGCAGGTCAACCTGCGCAACAGAGTGATTTGATTAACGTCGCCCAACTGACGGCACAGTACTATGTACTGAAACCAACAGCAGGGAACGCTGAGCACGCCGTTAAGTTCGGTACGTCCGGACATCGCGGCAGTGCAGGTCGTCATAGTTTTAACGAGCCGCATATTCTGGCTATCGCTCAGGCGATTGCTGAAGAACGTGCGAAAAACGGGATTACTGGCCCGTGCTATGTGGGCAAGGATACCCACGCGCTGTCTGAACCGGCTTTTATCTCTGTACTGGAAGTGCTGGCGGCGAACGGCGTTGACGTCATCGTGCAGGAAAATAACGGCTTTACGCCAACCCCTGCTGTGTCGAATGCTATCCTGGTCCACAATAAAAAAGGCGGCCCGCTGGCTGACGGCATTGTGATCACGCCGTCCCACAACCCGCCGGAAGATGGCGGCATTAAATACAACCCGCCAAACGGTGGTCCGGCAGATACCAACGTCACCAAAGTGGTGGAAGACAGAGCCAACGCGCTGCTGGCTGACGGTCTGCAAGGCGTGAAGCGCATGTCGCTGGACGCTGCGCTGGCATCTGGTCATGTAACAGAGCAGGATCTGGTTCAGCCGTTTGTTGAAGGACTGGCTGACATCGTCGACATGGCGGCGATCCAAAAAGCGGGTCTGACGCTGGGTGTCGATCCGCTGGGCGGTTCCGGTATCGAATACTGGAAGCGTATTGCTAAGCACTACAACCTGAACCTGACTATCGTTAACGATCACGTTGATCAGACTTTCCGCTTTATGCATCTCGACAAAGATGGCGCAATCCGCATGGACTGCTCCTCCGAGTGCGCGATGGCGGGCCTGCTGGCGCTGCGCGACAAGTTCGATCTGGCCTTTGCCAACGACCCAGACTACGACCGTCACGGTATCGTCACCCCGGCAGGGCTGATGAATCCGAACCACTATCTGGCGGTGGCGATCAACTACCTGTTCCAGCATCGTCCGCAGTGGGGCAAAGACGTTGCCGTTGGTAAGACACTGGTGTCCTCGGCGATGATTGACCGCGTGGTGAATGAGTTAGGGCGTAAACTGGTCGAAGTGCCGGTTGGCTTTAAATGGTTTGTTGACGGTCTGTTCGACGGCAGCTTTGGCTTTGGTGGTGAAGAGAGCGCGGGGGCATCTTTCCTGCGTTTCGACGGTACACCGTGGTCGACCGACAAAGACGGCATCATCATGTGCCTGTTGGCGGCAGAAATTACCGCAGTGACCGGTAAGAATCCGCAGGAGCACTACAACGAACTGGCTGCCCGCTTTGGTGCGCCGAGCTACAACCGCCTGCAGGCAAGTGCGACCTCCGCACAGAAAGCGGCGCTGTCTAAGCTGTCTCCGGAAATGGTGAGTGCCAGCACGCTGGCGGGCGACCCGATCACCGCACGTCTGACGGCGGCACCGGGCAACGGTGCTTCTATCGGCGGTCTGAAAGTGATGACTGACAACGGCTGGTTTGCCGCTCGTCCGTCCGGCACCGAAGACGCTTATAAAATCTACTGCGAGAGCTTCCTCGGTGAAGAACACCGCAAGCAGATCGAAAAAGAAGCGGTTGAGATCGTCAGCGAAGTGCTGAAGAACGCGTAAACCGTAGGCCGGATAAGACGCTAGCGTCGCTATCCGGCATGAATTAAAAAGCCGGATAGCTTTGCGCTGATCCGGCTTTTTTTATTCGGCTTAGATTCACGGCATAAACCGATAACCAATCCCGGTTTCGGTCAGAAAATGACGCGGACGCGCCGGGTCCTGTTCCAGCTTCTGGCGCAGGTGTCCCATGTAAATTCGCAGATAGTGACTGTGTTCGACGGCATTCGGTCCCCAAACCTGATTTAACAGCTGGCGTTGCGTTAGTACCTTTCCGGCATTATTCAGCAGTACCGCTAACAGGCGAAACTCAATCGGCGTCAGATGAATCTCTTCATCACCACGATGTACGAGCCGGGCGGCGATATCTACTTTTACGTTGGAAAAATGCACCACCGGCTCGGGAGACGCGCCGCTGGCGTGGCGGCGCAATGCCACGCGTAATCGCGCCTGTAGCTCGCCAATACCAAAGGGTTTACTGAGATAGTCATCGGCACCGGCATCCAGGGCAGCGATTTTATCGCTTTCTTCGCTGCGGGCTGAGAGCACAATTACCGGTATCGCGCTCCATTGTCGCAGGTCACGAATAAAATCAATGCCGTCACCGTCCGGCAGACCGAGATCGAGAATGATGAGATCGGGTTTTCGCGTGGCGGCTTCCAGCAGACCACGTTGCAGCGTTTCCGCTTCATATACACGCAGACCATCGGCTTCCAGCGCGGTGCGCAGAAAGCGACGGATAGCCTGTTCATCTTCAACAATCAGTACGTTCGTCACATATCCTCATGAAAATCTTCAAGTTCAGGGGGGATTTCCCGGGGCAGTGTAACACGGAAACATGCTCCTCCCTGTGCGCGATTGTGGACGGAAATCGTACCGCCGTGCACGTCCACAATGGCCTGACAGATTGCCAGCCCCAGCCCAACGCCCGGTACCGATGACTCTTTGTTTCCCCGGGAAAACTTGTCAAAAACTCGCTGCTCCATACCCGATGGAATGCCGGGGCCATTATCCCAGACGTCCAGTTGCAGGTGCTCGCCATCGACGCTGGCATCAATACCGATTTGCGCCGCTGGACCTGCGTATTTAACGGCGTTTTCCAGCAGATTAATCAGCACCCGTTCAAAGAGTGGGCCATCGACGTGGATCAGCGTCAACGGTGCTGGTAGCGACAAATTAATAGGAGCAGAGAGTTCTGGCTCCAGCATCTGCAGGGCGCTGCCGACCACCTCTTCCAGTGTTAACCACTCCTTCTTAAGATTAAAGCCGCCAGACTGAATTCGCGCCATATCCAGCAGGTTATTAACCAGTCGGGTCGTATTCAGGACGTGCTGGCGAATCTCACTGGCCTGGCGCGCGTGCGGCGATCCTTCGCTTGCCAGATCCAACGTTAAGATCTCTGCCTGACCAAACAGCACCGTTAGCGGTGTACGTAAATCGTGGGAAAGGGCGGCGAGCAGCGCGTTGCGAATGCTTTCGCGCTCGCTGGCAAACCGGGCTTGCTCTTCGCTGGCAGTCAGCGTCAGACGCTCCAGCGCACTGGCGACCAGTAAAGTAAAAGTTTCCAGCAGGCGTTGCTGTTCGGGGATCATCAACTGGCGTAAATTTCCTGGTTCCACAACCAGCAGCCCATGCGTTTTGTCAGCACTTTTTAACGGTAAAATTTGATACGGCACACCTGGCAACGTGTCAGTACCTGCGCCAGCCGGTTGCCCTTTATCAAAGCTCCATTGGGCAATGGCATCATCCCACGGCGTCATGCCCTGTTGATGGGTGAGAGGGGCCAGCTTACCGTTCTCACCGGGCAGTAAAACCTGGCTGCGGGCCTGGAACGTTGAGGCAATAAACTGTTCGCTGGTGGCGGCAATATCTTGCTGACTACGCCCAACGGCCAGCGCTTTTGACATCTCATACAAATGGCGCGTACGTTGTTCACGATAACGGGCCACCCGCGCCTGATAACGCACTCCGGCGGTAAGATTACCGATTACCAGCCCTACCGTTAGCATCACGGCGAAGGTAAGCAGGTACTGGACATCGGAAACGGCCAGCGTGCCGCGCGGAGCAATAAAGAAGAGATCGAAGCTGGCGACGTTAATAAAAGTTGCCAGCACCGACGGCCAGCGTCCGTAAAAGAGGGCGATAACCACCACGCCCAATAAATAGATCATCACCAGGTTGGCGGCGTCAAAGGCCATCAACCACTGCATGGCAATCAACGTAATGATGGCGCACAGCGCGACGGCAACCACACAACCCTGAATTTGTACCCGCCATTTATCCTTAAAGGTGCGGTTATCTGCAGTTTGTAGCACAGGGCGCGAAGGTGGCTCATCGAGCGCAACAATCATCAGGTCGAGATCCGGTGCGCGATGGGCCAGTTTGTCAGCAAAGGAATCACTGCGCCACCAGCGTCGTGTAGTCGGACGTCCGAGGACAATTTTTCCCAGATTATGCTCACGGGCATAGCGGATTACCGCCTTGTCTTCAGCGGGATCGGAAAGGGTGGCGGTTTCTGCACCCAGCTCCTGGGCTAACCGCAGAGCGCTTAGGATTGCCCGGCGCTGTTTTTCGGGCAGTCGGTGCAGCGCTGGCGTTTCGACATACACTGCATGCCAGACGCTGCCGAGGCGCGCTGCCAGACGCGCGGCAGCACGCACCAGCTTTTCGCTGCCGGTATTGTGTCCAATACACAGTAAAATAGCATCACGGGTATGCCAGACTTTTTCTTCCCCCGGACGCCCTCGCCAGGCACGCATCTGATCGTCAACCCGATCGGCCGTGCGCCGCAGGGCCAGCTCACGTAGCGCGATCAAGTTCCCTTTGCGAAAGAAATGCTCGATGGCTCTTTCCGCCTGACCGGCAATATAGACCTTGCCTTCGTTCAGGCGTTGGCGCAAATCGTCGGGGGGAAGATCGACCAGCACCACATCGTCGGCGGCATCGAAAAAAGGATCGGGGACGGTTTCGCGAACCTGAATGCCTGTGACGCCGCTGACCACATCATTGAGGCTTTCCAGATGCTGCACGTTGACGGTAGTAAAAACGTCAATACCGGCTTCGAGCAGTTCTTCAATATCTTGCCAACGCTTAGGGTGGCGTGAGCCAGGCGCATTACTGTGCGCCAGTTCATCCATCAAAATGAGCGCCGGACGGCGGGCCAGCGCCGCGTCGAGATCGAACTCGCTGATATGACGACCATGGCGCGCCTGTCTCTTTAGCGGCAGGATGCTGAGACCGTCCAGCAGCGCGGCGGTCTCTTTGCGTCCGTGGGTTTCCACCACGCCAATCAGCACATCTAACCCCTGCGCCCGCAGCCGCTGGGCCTCTGCCAGCATGGCCCAGGTTTTACCGACGCCTGCACACGCGCCGAAGAAAATTTTCAGTTTTCCGCGGTGCGGGGCAGCGGTCTGCTCCAGCAGGCGATCGGGGTCGGGGCGTAAGGGTTCGTTATGCATGTCCTTTTTCTCAGTGCTTATCCAGCGCTAAATTAAGTTCTACCAGGTTCACCACCGGCTGGCCGATAAAACTGACCAACGGCTTTTGCGTGTATTGTGCAACCAGGCGCGTGACTTCTTCAACGCTGAGGTTGCGAGCCTGCGCCACGCGGGGGATTTGCCAGGCCACCGCGGCGGGTGTCAGGTTGTTGTCCAGCCCGCTGGCAGAAGCCGTTACCAGCTCTACCGGAACGGCAGGATTTGCCAGCGGGTTGGCGGCACGCAGCGCGGCTATCCGGCTTTGCAGCTGTTTATCCAGTTCCGGGTTGCTGGCTGCCAGATTGCTGCCGCCTGAAGCCATTGGATTATAGGGCATTTCTGCTGTAGCAGACGGGCGTCCCTGAAAATAACCGGCCGCGGTAAAATGCTGCCCAATGAGCGCAGAGCCGCGAACGACTTGACCTTCGCGTAGAAGCGAGCCGTTAGCCTGGTGGGGAAACCACCACTGCCCCAACGCGGTGGTCAACAACGGGTAAGCCCCGCCGGTGATAAGCATCAGGAAAATCAATGTTGATAATGCAGGACGTAATCCACTCATCTGAAACCTCACACCAGACCCAGCAGGGTCAGCAGTAAATCAATTGCTTTGATACCGATAAACGGCACAACCAGACCACCCAGACCATAGATCCACAAATTACGGCGCAGCATTGCGGATGCGGATAACGGTTTGTAGCTCACGCCTTTAAGCGCCAGCGGGATCAGAAAGACGATAACCAGCGCATTAAAGATAACCGCGCTGAGAATCGCCGAGTCCGGCGAATGCAGCCCCATCACGTTAAGCGCATTGAGCTGCGGGTAGGTGGCGGCAAACGCGGCCGGGATAATGGCGAAATACTTCGCCACGTCGTTGGCGATACTGAAGGTGGTCAGCGAACCACGCGTCATCAGCATCTGTTTACCAATGTGCACCACTTCAATCAGCTTGGTGGGGTTAGAGTCGAGATCCACCATGTTGCCCGCTTCCTTCGCTGCCTGGGTCCCGGAGTTCATGGCGACCGCCACGTCGGCTTGCGCCAGCGCCGGGGCGTCATTGGTTCCGTCGCCGGTCATCGCTACCAGACGACCTTCCGCCTGATACTGACGAATCAGCGCCAGCTTGGCTTCCGGCGTGGCTTCAGCTAAGAAGTCATCTACCCCGGCTTCTGCCGCAATCGCGGCAGCGGTCAGGCGGTTATCGCCGGTGATCATCACCGTTTTGATGCCCATTTTACGCAGTTGGGCAAAACGTTCCTTGATTCCGCCTTTTACGATATCTTTCAGGGCAATCACGCCCAGCACGCGGGAGCCTTCGGCAACCACCAGCGGCGTAGCACCTAGGCGTGCGACGTTTTCGACCTTCTGCTCCACGTCGGCAGGGAAGTGGCCGCCGTTGGCTTCGACGTGACGACGAATAGCATCGACCGACCCTTTGCGGATCATGCGGTTGTCGATGTTGATCCCGCTCATCCGACTTTGGGCGGTAAACGGTACAAAGGTGGCGTGTAGTGATTGCACGTCGCGAATACGCAGATTAAAGCGCTGTTTTGCCAGAATCACGATGCTGCGGCCTTCTGGGGTTTCATCGGCCAGCGATGAAAGCTGCGCGGCGTCGGCCAGCGTTTTTTCGTCCACGCCCTGGGCGGGCAGGAAATCTGAAGCCTGGCGGTTACCCAGCGTAATGGTGCCGGTTTTGTCCAGCAGCAGTACGTCCACGTCACCCGCAGCTTCTACTGCACGTCCGCTGGTGGCGATGACGTTCGCGCCCAGCATGCGGCTCATCCCGGCGACGCCAATTGCGGAGAGTAGCCCGCCGATGGTGGTGGGGATCAGACACACCAGCAGGGCAACCAGTACCGTGACGCTGACCGCGCTACCACCCCAGGCGGAAAACGGCCACAGCGTGGCGGTCGCCAGCAGAAAAACGATGGTCAGGGCTATTAACAGGATCGTCAGGGCGATTTCATTCGGCGTTTTACGCCGCTGCGCGCCTTCAACCATGGCGATCATTCGGTCGAGAAACGTTTCACCAGGGTTTACGCTACATTCAATCACCAGCCAGTCGGAGAGGATGCGGGTCCCGCCGGTGACGGAGGCGAAATCACCACCGGATTCACGAATGACCGGCGCGGATTCACCGGTAATGGCGCTTTCATCCACCGATGCGCCACCTTCGATGACTTCGCCGTCACACGGGATAATATCGCCCGCTTCTACTAACACGATATCTCCTTTGCGCAAATCCTCCGCCGGAACGTGATCCATGGCGGCACCGTATTTCGGTTCGCGGAGTTTGCGAGCAAAAGCGGTCTTTTTAACTCCTTTCAGACTGTTAGCCTGAGCCTTACTGCGTCCTTCCGCCAGCGCTTCGGCAAAGTTGGCGAACAGAACGGTGACCCACAGCCACAGACTTATCGCGCCGGTAAACCACGGATTGCCTTGCATATGGCCTGTGGCCATTGCCAACGTTAACAGGGTTGTCAGCAGACTGCCCAGCCAGACGATAAACATCACCGGATTGCGCCACTGGGTATGTGGGCTTAATTTTTTCACGGCGTCCATCAGCGCCTGTGCGACCAGAGAGGGTTCGAACAGCGCCAGTTGCTTGCGACTCATAGTCATGTGCTCCGCATCACTCAGTGTAATGACAGGTATTCTGCGACCGGGCCAAGCGCCAGGGCAGGAACAAAGGTGAGGGCGCCAACCAGTAACACCGTACCGATTAACAACCCGACAAACAGTGCGCCGTGGGTAGGCAGCGTGCCTGGACTTGCTGGCTGGATCTTTTTACTGACCAGCGATCCGGCAATTGCCATCACGGGAATGATCACGCCGAAACGGCCGAAGAACATGCACAGGGCCAGCAGACAGTTCCAGAACGGGCTGTTGGCGCTTAATCCGGCGAAGGCGCTGCCGTTGTTGTTCGCGGCAGACGATACGGCGTACAACACCTCACTAAAGCCATGTGGACCAGGATTGAGCATGGCGCTGCGTCCGGCGTCGCTCATCATCGCTATCGCCGTACCGAGCAGCACCAGCGCAGGGGTGACCAGAATCGCCAGTGCGGTCATTTTCATTTCGCGCACGTCTATTTTCTTACCCAGATATTCCGGCGTGCGACCAATCATCAGGCCCGCGATAAACACCGCCAACAACACGAACAGCAGCATGCCGTACAGGCCCGAACCGACACCACCGAAGACCACTTCGCCAATCTGCATTAGCCACATCGGCACCATCCCGCCCAGCGCGGTGAAGGAGTCATGCATCGCATCGACAGCGCCGCAAGATGCCGCTGTCGTCACGACGGAAAAAAGACTCGTAGCCAGCACGCCAAAGCGGCTTTCTTTGCCTTCCATGTTGATATTACTGTCTGCACCGAATGCCATCAGGTGCGGGTTGCCTTGAACTTCGGCCCACATCACCACGGCTACGCAGACTACAAATATCAACGACATGGCCCACAGCAGGGTTCGCCCCTGGCGACGATCGCCAACCACATCACCAAAGGCAAAACACAGCGCGGTAGGAATTAAGAAAATGGCCAGCATCTGTACCAGATTGGTCAACGCGGTAGGGTTTTCAAACGGATGTGATGAGTTAGCGTTAAAGAACCCGCCCCCGTTAGTGCCAAGCATCTTAATCGCTTCCTGTGAGGCGACGGGCCCCATCGGCAGCAGCTGTTTCACCCCTTCAAGGGTAGTAATGGGCTGATAGGGCAACACGTTTTGCAGCACACCTTGCTGAATGAAGAACAACGCAATGAGCAATGCAATGGGGAGCAGGATCCACAGCGTAATGCGAACCAGATCGACCCAGGCATTGCCCAGCGTGTTCATGCTCTGGCGAGTAAAGGCACGGGCCAGGGCAAAAATCACCGCAATCCCGGTTGCCGCTGACAGGAAGTTCTGCACGGTCAGCCCGACCATCTGGCTGAAGTAGCTTAAGGTGGTTTCGCCAGCATAGGATTGCCAGTTGGTGTTGGTGACAAAACTTACCGCCGTGTTGAGCGCCAAATCCCACGAAAGCCCAGGTAGCTGTTGCGGATTTAGCGGCAGCAGGTTTTGCGCCATCAGCATTGAAAACAGGACCAGCAACCCCAGCACATTGAGCGCGAGGATCGCCAACAGATACTGCCGCCAGTTCATCTCCTGCTGCGAGATGCCCAGACCGCGCCAGAGCAGATGTTCCACGCCAGCCAGGCCCGGCAGGGACGTATTATTGATCAGCCGAGCCAAGCCAAAACCCAGCGGTCTGGCGAAGATAAACAGTACCAGCAAGAAACTGGCAATGAGTAAAAATCCTTGGGCCGCCATCAGAACGCCTCCGCATTAATCAGGGCATACACCAGATAACCTAATAATAAAAAGACCAGCACAATGCCGGTTATCACGCCTGCACTCACGGTGCACCTCCAGTGGCATAAATGTGATAACCAGAGCGTAGATTTTTGCTTGCAAAGATTTCGCAAAAATCAGTGGGAGGGGTGTAAAAAAAGTATAAAAATGGCAAAGACCATTATTTAACTAATGATTAGTATTAATTTAACTTTTATGTAACTTAATTACGGTTTTTAGCTAAACGGAGCATCAATAGATAAAAATAAGTGGTCGGATGAGTAGCAAAATTACACACAAGGCGGTATTATTTTCATCAGTTAACCAAGTTTATTTTTCCGGTGCGATTCACCGAACAGATATATGGGAGAGGATTATGGACTTTTATAAAGAATATCCAGCACACATTGTTTTCTTGCGCCGTACCTTTGCCGTTGTGGCGGGCGTGCTGGCGCTGCCGGTCATGTTGTTCTGGAAAGACCGCGCCCGTTTTTACAGCTATCTGCACCGCGTCTGGTCCAAAACCAGTGATAAACCGGTGTGGATGGAGCAGGCTGAAAAAGCCACCTGCGACTTCTATTAAGTTGTCGTTATTGTTCAAGAAAACCGCCAACAGCAATGTGGCGGTTTTTTTATACGCCGACGTCTACACTTATCTGAGTAACGGATAAGGAGTGGCGATGAGCACGAGAATTCCTGTTGGTATCCGCACCTGTCTGACCACAGAAGCGAGTGAGGCACCTCAGTTCGACGAAAATACATTAATACGTGTTTACGCTTTGCATGAATTGCACCGCCTGCGTCAGCGAAAATTAACGCGGGGCGCATTAATTGACTATCATACCCGCTACAAACTGGTACTACTGGCGCATTCCCAGCCAGAGTATCGGGAGCTTGGCCCCTTCGTTGCCGCAATCCATGAATGGCAAGATCTCGATGCTTTTTTTACCGAGTATCGCCTACGATTGATCCATCTGTTATTAAATCCTGCTACCCGGCGTAACCATACCAATGTATTGATGCACGTACAGGGCTATTTCCGTAATCAGCTCGATCTGCGTCAACGTCAGGAATTGACCTCGATAATCGATAACTATCGACGCGAGGCGCAGCCGCTACTTGCACCCTTAATGCTCCTCAAACACTATATGGCTGAGCACCCGAACACCTGGTTGTCCGGGCAACGTTATTTTGAACTCTGGCCTGCGATTTGGCGTTTACAGGGCAATGATTAATTTTTATCAGGGAGTGTTATGACCACGCATCTGGTCTGGTTTCGGCGTGATTTACGTCTGCATGACAATCTCGCGCTGGCGGCGGCTTGTCGGGATCGTTCTGCACATGTACTCGCGCTCTATATCTCCACGCCTGTACAGTGGAAGGCGCATGATATGGCCCCGCGTCAGGCGGCATTGGTTAACGCGCAGTTGAACGCGTTGCAAACGGCGCTGGCAGAAAAGGGCATCCCGCTTCTGTTTCATGAAGTCGGTGATTTTGCGACCAGTGTGGAAACCGTCAAAAACGTCTGCGTACAGCATGGCGTCAGTCGAATATTTTATAACTATCAATATGAAATAAACGAACGCCAGCGTGATGCTGCCGTCGAAAAGTCATTACCTCAGGTGGTGTGCGAAGGGTTTGACGACAGCGTGATCCTGCCTCCGGGGGCGGTCATGACCGGTAATCACGAGATGTATAAAGTCTTTACGCCGTTTAAAAATGCCTGGCTGAAGCGGATAAAAGACGGGATCCCAGAATGTGTCAGTGCGCCGAAGGTGAGAGAAAGCGGTGCTCTTGACTCTCCATTAACATCCATCACGCTGAGCTACCCGCAGCAGGATTTTGATTCGCAGCAATTTCCGGCAGAAGAAAAATTGGCCATCGCGCAATTACGCCATTTTTGCCAGCAGGCCGCCGGAGAATATGAACAACTGCGTGACTTTCCGGCGATTGACGGAACCAGTCGATTATCCGCGAGCCTGGCGACAGGTGGACTATCACCGCGCCAGTGCCTGAATCGACTGCTCGTGGAGCAGCCGCAGGCGCTTGAGGATGGGGCAGGCAGCGTTTGGTTGAATGAGCTTATTTGGCGCGAATTTTATCGTCATCTGATGACTTACCATCCGGCGCTATGTCGGTATCAACCTTTTATTCGCTGGACCGATCGCGTGCAATGGCAGAATAATCCGACGCATTTGCAGGCCTGGAAAACAGGGAATACGGGCTACCCCATTGTGGATGCGGCCATGCGTCAGCTCAACGCCACGGGCTGGATGCATAATCGTTTACGCATGATTACCGCCAGTTTTTTAGTGAAAGACCTGCTGATCGACTGGCGTAAAGGCGAACAATATTTCATGTCGCAACTGATCGATGGCGACCTGGCGGCCAATAACGGCGGCTGGCAGTGGGCAGCCTCAACCGGAACCGACGCCGCACCGTATTTCCGTATCTTTAACCCCACGACGCAGGGCGAAAAATTCGACCGTGACGGTGAGTTTATCCGCCAGTGGGTGCCGGAACTGCACGACGTGCCGGGTAAAGCCATTCATGAACCGTGGTCGTGGGCTGAAAAAGCGCAGGTAACACTGAGTTATCCTCGCCCGATTGTGGATCATAAACAGGCGAGGCTGGCGACGCTGGCGGCATATGAGGCGGCACGTAAGGGATAAGCACGCAGCGGATTTCTGCGTAATACCTTCCAGCAGAATGAATATGTTGCAGTGGGGGGGCATTTAGCGCTGAAGCGTGTACGCAAGGCTGCTAATGCCTTGATGAAGAGGTTTTCCGCCAGCAGTAAAGTGCCGTCATCTTCATTCAGGTGACGGAATTTGATGACAACACCAACGACATCTACACCGCACGATGCGGTATTTAAAACGTTTTTACATCATCCAGAAACAGCTCGGGACTTCCTCGAAATTCATCTACCCGCAGATCTGCAAACGCTTTGCGATTTAAATACGCTGAAGCTGGAGTCAGAAAGCTTTATTGAAGCGGATTTACGTACCCGCTACTCCGACGTGCTCTGGTCTGTGCATACGCACGATGGTGAAGGTTATGTATACGTGGTTATAGAACACCAGAGTTCAGCCGATCCGCATATGGCTTTTCGTCTGCTGCGTTACGCAATAGCGGCGATGCAGCGTCATTTGGATGCCGGGCACAAAGAACTGCCGATTGTGATACCCATGCTGTTTTATCATGGCTGTCGAAGTCCGTATCCGTACTCACTGTGCTGGCTTGATGCGTTTACCGATCCTGTAACGGCACGGCAACTTTATGCCAGCGCATTTCCATTGGTGGATATCACAGTGGTGCCCGATGACGAAATCATGGCTCACAGGCGAATGGCACTGCTGGAACTAATGCAAAAACATATCCGTCAGCGGGATTTGATGGGGCTGGTAGATCAACTGGCCACGCTGTTACTTACAGGGTGCGCTAATGACACGCAACTACAGGCGATGTTTAATTACATCCTGCAATCCGGCGATGAATCTCGCTTTAATGAATTTATACAAGAGATGGCGCAACGGATCCCCCAACATAAGGAGAAGCTGATGACGATTGCCGAGCGGTTACGCTTAGATGGATTACAGGAAGGGTTGCAGCGAGGCAAACGAGAAGCCGCATTACGTATAGCGCAAACTATGTTGGAGCAGGGAATAGATCGCAACATGGTGCTTCTGGTTACAGGTCTTTCTGAAGAGGAGTTGACTGCCAGTCATGCGTAATTCCTGAAAAAAGCCCGAATCAGATTACATCATCGGGCCCCTACACTCAGGATTCTACCGCCAGTGAACGGTTTCTGAACTTAAGCGACTGGTACAGCCAAATCAGCAGCACCAGCACCACACAGGCCAGCGCGCCCCAGGTAATTTCACTAAAGACATCAATGTATGCATTGATGGAGTAGTTGATAGCGCCCGCAGCATCAAACGAGCCTTGTGAGGTTTGATCGGCGATAACACCAGCCAGGTAGTTGGCGATGGCGCCGGAAAGCAGCATATAAATGCCGGTTAACACGCCGGTTACACCAGGGATCTCAATACGCGTAATTTGCGACATTGCCACCGGGTCAATAAACAGTTCGGCAAAGCCCATGACCGCCAACCCAAGTACCATCAGCGGCATGGAAGAGTGGCCGTAAGCAGCGGACCAGCGAGCGCTCAAGGTTAGAATACAGAACCCAGCGCTCATTAAGCCGAGGCCAAGGGCAAATTTACCCCAGATACGTACGGTACGATTGCCACTCACGCTTTCTTTGACTACCCACGCCAGTACGATACCGCACAGCATAACGGCAAAAGCGTTAACCGACTGGAACATCGCGGTAGGGACGGAATACCCCAGAATATCGCGGTTAACGAAGCGGTCGATATACAGGCTGATCGAACTGCCGCCCTGTTGAGCAAAGGCCCAAAACAACAGGCTGAAGAAGGTCAGCGTGACGATAAGCCCCAGCTCTTTGCGCTGTTTCTGCGTCTGCGCCTGGCGATAAATCTTCGCCAGAACTGCCAGACCAATAATGGTGGCAACAATCAGTGCGTAAACGGACCACTCTTTCCAGAACAGCACGGTAATCAGCAGCGGTGTGGTAACTAGCAGAACTAACAGCCAGGCCCAGTTTGGCAGAATAAAGGTTTTAGCACACAGAACGGCCTTGTTGACGCCGGTGGTGTGGGCGAAATGGCGATTTCCACATAAGAAAATCACCAGCCCTGCCAGCATGCCGATGGCAGCCAGCGCAAAGCCCATCGCCCAACTGTACTCTTCCTGCACGTATCCGCAGGCAATTGGTGCGATGATCGAACCGATGTTACCGGCGGCGTAGAGCAGAGAGAATCCACCGTCGCGACGCGGGTCTTCAGGTTGATATAACTCGCCCAGCAGGCAACTGATATTTGATTTAAACAGACCGTAGCCGCAGACAATTATCGCAAGCGACAAATAGAGGAACGCCGGAGCCATTTCACTGGCACCTAATACCAGATGTCCCACCGCCATTAAAAATGCGCCGATCATCACCGCCATTCGATTGCCGAGCACTTTATCGGCCAGGTATCCCCCGAGAATAGGGGTGACATAGACCAGCGAGCAGTAGGCGCTGAACAGTTCATATGCGTGATTATCGTCGTACTTAAGCTGGTTAGTGAGATACAGGATCAGCAGCGCACGCATGCCGTAAAAACTGAAGTATTCCCAGATTTGTAGCGCGACGACGTAGTAAATCGCCCGTGGTTGAGATGCTTGTTTATTCATTATTTTCTCGAAGTAAATGCCTCGCGACTGGCTGAACGTGCTGCGCGAGTGTGTTTCCTTAAAGTTGTAACTTTGATACAGATCTGATTATTTTTGCAATATGCTGTCTGATTGCATAAATATACATGAATTAGATCGCGTAGTGGTAAGCAAATCACGTTCAAAGCGGGTGTGATTGTTTCTTTATGTGTCAGTGAAATGGCTATCGACGAACGCAGGCGGGGACGCTATTTTAACCTAAGCTGTGTTGCTGATTGGGCAGGCAGAAATGATGACTACGAGGACGATGATGAAAAACACCGAACTGGAACAACTGATCAACGACAAACTAAACAGCGCCGCCATTAGCGATTATGCGCCGAATGGTTTGCAGGTTGAGGGCAAAGAGACGGTGCATAAAATCGTGACCGGTGTGACTGCAAGCCAGGCATTGCTGGACGAGGCGGTACGCCAGCAAGCGGATGCGGTTATTGTTCACCACGGCTATTTCTGGAAAGGCGAATCTCCGGTTATTCGCGGCATGAAGCGCAATCGTCTGAAAACGCTGTTAGAAAATGATATCAACCTGTATGGCTGGCACTTGCCGCTGGATGCACACCCGGAATTGGGGAATAACGCGCAGTTGGCCGCGTTGTTGGGAATCACCGTTATGGGGGAAATTGAACCGCTGGTGCCATGGGGAGAACTCTCCATGCCGGTTCCGGGGCTGGAGCTGGCATCGTGGATTGAAGCGCGTTTAGGTCGTAAACCGTTATGGTGCGGTGATACCGGGCCGGAGAAAGTTCAGCGCGTTGCCTGGTGTACCGGGGGCGGTCAAAGTTTTATTGATAGCGCAGCCCGATTTGGTGTCGACGCCTTTATTACCGGTGAAGTCTCTGAGCAAACCATTCACTCAGCCCGCGAGCAGGGGCTGCATTTTTATGCTGCCGGTCACCATGCGACCGAACGCGGCGGCATTCGCGCATTAAGCGAATGGCTGAATGAAAATACCGATCTGGACATAACCTTTATCGATATTCCTAATCCAGCGTAACAAAGAGGGATGAAAGTGCAGCGAGCGCGTTGTTATCTGTTAGGTGAAACGGCGGTGGTTCTTGAACTGGAGCCCCCCATCACGCTGGCGACTCAGAAACGCATCTGGCGTCTGGCTCAGCGTTTAGTTGACGCCCCGAATGTGCTTGAAGCTATTCCGGGAATGAACAATATCACGGTTACCCTGCGCGACCCGCAAACACTGGCTCTGGATGCGATTGAACGCCTGCAGCGCTGGTGGGAAGAGAGCGAAGCACTGGAGCCGGATTCACGTTTTATTGAAATACCCGTGATCTATGGCGGTGAGTTTGGCCCCGATCTGGCAGAGGTCGCCCGACACAGTGGATTAAGCGACAAGCAGGTCGTCGAACTTCATGCGTCAGTTGACTATGTGGTGTGGTTTATCGGTTTTCAGCCGGGATTTCCCTATCTCGGGAGCTTACCTGAACTGCTGCATACCCCCAGACGTGCGGAACCGCGTTTGCTTGTTCCGGCAGGTTCTGTCGGTATCGGTGGATCTCAAACGGGGATCTACCCGCTTGCCACACCCGGTGGATGGCAATTGATTGGGCGTACCTCCGTTTCGTTATTTGATCCAAAACGGGAGGAGCCGATTCTGTTACGGGCTGGCGATACTGTGCGTTTTGTCCCGCAGAAGGAGGGGATATGTTAAACATCATCCGCGCTGGCATGTACACCTCCGTACAGGACGGGGGACGCCATAGTTTTCGTCAATCCGGAATTAGTCACTGTGGCGCGCTGGATAAACCGGCGTTGAACGTGGCTAACCTGCTGGTGGGTAATGATGCGAATGCCGCAGCGCTGGAAATCACGCTGGGGCAACTGGTGGTGGAGTTTGAAGCCGATGGCTGGTTTGCCCTTACCGGTGCCGGATGCGAAGCGCATCTGGATCGAACTCCCGTATGGAGCGGATGGCGGTTACCGGTAAAAGCCGGGCAGCGCCTGACGCTAAAACGCCCGCTTCATGGCATGCGCAGTTATCTGGCGGTAGCGGGCGGTATTGATGTTCCTGAAGTGATGGGTTCGCGTAGTACCGATCTGAAAGTGGGCATTGGTGGGTTTGAAGGGCGTCTGCTGCGTGATGGCGATCGACTGGCGATTGGCGTATCGACCCAGCAATTCAGCGGGCCACAAGGTGTAAAACAACTGATGTGGGGTAATCTCATTCGCGCACTGCCCGGCCCTGAATATCAGGAGTTTGATGAGGTATCGCAGGCCTCTTTCTGGCGCTCGCCGTGGCAGCTTAGCCCGCAAAGTAACCGTATGGGGTATCGTCTTCAGGGGCAACCGCTGACGCGCACGACCGATCGCGAGTTGCTGTCGCATGGTTTGCTCCCCGGCGTGGTGCAGGTTCCGCATAATGGCCAGCCAATCGTGCTGATGAACGATGCTCAGACGACGGGTGGCTATCCGCGTATCGCCTGTATCATCGAGGCAGATATGTATCATCTGGCGCAGATCCCGCTCGGTCAGCCGATTCATTTTGTGCAGTGTTCGCTGGAGGAAGCGCTGAAGGCGCGGTACGACCAGCAGCGTTATCTGGAACAGTTAGCATGGCGACTTAACAATGAAAATTGATCTCAATGCAGACCTCGGTGAGGGATGTGCGAACGATGCAGCGTTGCTGCAATTGGTGTCATCGGCCAACATCGCCTGTGGGTTTCACGCCGGCGATGCGCAAACTATGCTCTTAAGCGTGCGTGATGCGTTAAAAAATGGTGTGGCGGTAGGCGCGCACCCCAGCTTTCCGGATCGGGAAAATTTTGGTCGTAGCGCCATGGCACTGCCTGCACAAACGGTGTATGCGCAGACGCTGTATCAAATTGGCGCGCTGGCTGCCATCACGCGGGCAGAAGGCGGCGTGATGCGCCATGTCAAACCGCATGGCATGCTCTATAACCAGGCGGCGAAAGATCCTCAATTGGCCGATGCGATTGCGAAAGCGGTTCATGCCTGCGATCCGTCGCTGGTTCTGGTCGGGCTGGCGGGAAGCGAACTGATTCGCGCTGGAGAACACTATGGCTTGATAACGCGTCAGGAGGTTTTTGCCGATCGGGGTTATCAGGCCGATGGCAGTCTGGTACCTCGCAGCCAGCCGGGCGCACTGATTGAGGATGAAGAGCAGGCGCTGGCGCAAACGTTAGAAATGGTGCAATCCGGCAGAGTAAAAAGCCAAAGTGGAACATGGGCAAGCGTGACCGCCCAGACGGTATGCATTCATGGGGATGGCGAGCACGCACTCGCTTTTGCCCGTCGCTTGCGTAGCGCCTTTAATGCATACAATATTGAAATTGGTGCATAAGATTTACCATACAAAACAACAATATATTACACAACAACATATACGGGAATGAATTATGGGAGAGGTAATTTCTCTCTGGCCATTGACGGGGATCGCCGTCATCGTGGTCGGATTTCTTTTACGTTTTAATCCGGTATTGGTGGTTATTATTGCCGGGATCGTCACGGGACTGGCGGCGCATATGCCGATCGCCACCATCCTCGAGAAGCTGGGTGAAGGTTTTCTTAACACCCGCAACCTGCCGTTTATCCTGCTGATCCCACTGGCGGTTATTGGCCTGCTGGAACGTCACGGACTCAAAGAGCGCGCTCAGGCGTGGATTGCGAAAATCCGCAGTGCCACCAGTGGCCGTCTGCTTATTGTCTATCTGTTCATTCGCGAAGCGACCGCTGCGTTAGGGCTGACCAGTCTGGGCGGGCATCCGCAGATGGTGCGCCCGCTGCTGGCGCCAATGGCGGAAGGGGCCGCCGAGAAAAATCACGGCGAGATACCCGGCGCGGTTCGCTATCGCCTGCGCGCAATGTCAGCGGCGACCGATAACGTCGGGCTGTTTTTCGGTGAAGATATCTTTGTTGCCTTCGGCGCGATCATATTCATGCACAACTTTATGCTGGAGTCTGGTGGGATCCAGACCGAACCGCTGCATATCGCCTTGTGGGGGATCCCGACGGCAATTTGTGCTTTCCTGATCCACGGCACGCGTTTGTGGCGTCTGGATAGCTATTTGCAACGTGAGGTGGCGAAAGCAAATGCCGCAGCGAAAGGGGAAGCGAAATGAATTTTCAACAAAGCTATCTCTACTGGCTGGCAGGTGCGGTATTACTGATTGTGGCGCTGATGTCCTGGCAGGACAAAGCAAACCCGCGCCGTTTCACCACAGGCCTGTTTTGGGGCATATATGGCGTACTGTTTCTGCTTGGTGACTGGACATACTCGCTGTTTGGCGATAAACGCGCAGTGCATATTGCCGTCGGCGTTGCGGTGGTCGTGCTGGCCCTGATCGCGGGTTTTGGCGGTGTGAAGCTGGGAAGCTACCATCAACGCACGCAGCAACAGCGCGAAGAAAGCGCCAGCCGCCTGGGCAACCGCCTGTTTTTCCCAGCGTTGGCGATCCCGGTGGTAACGGTCATTGGCGTACTGATGTTCAACCATATTCCGGGCTTACAGGATGCGCTGTTCGGGCCGGGTAATCACGCCACTCTGGTGACGCTCTTTTCAATGACAGCGGGTTCGTTGATTGGTCTGGCGATGGCGATAAAAATGACCCATGAGCGGGTGCATCAACCGATTCAGGAGGCACGCCGTCTGCTGGACTCCATTGGCTGGGCGTTCATTTTGCCGCAGATTCTGGCTACGCTTGGGCTGCTGTTTACAGCGGCGGGTGTCGGTAGCGGCATTTCATACCTGACGCAGGAATATCTGGCGGTGGATAGTCGCTTTATCGCGGTGGCGGTGTACACCATCGGCATGGCATTGTTGACCATGGTTATGGGTAATGCGTTTGCTGCTTTCCCGATCGTGACCGCTGGGATTGGCATTCCGATCCTCGTACTGCAACACGGCGGCAACCCAGCGGTAATGGCGGCGATAGGTATGTTCTCCGGCTATTGTGGGACGCTGATGACGCCGATGGCGGCGAACTTTAATATTGTTCCTGCAGCGTTGCTGGAACTACCGGACAAAAATGCGGTGATTAAAGCGCAGGTGCCAACCGGCATACTGCTGCTGCTGGTCAACGTGTTCCTGATGTATTTCCTGATGTTCCTGTAAGGAGGAAGGATGAAAACAGTACTCATCACGGGATTTGAACCCTTTGGCGGCGAGTCAGTTAACCCTTCCTGGGAAGTGGTCTCGAGCCTCGACAATGCTATTATCGGTGGATGCCGCGTAATAGCCCGCCAACTACCGTGTGTCTTTGGCGAGTCTCTCGCTGTACTCAATGCCGCGATTGACGCGTTGTCGCCATCACTGGTGCTGGCGGTGGGGCAGGCGGGTGGTCGCACGGATATCACCGTGGAACGCGTGGCGATTAACGTTGACGATGCGCGTATTGCGGATAACCAGGGGCAACAGCCGGTCGATGTGCCGATTGTAGTCGATGGCCCGGCGGCATGGTTTAGTACGTTGCCGATTAAAGCGATGGTTGTCGCCATGCGCAACGCGGGAATTCCGGCCTCGGTTTCCCAGACTGCGGGTACTTTCGTGTGTAACCACGTGATGTATGGCCTGCTGCATAAACTACGCGACGTACCGGCGGTGAAGGGCGGCTTT
Source organism: Citrobacter sp. Cpo148 (assembly GCF_030332375.1). Lineage (NCBI taxonomy): Bacteria > Pseudomonadati > Pseudomonadota > Gammaproteobacteria > Enterobacterales > Enterobacteriaceae > Citrobacter > Citrobacter sp. Cpo148. The sequence goes on from NZ_JAOWHY010000042.1 coordinate 521,827, forward strand.
ATTCATATCCCTTATTTGCCGCAACAGGCTGCGCAGCATCCCGGGGCGCCAAGTATGGCGACAGAAACGGTGCGCCGTGCGCTGGAGATTGCGATTGCCACCGCCTTGCAGGTGGAAAGCGATATCGCAGTGACGGGCGGCGCAACACATTAACAAAGGACAGTATTATGCCTGAAGGCCCGGAGATCCGCCGCGCGGCGGATAACCTGGAGGCGGCAGTCAAAGGCAAACCCCTGACGGATGTCTGGTTTGCCTTTGAGCAGTTAAAACCGTATCAATCTCAACTGATTGGGCAACGTGTTACCCAGCTTGAAACGCGGGGGAAAGCATTACTGACCCATTTTTCTAATGGCCTGACGCTGTACAGTCACAATCAGCTCTATGGCGTGTGGCGAGTGGTGGATACCGGCAAAATTCCGCAAACTTCGCGGGTACTGCGTGTCAGGCTGCAGACACACGACAAAACTATCCTGCTCTATAGCGCGTCTGATATCGAAATGCTAACGCCAGAACAGCTCTCCACCCATCCGTTCCTGCAACGGGTAGGGCCGGATGTACTGGATTTACGTTTAACGCCCGATGAGGTTAAAGCGCGTCTGTTATCTCCGCGTTTTCGCAATCGCCAGTTTTCTGGTCTGCTACTGGACCAGGCGTTTCTGGCTGGATTAGGTAACTACCTGCGGGTAGAGATCCTTTGGCAGGTTGGGTTGACCGGGCAGCATAAAGCGTCGCAGCTTAGTGATGAGCAACTGGATAAACTGGCACATGCGCTGCTTGATATTCCGCGGCTGTCTTATACTACCCGCGGCCTGGTCGATGAGAATAAACATCACGGTGCGTTGTTTCGCTTTAAGGTCTTTCATCGGGATGGCGAAACCTGTGAGCGTTGTGGTGGCATAATCGAGAAAACGATGCTCTCTTCGCGCCCCTTTTACTGGTGCCCGGGTTGTCAGCACTAAGCGGGTTGTTTTGGTGCGTGCACCGAAATAAAACGCGCGACTGCGGGGCCAGTTAACAAAATGCTGAACAGTCGCAGGGTTTGCATCGCCATGATGAGCGCCATATCAGCGTGGCTCCCTGCGGCGATCACCGCAACAGAATCCACTCCTCCAGGACTGGTTGCCAGATAGGCAGTGAGAAAATCGATCTGCATGTAATGCGCCAGTCCCCAGGCCATGGCTGCGCAGATCGCCATCAGTGAAAAAATAGACAACAGGATCTGTGGCAGTGGTCGTAATGCCATTAAAAAGATCTTCTTGTCAAAGCCAAGACCGATTTGCCAGCCAATTGACATATAGGCTATTGCCAGTAGCCATTCCGGCAGTTCAATCACCATCACTCCGCTTGCATTCAGCATGGCACCCACCAGCATTGGCAATAGCATAACGCCAGAGGGAATACGCAGTAGGCGTCCAGCCGTGCCGGCAACGGCGGCCAGCATCAGAGTGCTGAAAAGATTGCCGCTTAGTGGCGGAAACCAGATGATTTGTTCACTGACCGTTTGGGCCTGGTCGCCCATCACCAGCCGGGTGACCAGCGCTGCCGCGCCGACCACCAACAGTACGCGCAGATACTGCATAAACGCCACCAGCCGGATGTCGGCGCCATAATCCTGGGCCATTGCGACCATTGCCGCTGCACCGCCTGGTGACGAGCCCCACGCACCGGTATTCCCCGGTAGATTACTATAGCGAACCAGCAGCCAGCCGATTATCGCGCTGCTGATAAGGGTTGCCAGCAGGATAACAATCACCATCGGCCAGTGGGCTGCAAGGGTTGTGAAGATTGAACCGGTCAGATTTTGGGCAATCATGCAGCCGAGAATCGCCTGTGCGCCAAGAAATGTGCAGCGAGGAGGATGCAGCGAGATGCCGCGCATACTGAAAATGATGCCGACGATCATCGAACCGAGCAGCAAGGGGCCTGGAAGATGGATAAACAGAAAGAGCAGGGAAAGAAGGAGCGATAGCACAAACAACAGGCTCCACTGCAAAACAGGCATCCCATGCTCCTGAGTAAAATGTGAGAAATCTCAGTAAATCATAGAGAAAGCACGATAAGAATAAAATAATGTGGATCAAATAAAAACAGGCCGGACACAGGCATCACTGCTTTATCCGGCCTGAGAGCGTTTATAATTTTAAGCCGGACAAGCGCTAGCGCCATCCGGCAGACAATTAACGCTTAATATCAGACTTAAAATCGCGCTTGTCGTAGCCGGTGTACAGCTGACGCGGACGCGCGATTTTCATGCCGTCGGTGTGCATTTCGTTCCAGTGTGCAATCCAGCCAACGGTACGTGCCATGGCGAAGATCACGGTGAACATGGAGGACGGAATACCCATCGCTTTCAGGATGATGCCGGAGTAGAAGTCTACGTTCGGGTAGAGTTTCTTCTCGATGAAGTACGGGTCGTTGAGCGCAATGTGCTCAAGTTCCATCGCCACTTCCAGCAGATCATCTTTGGTACCCAGTTCTTTCAGCACTTCGTGGCAGGTTTCACGCATGACGGTAGCGCGCGGGTCATAGTTTTTATAAACACGGTGACCAAAGCCCATCAGGCGGAAGGAATCATTCTTGTCTTTCGCGCGGCGAACAAATTCCGGAATGTGTTTAACAGAGCTGATTTCTTCCAGCATTTTCAGCGCAGCTTCGTTTGCGCCGCCGTGTGCCGGTCCCCACAGGGAAGCAATACCTGCCGCGATGCAGGCAAACGGGTTAGCGCCAGAAGAGCCCGCGGTACGTACGGTAGAGGTTGAGGCGTTCTGTTCGTGGTCAGCGTGCAGGATTAAGATACGGTCCATTGCGCGTTCCAGAATCGGATTCACTTCGTATTTTTCGCACGGCGTAGAGAACATCATGTTCAGGAAGTTACCGGCGTAGGAGAGATCATTACGTGGGTACACGAACGGCTGCCCGATGGAATATTTGTAGCACATCGCTGCCATGGTTGGCATTTTGGACAGCAGGCGGAAGGCGGCGATTTCACGGTGACGCGCGTTGTTTACATCCAGCGAGTCATGATAGAACGCTGCCAGCGCTCCGGTTACACCGCACATAACGGCCATCGGGTGAGAGTCGCGGCGGAAACCGTGGAACAGACGGGTGATCTGCTCGTGGATCATGGTATGGCGAGTGACTGTGGTTTTGAACTCGTCGTACTCTTCCTGAGTCGGTTTTTCGCCGTACAGCAGGATATAACACACTTCCAGATAGTTGGACTCGGTCGCCAGTTGGTCAATCGGGAAGCCGCGATGCAGCAAAACACCTTCATCACCGTCGATGAAAGTAATTTTGGATTCGCAGGATGCAGTAGAGGTGAAACCTGGGTCAAAAGTAAACATCCCTTTTGAGCCAAGGCTACGAATATCAATAACATCTTGACCGAGCGTACCTTTCAGCACATCCAGTTCAATAGCAGCGTCACCATTTAGAGTGAGTTTTGCTTTAGTATCAGCCATTTACGGTCTCCTTAGCGCCTTATTGCTTAAGACTGCCGGAACTTAAATTTGCCTTCGTGCATCAATAAACCGTTACCAGTTTGTTATTTGGCTCGCCGCTCTGCGAAAGAGGGGATGACCTGGGTACAGAGCTATGGGCGCTTGCAGGTAAAACGGTCTTTTCATGGCGAATAAACTGCAAATCAAGAACTTAGCAATCCGAATTATTTAACCTGTCTATCACTAATAACTGTCCTGAAGGTATTGGTCAATACTTCCACACTGTTACATAACTAAATCTCCGGTGAAAGAGTGACCCCATAACTTTTACGCATTATATGCTTTTTCTGGTGTCGTTTGTAACAACTTTGTTTAATTATTGTCAAATCAGATGATTAAAAATTAAAATAATGTTGTTATCGTGACCTATGTCACTGTTCGGGATAAAACCCGACAAACTATATGTAGGTTAATTGTAATGATTTTGTGAACGTCCTATACTGCCGCCAGGTCTCCGGAATACCCTGCAATCCCGAGCCAACCAGCGTTGTAACGTGTCGTTTTAGCATCTGGAAGCAGTGTTTTATATGACGCGTAGTTATAGTAAGGACGCTGTCTGACCCGCACGCAGACCGGAGGAAGGAAATCCCGTCGTCTTTCAGGCTACAGGTGTCTTCATCTTCTGTACCCGAAGTCTAAAGGGAATAATAAGAACAGCATGTGGGCGTTATTCATGATAAGAAATGTGAAAAAACAAAGACCTGTCAATCTGGATCTGCAAACGATCCGGTTCCCAATCACGGCGATAGCGTCCATTCTCCATCGCGTATCCGGAGTGATCACCTTTGTGGCGGTCGGGATTCTGTTGTGGTTATTGGGTACCAGCCTTTCCTCCCCTGAAGGTTTCCTCACCGCGTCATCCATTATGAATAACTTCTTTGTGGAGTTAATTCTGTGGGGGATCCTGATTGCGCTGGCATATCACGCCGTAATGGGCATTCGCCATCTGTTGATGGATTTTGGCTATATCGAAGAAACCCTCGAAGCAGGGACACGCTCCGCCAAAATTTGTTTCGTTATCATTGTCGTGCTTTCACTTCTCGCAGGAGTCCTCGTATGGTAAGCAACGCCTCCGCATTAGGACGCAACGGCGTACATGACTTCATTCTGGTCCGTGCTACCGCTATCGTTCTGACGTTATACATCATCTATATGGTCGGTTTCTTCGCCACCAGCGGCGAGCTGACGTATGAAGTCTGGACCGGTTTCTTCTCATCGGCATTCACCAAAGTCTTCACCCTGCTGGCACTCTTCTCCATCTTGATTCATGCCTGGATTGGCATGTGGCAGGTGTTGACCGACTACGTTAAACCTCTGGCTGTGCGCCTGATTCTGCAACTGGCTATCGTCGTTGCGCTGGTGGTTTACGTCATTTATGGATTTGTTGTGGTGTGGGGTGTGTAATGAAACTGCCAGTCAGAGAATTTGATGCTGTTGTGATTGGTGCCGGCGGCGCAGGTATGCGCGCGGCGCTGCAAATTTCCCAGAGCGGTCAGACCTGTGCGCTGCTCTCCAAAGTGTTCCCAACCCGTTCCCATACCGTATCCGCGCAGGGTGGCATCACCGTTGCGCTCGGTAATACCCATGAAGATAACTGGGAATGGCACATGTACGACACCGTTAAAGGGTCGGACTACATTGGTGACCAGGACGCTATTGAATATATGTGTAAAACCGGTCCGGAAGCCATTCTGGAGCTGGACCACATGGGGCTGCCGTTCTCTCGCCTCGACAATGGCACAATTTATCAACGTCCGTTTGGTGGCCAGTCGAAGAACTTCGGCGGCGAGCAGGCGGCACGTACTGCGGCAGCGGCCGACCGTACCGGTCATGCACTGTTGCACACGCTGTATCAGCAGAACCTGAAAAACCATACCACCATCTTCTCCGAGTGGTATGCGCTGGACCTGGTGAAAAACGCCGATGGCGCAGTTGTCGGTTGTACTGCGCTGTGTATCGAAACCGGTGAAGTGGTTTACTTCAAAGCCCGCGCGACCGTGCTGGCCACCGGCGGTGCTGGCCGTATTTATCAGTCCACTACTAATGCCCACATCAATACCGGTGACGGTGTTGGTATGGCTATCCGTGCTGGCGTGCCGGTGCAGGATATGGAGATGTGGCAGTTCCACCCAACCGGTATCGCCGGTGCAGGCGTTCTGGTAACAGAAGGCTGCCGTGGTGAAGGTGGCTACCTGCTGAACAAACATGGCGAACGCTTCATGGAGCGTTATGCCCCGAATGCGAAAGACCTGGCGGGTCGTGACGTGGTGGCGCGTTCCATCATGATCGAAATTCGCGAAGGTCGCGGCTGCGACGGCCCGTGGGGTCCGCACGCCAAACTGAAACTCGACCACCTGGGTAAAGAAGTGCTGGAATCCCGTCTGCCGGGCATTCTCGAACTGTCTCGTACCTTTGCTCACGTTGACCCGGTCAAAGAGCCGATTCCGGTTATCCCAACCTGCCACTATATGATGGGCGGTATTCCGACCAAAGTAACTGGCCAGGCGCTGACCGTGAATGAGCAGGGCGAAGATGTGGTGATCCCTGGGCTGTTTGCCGTCGGCGAAATCGCCTGCGTATCGGTTCACGGCGCCAACCGTCTGGGCGGCAACTCGCTGCTGGACCTGGTAGTATTTGGTCGTGCGGTTGGTCTGCATCTGCAGGAATCCATCGCTGAGCAGGGTGACCTGCTGGATGCGACCGAAGATGAAATCGACGCTTCTCTGGCGCGTCTGAACCGCTGGAACGGTAACCGTAACGGTGAAGACCCGGTGGCGATTCGCAAAGCGCTGCAAGAATGTATGCAGCATAACTTCTCGGTATTCCGCGAAGGCGATGCGATGGCGAAAGGTCTGGAAGAGCTGAAAGCGATCCGCGAACGCCTGAAAAATGCCCGTCTGGACGATACCTCCAGCGAGTTCAACACCCAGCGCGTTGAGTGTCTGGAGTTGGATAACCTGATGGAGACCGCGTACGCCACTGCAGTATCTGCAAACTTCCGTACCGAAAGCCGTGGCGCGCATAGCCGCTTCGACTTCCCGGAACGTGATGATGAAAACTGGCTGTGCCATTCCCTGTACCTGCCAGAGTCGGAATCCATGACGCGACGTCAAGTCAATATGGAACCGAAGCTGCGCCCGGCATTCCCGCCGAAGATTCGTACTTATTAATGCGGAGACAGGACAATGAAACTCGAGTTTTCAGTTTATCGCTATAACCCGGATGTTGACGACGCTCCGCGCATGCAGGATTACACCCTGGAGGCGGAAGAAGGGCGCGACATGATGCTGCTGGATGCCTTGATGCAGCTGAAAGAAAAAGATCCGTCGCTGTCGTTCCGCCGCTCTTGCCGTGAGGGGGTTTGTGGCTCCGACGGTCTGAACATGAACGGCAAAAATGGACTGGCCTGTATCACTCCTATTTCTGCGCTGAATCAGCCGGGCAAAAAAATTGTCATTCGCCCGCTGCCGGGTTTACCGGTTGTGCGCGATTTGGTGGTAGACATGGGGCAATTCTACGCACAGTATGAGAAGATTAAGCCTTACTTGTTGAATAATGGGAAAAATCCGCCAGCTCGTGAGCATTTACAAATGCCAGAGCAGCGTGAGAAGCTCGATGGGCTGTATGAATGTATTTTGTGTGCATGCTGCTCAACGTCCTGCCCATCATTCTGGTGGAACCCGGACAAGTTTATTGGCCCGGCAGGTCTGCTGGCAGCGTATCGCTTCTTAATTGATAGCCGCGATACCGAGACCGACAGCCGCCTGGAAGGTTTAAGTGACGCTTTCAGCGTATTCCGCTGCCATAGCATCATGAACTGCGTCAGCGTATGTCCGAAAGGACTGAACCCGACGCGCGCCATCGGCCATATTAAGTCGATGCTGCTCAAACGTAGTGCGTAAGTAGTTGTAGTGGTTGCCGGATGGCGACGTAGCGTCTTATCCGGCCTACGGGTTACGTACCTTGTAGGCCTGATTAGCGAAGCGCCATCAGGCAATATAAGTGCAGGAAACCTCTAAAAACTGCCACATTATTAGACAGTTTTTAAAGGTTCCTTAGCGGACGCAGATGACACGACAGTCCGCAACAAGTGAACCCCGGCACGCACATCGGTGTGCGTGGTAGTATCCACGGCGAAGTAAGCATACAAATGCTTAAGGGATCACGATGCAGAACAGCGCTTTGAAAGCCTGGTTGGACTCTTCTTACCTCTCTGGTTCTAACCAGAGCTGGATAGAACAGCTCTATGAAGACTTCTTAACCGACCCTGACTCGGTAGATGCTAACTGGCGTTCGACGTTCCAGCAGTTACCTGGTACCGGAGTCAAACCGGATCAACTTCACTCAAAAACACGTGATTATTTCCGTCGACAGGCGTTGATTACCCCACGTTACTCTTCTTCTATTTCCGACCCTGATGCCAATGTGAAGCAGGTTAAAGTCCTGCAGCTCATTAACGCCTATCGTTTCCGCGGTCATCAGCATGCGAATCTTGATCCGCTGGGACTGTGGCAGCAAGAAAATGTGGCCGATCTGGACCCGTCTTTCCACGATCTGACCGATGCGGATTTCCAGGAAAGCTTTAACGTAGGTTCTTTTGCCGGCGGCAAAGACACGATGAAGCTGAGCGACCTGGTTGTTGCGCTGAAACAAACCTACTGCGGCCCAATTGGCGCCGAGTACATGCACATCACCAGCACCGAAGAAAAACGTTGGCTTCAGCAGCGTATCGAGTCTGGCCGTGCCGCATTCAGTAGCGAAGAGAAGAAACGTTTCCTCAGTGAACTGACCGCAGCAGAAGGTCTGGAACGCTACCTGGGCGCTAAGTTCCCGGGCGCGAAACGCTTCTCGCTGGAAGGCGGCGATGCGTTAATCCCAATGCTCAAAGAGATGATCCGCCACGCCGGTAACAGCGGTACCCGTGAAGTGGTACTGGGCATGGCGCACCGTGGTCGTCTGAACGTTCTGGTTAACGTACTGGGCAAACGCCCGCAGGAACTGTTCGACGAATTTGCGGGCAAACATAAAGAACACCTCGGCACCGGTGACGTGAAGTACCACATGGGCTTCTCATCAGATATCGAAACCGAAGGCGGTCTGGTGCACCTGGCGCTGGCGTTTAACCCGTCGCACCTGGAAATCGTTAGCCCGGTGGTTATCGGTTCCGTACGTGCGCGTCTGGATCGTCTGGACGAGCCGAGCAGCAATAAAGTCCTGCCAATCACCATTCACGGTGATGCGGCAGTTACCGGGCAGGGCGTGGTTCAGGAAACCCTGAACATGTCGAAAGCGCGTGGTTACGAAGTGGGCGGTACCGTTCGCATCGTTATCAACAACCAGGTGGGCTTCACTACGTCTAACCCGCTGGATGCGCGTTCTACACCGTACTGTACCGACATCGGTAAGATGGTTCAGGCGCCGATTTTCCACGTGAACGCGGATGACCCGGAAGCGGTCGCTTTCGTGACGCGTCTGGCGCTGGATTTCCGTAATACCTTTAAACGCGATGTCTTCATCGATCTGGTGTGCTACCGCCGTCACGGCCACAACGAAGCCGACGAGCCGAGCGCAACCCAGCCGCTGATGTATCAGAAAATCAAAAAGCATCCGACCCCGCGCAAAATCTACGCTGATAAGCTGGAAGCGGACAAGGTCGCCACGCTGGAAGATGCGACCGAGATGGTCAATCTGTACCGTGACGCGCTGGATGCTGGCGAATGCGTAGTGAAAGAGTGGCGTCCAATGAACATGCACTCCTTCACCTGGTCGCCGTACCTCAACCACGAATGGGATGAAAACTACCCGAACAAAGTTGAGATGAAGCGTCTGCAGGAGCTGGCAAAACGCATCAGCACCGTACCTGAAGCGGTTGAAATGCAGTCGCGTGTTGCCAAGATTTACGGCGACCGCCAGGCCATGGCCGCAGGAGAGAAGCTGTTTGACTGGGGTGGTGCAGAGAATCTGGCTTACGCCACGCTGGTTGACGAAGGCATTCCGGTCCGTCTGTCGGGTGAAGACTCCGGTCGCGGAACCTTCTTCCACCGTCACGCGGTGATTCATAACCAGGCGAACGGTTCAACCTACACTCCGCTGCAGCATGTGCATAACGGACAGGGCACCTTCCGCGTATGGGACTCCGTACTGTCTGAAGAAGCGGTGCTGGCGTTTGAGTACGGTTATGCCACAGCAGAACCGCGCACGCTAACCATCTGGGAAGCACAGTTCGGTGACTTCGCTAACGGTGCACAGGTCGTTATCGACCAGTTCATCTCTTCCGGCGAGCAGAAATGGGGCCGTATGTGCGGTCTGGTTATGCTGCTGCCGCACGGCTATGAAGGTCAGGGGCCGGAGCACTCCTCCGCGCGTCTGGAACGTTATCTGCAACTTTGCGCTGAGCAAAACATGCAGGTTTGCGTCCCGTCTACCCCGGCGCAGGTTTACCACATGCTGCGTCGTCAGGCGCTGCGCGGTATGCGTCGTCCGCTGGTGGTGATGTCACCGAAGTCGCTGCTACGTCATCCGCTGGCGGTGTCTACGCTGGACGAACTGGCAAATGGTACTTTCCTGCCAGCCATTGGCGAAGTAGATGAACTTGATCCTAAAGGCGTGAAGCGTGTAGTGATGTGTTCTGGTAAGGTTTATTACGACCTGCTGGAGCAACGCCGCAAGAACGACCAAAAAGATGTCGCCATTGTGCGCATCGAACAGCTCTATCCGTTCCCGCATAAAGCGGTGCAGGAAGCGCTGAAACCATTTGCTCACGTACATGATTTTGTCTGGTGCCAGGAAGAGCCGCTCAACCAGGGCGCATGGTACTGCAGCCAGCATCATTTCCGTGAAGTAATTCCATTTGGGTCAGCTCTGCGTTATGCAGGTCGCCCGGCCTCTGCCTCTCCGGCAGTAGGGTATATGTCCGTTCACCAGAAGCAGCAACAAGATCTGGTAAATGACGCGCTGAACGTCGATTAAATAAAGGATAAATAATGAGTAGCGTAGATATTCTTGTTCCCGACCTGCCTGAATCCGTAGCGGATGCAACGGTTGCAACCTGGCACAAAAAACCGGGCGATGCAGTACGTCGTGATGAAGTACTGGTAGAAATCGAAACTGACAAAGTGGTACTGGAAGTACCGGCATCAGCGGACGGTATTCTTGATGCGGTTCTGGAAGATGAAGGGACAACCGTCACTTCTCGCCAGATCCTCGGTCGCCTGCGTGAAGGCAACAGCACCGGTAAAGAAACCAGTGCTAAGTCTGAAGAGAAAGATTCTACTCCGGCACAGCGCCAGCAGGCGTCTCTTGCTGAGCAGAACAACGATGCCCTGAGCCCGGCGATCCGTCGTCTGCTGGGTGAGCATAACCTCGAAGCCAGCGCTATCAACGGCACCGGTGTCGGCGGTCGTATCACCCGTGAAGATGTTGAAAAACATCTGGCGAAAGCTCCGGCTGCGAAAGCCGAAGCAAAAGCGCCGGCTGCAGCACCTGCACCGCAGGCTCAACTGGGCGCGCGTGGCGAAAAACGTGTTCCGATGACCCGTCTGCGCAAACGCGTAGCCGAGCGTCTGCTGGAAGCGAAAAATTCTACCGCCATGCTGACCACGTTCAACGAAGTCAACATGAAGCCAATCATGGACCTGCGTAAGCAATACGGTGATGCGTTCGAGAAACGCCACGGTATCCGTCTGGGCTTTATGTCTTTCTACGTGAAAGCGGTTGTTGAAGCGCTGAAACGCTATCCGGAAGTGAACGCGTCCATCGACGGCGATGACGTGGTTTACCACAACTACTTTGATGTCAGCATGGCGGTCTCCACGCCGCGTGGCCTGGTCACGCCGGTCCTGCGTGATGTGGATCTGCTGGGTATGGCTGACATTGAGAAGAATATTAAAGAACTGGCAGTTAAAGGTCGCGACGGCAAGTTGACGGTCGAAGATCTGACGGGTGGTAACTTCACCATCACTAACGGTGGTGTGTTCGGTTCCCTGATGTCTACGCCGATCATCAACCCACCGCAGAGCGCCATCCTGGGTATGCATGCCATCAAAGATCGTCCGATGGCGGTAGACGGCAAGGTTGAAATCCTGCCGATGATGTATCTGGCGCTGTCTTATGACCACCGTCTGATCGATGGTCGTGAGTCAGTAGGCTTCCTGGTAACCATTAAAGAGTTGCTGGAAGATCCAACGCGTCTGCTGCTGGACGTGTAGTTAATAAGAGTATCACCTGCCCCGTAGGTCTGGACGCTTATCAGACCTACGGGTAAAAGATAACGATTACCTGAAGGATGGACAGAACACATGAACTTACATGAATATCAGGCAAAACAACTTTTTGCCCGCTATGGCTTACCGGCACCGGTGGGTTATGCCTGTACTACTCCGCGTGAAGCCGAAGAAGCTGCATCTAAAATCGGCGCTGGCCCGTGGGTAGTGAAATGTCAGGTTCACGCTGGTGGCCGTGGTAAAGCGGGCGGTGTGAAGGTGGTAAACAGCAAAGAAGACATTCGCGCTTTTGCTGAACACTGGCTGGGTAAACGTCTGGTCACTTACCAGACAGATGCTCATGGCCAACCGGTAAATCAGATTCTGGTTGAAGCCGCGACCGACATTGGTAAAGAACTTTACCTCGGCGCAGTTGTTGACCGTAGCTCCCGTCGCGTGGTCTTCATGGCCTCTACCGAAGGCGGCGTGGAAATCGAAAAAGTAGCGGAAGAAACCCCGCACCTGATCCACAAAGTGGCGCTCGATCCGCTGGCAGGTCCGATGCCTTACCAGGGCCGTGAGCTGGCGTTCAAACTGGGTCTGGAAGGTAAACAGGTTCAGCAGTTCACCAAGATCTTCATGGGTCTGGCGACTATCTTCCTGGAGCGCGATCTGGCGCTGATCGAAATCAACCCGCTGGTTGTGACCAAACAGGGTGATCTGATCTGCCTCGACGGCAAACTGGGCGCTGACGGCAACGCACTGTTCCGCCAGGCTGACCTGCGCGAAATGCGCGACCAGTCTCAGGAAGATCCGCGTGAAGCGCAGGCTGCACAGTGGGAACTGAACTACGTCGCACTGGACGGCAACATCGGTTGTATGGTTAACGGTGCGGGCCTGGCAATGGGCACCATGGACATCGTTAAGCTGCACGGCGGCGAACCGGCTAACTTCCTCGACGTTGGCGGCGGTGCGACCAAAGAGCGTGTAACCGAAGCGTTCAAAATTATCCTCTCTGATGACAATGTTAAAGCCGTACTGGTTAACATCTTCGGCGGTATCGTACGTTGCGACCTGATCGCTGACGGTATCATCGGCGCGGTAGCAGAAGTAGGTGTAAACGTTCCGGTTGTGGTACGTCTGGAAGGTAACAACGCTGAACTCGGCGCGAAAAAACTGGCTGATAGCGGCCTGAATATTATTGCAGCGAAAAGTCTGACGGATGCAGCTCAGCAGGTTGTTGCCGCAGTGGAGGGGAAATAATGTCAGTTTTAATTAATAAAGATACCAAGGTTATCTGCCAGGGCTTCACCGGTAGCCAGGGGACATTCCACTCCGAACAAGCGATCGCTTACGGTACGCAAATGGTCGGTGGCGTTACGCCGGGCAAAGGCGGCACCACGCATCTGGGTCTGCCAGTGTTCAACACCGTACGTGAAGCGGTAGAAGCGACCGGCGCAACCGCCACTGTTATCTATGTTCCGGCACCGTTCTGCAAAGATTCAATTCTGGAAGCAATCGATGCAGGCATCAAGCTTATCATCACCATCACCGAAGGTATCCCAACGCTGGATATGCTGACCGTGAAAGTGAAGCTGGATGAAGCTGGCGTACGCATGATCGGCCCGAACTGCCCAGGCGTTATCACTCCGGGTGAATGTAAAATCGGTATCATGCCGGGCCACATTCACAAGCCGGGTAAAGTGGGTATCGTTTCCCGTTCAGGTACCCTGACCTATGAAGCGGTTAAGCAGACCACCGACTATGGTTTCGGCCAGTCTACCTGTGTGGGTATCGGTGGCGACCCGATCCCTGGCTCTAACTTCATCGACATCCTGAAGCTGTTCCAGGAAGATCCGCAGACTGAAGCAATCGTCATGATCGGTGAGATCGGCGGTAGCGCGGAAGAAGAAGCGGCTGCTTACATCAAAGATCATGTAACCAAGCCGGTTGTAGGTTACATCGCGGGCGTGACTGCGCCGAAAGGTAAGCGTATGGGTCACGCTGGTGCGATTATCGCGGGTGGTAAAGGTACAGCGGATGAGAAATTCGCTGCGCTGGAAGCCGCAGGCGTGAAAACTGTTCGTAGCCTGGCCGATATCGGCGAAGCGCTGAAAACCGTTATTAAGTAAGAAATAAAAAAACAGCCCTGACTCTCTGCATAGTCAAGGGCTGGTCCCGTTTCGACATGGTTGGCCATCTGATGATGGCCTTTTTTTTGCCGGGAATTTAGCGTTCAGCCAGCGTTTTCAACCAGCGAATTCCGCTTTCCGGTGAGGTCATTACCGGCACCGGCGGGGAAGGGAGCTGTTGTAAAACGCGCGCCATCGAAGCCTGCGCCAGCATCACGACATCCGCCTGGGTAAAGGCGCTCTGTAACCCTTCACTGACGATACGGTCATGGGTATCCATATCTCCCGCCAGCAGCGCGTGGAATGCATCCTCCATTAATACAGGCGTAATGGTTCGTGATTTACCGCTTTGCTGAACTTTACGCTGGACGTAATCCAGCGTTGGCTTCAGCGTGGTTGCCACAGTTGCCAACACGGCGATCCGCTCGCCTTTTCCAATCGCCTCTTCCACCATCGCGCAGTCAATGCGCGCGAGCTGGAGTGGGGTCATAAACTGGCATTGCTCCACCGCAGTACCAATTGAAGAACAGGCGGTAATAAAGATATCGCAGTCCGCCTTTTCAGCAATATGCACATAGTCGGCGATGCGGGCGGCAATATTTGGTGATACGCCTCCGGCTTTCATCACCTGTTTAATCATCGACTCCTCGACCAGATGCATCACTTCCACTTCCGGCATAATGTCGGCGATCAGCTGTTGCATCATTGCAAGGGTGGCTGCACTGGTATGCAGCATGGCGACCTTTTTCATTGGGCAATCTCCTTAAGTAATATTTCTGCGACGGACAGCGCCGCATCATGATCTTCCTGCGCGGATAAACCGCCCACCGCGACGGCTCCAAGGCATTTCCCCTGGTGCAGAATCGGGATCCCGCCCGGCAGCGCCGTAAAACGCGGATCGGCAAAATAGCTAATATCCAGCTGCTCTTTTTGCAGACGCTGTAAAAATGCCTGCGTGGTGCAGCCCAGGCGGCTGCTGGTGCGCGCTTTACGCTGGGTTAACTCAATGGTTAACAGTTTGGCGTTATCCATCCGCGCAAAGCTAAGCAGTTCTCCATTGGCATCGCATACGGCCACACTTAACGGGCGATTTGCATAACGTGTTTCGGCGAGTTCGAGCGCACAGGTTACGGCGCGCAGGGCCTGTCCCAGAGTGAGAGTTGTCATCGTGATTATCCTTTCGACAGATTTTCGCAAGCAGGTTGAACGGGATCTTTGGCTGCTGCTACCTGCGCCTGTCTGGCGTCTTTTTTGCGCCAGTAGTTGGCGAGCAGCGAGCCGCTAACGTTACCCAGCGGTGTCATCACCGCTGATGCGAGTCCAACCGTTGCCAGTTTGCCCATCGCGGCGGCAAGCCCTGACGCCATACCGCCGTTTTGCAGGCCGACTTCAAAGGCCACGGTACGGGCAGACTGCACGTCCATGCGGAAGATCCAGCGGCTCATCAGATAACCAATCAGGAAGCCGCCGAGGTTATGCATCAACATGGCGAAGCAGAGCAGGAAACCGACCTGCACCAGGTTGTCGCGCCCGGCTGCGGCGGCGGTGGTGGTAAAGAAAATGATCCCCATCATTGAGATGGTTGGCATGACCTTCTTCACGCCCGCCACGCGGCCATACAGCCAGTTGTAGAACAATGCCCAAACGAGGCCGCCTGCTACGAAGTTGAGGACCACCGCGTACATCTGCGCTTCGGCGCTGGCATGACCAAACAGCGCGTCCCAGCCGCCGGCAATCATATACAGCAGCCAAATTGCGCCGATCCCGGCCAGCATCTGGACAACACGGCGTCCGCGCACGCCTGCATAGGATTTCAGATAGTCATGCAGAATTGCTGCTCCGATGGGAATTAATACGATTTTCACCACGTCCATCACCATCGCGGTGAGCTGGATATCGATCATCGAACCCGCCAGCAGATTAACCCACAGTGGCGTCATTACCGTTGCCGCCAGCGTTGAGACTGCGGCGATTGACACCGCCAGCGCGAGGTTGGCGTTGGCGATGTAAACCATCACCGTCGACGAGAGACCGCTGGGGCAAGCGCCAATCAACAAAATGCCCACCGCCACTTCAGGCGGAAAATCAAAGATCAGGGTAATGCTCAGGCCGAGCAGGGGCATGATCACGAAATGGCAGAAGGTACCGATAAAAACTGCCCACGGCATTTTGGCGACATCAATAAAATCCTGGATCGTTAGCTTGGTGCCCATGCTGAACATGGTGGCCTGAATCACAAGGAACACGATCCATTTATGGGTGATATTGAAACCGCCCCAGACGATCAGATCCGTAGACCAGGTCATGGCGGCAACAAAACCAGCGATGATCCACAGCGTAAACTGATAGCTGCGTAAACCAGGCCAGTAGCCTGCACCGGCGGCGAATCCGACGGTGAACATCACCAGCCCCGGCTGCCACAGCGCCGTGGACTGGATGAGCGCGCCGATAATCGCCAGCACCACGCCCGCAACGCTGACGCCGAGTCCGGTTTTGTGAATAACAGTGGTCATAGTCATGTTGAAATGTCCTTGCTGTTGTTATTGCTGCCGGGGTGGAATAGATAACATGCGCCGCGCAATTTCCGGCGTAGCAACTTTTTTATCCATACTGCGAATGAGCGTAGCGAGTTTGGCTACCTGCTGATAATTATGCTGCGCTTTTTCTTCGGCGCTTAAATAATAACTATCTTCATAGCCGATTCGCACTTCACTGGCACCCATAGCGACCGCGGCAGCGATAATATCGAAATTCCTTCTGCCAAAATGAGTAATTCCCCATAAGGCTTCGCGTGGGATCATGCTACGCAGAGCAATTAATGCATCAACGGTTGCAGGCGTACTGCCGCGGTGACCGAGAACAATATTAAAGAGCATAGGTTTTTGAAATTTTATTTTATCTTCAAGGTTCAGGATGTTATTAATCATGCCGATTTCAAAAACTTCAAACTCTGGAATAATATTGCGTTCAGTTATTTGCCGTGAACAATATTCCACGTCCGGACCGGGATTAAAATACACCGCATCACCGAGGTTAACGGAACCGACGTTCAGCGAGGCCATCTCCACGCCGGGGCAGGCCAGTGGCGCGCAGCGCTCGGCGATGGACATCGAAGAGACGCCGCCGGTAGAAGCCTGAATAATCAGGTTTGAATGGCGCATAACGCGGTCAATTGTTGCCTGAAAGTCGGTAGTATCTGGCGTCAGGCGTCCCTGTTTATCGCGAACGTGTAAATGGACGATGGACGCGCCATGTTCTACGCTGGCGAGTATTTCCTGCGCCAGTTCTTCGGGTATAACTCTGGGGCAATCCGCGGCAACGGGTGCCAGCGAAATAATAACAGTATCCGACATTTTTTCCTCCGGTACAGAGATATTAAAATTATAGGTAAGGCGTTATCCAGCGTAATGATTCCGGCCCTGATGTTGATGGTTGATATTCACAGCCAATCCAGTCCTGGTAATTCATTTTTCTTATAAAATTAAATAGCCATGCTTCATTTAACTCCCCGGTTCCCGGTTCATGGCGATAAGGAACAGAAGCGATTTGAAAATGTTTAATAAGGGTAAAATAGCGTTCGATATTTTTCGCCACGTTGCCATGAGTTTTCTGACAGTGGTAAATATCAAACTGTAAGCCGATATTCTTCTTACCAACCTCGTGAATGATAGATTCAGCCAGCGGGAAACTGTCAATAAAATAACCGGGCATATCCTGCGAATTTAATGGTTCAATCAGTACATCGATTTCCGCGTCTGCCATCACATCGCAGGCGATGCGCAGTCGATTCGTCAGGAGGTCGCGCTGGGCGTGCAGCGTCAGGTCATTGCAGCGCAAGCCGGACATAACGTGAACCCGGCGACAACCCAGTGCCGTGGCGTAATCTCGCGCCACGTTCAGGCTGTGATGAAATTCCTGGTCTCGACCGGGCAATGCTGCGAGTCCCCGTTCACCCTGTGCCCAGTTGCCAGCCGGGGCGTTCATTAGCACCACCGGCAGAGAAGTTTCCCGCTGAGCGGCCCGCAAATGCTCCAGCGGGTGCTGCCAGAGAAACAGCCCTTCTACGCCGCGAAAACCGGCTGCTTTTGCCGCCTGAAATCGACCCGCTATCGGTAAATCAGTAAATAACCAGTCGAGGTTAGCCGCTAACTTCAGCATGGCGTGCACCCTCCCGGCCATCAACCAGATGCAGCTTAACGCCCTGGCTGACAATAGTCTGCTGCGCATTTTCCGGTAACCGGTTATCAGAAATAATGTCGGTTAACTGCTCCAGCCCACAGATGTGGAACATGCCGTATTTGCCAAATTTACTGCTGTCACAGACCAGCACCCGACGCCGGGAGACGGTAAGCACCGCTTCTTTGACCGAGGCTTTCCCTTCACTCGGCGTCGACATGCCGCGCTCGGTATCCCACGACGATGAACTGAGAAACGCCACATCAATATTAATGGTGCGCAGAAAACTGGCGGCGCTTTTGCCAAGACATGAGCGGTTACGCTGATCCACCAGACCGCCGGTGTGATAGAGCGTAATGTGTGGCATATCCATCAGATAGTGGCTGATGGAAAAATCGTTGGTGACTACCGTCAGATTGAAACAGTGGCTGGCGGCTACCGCTTTCGCCACTTCAAACAACGATGTTCCGGCATCCAGATACAGCGTTTGTCCGGGCTCAATGAGCATTGCGGCGAGCTGGCCCATTTTGCGCTTCACATCATGATTCAACTCGGCTTTTTCCCGCCACGGCAGTTCGGATTTCAGCAGGTTATTGAGCTTCACGCCGCCGTTAATGGCGATAACTTTGCCTTCTTCTTCCAGCAACTGAATGTCGCGACGTACGGTCATATGCGACACGCTCATTAGATCTGCCAGTTCATTAAATGAGGCGGCATTCTTTTCGTGCACGTAGCGGTAGATAAAATCACGTCGTTGCTCGGGGATCATCATGTCACCTCACGCTTGCCGGGAATGTTCAAGTTCGGCCACCGCCTCTTCTGAGAGCGGAACATAGCCGAGCGGTTTTAATGTCAGCCAGATGCGGGCGCTGTCTTCTAGTTCCTCGGCGTTAAACACCGCCTCACGCAGCGAGCGACCGCTTACTACCGGCCCGTGATTGGCCAGCAACGCAGCCGTATGATCTGCCGCGATTTCACTCAGTGCGCTGGCAATGCCTTCATGGCCGGGCTTGAAATAAGGCAGCAGCGGTAGCTGTCCGACGCGCATCACATAGTATGGCGTTAGTGGCGGTAGACAGTTTTCTGGCGTAGAGCAAGGCAGACAGGAGAGCGCGGTCAGCCATGGAGAATGCAGGTGCACAACCGCGCCGCAGGATGGCCGATGACGATACCACGCCAGATGCATGGGTACCTCTTTTGACGGTTTGTCGCCGCTAAGATGCACGCCGTTGGCATCCAGCCTACTTAGCGTGGCAGGATCAAGCTCACCCAGGCAGGAGTTGGTCGGGGTCACCAGATAGCCGCCATCCGGCAATTTGACGCTGAGGTTGCCGGAGCCGCCGCTGCTGTAACCACGCATAAACAAGGAACGGCCATAGCGGACGAGTAGTTCGCGTAGTTGGTGTTCACTCACCGGATTCATAATGCGTACTCCTGGGCTGTAAAAAAGAAATCTTCGTTACCAAAGTTGCCTGACTTCAGCGCCAGCGCCAGACCGGAGGAAAATACCCACGGCACGCCAGGCGCAATGGCTTTGCCAACGGACAGACGCTTCACCTGCAGTGCCTCTACCACGGTGCCGGATGTTTCTCCGCCTGCGACGATAAAGGTGTTTACACCTGCAACTTGTAGCTTTGTGCTCAGTCGGGAAAAAGCGTGTTCGATCGCCTGGCTGGCAGTCTGTTCGCCGTACTCTTGTTGAATGCGTTGGAGTATGTCTGGCGGCTGGGTGGCGTATATCATCGGCGCGAATGGGTCGTTGATATGCGTCATCGCCCAGGCACACAGTTCATCAGTGTAGCGTTCTGTATCAGACAGGCAGCGGGCCACGTCGAGTACACGAGAGGCTGCTGCGGCCTTATAGCGATTGACCTGACGATTACTCATTGCAGAACAGCTACCGGAGAACACCACCGTTTTAGCAGGTAGTGGAAAAGCGTCCAGCGGCATGGTTTGCTGAGTTCCGGTGCAGGCGGCCAGTGCGCCACCGAGCCCGGAGCCCCCGGCTAACAGAGGGCTGGCATGGAGTGCCTGCGCCAGCGTGTTGAGATCTGCTTCATCCAGCGTATCGACGATAACGTGACGCGTACCTTCAGCCTGAAGTTGGGCCAGAGCGTTAGTGACCGCTTCCACACCTTGACGCAGTATCGTGAGGTTAATGCAACCAACCTTACCTGGCGTTTGCGCGCTCAGCAGGCGCGGCAGGCTGGCATCGGTCATAGGATTAAGCGGATGCTTTTCCATCCCGGATTCGTTAAGCAGTACGCCGTTTACAAAAAGATGGCCATGCACCACCGTGCGCCCGTTTTGCGGCAGGGCGGGGCAGTGGACGATCACGGGTGTATGCAGCTCGTTCATCAACGCATCGCTGACCGGTCCAATGTTGCCTGTTGGCGTGGAGTCGAACGTCGAACAATATTTAAAATAGATCTGGCGGACACCTGCCTTTTGTTTCAGCCAGCGGGCACAGGACAGAGATTGTGCGATGGCCTGTTCTGCGGGTAATGAGCGGCTTTTCAGCGAGATGACGATAGCTTCGACCTCTTCATTCCAGCATTGAGTGGTATCAGGCATTCCGGGCAGTAGCGCAACGCGCCACCCCTGCTGCGCCATAAAGCTTGCAATGTCCGTTGCGCCGGTGAAATCGTCGGCGATAACGCCTGTGGTGACGGCCATGGATCAACTCCGTTCAGATTGTTTGCTAATTGAACATATTATTCAGGAGGGCCTTTCACATTCACATGATGATTATCACAAATAAGCACATCATTGATTCACAGTAAAAATGAGTAATCTATTGAAAATAATGGAAAAAGATGTTTTGTTTTGCGAAAAGAGTCTCACAAGAGAGTGTGAAGATTCGTTAATCTTTGAGAAAGCGAAGTCAGTAGCATGCAGCGGAGTATTATCGTGGTTGCTTTAACTCTCTTGCCAATTGATCATAATCATCTGCATAAATGAGATTATTTTTTGCGGTGAGCATCATTCTTTCTCTTGATTAAATTCTGCATATTACCGGCTTTAATTTCATTAATGCCGGAGGATGCCGTGTCGTTGAAAATCCAGGATGATTATCTACAACGTTTTTTCTCGATAGCAAAAGTATTCTCCAGTGCGACTGGATTAGCCACGGTTGTGGTTGATGTTAACGGAAAAACTCTCTCGGATTGCCATAACTTTAATTCGTTCTGCACATTAATGCGGGCGGATGAACGCTATTGTACGAGTTGCCAAAAGTGTGACAAATATTGTGCTTTTGAAGGATTAAAACACCTTAAACCCAGAATACTCAGCTGCCATGCAGGGCTAAGTCTGTTTTCTATGCCATTAATTCGCGAGGGGCATCTGTACGGTTTTATGCTCTGTGGGCAGGTGCGGGCAAAATATCAGGAATATAAAACTATCGTTATTGATAATGAATGCTCATGGATGGATGAACCAAAAATAAAAGCTGAATGGAGTCAGGTGGCGGTAGTCGATAATAATACACTGGTGGCATCAGCTAATTTATTAAATTATATTGTTGATAATTTTGAGACAGAACAGCAACAACCTGATGAGTTTGTTATCCCGCCGACCAGTTACATGCGTCATTATTTTACAGAGCCTTCCCGACACGAGAAAAAGCTTCTGGCAGCGTTGCGTTATATTGATGAGAATTTATATAGTGAATTATCCCTGGAATCCGTAGCAGCTCACGTTTGCTTAAGCGCAAACTATTTCAGCCGTTTTTTTAAGAAACGGCAGGGCGTTAACTTTAAAACCTGGGTGAATCAGAAAAAAATGCAAAAAGCGGGGGAGTTATTGCACGATCCCGTTCATTCAATAGACAGCATTGCCCGGAAACTCCAATACGCACAAACCAGTTACTTTTGCCGTGTTTTCCGGGCGGCGCATCAAACGTCGCCCCAGTCTTTTCGTCATGCCAGACTGTCGCAGTAAAGGTTTTCCGGCAGCGTGATGGCTTCAGGGATAAAAGAGAGCCGATCGCTCAGGGTTACCACATCACCAATCACTATCAGCGCAGGGGGGAGGATGTTAGCTTCCTGCGCCTTGCTCAGTAGTGAACCGAGCGTACAGGTCAGTCGGCGTTGGTTATCGCGGGTGGCGGACATAATTAGCGCTGCAGGCGTATCTGCTGATTTTCCACCCATCAATAATTCCTCACAGATAAACGCCAGATTGGCGATACCCATGACGATAACCAGCGTACCATTCAGTTTGGCCAGCTGACGCCAGTCCTGCTGTTGGTTGCCCTCCCGCGTATGACCGGTTACCACGTGAAATCCCGAGGCGAAATCGCGGTGTGTTACCGGAATCCCGGCATAGGTCAGGCCACCAATGGTTGAGCTAATACCCGGCACCACTTCAAACGGGATGCCCGTCTCGACGAGATCTTCAACTTCTTCAGCCCCACGTCCAAAAACATACGGATCGCCGCCTTTCAGACGCACAATATTATTGTGCGTTTGGGCATACTGGACAAGCAGTGCATTGATTTCATCCTGAGGTACACAATGGAAACCCGGGTTTTTGCCGACATTGATAAGCAGACAATCAGGTAATGCCCATTCCAAAATTTTAGGATTGACCAGCCGATCGTAAATAATGACATCAGCCTGTTTAATGCACATCATTGCTTTGAGGGTAAGTAATGAAATATCACCGGGACCTGCCCCAACGAGCCAGACCTTTCCGAAAGTTTTCACATTGTGTCCTTTATCACATCAATCAAAAAAAGGCAGAAACTACATCAAGGAATGATAAAAAGCAGTCGTTTGCCCGTAAGTTATAACGTGAAATTATCCAAAATTATCGCACTGATAATATTGATTAATCTCGCAAAGTTTTTTCTGCAATAAACAAGATAACTTGAAAAATTATTAAGAACTTATTGGCACCATTTGCTTAGGTTTAACCTTATTTAAATTGTGTTTATTGCTGCTCTTGAGTATTATTGGTTAATATTTATCCGCCATCAGTGTGAGTAAATCATGGATTGGATCAATGACATTAATGGATGAAATAAAATATAACTCTCGGTGCTTATCTGGGTAGCTTGAATTATTTTTTATAAATTAAACTATTTTTGTACGCTGCATATGGAAGAGGTTATGAGAGGAAAAATACCCAAGACGGAGTTGCTGGTAACTTTTGAAGTTGTTGCGCGTCACGAAAGTTATACCCGGGCAGCTGAAGAGCTGGCTTTGACACAAAGTGCTGTTTTCCGCCAGGTAAATGCACTGGAGGATTTTCTCAATACCGCGCTATTTAATCATGCCAAAAAACGCATTTTCTTAAATGCGGCCGGCAAACACTATTTAAGTATCGTTAAAGAAACGTTAAATAAACTTGAACGAGATACGACGACGATAATGACCTGGCAGCCGACGGTACAGGTTATTGAGCTGGCGGTGAATCCGACGTTCAGCACGCACTGGCTGATCCCAAACCTGCGTGAATTTAACAAACTTAATCCTGATATTATCGTGAACATTCATTCCCTGGCGAATATTGGTGATTTTCTCAATCGAGAGTATG
Source organism: Citrobacter sp. Cpo148 (assembly GCF_030332375.1). NCBI lineage: Bacteria > Pseudomonadati > Pseudomonadota > Gammaproteobacteria > Enterobacterales > Enterobacteriaceae > Citrobacter > Citrobacter sp. Cpo148. The sequence goes on from NZ_JAOWHY010000042.1 coordinate 545,377, forward strand.
ACGCGGCAATCATGCGCGAAGACTTTTATTCGCCATGGTCAGGGGTTGAGTACCTGTTTGAAGAGGAAATTCTGCCGGTTTGCAGTCGCTGTTTGCTGGCCGAACCGGAACGAAAACTGGCGGTGAACGAATTACTAAACGAATTTCCGCTCTTACACCAAAGCACGCGCATCAAAGGGTGGCAGGAGTGGTTTGCGCTGTCAGATGTCAGCAGTCCGCTGGTGAATAAAGGTCCGAGATTTGATTTGTTATCGATGCTGATCGCGGCGGTCCGCTCTAATCTGGGCGTTGCGCTGCTCCCACGTTTTGCCATTCAGCACGATCTGGACAGCGGTGATATGGTCATTCCTTGCGATGTTCCAATGCGTACCGGGAATCGATTTATTATGACGTGGCGTGAAGAGAAATCGGAATCCGAGCATTTACAGATTTTCCGTAACTGGTTGCTCAGTAAGTCCGTGGTATCGGCTGCCTGAAGGTGGCTTGCGCCTTATCAGGCCTACAACGATGGGTAGGCCGGATAAGACGCGTTAGCATCGTTATCCGGCAAAAGAACGGCTACCAGTCGATCCCAATCTGTGCCTGAATACCGCGGTCAAACGCGTGTTTGACCGGGCGAATTTCACTGACCGTATCGGCCAGTTCCAGTAACAGCGTATGGCATCCGCGTCCTGTGACGATAACGCTCTGACCGGCAGGACGATTTTCGATGGCGCTGATAACCTCTTGCGTATCCAGATAGTGGTAAGCAAGCATGTAGGTGAGTTCATCCAGCACCACTAGATCGTAATGCGCATCAGCCAGCATGCGCTTACTTTCCTGCCAGACAACCGTTGCCGCCTCGATATCTGCTTGCCGATTTTGGGTTTCCCAGGTAAATCCGGTACCCATAATATGGAACTCGACGCCGAGAGGTTGCAGCGTGTTGTACTCGCCATTATCCCACTGACCTTTAATAAACTGCGCGATGCCAACGGTTTTTCCGTGACCCACTGCGCGCGTTGCCGTGCCAAAGGCTGCGGTGGATTTTCCTTTTCCGTTGCCGGTGAAGACAATCAGGATCCCTTTCTTCTCCGTTGCCGCCGCTACGCGGGTATCAACCTGCTCTTTCAGCTTCTGCTGACGCTGACGGTGTCTGTCGTTATTGGCGCGCGCTTCCATGGAAACTCCTTAATGCCCTGCCGGACAAGTTGCGCAGCGATGCTGCTGCTCGAACTGGCTAAAGAAGTTATTGCCTTTGTCATCCACTAATACGAAGGCCGGCATATTTTTAACTTCCATCATCCATACGGCTTCCATTCCCAGTTCGGGATATTCAAGGCACTGCAGGCTTTTCACGTACTGCTGCGCCAGCAGGGCTGCTGCACCGCCAATGCTGCCGAGGCTAAATCCACCGTGTTTCTGACAGGCATCAGTGACCTGCTGGCTGCGGTTACCCTTGGTGAGCATAATGAGGCTGCCGCCTTGTGCCTGGAAAGCATCGACATACCCATCCATGCGCCCGCCGGTGGTGGGCCCCATTGAGCCACAAGCCTGATTTTCCGGGGTTTTGGCGGGACCCGCGTAGTAAACGATATGCTTTTTCATGTATTCCGGCATCGGTTCGCCGTTATCCAGTCGCGCTTTGATGTTCGCGTGGGCGATATCGCGAGCGACAACAATCGGGCCGCTTAACGACAGGCGTGTACCAATGGGCAGAGCGGAAAGGTCATGCAGAATGTCACGCAGCGGACGGTTCAGATCCAGTTGTACGGTCTGGGCACCGTTTTCTACTCGCTGTGAATCAGGAATGAATTTGCCCGGATTATGCTCGAGTTTCTCCAGCCAGATACCGTGTTTATTAATTTTGGCCTTAATGTTACGGTCGGCAGAGCAGGAGAGGGCCATCGCGATTGGGCAGGAGCCGCCGTGGCGCGGTAAGCGAATTACGCGGATATCGTGGGCAAAGTATTTGCCGCCAAACTGCGCCCCGATGCCAAACTCGCGGCTGGCATTGAGCAACTCGGCTTCCAGCGCCGTATCACGGAACGCCTGGCCCAGCTCGTTCCCGCTGGTGGGTAGATTATCGTAATATTTGGTTGAAGCCAGTTTGGCGACTTTCAGCGCCTGGTCGGCGGATAAGCCCCCAACCACAAAAGCGATGTGATACGGCGGACAAGCGGCTGTACCCAGTGATTTCATTTTTTCGATCAGGAACGCAGTGAGTTTTTCCGGTTGTAGAATGGATTTGGTTTCCTGGTACAGCGCCGCTTTGTTAGCTGAGCCGCCACCTTTATTGACGAACAGGAAACGGTATTCGTTACCTGGGGTGGCGCTAATATCGATTTGTGCGGGCAGGTTGGTCTGGGTATTGACCTCGGTATACATATCCAGCGGGGCATTTTGCGAGTAACGCAGGTTGTTTTCGGTAAAGGTGGAATACACGCCTTTGCTTAATGCTTCTGCGTCATCGCCGCCGGTCCAGACATGTTGTCCTTTGCTGGCCACAATGGTTGCCGTCCCGGTATCCTGGCAGTTGGGCAGTACGCCTTTAGCTGAAACCTCTGCATTGCGCAGCAGCTGCAATGCGACGTACTTATCGTTACTGCTGGCCTGTGGGTCGTGCAAAATGCTGGCAATCTGTTTTAAATGTCCGGCGCGCAGGAAAAATGAAGCCTCATAAAACGCCTGCTGTGCTAACAAGGTTAACGCTTCCGGTGCAACCTTGATCACTTCCTCTCCGTCTAACTCCGTTACCGTAACGTGCTGGTTACTAAGTAATTCATACTCGGTACTATCTTTACTCTGAACAAAGAGTTCCTGCCAGACAAATGGTTTAGACATGTTTACTTCTCACCTCTTCGTGTTGTTTACCGAATGGCGCTTCGCTTATCCGGCCTACGATTAACGCATTGGTGTAGGTCGGATAAGCGAAGCGCCATCCGGCGTAAAGTTATTTGGCTAAAAAGACATTGGCTTTTGTCGCTTCGGCGACATATTCGATAGTTTTCTGGGCACGAACGCTGTTTCCGGCTTCATCAAGCGGCGGAGAATAGACCGCAATCGCATATTCGCCTGGGACAACGGCAACCATGCCGCCGCCGACGCCGCTTTTCGCCGGGATGCCAACGGTGTACAGCCATTTACCGCTACCGTCGTAAAGCCCGGCAATTGCCATTTCTGCCAGCACCTGCGGAACATATTTCTCATTCAGCAACTGTTTACCGTTGAACGGAGATTTGCCTTTGTTCGCGAGTACAGCACCCATTTTGGCCAGTTGCTCAACGGTGATATCCACCGAGCACTGGCGGGTATAAATTTCAACGGCTTCGTCAGTGTTGCCATAGAAGCTGTTATAGGATTCCATCAGTTTGGCCAGCGCCTGATTGTGCTGGTTGGTTTCCATTTCAGATTTGAAAACCGGTTCGTTCACGGTGAGAGTGGCATCGGCCCAGACGTTCAGGTTGTCGAGGATTTTGTTCCAACGATCGGTTTTGTCTTTGGCTTCGATCAGGCTAACGGTGCTCATGGCCCCGGCGTTTACCAGAGGGTTTTCAGGCGCGCCTTTGGTCAGTTCAACAGCTAAACCTGAGTTGAATGGCATTCCGGTGGCATTGGCGCCAAGTTTATCCAGCACTACCTGAGGACCGTGCTGCTCCATGGCGAGCGCCATGGTGAACACTTTACTCAGGGATTCCATTGGGAAAGGTTTGTTAACATCGCCAACCTGGTAGATCTTGCCGTCCACCGTCGCAATGGTGATGGCAAAATTTTTCGGGCTATAGGTCGCCAGAGCAGGGATGTAGTCGGCGACTTTTCCATCGTTGTTACTTTTGTACTTCTGATGAGCCTGTTCTATCAGCTTGGCGTAGTCGGGCGTGGTTTGCGCGAATGTGGTTGCGCTAAACAAGACGCTGAAAGAAAAGAGACTCACGCCGAGAATTGTTTTATTCATTATGCATTCCTGTTGGTGTTGTTGGGAAAACAATCCAGTAGGCCGGATAGGGCGTTCACGCCGCTATCCGGCCTACGATTAGTTGTTCTTCTACTGTCAGGACAAAGCGACTTCCGTTTCGGTAACCGGACGTTCCTGCTCCGGGGACTTCACTGGTGCAGAGCCACGGCAACCCTGGCCGAAGTGTTCACCTTCCCAACGGCTGACAATGGCTGCTCCCATGGCGTTACTCATAACGTTCGTGGCGGAACGACCCATATCGAGGAACGGATCGACACCCATCAGCAGAATCAGACCTGCTTCTGGAATGTTGAACTGGTTCAGGGTTGCAGCGATAACCACCATTGATGCGCGCGGTACGCCTGCCATTCCTTTCGAGGTGAGCATCAGGATCAACAGCATGGTGATTTGCTCGCCCATGCTCAGTTCGATGTTGCACGCCTGGGCAATAAAGACGGTGGCAAATGAGCAATAAGCCATGGAACCGACTAGGTTAAAGGAATAACCGATAGGCAGAACGAAGCTGGCGATTTTTGACGAAACACCGAATTTTTCCAGCTTGTCCAGCGTACCCGGGAAGGCGGCTTCAGAGCTTGAAGTGGTAAAGGCCAGCAGAGCGGGTTCGAGGATTGATTTAGTTAACCGTGCGATGCAAGGCCCGACGATCATAGTAGACAGGCCAATGAGGATCGCCCACAGCATACCCAGCGTCAGGTAGAACTCACCCATGAAGATCCCGGCGCTAACCATCACACCTAGACCACGTTCGGCAATCAGACCTGAAATAGCGGCAAAAACGGTCAATGGTGCAAACAGCATGACGTAACCCGTCAGCTTCAGCATGACGTGCACCAGTGAATCCAGCACTTTCACGATAGGATCGGCTTTTTCACCAATCGCAGCGAGGCTGCAACCGAGGAAGATTGAGAACACGACGATCTGCAGAATTTCGTTACGCGCCATCGCATCGACAATACTGGTCGGTACCGCGTGTGAGATGAATACTTTCAGCGTGAATGGCTCTGACTTAACGGCGGCAACGGCTCCGACGTCATGTGGCACAAAGTTGATACCTGCGCCTGGCTGGAAGATATTAACGATAACCAGACCCAGTGCAATTGACACCAGAGAGGCGCAAATAAACAGGAAGAAGGTTTTCGAAAATATACGTCCCAGCGTTTTGGCATCGCCCATTTTGGCAATACCTACAACCAGAGTTGAAATAACCAATGGAGCGATAATCATTTTCACCATACGTAAGAATATGGTGGTGAAAATGGAAATATCTGCTGCATAAGATTTTGCTGTTTCAGCCGCGGCCATATTATTTATGGCCACCCCGGCAATCATGCCGAGTATCAGGCCTAATATGATCATCTTCGTTAAACTAATTTTCTTCATGTGTACTCCATCGGATAAAGGCTGGTAATTGGAATTGTGTAGGGTGGCGTGCGCCTGAACCTGGACAGCAGCTCAGACGCACGCCTGTTGTGACCAACCGCATGAATAATTCGAAGCACTGTGATACAGCTGAATTCTGTGCTCCAATGGTTGTTATTGTGTTTTTTTGTTACAAGTCGAACTCAATACTTAATAATGGAGCGTGTTGCTGCGCACCATAAACATCATTGTCACCGACATTGCCGGAAATAATATCTCGTGGCATGACGATTTTTACGGCATTCGCTGGATCGAACCAGACGATATTGTGAATAAATTCAGGCTCAACATTATATAAACCGGCAATAAGCTGCGGCGTTAATTGCTCGCAGGCTTTTACCCGCTGATAGTCTTCCCTTGTTTTAAATAAAATATCTAAAACCAGTTCGTACGGTCCGGCATTTTTGGAACGAATAACTTGTGCCAGTGAACAAATTGAGTTTTTCATGCCTGAACTCCTTCTGGCGTCACCTGTTCAATGTGGAAATCAAAACGCAGCGCATCGCTCGCTTCAATCAGGTGATAGATCGAGAACTCATACACCGGTCCACTCTGAATATCAGATGGCGAGAACGGGAAGGCGAGGTTGCCCGCAGTCGCAATGCGATTTTCATAGCCGTAGTGCAGCAGGGTAGAGCGCACCAGCGAGCAAACACTGTTAGCGATATCCTGCGTTGGCGCAACGACATCCAGTAAAATTCCCAGTTCATGGCCCGCAGTTTTCATCGGCTCATGGTTGCCCATCACACCGTTCTTACCGTACAGGTGGAACGTCATGCGGATACTGTCGTCATTCAGTGAGAGGTTACGTGCAACGCTTGCCTGTACCTCTTCAAGAATCGTGTCAATCCCGGCAATCATAATCGGGTCACGTGTTCCGGCGATGGTCAGGCAACGGAAGCCAACCTGGCGTGCACCTTCCAGTTTCAACGCATACGGTGTTTCTTCATGGCGTGAACCGCTGACATACACTTCGCCCTCGTTAACCTGGGTGAAAGTGCATGCCTTCAGGTTCAGCACACCGCCTGGCCCTGGCAGGAAGTACGGATCTGACTTCTCGTACAGGGTGTGCGCTGCTGCGGAAGTCTCGGTGAACTTACGCTTGGGATTGAACGCCTTCAGCGTAAAGCCGTTATCGTCAATGATTCCCATCGCACAATCTGAGCCGGAACCAGGGGTGGCGGCAATGGCTGCACACTCAAGGATCTTACCGCAATGAAGCGCCAGACCTTCATCAAAGCCCTGCATAATCGGCAGCGCGGCGAAGCAGGCCGGATCGTAGGCACGCCCGCCCAGGACCACCTGCGCACCGGCTTTCAGCGCACGCTGGAAAGGCTCGACGCCCATCTGCGCGACAATGTAGGTGCTCTCTTCAATGGCCTCGTGAGTCAGTTCAGGCACAAAATCGAGCGCGGTGATTTTGCCGTTATCCAGCGCCTGATGAACGATTTCTTTGTCGACATCAGACGGAATCAGCGCCATTGAGAACGACAGTTTTTCTTCCTGCGCGATCTCATGGATTATCTGGCGACACCACTCCAGATGCGGAGCTGCGCCAGAACCACCGGCTGTGCCGATCACGACAGGGATGTTGTTCTTAACGCCTGCCACAATCATATAGCGCAGATCGCGTTTCACACCGGCCCTGTCAGTAAAGGGTTTACCTGCCCCCAGGTAGTGGGGGCCAGGATCGGAGGAACCTGCGTCAACAGCAATAAGATCCGGTGACTCTTCCATGGCTTTACGAAAACTTTCTTCCGGGAAGCCATAACCCAGGATAGCCGTAGGCGATAAGATCTTAAATGTGCGTGCCATCTCTTAATCCTTAGTTTGCAACAGCGCGATGGTGCGGTTCATTTCGTTAAACACGATGTTGAGACCTTCATCGAAACCCATACCCGGTTTGATCAGCATGCGCATTGGACGCGCGGCCAGCGCGACGTGTACGCAGGTACGAGCACTGATTTCCGTTTCGTTACAGGTACCGCCCTGATAGGCTTCCATTCCGTGTTTGTTGCAATACAGCACTGCATCAACGATGTTGTGAATACCGCCCAGGTCCGGGGTTTTAATCTGCACCATGTGGCAGCTGCCCGCGTCGGTGAAGTCCACGATGTCCTGATAGGTGTTACACCATTCATCCGCAACGATTTTCACGCCAGAACCCAGACGAGTCAGCTCCTGAGTGATCTCGGTTAACATGCGGATCTGATCCGGCTTGTTACCGGCATCAACCGGGCCTTCAATGTACAGCGGCAGGCCTTGCGCTTCGGCTTCCAGGCTGGCGATGTATTCGGCGCAACGCACTGGATCCATATCGAAGATCAGACCGATGGTGCCGTAGACATCAATGTGCAGCGTTGGGTGATAGCTATCGTTGGTGCGCAGGCTCAGGATGCGGTTAGACAACCAGCGGACGTACTCACGCAGTTTTTCACCTTTAAAGCCCAGCTTCTCTTCTACGTTATTGATCAGCGCATGCGGCAGGACATCCACACCTTTGAGGATCATCTTGTCGACGGCGATATAACGGTCGTCGCCGCTCTGACCAAATAACGGAATGGCTTCCGGGACGCATGGCAGCTGCCATTCATCACAAACCACTTCGGCTTTCAGACGACCGGTAGCCAGTGCCGCTGCGTCGAGCAGCGCCTGAGACAGACCATAACGTACGGCGGTATGCAGCAGATGGCCATCAATACGCAGTTCGTCAAAGAAACGGGCGTTGGTCAGGAACGAATCAACGTCACGACCTTCCAGCAACGGCTTGATGTGGTCGTTGAGGAACGGAATGAAGTTTTCAGCCAGGAACAGCGGGTCACGACCGCCTGCACCTGAATATTGCACCGCTGCGCAATCGCCCACAGCCACCGCGCCGTTTTCCAGAATCAGCTGTACGGAAACACATTCACCCGCCTGACGAACAGACGTAAATCCAGGCGTTACCGGATCGCCGGTATAGATAAACCCGTCATGACCGGCGCCGTTTTTGATGGCCTGCTGATCGTCAAAATAAAATGAGGAGTAGCCAGCTGTGAAAAGGGCCTGTTTAATTTTCATTATGGTCTTCCTATTAATTTACTGTGGGATACGGCGTTGATGTCATCAATGACCATCTGGAAAGAAGGCTTGCGACCTTCGAAATGTGCGCGCTCTGCAACGTAGTCGTGGTGCAGGGCGAGAATATCTTTCGGCAGCGGCACGGCACCGGCTTCAAGAATACGGATTGCGCCTGTGTTATCGCGAACAGGCAGGATCTTACCGGCGTTACAGGCGGCAGGAGCGAAAGGCACATCCAGCACGCCAGCTTCAAAGGCCAGCACCGTACCGCGCGCAATGTCGCCATTGCCCAGTTCGAAGACTTTCTTCAATACCGCGCGGACTTCGCTCTTAATCAGGTCAACTTCCTGCTCCACGGCAGCGCACTGCGGGAATTTCTGATCGCTGACCATGTTGAGCATCTGGCGTGACGCTTTCAGACCCTGGGCGTTAGCTGCCGCGGTTGGGATACCGAATGCTTCGTGCGGACTTTTGGTAATAACTTTTGTGGCACCAGACATACCGGCAACCGCTGCGCCCCAGGCGATAACGGAGAAGGCTTTTGCTTCATCTTCCGGGAATCCGCCCATCCACTGGTGGAAAACGGTGCTCAGCTCGTAATCGTCGAAGCCATGGTTATGGAAGTATTCGTGGGACAGTTCACGCAGTGCCTGAATAGCAGCGATATCCTGTGTCAGGCTACCGACCTGGCCGTAACCGACGGTAATAGACTTCACGCCCTGCTCCAGCGCCAGCAGACCTTCGATAATCGCGACTGAGTGGGACATGAACGGCGGGATCAGCGTGCCGGTCAGCGGACCAAACGGCTCACGGTTGATGCGAATGCCGTTCTCTTCGTACAGACCCATCAGACGGTCGCAGTACTGCCAGTCACGGATAGATTTTTCCAGGGTGACGCGTTTGGCGTAAGGGATGTTGTAGGAGATACCGCCGCCTTCGTAGCTGGTAAAGCCACTGGCCATGGCGATTTCTGCCAGCAGACGCGCATCCGGTGTACCGTGGCGAACCTGGATCGGTTTATCCAGCGATTCAGTCATACGACGGCAGGCAGCAACCCCGTGATTGACGACCGGTAAACCATTCAGCTTGGAAGTACCTGCTTCGATGGATTTTTGGATCCCGACAGCGGCTTCTTCATAGCGGTTCAGACGGGTATAGGCATCGATAGTACTTGGCAGGAGGTCGCACTCTTCCTGCAATGTTTTGAGCAGCGCAATATGCTCATCCATTAATGCCACACCTGCGCGCGGCTGGCTCAGAGTTTTACCTTCCTGATCGGCCTTCAGCAGGGCGAGGGAGAAACGCTTTTTCTCTGGAATTGATTGCTGGTACTTCACGCCATCTTCGAAGTTCTCAACGTCTTTGCCGGTTTCCCAGGTTTGTAACACCTGATGCCTTTCGGTCATAAATTCGTCGTGGGTCAATTTTTTATTTCGAAGTTCCATTCGTAGCTGCCTTAAGTTTTATAGGGTTAAACACTGAATGCTGGTGCGAGCAGCGGCTTGCGGGTACAGCCTGGCGACGTTTGCCAGTAGAGGGAGCAGGCCATTTGAATCGCGGTAATACTCAAACTGATTCGGTAACAGAATTCTTTTACCCTGGTCGTCCAGCTCCCTGTATTTGAGCCAGTTATGGATATCGAACTGGCTGGCGCGAGAGAGCCATCCCCCTGAACCGACGATTTTGCGTACGGTGGTGAGATCGCGACCCATCTGTAAATCCACATTACCCACGCAGGTGCAAACCTGCTTTTTAGTGCCCGCGTGGCGCTCAGCGGCATAGCCCACGCATAAACCTGCCAGCAGGGTGTCGAAATATTTCTCTTCCTCGCTGAGTGGCAGGTAATCCGGTTGCCCAACCAGGTGGCGTAGATAGCGGTAAAACGCTTCCTCGCGCTGTGGCTGCTGGGCGAAGATGACTTTCACCATATCCTGCGTGCTTTCTCCCACCACAACGGCGGAAACGCGCATTCCAAGGTCGCCTTCAACGGTACGTTTGACGAACGGTTCAGGAACACCATGCAGGACGGTATCGGGGGAGAGGGTATTCGCGCTGGCCGAATAGACATCCGTGGTGGCTCCGCCCATATCAATCAGCATGAATTCCTTCCATGCGCTGTCGTAATCGCTAATGGCTTTGACTAACTCATATACCGTCCATGGCGTCGGCATAGGCTCTTCGCCTGTTTCGCCGACGATAACGTCCAGACCTTTGCCTTTGACGATGCGTGACAAGAACACATCGCAAATCGCCTGGCGCGCGGCAAACGGATTCGGGTGATCGAGGTCCGGCAGAATGTTGTCTACCGTGGTCAGATCCTTATGTCCCAGAATTGCTTGTATTTCGTCCTGAATGTCCCGGTTTCCGGCGTAGATAATGGCGCAATCAAGCTTTGAGCCTGCCAGCGCGTGCGCATTCGCCAGGCCGTAACTTTCTTCGCCACCGTCTGTCCCGCCGGTAAACAACAGAATGTCTGGCGGTGATGATTCCAGCTCCTGGATGTCATGACGGTTCAGCTTGTACGAATAATATTGCGCGATTTTCGCTCCTGCCGAATGGGCGGTAACTTTTGCCGACTCCAGCGTAATGGAAGGCACCAGCCCCATTGCTGCAACGGCGAGCCCACCTTTCGCTGAGGAGGAGTATTTCAACTGCACTTCACCACTTTTCAGTAACGGGCGAGCATCGGCAACATTCAGCACCTGATTCAGGCTGGCAAAAAAACCGTCTGCCAGATGATGTGTGGTGGTTGGGGTCAGGACATGGTTTACCAGGGTTAATTCCTCGCCTTCATGTGCGAAGAGGGCTGCCTTGGTCCATGTCGAGCCGATATCGACAGAAACTGTTTGCATCAGATGGCCTCTTCCAGGCAACGCTGTTCGAGGCCATTGTGTTGGTGAATATCATTAGTGATAAGCGCGCAAACATCTTCCAGATCGTGGCTGGGGGCGAAGACCCGGTTAAAGCCCATCTCTTTAAACTTCACTTCCACGTCGGCGAAGTCATGTTTACCGACGACCAGGTTGCCGCCGACGTACAGCAGAATGTCGCCAAGGCCGCGTTCGATGCAGCGCTCACGCAATCCGAGGCAGTCAATGTCGCCATGACCGTAGATAGAGGACACCACGATGGCATCGGCGCCTGTTTCAATCGCAGCATCAATATATTCATCCTGGCTCACCATCACCCCGAGGTTGATTACGTGAAAATCATGAGCAGTAAAAACGCGATCCAGAACTTTATTACCTACTGCATGGCAGTCAGCACCGATGACGCCAATAACAAGTGTAGATTTCTTCATGGGTAATCCTCTGTAGGGCTGATGGTCAATAAGTGAAATTATTTTCTAATATTTAGAACATGGATTGTGACAACCTCTTAATAGGGTTGGAGTTTCTGTGGAAGCGAAAAAGGAAGCAATTGATCTATTTTCAAAATATCCTGAGAAAAATGATTGTTATATTTGTCATCTATAAAATTCTTTCATAATCAATGTGATGGATTATCTTTTCTTAGCTGGTTTTAATTTATTAGAGAATTGGGCAATAAATGACTTGCCATGTTTGTGATCGAAATCTTATTTTGTTATGCGCGCCGTTTATGACGTGTTTTAAATAATTTCAAAAATCCCAATTACTAATTAACTTGTGAACGACATAACGGTTTTTTATTTTTTAATCTTATATGTCACAATTCATTTTTGTTAAATTTAGGATAAAAATGATAAGGAAATGTTTGTGGCATATTTAATCTTTGCCACATAAGAGAAGAGGGGGTGTTAATGATAACTTTCAGTGATGACTTAAGCGAAACGTCAGCGTTCTCTCGCAGAACGACAAACGCAATGCATCGGTCATTGTGGAACGTTTTCGCTTCCAGTTGAGATAGTTACATCTCGGTGTTAATTATAAGTAAAATTTAAATGAATAATTTGTATGAAATAACAAATCCATGACTTGCTAAACAAAAAACTGTGAGCTACCCAGCATTAGTGATTCTTTATCTTCTATCAATTAAGTCATCCGGGCTGGTTAAAAGATCGTGTACATTTAAATAAATATCCTATCATTTGTAGTAACGGTAATTACTCATTGAAAAACATGTTGTTAACATCGCGTTTACTAGTAGCGTGAGTGCTAAACACTATTAACATTAAATTTGAAAATTGATTTAAATCAATGTTTAAAACTTGGAAAACAGCATCAAAAGAGGGTAAATTGCTTCAGATCAAATTGGTCTGAAAGTGGTAAATTAGCTATAAATTGATCACTATCGAAAAATGCAAATTTGTCTCGATAAAAACCTGTTTATTGTAAGGATTTTACGGCGTAATATAATTGCGGGATCAATTTGAGTGTTTTATTAACATGTTTGTAACCTTTCATCATTGTCCTTTCTTCAAATGAGAGGAAAGGGTAGCGGCGGAAGGAAGCAGATAAATTTGTATTGGGGCATGCGTGTGACCCTTTCTAACGGGGTTCACTCTCGGAGTCTTCATGCGATGAGCAAGGAGTCATGATGTTAGATATAGTCGAACTGTCGCGCTTACAGTTTGCCTTGACCGCGATGTACCACTTCCTGTTTGTGCCACTGACGCTCGGTATGGCGTTCTTGTTGGCCATCATGGAAACGGTCTACGTCCTTTCCGGCAAACAGATTTATAAAGATATGACCAAGTTCTGGGGCAAGTTGTTTGGTATCAACTTCGCTCTGGGTGTGGCTACCGGTCTGACCATGGAGTTCCAGTTCGGGACTAACTGGTCTTACTACTCCCACTATGTAGGGGATATTTTCGGTGCGCCGCTGGCGATCGAAGGTTTGATGGCCTTCTTCCTCGAATCCACCTTTGTAGGTCTGTTCTTCTTCGGCTGGGACCGTTTGGGTAAAGTCCAGCATATGTGTGTCACCTGGCTGGTGGCTCTGGGTTCTAACCTGTCCGCGTTGTGGATTCTGGTTGCGAACGGCTGGATGCAGAACCCAATCGCAGCGGATTTCAACTTCGAAACCATGCGTATGGAGATGCTGAGCTTCTCTGAACTGGTGCTCAACCCGGTAGCACAGGTGAAATTTGTTCACACTGTGGCATCTGGTTATGTATGTGGCGCGATGTTCGTTCTGGGTATCAGCTCCTACTATATGCTGCGCGGTCGTGACTTCGCGTTTGCTAAACGTTCTTTTGCTATCGCTGCCAGCTTTGGTATGGCTGCTATTCTGTCTGTTATCGTTCTGGGTGATGAATCTGGTTACGAAATGGGCGACGTGCAGAAAACCAAACTCGCTGCGATTGAAGCAGAATGGGAAACTCAGCCTGCACCGGCTTCCTTCACGCTGTTCGGTATTCCGGACCAGGATGCGCAGGAAAACCATTTTGCGATTCAGATTCCTTATGCGCTGGGCATCATTGCCACCCGCTCTGTTGATACACCGGTCATTGGTCTGAAAGATCTGATGGTGCAACACGAAGAGCGTATCCGTAACGGGATGAAAGCGTATCAGTTGCTGGAAGAACTGCGTGCTGGTACTACCGACCAGGCCGTTCGTGACCAGTTCAACAGCATGAAGAAAGACCTGGGTTATGGTCTGCTGTTGAAACGCTATACGGACAAAGTTACCGACGCGACCGAAGCGCAAATTCAGCAGGCAACGAAAGATTCTATTCCTCGCGTTGCGCCGCTGTACTTCGCTTTCCGTATCATGGTGGCATGCGGCATTCTGATGCTGGCAATTATCGCGGTGTCCTTCTGGACTGTGCTTCGTAACCGTATCGGTGAGAAAAAATGGCTGCTGCGCACCGCGCTGTATGCGATTCCTCTGCCGTGGATTGCTATTGAATCCGGTTGGTTTGTTGCAGAGTACGGTCGTCAACCGTGGGCGATTGGTGAAGTGTTACCAACAGCCGTAGCGAACTCTTCGCTGACTGCTGGCGACCTCATCTTCTCGATGCTGTTGATTTGCGGCCTGTATACCCTGTTCCTGGTGGCTGAACTGTATCTGATGTTCAAGTTCGCACGCCTTGGGCCGAGTAGCCTGAAAACCGGTCGTTATCACTACGAGCAGTCCACTGTGACTTCTCAGCCGGCACGCTAAGACAGGAGTCGTCAAATGATCGATTATGAAGTATTGCGTTTTATCTGGTGGCTGCTGGTTGGCATTCTGCTGATTGGTTTTGCGGTCACTGATGGCTTCGACATGGGGGTGGGCATGCTCACCCGTTTCCTCGGTCGTAATGATACCGAGCGTCGAATTATGATTAACTCCATTGCCCCGCACTGGGACGGTAACCAGGTTTGGCTCATCACCGCGGGTGGCGCACTGTTCGCTGCCTGGCCGATGGTCTATGCCGCTGCGTTCTCCGGTTTCTATGTGGCGATGATTCTGGTTCTGGCGTCCTTGTTCTTCCGTCCGGTCGGTTTTGACTACCGCTCTAAGATTGAAGATATGCGCTGGCGCAACATGTGGGACTGGGGCATCTTCATTGGTAGCTTCGTGCCACCGCTGGTGATTGGTGTGGCGTTCGGTAACCTGCTGCAAGGGGTTCCGTTCCACGTAGATGACTACATGCGTTTGTACTACACCGGTAACTTCTTCCAGTTGCTGAATCCGTTTGGTCTGCTGGCAGGTGTCGTGAGCGTTGGGATGATCATCACCCAGGGTGCGACCTATCTGCAGATGCGTACGGTAGGTGAACTGCATCTGCGTGCTCGTGCAACTTCACAGGTTGCGGCGCTGGTGACTCTGGTCTGCTTCGCGCTGGCCGGTGTGTGGGTGATTTATGGTATTGACGGTTATGTTGTGACCTCAGCACTGGATCATCATGCTGCCTCTAACCCGCTGACCAAAGAAGTGGCTCGTGTGGCTGGCGCATGGATGGTGAACTTTAACAATGCACCTATCCTGTGGCTGGTTCCTGCACTGGGCGTGGTTCTGCCGCTGTTGACCATCCTGACTTCTCGTATGGAGAAAGGGGCATGGGCGTTCGTCTTCTCCTCACTGACGTTAGCCTGCATCATCCTGACTGCCGGTATCGCAATGTTCCCGTTTGTGATGCCATCCAGCACCATGATGAACGCAAGTTTGACCATGTGGGATGCCACCTCCAGCCAGCGTACATTGAATCTGATGACCTGGGTCGCGGCGGTGTTTGTACCGATCATTCTGCTGTACACCAGCTGGTGTTACTGGAAGATGTTCGGTCGCATCACTAAAGAAGATATTGAAAGCAACACCCACTCTCTGTACTAAGTAAGGAGCTTAAAATGTGGTATTTCGCATGGATTTTGGGAACGCTTCTTGCCTGTGCATTTGGGATAATCACAGCGCTGGCGCTTGAGCACGTTGAATCAGGCAAAGCCGGGCAAGAAGATAGCTAATGACCAACATTATCGCGATGGTATACAACGCGATGGACAAGCGCCCCTTGCGGGCGCTTTCATTTGTGCTGGCAATCGTGTTGGCTGGCTGCATATTCTGGGATCCGTCTCGTTTCGCGGCCAAAACCAGTGAGCTTGAAATCTGGCATGGTTTCCTGCTGATGTGGGCGGTCTGCGCAGGCATTATTCACGGCGTTGGCTTCCGTCCTCGCGCCGTACATTGGCAGGGCATCTTCTGCCCGCTGATCGCGGATATTGTCCTCGTTGTTGGTCTGATTTTCTTCTTCTTTTGAATAAGAAACATCCTTAAATATTTATGGGCTTGCATAAGCCCATAATTTTTTACTCTCCGTTTACTTTCCCCCATTCCAAAGCACCATTCCCGCGCGTATAGTAGCGAAGTTTGAAAGCACTAACCTGAGGTTGTGCCCTGTGGTTGTGTGCGGTGGCGACGCTGTACCATCAGGACGTTATCAAGGCGGAGTGCGCTGGACATAGTAGAACTATGTCCAAGTGCGACAACACAGAGAACATCCTGATGGAACGCGTCCCGAAGGGCTGAGAATCTTTTTGCACAGTACTGCGTTACTTGCGTCTTGTTTGGAATTACCAAACTTCGCCACTCGCGCCTTGTTCTGTGCAAAAATTTTCGTCAGCGCCATCCGCGAACAACCACAGGACACAACCTAATTGCATTACCGGGATGTACAGTGAAGACAGCGCGATATACAACGACATTCTTGATGCATCGCGGCGGCAAGAACGCGAATCACCAGACGCTTACGAAGGTAAGTAACTGGTGCGAGTGGGCGAAGCCAACAAAGAGGCAGTAGGAATGAATAAGTATATGTTTCGATGGCCGGTTCGTGTCTATTATGAAGATACCGATGCCGGTGGGGTGGTTTACCACGCCAGTTACGTCGCTTTTTATGAAAGAGCACGCACAGAAATGCTTCGTCATCATCACTTCAGTCAGCAGGTCCTGTTGGCCGAACGTGTCGCCTTTGTGGTGCGCAAGATGACCCTCGAGTATTTTGCGCCTGCCCGGCTCGACGATATGCTCGAAGTTCAAACCGAAATTACGTCAATGCGTGGCACCTCATTGGTTTTCACGCAACGCATTGTCAACGCAGAGAACACCGTGCTGAATGAAGCCGAAGTTCTGATTGTTTGCGTTGATCCACTCAAAATGAAGCCTCGTGCGCTTCCCAAGTCTATTGTCGCGGAGTTTAAGCAGTGACTGACATGAATATCCTTGATTTGTTCCTGAAGGCAAGCCTTCTGGTTAAACTTATCATGTTGATTTTGATTGGTTTCTCAATCGCATCCTGGGCCATCATCATCCAACGGACCCGTATTCTTAATGCTGCTTCACGTGAAGCCGAAGCATTTGAAGACAAGTTCTGGTCCGGCATTGAATTGTCGCGCCTGTACCAGGAAAGCCAGGGGCGTCGTGATAATTTGGCGGGCTCGGAACAAATTTTCTACAGCGGATTCAAAGAGTTTGCGCGTCTGCATCGGGCGAATAGCCATGCGCCGGAAGCGGTCGTTGAGGGGGCTTCCCGTGCGATGCGTATCTCGATGAACCGTGAGCTGGAAACGCTGGAAACGCATATTCCATTCCTCGGCACCGTTGGCTCCATCAGCCCGTATATCGGTCTGTTCGGTACCGTTTGGGGGATCATGCACGCATTTATCGCGCTGGGCGCGGTAAAACAGGCGACGCTGCAAATGGTCGCACCGGGTATCGCAGAAGCGTTGATTGCAACGGCTATCGGTCTGTTTGCGGCAATTCCAGCGGTTATGGCCTACAACCGTCTGAACCAGCGCGTGAACAAACTGGAACTGAATTACGACAACTTTATGGAAGAGTTCACCGCGATTCTGCACCGCCAGGCGTTTACCGTTAGCGAGAGCAACAAGGGGTAAGCCATGGCCAGAACGCGTGGACGAGGTCGTCGCGAACTCAAGTCCGAAATCAATATTGTACCGCTGCTTGACGTACTGCTGGTGCTGTTGCTGATCTTTATGGCAACCGCGCCGATCATTACGCAGAGTGTGGAAGTCGACTTGCCGGATGCGACCGAATCGCAAGCCGTCAGCAGTAACGACGAACCCCCGGTCATTATTGAAGTTTCCGGTATTGGGCAATACAGCGTGGTGGTTGAGAAAGATCGTATGGATCAACTACCACCGGAGCAGGTTATTGCGGAAGCGAAAAGCCGCCTGCAGACCAATCCGAAAACGGTCTTTTTAATCGGTGGTGCGAAAGACGTGCCTTATGATGAAATAATTAAAGCGCTGAACTTGTTACACAGTGCAGGCGTAAAATCGGTTGGCTTGATGACGCAGCCAATCTGATGACTGCGTTTTGCTGGCTTGAAAGATAGCACGTAACAGGCGAACAGTTTTTTGGGAACCGAGAGTGTCAAAGGCAACCGAACAAAACGACAAGCTCAAAAGGGCGATAATTATTTCAGCGGTGCTGCATGTCATTTTATTTGCAGCGCTGATCTGGAGTTCGTTCGATGAGCACATTGATGCTTCAGCCGGCGGCGGTGGCGGTTCGTCCATCGACGCCGTTATGGTCGATCCTGGCGCCGTTGTGCAACAGTACGACAGGCAGCAGCAACAGCAGGCAAGTGCGAAACGCGCTGAAGAGCAGCGTGAAAAGCAGGCGCAGCAGCAAGCTGAAGAACTTCGCGAGAAGCAGGCAGCTGAGCAAGAGCGACTGAAGCAGCTGGAAAAAGAACGTTTAGCCGCGCAGGAAAAAGTGCGCGAACAGGCGGAACAGCAGAAGCAAGCTGAAGCCGCCGCAGCGAAAGCGCAAGAGCAACAGAAACAGGCTGAAGAGGCTGCGGCGAAGGCTGCTGCAGACGCGAAGGCTAAAGCTGATGCCCAGGCTAAGCAAGCGGCAGATGCCGCGAAGAAAGCCGCTGCAGACGCACAGAAAAAAGCTGAGGCTGAAGCCGCTAAAGCCGCCGCTGATGCGAAGAAAGCTGCAGAAGCACAAGCTGCTAAGGCAGCTGCGGACGCTGCGAAGAAAGCACAGGCTGAGGCCGCTAAGCAAGCAGCAGCCGAGAAAGCTGCTGCTGAGAAAGCAGAAAAAGCCGCTGCCGCGAAAGCTGCCGCTGCTGAAAAAGCGGCGGCTGATAAGAAAGCCGCTGCAGAAAAAGCAGCAGCAGACAAAAAAGCTGCAGCTGAGAAAGCCGCTGCCGATAAGAAAGCTGCGGCAGATAAAGCAGCTGCTGCTAAAAAGGCTGCGGCCGAAAAAGCCGCTGCAGCCTCTGGCGTTGACGACTTGTTGGGTGACCTGAGCTCCGGTAAGAATGCACCGAAATCGGGCGGTGGAGCGAAAGGAAACGGCCAACCGGCGAAAGATAGTGGTACAAGTGGTGCCAATGGCGGTGCATCTGGCGCTGATATCAGTGCTTACGCATCTCAAATTCGCAATGCGATCCAGAGCCGTCTGTATGGTGCAGATTTGTATGCAGGTAAATCTTGCGTATTACATATCAAGTTAGCACCCGATGGTCTGTTACTGGATGTGACCGAAGAGGGCGGGGATCCGGCATTGTGTCAGGCTGCGCTGACGGCTGCGAAAACCGCCAGAATTCCTAAACCGCCTAGCCAGGCAGTTTATGAAAAAGTAAAAGATGCCAAACTGGACTTCAAACTGTAATAACGACCCCTGAGAAATCAGGGGAAACGGTCTAAGGTTGAGACAGAGTTCTGGTAGTTTTGTGTATTTGAGTTTGTTAACATTCTGCTAAATTATCGTGGGCTTTCCGTCCAGATAAGGGAGATATGATGAAGCAGGCATTACGAGTAGCATTTGGTTTTCTGATGCTGTGGGCAGCGGTGCTGCACGCAGAAGTACGTATCGAGATCACCCAGGGGGTGGACTCGGCGCGCCCGATTGGTGTTGTCCCCTTCCAGTGGGCAGGACCGGGTGCTGCACCTGAAGATATCGGTGGTATCGTAGGTGCTGACCTGCGTAACAGCGGTAAATTTAACCCGTTAGACCGTTCTCGTCTGCCTCAGCAGCCCGGTACCGCGCAGGAAGTTCAACCTGCCGCTTGGTCTGCGCTGGGCATTGATGCCGTAGTCGTCGGCCAGGTTACGCCGAACCCGGATGGTTCTTACAGCGTTGCCTATCAGCTGGTTGACACCGGTGGCGCACCGGGTACCGTACTGGCACAGAACACCTATAAAGTGAACAAGCAGTGGCTGCGTTACGCGGGCCATACTGCAAGTGACGAAGTGTTTGAAAAACTGACCGGCATTAAAGGTGCATTCCGTACCCGTATCGCTTATGTTGTTCAGACCAACGGTGGTCAGTTCCCGTACGAATTACGTGTGTCCGACTACGATGGTTACAACCAGTTCGTGGTACACCGTTCTCCGCAGCCGCTGATGTCTCCGGCGTGGTCCCCGGACGGTTCAAAACTGGCGTACGTTACCTTCGAAAGCGGTCGTTCTGCACTGGTTATTCAGACACTGTCTAACGGCGCGGTTCGTCAGGTAGCCTCGTTCCCACGTCACAACGGTGCGCCTGCGTTTTCTCCGGATGGCAGCAAACTGGCGTTTGCCCTGTCTAAAACCGGTAGCCTGAACCTGTATGTCATGGACATTGGTTCCGGTCAGATCCGTCAGGTGACGGATGGTCGTAGCAACAACACGGAACCTACCTGGTTCCCGGACAGCCAAAACCTGGCCTTTACGTCTGACCAGGCCGGTCGTCCGCAGGTATATAAAGTTAACGTCAACGGCGGTGCTCCGCAGCGCATTACCTGGGAAGGTTCGCAAAACCAGGATGCGGATGTGAGCAGCGACGGTAAATTTATGGTAATGGTAAGCTCGGCCAACGGTCAGCAGCACATTGCCAAACAAGATCTGGTAGCGGGTGGCGTACAAGTTCTGTCGTCAACGTTCCTAGACGAAACGCCAAGTCTGGCACCTAACGGCACTATGGTAATCTACAGCTCTTCTCAGGGGATGGGATCCGTGCTGAATTTGGTTTCTACAGATGGGCGTTTCAAAGCGCGTCTTCCGGCAACTGATGGACAGGTTAAATTCCCTGCCTGGTCGCCGTATCTGTGATAATAAATAATTGATTAATAAAGGAATCATTGAAATGCAACTGAACAAAGTGCTGAAAGGGCTGATGATTGCTCTGCCTGTTATGGCTATTGCAGCGTGTTCTTCTAACAAGAACGCCAGCAATGACGGCAGCGAAGGCATGCTGGGTGCCGGCACTGGTATGGATGCAAACGGCAGCGGCAACATGTCTTCTGAAGAGCAAGCGCGTCTTCAGATGCAACAGCTGCAGCAGAACAACATCGTTTACTTCGATCTGGACAAGTACGATATCCGTTCTGACTTCGCTGCAATGCTGGATGCTCACGCTAACTTCCTGCGTAGCAACCCGTCTTACAAAGTCACCGTAGAAGGTCATGCGGACGAACGTGGTACTCCTGAGTACAACATCTCCCTGGGTGAGCGTCGTGCGAACGCCGTTAAGATGTACCTGCAGGGTAAAGGCGTTTCTGCTGACCAGATCTCCATCGTTTCTTACGGTAAAGAAAAACCTGCAGTACTGGGTCATGACGAAGCGGCTTACGCCAAAAACCGTCGCGCCGTACTGGTTTACTAAGAGAATTGCATGAGCAGTAACTTCAGACATCATCTGTTGAGTCTGTCGTTACTGGTTGGCATAGCGGCCCCCTGGGCCGCTTTTGCACAGGCGCCAATCAGTAGTGTCGGCTCTGGCTCGGTCGAAGACCGTGTCACTCAACTCGAGCGTATTTCTAACGCTCACAGTCAGCTTTTAACCCAACTCCAGCAACAACTCTCCGATAATCAGTCCGATATTGATTCCCTGCGCGGTCAAATTCAGGAAAATCAGTATCAACTGAATCAGGTTGTTGAACGCCAGAAGCAGATATTGCTGCAGATGAATAATCTTGGTAGCGGTAGTGCACCTGCGGCGCAATCTGCGGGCGGCGATCAGAGTGGGGCAGCAGCAACCCCTGCACCTGATGCGGGTGCAGCGGCAGCGTCAGGTGCTCCGGTACAAACTGGCGATGCGAATACCGATTACAATGCGGCCATTGCTCTGGTGCAGGATAAATCCCGCCAGGATGACGCGATTGAAGCATTTCAGAACTTCATTAAAAAGTACCCAGACTCAACTTACCTGCCAAATGCGAATTACTGGCTGGGTCAGTTGAATTACAACAAGGGGAAAAAAGATGATGCAGCGTTCTATTTTGCTTCAGTAGTCAAAAACTTCCCGAAATCACCAAAGGCTGCAGACGCGATGTATAAAGTCGGCGTCATCATGCAGGACAAAGGTGATAAAGAGAAAGCGAAAGCCGTTTATCAGCAGGTTATCACTAAATACCCTGGCACTGATGGCGCGAAACAAGCGCAAAAACGCCTTGGCGCGATGTAATGAACACCATGCGACCAGAAATCGTGTTAATTCTGGTCGCGTCGTGTGATTCCTAAGCAGTTGAGTTATTTACATCGAAATTTTTGTTGCGCTAAAATCTGAAATCAGTAATATATGCCGCCGTTGCCAAGGGATATCAAACAGCCCGAAAGCGGCAAAAAAAGTGGGTCGTTAGCTCAGTTGGTAGAGCAGTTGACTTTTAATCAATTGGTCGCAGGTTCGAATCCTGCACGACCCACCACTAACTTAGTTAGTAAGTAGTATCCAGCGCAGTATCGGGTGATTAGCTCAGCTGGGAGAGCACCTCCCTTACAAGGAGGGGGTCGGCGGTTCGATCCCGTCATCACCCACCACTCGGGGCGTTAGCTCAGTTGGTAGAGCAGTTGACTTTTAATCAATTGGTCGCAGGTTCGAATCCTGCACGCCCCACCAATTTATTGGTGGCACCGAGTAAAAATTTTCAGGTTATACCCGAGCGGGTCGTTAGCTCAGTTGGTAGAGCAGTTGACTTTTAATCAATTGGTCGCAGGTTCGAATCCTGCACGACCCACCATCCTGAAAGTATTAAGAAGTAAACCCCATAAGGGGGCGTTAGCTCAGTTGGTAGAGCAGTTGACTTTTAATCAATTGGTCGCAGGTTCGAATCCTGCACGCCCCACCAGTGTAAAAAGGCGCCCTAAAGGCGCCTTTTTGCTATCTGCGATTTATAAGATTCGAATCTGCTTGCCTGATGCGCTTCGCTTATCAGTCCTACAGACGACACTATTCACGTAGGCCGGATAAGACGTCAGTCGCCTTCCGGCATTCATCACACGCAATTATTGTGACTTTCTTACGCCAATCCGCTATCTTGTTTAGCATATAAAACAAAACTAACCGAATACGGCGTGCGTCACGCTTTTAATCGGTTATTTCGTTAAGCCAGTAAAACGAGAAAGCAAGATGAGCGTGATGTTTGATCCAGAAGCAGCAATTTATCCGTTTCCGCCGAAGCCAGCCCCGCTGAGTGTGGATGAAAAGCAATTTTATCGTGAAAAAATCAAGCGCCTGCTGAAAGAGCGTGATGCCGTTATGGTCGCGCACTATTACACCGATCCTGAAATTCAGCAGTTGGCCGAAGAGACCGGTGGTTGTATTTCTGATTCTCTGGAGATGGCGCGTTTCGGCTCAAAACATTCTGCCTCTACGCTGTTGGTTGCAGGCGTGAGGTTTATGGGGGAAACCGCCAAAATCCTCAGCCCGGAAAAGACCATCCTGATGCCGACCCTACAGGCGGAATGCTCATTAGATCTGGGCTGTCCGATTGATGCGTTCAGCGCGTTTTGCGATGCGCACCCGGATCGTACCGTGGTGGTTTACGCCAATACCTCAGCCGCCGTTAAAGCACGTGCGGACTGGGTCGTCACATCCAGTATCGCGGTAGAACTTATTGAGCATCTTGATAGTTTGGGTGAAAAAATCATCTGGGCTCCGGACAGACATCTGGGCAACTACGTCCAAAAACAGACCGGTGCAGACGTTCTTTGTTGGCAGGGGGCCTGTATCGTCCACGACGAATTTAAAACTCAGGCTTTAACACGTATGAAGGGGCTTTACCCTGATGCCGCGGTGTTGGTGCACCCGGAGTCCCCTCAGTCTATCGTTGATATGGCCGATGCGGTTGGCTCAACCAGCCAGTTAATCAACGCAGCTAAATCGTTACCGCATCAACAGCTGATTGTGGCAACTGACCGGGGCATATTTTACAAAATGCAACAGGCCGTTCCGGATAAAGAATTGCTTGAAGCGCCGACGGCTGGTGAGGGGGCAACCTGCCGCAGCTGTGCGCATTGTCCGTGGATGGCGATGAACGGCCTCAAGGCGATTGCTGAGGGCCTGGAACAAGGCGGAGCGGCTCATGAGATACATGTTGATGCTGCGCTGCGAGAAGGGGCGTTGTTGCCGTTAAACCGCATGTTGGAATTTGCGGCTACACTTCGAGCTTAATTAATTTTTTGGCTCTGGGGGAAAAGATGGACTTTTTTAGCACGCAGAACATTCTGGTACATATTCCGATTGGCGCTGGCGGTTACGATCTGTCGTGGATCGAAGCTGTGGGGACGATCGCTGGGTTGCTGTGTATTGGCCTGGCAAGCCTTGAGAAAATCAGCAATTACTTCTTCGGCCTGATAAACGTCACGCTGTTTGCGATTATCTTCTTTCAGATCCAGCTCTATGCAAGCCTGTTGCTGCAAGTTTTCTTCTTTGCCGCCAACATCTACGGCTGGTATGCCTGGTCCAGGCAAACCAACCAGCATGAAGCGGAACTGAAAATTCGCTGGTTGCCGTTACCAAAAGCGATCGGCTGGCTGGCGGCTTGCGTGGTGGCGATCGGCCTGATGTCGGTCTATATCGATCCGGTCTTTGCGTTCCTGACCCGCATTGCGGTGAACATTATGCAGGCATTAGGATTGCAGGTTGTTGTGCCTGAGTTGCAACCCGATGCATTCCCGTTCTGGGACTCCTGCATGATGGTGTTGTCGATTGCGGCGATGATCCTGATGACGCGTAAGTACGTTGAAAACTGGCTGCTGTGGGTGATCATTAACGTAATAAGCGTAGTGATTTTCGCCCTGCAAGGCGTATATGCCATGTCGCTGGAGTATATGATCCTGACGGTTATCGCCCTGAACGGTAGCAGGATGTGGATTAACAGCGCGCGCGAGCGGGGTTCCCACGCGTTGTCCCATTAATGGTGATGGTGTGAATGGCCGGATACCCCCTGATACAGGTGGCAGTCCGGCCCATTACACGGCTGATACTCCATCTGGATCGTGGCGTGTTCAATCTGGTAGTGATGGATAAGGAAATGCTGAATACGCTCCAGCAGCGCGTCGTGATCGTGCGGCGGGACCACCTGCACATGCAGCGTCATTACCGGTTTTTCACCCACCATCCAGACATGGACATGGTGCACATTGCGGACTTCGGGGATATCCCGGCTGAGATGGCGCTGTAGTGCGGCGATATCCAGCGTCAGCGGGGCGCCTTCCAGTAATTCATTAACGCTATCCTTTAACAGTCGCCAGGCGCTACGCAGTACCAGCACGGAAACCAGAATCGAGAGAATCGGGTCCGCAGGCGTCCAGCCCGTCCAGATAATAATCAGCGCAGCGATGATCGCCCCGACCGAGCCGAGTAAATCGCCCATCACATGTAGTGCCGCGGCGCGGACGTTCAGGTTTTTCTCCTCACTGCCGCGGTGTAGAACCCAAAAAGCCAGCACGTTAGCCAGTAAACCCGCGACAGCTATAACCATCATCATGCCGCCAGCCACGGGGCGGGGCGTATGGAAGCGCTCAATGGCTTCCCAGACGATTAAAATGGTGATCACGACCAATGCGATGGCGTTAACAAACGCGGCCAGTGTCGTGAGCCTCAGCCAGCCGAAGGTGTGTCGTATTGTGGGCGGGCGATGGGAAAACCGGACGGCCAGCAGCGCAAAAAGGAGCGCTGCGGCATCAGTGAGCATATGCCCGGCATCGGCCAACAAGGCCAGTGAACCTGAAAGTATGCCACCCACCACTTCAACCAACATAAATCCGGCTGTAATGCAGAATGCAAACATCAAGCGGCGGGCATTATTGTCCTTGGGTTGCTCAGAAGAAGTATGAGTATGCGAGTGCGCCATTATGCCATCCCTTTGTTATTCTCATCTTTACTGTATGCCATCATACCGTTTTTGGGATGATAAAATTAAAAAGGAGAGCTATTGCTCTCCCATTATTAGCTTTATTTTCAGCGTTACTGCGTAGTGCCATCAGTTTTTGTCTCAGCATCATTGTTAATGCCGTTTCCGGTCTCAACCTTCTTATTCACATCAGGGCAGCGACCGTCCTTACACATGGTGTTTTTGTGCATCTCGTCTTTGGTCATCCCTTCATGGTTCATTGATGAACCGTTCGGGTGCAGCATTGTGCCACCCGAATTCACGTTACTGTTGTCGACATTATTTGGTGCCACGTTTTCGCGTGCGTCTGGGGCGACCTGACCGGCATCCGCCGAGGAATTTGCCTGGCCGTTATTGGACTGTGTATTGGTTTCAGCAGCCAGCGCCGCGCCGCTGGCGAGGCTGAGTGTAGCGGTAAGAAAGAGTGAAGCCAGCTTTGTCATATGCATAATATGCTCCTGTTATGGTCGATATGTCGGATAACGTCTTCCAACAGTGCATGAGCCAGTTACATCATCAATATGTGGTTAATAGTTTTGCCAGAGAAATTAAACCCAGCATAGAATCTTGAAATTTATGAAAATTAAAGCTGTTACAGTTATAAATTGTAGGTTGGATCTCGTTTTTCGCTACTTTATTGCGTTTTTTTGGCCAATTCCAGGATTAATCCGTCCAAAGTGTAAAACCCCGTTTACACTTTATGACTGAAGATATAGATTGGAGGGATTGCATTCATTTATATAAGTATGGCAACGCTGGAATAATCATGAATTATCAGAACGACGATTTACGCATTAAAGAGATCAACGAGTTATTACCGCCAGTCGCATTGTTGGAAAAATTCCCCGCTACTGAAAATGCCGCAAACACGGTGGCTCATGCCCGTAAGGCGATTCATAAAATCCTGAAAGGGAGTGACGATCGCCTGCTGGTAGTGATTGGGCCTTGCTCTATTCATGATCCGGCAGCCGCCAAAGAGTATGCCGCTCGCCTGCTGGCACTGCGTGAAGAGTTAAAAGACGAGCTTGAAATCGTTATGCGCGTCTATTTTGAAAAACCGCGAACTACCGTTGGCTGGAAAGGGCTTATCAACGATCCGCACATGGACAACAGCTTCCAGATCAACGATGGGCTGCGCATTGCGCGTAAACTGCTGCTGGATATCAATGAAAGCGGATTGCCTGCTGCGGGTGAATTCCTCGATATGATTACGCCGCAATACCTCGCCGACCTGATGAGCTGGGGCGCGATTGGGGCACGTACCACAGAATCTCAGGTGCACCGCGAATTGGCGTCTGGTCTGTCCTGCCCGGTTGGCTTTAAAAATGGTACTGATGGCACGATAAAAGTAGCGATTGATGCGATTAACGCCGCAGGAGCGCCGCACTGCTTCCTGTCTGTGACCAAATGGGGTCATTCGGCGATCGTAAATACCAGTGGTAATGGCGATTGCCATATTATTTTGCGCGGCGGCAAAGAGCCGAACTACAGCGCTCAGCACGTTGCCGACGTGAAAGAAGGTCTGATCAAAGCAGGGCTTTCAGCGCAGGTGATGATCGACTTTAGCCATGCCAACTCCAGCAAGCAGTTCAAAAAGCAGATGGATGTCGCGAAAGATGTTTGCGGACAAGTTGCTGGGGGCGAAAAAGCAATTATTGGCGTGATGATCGAAAGCCATCTGGTAGAAGGCAATCAAAACCCGGATAGCGGTGAGCCGCTGACCTACGGTAAGAGCATCACCGACGCCTGCATTGGCTGGGAAGATACCGATGCGGTGTTGCGCCAGCTGGCGGATGCGGTAAAAGTGCGCCGCGGTTAAAAAATTCATCCGGGCTACGCTCGGTAGGCCGGATAAGGCAACGCCGTCATCCGGCAATAAAAAAGCGTGGAGCATTCCACGCTTTTTTCGTTTGACCCAAGATGAAAATTACTTCGCTTTACCCTGGTTCGCAACGGCTGCTGCTTTTGCTGCGATCTCGTCAGCATTACCCAGATAGTAATGTTTGATTGGTTTGAAGTTTTCGTCGAACTCATATACCAGCGGTACGCCGGTCGGGATGTTCAATTCAAGGATCTCATCTTCGCCCATGTTATCCAGGTATTTAACCAGCGCACGCAGAGAGTTACCGTGAGCGGCGATAATTACGCGCTCACCGCTTTTCATGCGCGGCAGAATGGTTTCGTTCCAGTAGGGGATAACGCGATCGATGGTCAGCGCCAGGCTTTCGGTAACCGGTAACTCTTTGTCGGTCAACTTCGCATAACGTGGATCGTGACCCGGATAACGCTCGTCATCTTTGGTCAGTTCCGGTGGCGTTACCGCAAAGCCGCGACGCCATTGTTTAACCTGCTCGTCACCGTATTTTTCAGCGGTTTCAGCTTTGTTCAGACCCTGCAGCGCGCCGTAATGACGTTCGTTCAGTTTCCAGGATTTTTCAACCGGCAGCCAGGCCTGATCCAGTTCGTCCAGTACGTTCCACAGGGTGTGGATGGCACGTTTCAGCACAGAGGTATAAGCAAAATCGAAGCTGTAGCCTTCTTCTTTCAGCAGTTTACCTGCCGCTTTTGCTTCGCCCACGCCTTTCTCTGACAGATCAACGTCATACCAACCGGTAAAACGGTTTTCGTTGTTCCACTGACTTTCACCGTGACGTACCAGAACCAGCTTAGTTACAGCCATACACTCACTCCTATAAATCATATTGAATGATAATAATTCTCATTATATTGCCGTAAAGCGTCAGCGGCAATGCTTACGCATAACCATAGCGAAAATAGCGCCACAGTGTAAGGTTCTTGTGAATTCAAGGTTGCGATTTTGTCTTTGAGTGGTGGGGATTTGAGCGGTTCTACTGTGATAAACAAATAACAGGCCCGCTACGTTACGTCGTCGGGCCTGTGAGGGGAAAGGATCAGACTGGAATAAACTGATATTCCGTCACGCTGGCATACTCTTCACCCGGGCGTAAGAAGCAGTCCGGCTGCTGCCACTCTGGATGGTTCGGGCTGTCCGGGAGAAACTCACTTTCCAGCGCCAGACCTTGCCAGTCTTCGTAGGCGTCTGGTCCGCGAGATGGTGTACCGCCGAGGAAGTTGCCGGAGTAAAACTGCAATGCCGGGGCGGAGGTGCATACCACCATCTGCAGTTTTTCATCCTGGGACCACAGTCGGGCGACCGGCGTACGCGCATTGCCCTGTGCCTGAAGCAGGAAGGCGTGATCGTAACCTTTCACCTTGCGCTGATCGTCATCGGCAAGAAATTCACTGCTGATGATTTTAGGCGTGCGGAAATCGAAAGTGCTACCAGCGACGGATTTCAGCCCGTCATGCGGGATGCCCATTTCATCAACCGGCAAGTACTCGTCCGCCATAATTTGCAGCTTATGCTGGCGCACATCCGTTTTGTCACCGTCGAGGTTAAAATAAACGTGATTCGTCAGATTCACCGGACAGGGCTTATCGACCGTGGCGCGGTAGGTTATCGAAATACGATTATCGTCAGTCAGGCGATACTGCGCGGTGGCGCATAGATGGCCAGGGAAACCCTGGTCGCCATCGTCAGATGTTAAGGCGAACAGCACCTGACGGTCATTCTGATTGACTATCTGCCAGCGACGTTTGTCGAAACCGTCTGGCCCGCCGTGCAGCTGGTTGTCGCCCTGACTTGGTACCAACTCAACGGTTTCGCCGGCAAAGGTATAGCGGCTGTTGGCGATACGGTTAGCGTAGCGACCAATTGAAGCGCCCAGAAACGCAGCCTGCTCCGGGTATTGTTCCGGACTGGCGCATCCGAGTAATGCTTCACGCACGCTACCATCGCTAAGCGGAATACGAGCAGAGAGCAGCGTCGCGCCCCAGTCCATGAGCGTGACGACCATCCCTGCGTCATTGCGCAGGGTGAGCAGGCGAAACGGCTGACCGTCCGGAGCCTGCACAGGGATTTCGCTTAACATTGTCCTGCTCCTTGTGAAGGTTTGCAGACGTAGAATGTTTCTTTGATACCGGTTTTTGCTTCGTATTGTTCCGCGACGGCCTGCTGTACGGCCGGCACCAAATCTTGCGGGATTAGCGCCACGATGCAACCGCCGAAGCCGCCGCCGGTCATACGGACACCGCCTTTATCGCCGATGGTTGCTTTGACAATCTCGACCAGCGTATCAATTTGCGGCACGGTAATTTCAAAGTCATCGCGCATTGAGGCGTGAGATTCCGCCATCAGTTGGCCCATGCGCAGCAGGTCGCCTTTTTCCAGCGCCTGAGCGGCTTCAACGGTACGCGCATTTTCCGTGATCACGTGGCGAACGCGTTTGGCGACAATCGGATCCAGTTCGTGGGCGACGGCGTTAAACGCTTCAAGGCTGACATCACGCAGCGCTGGCTGCTGGAAGAAACGCGCGCCGGTTTCACACTGTTCGCGACGGGTATTGTATTCGCTACCGACCAATGTGCGTTTAAAGTTACTGTTGATGATCACCACCGCGACGCCCTCAGGCATGGAAACGGCTTTGGTGCCCAGCGTTCGGCAGTCGATCAGTAGCGCATGATCTTTCTTACCAAGTGCCGAGATCAGTTGATCCATAATGCCGCAGTTACAGCCGACAAACTGGTTTTCAGCTTCCTGGCCATTCAGGGCAATCTGCGCGCCGTCGAGCGGCAGATGATAGAGCTGCTGGAATACCGTACCCACAGCGACTTCCAGTGAGGCAGAAGAGCTTAAGCCCGCACCCTGCGGGACGTTACCGCTGATCACCAGATCCGCGCCGCCAAAGGCGTTATTGCGCTTTTGCAGATGTTTCACTACGCCACGCACGTAGTTTGACCACTGCTGGCTGTCATGAGCGATAATTGGCGCATCAAGCGAGAACTCATCAACCTGATTGTCGTAATCAGCGGCGATCACACGGACTTTTCGATCGTCGCGTGCCGCACAGCTGATAACGGTTTGATAGTCGATAGCGCAGGGCAGAACGAAGCCGTCGTTATAATCGGTATGTTCACCGATCAGGTTCACACGACCCGGTGCCTGAATAGTATGGGTGGCAGGGTAGCCAAATGTTTCAGCAAACAGAGATTGTGTTTTTTCTTTCAGACTCATTATTTAAACTCCGGATTCGCGAAAATGGATGTCGCTGACCGCACGCAGTCGTTCAGCCGCTTGTTCTGCCGTCAGGTCGCGCTGGGTTTCTGCCAGCATTTCATAACCGACCATAAATTTACGCACAGTCGCGGAACGCAGCAGCGGCGGGTAAAAGTGTGCGTGCAACTGCCAGTGTTGGTTTTCTTCACCGTTAAACGGTGCGCCGTGCCAGCCCATAGAATAGGGGAATGAGCACTGGAACAGGTTGTCATAACGACTGGTCAGTTTTTTCAACGCCAGCGCCAGGTCAGCACGCTGTTCGTCGGTCAAATCGGTAATTCGCAACACGTGCGCTTTCGGCAGCAGCAGCGTTTCGAACGGCCACGCGGCCCAGTAAGGGACAACTGCCAGCCAGTGCTCGGTTTCAACGACCGTACGGCTGCCGTCCGCCAGCTCACGCTGGACGTAATCAACGAGCATCGGCGCGCCTTGTTCGGCGAAGTACGCTTTCTGCAGGCGATCTTCACGTTCGGCTTCGTTAGGCAAAAAGCTGTTGGCCCAAATTTGTCCGTGTGGGTGCGGGTTTGAGCACCCCATCGCTGCGCCTTTATTCTCAAATACCTGCACCCAGGGATAGGTTTTGCCTAAGTCTTCAGTCTGTTCCTGCCACGTTTTCACAATTTCTGTTAGCGCAGGGACGCTGAGTTCCGGCAGCGTTTTGCTGTGATCGGGCGAGAAGCAAATTACACGGCTGGTACCGCGCGCGCTCTGGCATCGCATTAACGGATCGTGACTGTCCGGCGCGTCCGGGGTATCGGACATC
Source organism: Citrobacter sp. Cpo148 (assembly GCF_030332375.1). Taxonomy (NCBI): domain Bacteria; kingdom Pseudomonadati; phylum Pseudomonadota; class Gammaproteobacteria; order Enterobacterales; family Enterobacteriaceae; genus Citrobacter; species Citrobacter sp. Cpo148. The sequence goes on from NZ_JAOWHY010000042.1 coordinate 577,247, forward strand.
AGCGCCGCAAAGTCATTGGTAAAGACATAGGTCCCGGTGTAATCCGGGTTTTTGTCGCCGGTAACGCGCGTATTGCCAGCGCACAGGAAGCAGTCCGGGTCATGTGCAGGCAGTACCTGCTTAGACGGAGTTTCCTGCGCCCCTTGCCACGGGCGTTTGGCGCGATGTGGTGATACGAGGATCCACTGCCCGGTGAGCGGGTTAAAACGGCGATGTGGATGATCGACAGGATTGAATTGCGTCATGATTGGTCCTTAATCCGAATATCCCTGCGGGTGGCGTGACTGCCAGTGCCAGGTATCTTGTGCCATTTCATCCAGTGTGCGGGTCACGCGCCAGTTGAGCTCTCGATCGGCTTTGCTGGCGTCAGCCCAGTAGGCCGGAAGATCGCCATCACGGCGCGGGGCGAAATGGTAATTCACCGGTTTACCGCAAGCTTTGCTGAAGGCGTTGACCACGTCCAGCACGCTGCTGCCGATGCCTGCACCGAGGTTGTAAATATGTACGCCCTGTTTGCCCGCCAGTTTTTCCATGGCAGCAACATGGCCGTCGGCGAGATCCATCACGTGGATGTAGTCGCGTACGCCGGTGCCATCTTCAGTAGGGTAGTCATTGCCAAATATGGCAAGAGATTCGCGACGGCCAACGGCAACCTGCGCGATGTAAGGCATCAGGTTGTTTGGAATACCTTGCGGATCTTCCCCCATATCTCCCGATGGATGAGCGCCAACCGGGTTAAAGTAGCGCAGCAGGGCAATGCTCCAGTCGGGCTGTGCTTTTTGCAGATCGGTCAGGATCTGTTCCACCATCAGCTTGCTTTTGCCGTACGGACTTTGCGGCGTGCCGGTGGGGAAGCTTTCAACGTAAGGAATTTGCGGCTGATCGCCATAGACGGTCGCGGAGGAGCTGAAAATGAAGTTTTTCACGTTAGCAGCGCGCATTGCATTCACCAGACGCAGAGTGCCGTTGACGTTGTTGTCATAGTACTCCAGCGGTTTGGCAACTGATTCTCCAACGGCTTTTAAACCGGCAAAATGGATGACCGTATCAATGGCATGATCGTGCAGAATTTCGGTTATCAGCGCTTCGTTACGGATGTCTCCTTCCACGAAGGTCGGATGCTTGCCGCCTAAACGCTCAATGACGGGCAGTACGCTGCGCTTGCTGTTGCAGAGATTGTCCAGGATCACCACTTCGTGACCGTTTTTCAGCAACTGCACGCAAGTGTGGCTTCCAATGTAACCGCTACCACCTGTAACCAATACTCTCATAATTCGCTCCGTTAAGCCTATGGTATGCAATAACCATAGCATAACAAAGATGCGAAAAGTGTGACACGGAATAAATTAGTGGAATCGTTTACACTCCAGTGTTTTCACTCGATACTGCCAGTTACTTTATTATAAATCATTATGTTAGGTTGTTATTTCAGCACTTGTCTGAAAAAAAAGCAGAAAAAAGGGCGTGATAAACGCCCTGGCATGAAAATTAACGCAGAGAGGTTTGTCGATAGGCGTAGATATCACCCTCGGGTACAAACTCTAGCCGATGGGTAATGCAGGCCGGGGCATCTTCGGCGTGATGAGAGACAAACAAAAGCTGAGTTTCACCTTCACCGATCAGGACATCCACAAACCGACGGATCAGTTGACGGTTGAGCGGATCTAATCCTTGCAACGGTTCATCGAGGATCAGCAACGTAGGATGTTTCACCAGTGCACGAACAATCAATGCCAGCCGCTGCTGCCCCCAGGAAAGACTATGAAATGGCGCATCCGCGGTACGTTTATCGATGCCCAGAATATCCAGCCACTGTTGTACCAGCTTGTGCTGTCTGTCGGAGACGGCCTGATAAATGCCGATTGAATCGAAATAACCGGAGAGAATAACGTTGCGAACTGTCGTACTTACCCGGTAATCCAGATGCAGGCTGCTGCTGACATAGCCAATGTGTTTTTTGATATCCCAGATAGTTTCACCGCTGCCCCGGCGGCGGCCAAACAGGGTCAGGTCGTTGCTATATCCTTGGGGATGATCGCCGGTGATTAAACTGAGCAGGGTTGATTTCCCCGCACCGTTGGGGCCGATGATTTGCCAGTGTTCCCCCGGATTTACCCGCCAGCTCAGATGATGCAGGATAGGGCGATCGTTATACGAGACGGTGCCGTCGTTAAGCACAATGCGCGGCTCGTTATCTGACAACGTGTGGCGCACCGAAGGCTCATCCGGTTCGGGTAACTGGATGCCTTCCAGCCGTTCGCTATGGGCAAGCTGAGCGATTAATGCCTGTTGCAGAAGGTCGGGTTTTGCACCGGTTTCCGTCAGCGTGCAGTCGGCAAGTACGCCAGCAAACTGCACGAATTCGGGAATTTCATCAAAGCGATTAAGCACCAGTACCAACGTTAAACCGGCCTGGTGCAACTCAGCGAGCAACTCTGCTAACTGGCGACGGGACGCCACGTCCAGCCCGTCAAAGGGTTCATCAAGGATCAGCAAATCCGGTGTGGACATTAACGCCTGGCAGAGCAGGGTTTTACGTGTTTCACCGGTCGAAAGGTATTTGAAACGTCTGTTAAGCAGAGCTGAAATGCCAAACTGCTGCGCCAGCGCAGCGCAGCGGGCGGGATCGTTGACCTCATCCTGAATGATTTCAGCGGTGGTGCGCCCGGTGTCGTCTTCGCCGGGGCTAAGAAGGTCGGTGTTGTTTCGCTGCCATTCGTCGCTGACCAGCTTTTGGAGCTGCTCAAAGGAGAGTCGGGTAATACGTGTAAACTGACAGTGACGTTCGCCTTTCAGAAGCGGTAACTCGCCCGCCAGCGCGCGGGCCAGCGCAGATTTCCCGCTGCCGTTAGAGCCAACAAACGCCCAGCTATCACCCGCGTTTAACGTCAACGTATCTAACTGGAGCGTTTTTGTGTCGCTAAGACGAAATATGCCTTGCGAAATTTGCAACGATGACATTTTGTATCCCATTATTTGCAGCGATGAATAACAGGGATACGTGTTCTTCAGGCTGATGTCAATTAACTCAGCACAGTGTGGCGATAATCACCCTGTCCGCATTAAAATATGCTGTGACGTTAGCGCCTTCCGTTAATGTGTGGGTCTGCTCTATCGGCAAAGTTGCGCACAGCGTCTGGCCGTCTGGCAAGGTCATCAATACTTCACACTGCTCCGCTCCGCGTTCGATATGGCTAATCGTGCCCTGCAACTGGTTATCGGCGGCCTGAGCGATGGCGTCGTCCTGAGTGATTCCTACCCACGGCGCTTTCAACAAAATCAGTACTTCTTTGCCTTCCTCAAGCCCGAGACGCTCGCCGCTTTGTGCAGTGATTGCCACTTTCAGGCGCGTTTCGCCATCCGCCAGCAGCACGTCGACATGCTGTTGAACCTGATCGTGGTCGCGGGCGGTAATGGTGCCAAACCACTGGTTACGGGCGCTGGTTTGCAGCGAAAAGCGAGAGATCGCCGCCAGCAGGCTATTGAGCGGCAGTGCGTCGTCATCGCTCAAAACATCGAAGGCTTTCTGTTGGATTTGCGCCAGTAAATCATACAGCTGGATTAAGCGTTGGCCGTAGCGCGTTAACACCGCGCCGCCGCCGCCTTTGCCGCCAGTGGCGCGCTCAACCAGCGTCTGCTCGCTGAGCTGATTCATTTCGTTAATCGCATCCCAGGCGCTTTTATAGCTGATACCTGCATCCTTCGCGCCCTGACTGATGGAGCCGGAAAGCGCAATGTGCTTAAGCAGAGAAATGCGACGGGGATCGGCAAACAGTTTTTGCTGAAGTTTCAGCGTAAGAAGGATTTCGGCCTGCATCACAAGCTCCTGGCAAAAGGGGTATTGTGACGGAAAACCGCGCGCGCGCAAAGCCAACCGCACAAAAGGGGAGTGCTTTTCTGTGTTATGTGGTTAGAATACAACTAAGGACTATATCTGGAGTTGACCATGTTAGAGTTATTGAAAAGTCTGGTATTCGCCGTAATTATGGTTCCTGTGGTGATGGCTGTCATCCTGGGGCTGATTTACGGACTGGGTGAGGTGTTCAACATCTTCTCCTCTATCGGTCAGAAAGACCAGTCCAGACAGAATCATTGATTCCCCAAACGCCCGCTCAGTCGGGCGTTTATATTTTTTGCCTGCCAACTCGTTTTCTCAAGATCTTGCTTTCCCTGCCGATATTTTCTTTGTGTAACCTCTAATTGGTATCAATAACCACTGGGAAAATCCTGGTTTACTCGTTATATTTGCGCCTACATAACGAAACGCAAAGGAGTTACAGATGGCACGTACATGGTTACGCTTGTTTGCAGGGGCAACACTTTCTCTTACCGTTGCCGGACATGCGCTGGCGGATGAAGGAAAGATTACCGTTTTTGCAGCGGCTTCGCTGACCAACGCGATGCAGGACATTGCAACGCAATATAAAAAAGAGAAGAACGTTGATGTTGTCTCCTCTTTTGCTTCTTCTTCCACACTGGCGCGTCAGATTGAAGCAGGCGCACCGGCCGATCTGTTTATTTCTGCCGATCAGAAATGGATGGACTACGCGGTAGACAAGAAGTCGATTGATACCGCATCGCGTGAAACGCTGTTGGGTAACAGTCTGGTGGTGGTTGCGCCGAAAGCCAGCGCGCAGAAAGACTTCACCATTGACAGCAAAACCAACTGGACCAGTCTGTTGAATGGTGGACGCCTGGCTGTTGGCGATCCAGAACATGTTCCGGCGGGCATTTATGCCAAAGAAGCGCTGCAAAAATTGGGTGCATGGGATACCCTGGCCCCGAAACTGGCTCCTGCTGAAGACGTGCGCGGTGCGCTGGCGCTGGTAGAGCGTAACGAAGCGCCGCTGGGGATCGTCTATGGTTCCGATGCTGTCGCCAGTAAGGGCGTAAAAGTTGTTGCGACTTTCCCGGAAGATTCGCACAAAAAAGTGGAATACCCTATCGCGATTGTTGATGGGCACAAAAACGCAACGGTTAGCGCGTTCTATGATTACCTGAAAGGACCGCAGGCTGCTGAAATCTTTAAACGTTATGGATTTACGACCAAGTAATGATACTGACCGATCCTGAATGGCAGGCCGTCATCCTGAGCCTGAAAGTTTCTTCCCTGGCTGTGTTGTTTAGTTTGCCGTTTGGGATCTTCTTTGCCTGGCTGCTTGTGCGATGCAAGTTTCCGGGCAAAGCGCTGCTCGACAGCGTTCTGCATTTGCCACTGGTTCTGCCGCCGGTCGTGGTGGGCTATCTGCTGTTGGTCGCCATGGGGCGGCGCGGATTCATTGGCGAATGGTTGTACGACTGGTTTGGCATTACCTTTGCCTTTAGCTGGCGCGGTGCGGTACTGGCTGCGGCGGTGATGTCTTTTCCTCTGATGGTACGGGCAATTCGTCTGGCGCTGGAAGGTGTCGACGTCAAGCTGGAGCAGGCGGCCCGCACGCTGGGAGCCGGACGCTGGCGTGTATTCATGACCATTACGCTACCGCTGATGCTGCCCGGCATTATTGTCGGTACGGTGCTGGCGTTCGCGCGTTCCCTCGGGGAATTCGGCGCAACCATTACTTTTGTTTCCAACATTCCTGGTGAAACCCGCACCATTCCTTCGGCGATGTATACCCTGATCCAGACTCCCGGCGGCGAAAGCGCGGCGGCGAGGTTGTGTATCATTTCTATTGTTTTAGCGCTGATTTCGCTGCTGATTTCTGAATGGCTGGCGCGTATTAGCCGTGAGCGGACGGGGCGATAATTATGCTGGAACTCAATTTCTCCCAGACGCTGGGGACGCATTGCCTGACGCTCAACGAAACGCTGCCAGCCAGCGGCATCACCGCTATTTTTGGCGTTTCCGGCGCGGGCAAAACCTCACTGATTAACGCCATCAGCGGCCTGACGCAGCCGCAGTCAGGACGCATCGTGCTCAACGGTCGGGTCTTAAACGACGTCGAGAACGGTATCTGTTTAACGCCGGAAAAACGCCGGGTGGGCTATGTTTTCCAGGATGCGCGCCTGTTCCCGCACTATAAAGTGCGCGGCAACCTGCGTTACGGAATGGCGAAAAGCATGGCCGGACAGTTTGATAAGCTGGTGTCGCTGTTGGGCATTGAACCGCTGCTTGACCGTTTGCCCGGCGGTCTTTCTGGCGGTGAAAAGCAGCGTGTCGCCATCGGTCGGGCGCTGCTGACCGCGCCTGAGTTATTGCTGCTTGATGAGCCGTTAGCCTCGCTGGATATACCGCGTAAACGCGAACTGCTGCCTTACCTGCAACGCCTTGCACGTGAAATTAATATTCCGATGCTGTACGTCAGCCACTCGCTTGATGAGATTTTGCACCTGGCGGATAAAGTGATGGTGCTGGAGAACGGGCAGGTCAAAGCGTTTGGTTCGCTGGAAGATGTCTGGGGCAGCAGCGTGATGCACCCCTGGCTGCCTAAGGAACAGCAAAGCAGTATTCTGAAAGTCAGCGTGCTGGAACATCATCCACACTATGCGATGACCGCGCTGGCGCTCGGCGATCAGCATCTGTGGGTCAATAAGCTGGAGCAACCGCTGCAAACCGCGCTGCGTATTCGTATTCAGGCCTCTGATGTTTCACTGGTGCTCCAACCCCCCCAGCAGACCAGTATTCGTAACGTTCTCCGGGCAAAAGTCGCGCAATGTTATGACGATAACGGTCAGGTGGAAGTTCAGCTTGAGGTGGGCGGTAAGACGCTGTGGGCAAGGATCAGCCCGTGGGCCAGGGATGAACTGGGTATCAAACCTGGCCTGTGGCTGTACGCGCAAATTAAGAGCGTATCGATTACCGCCTGATTACAGCAGGTGGGAGTAGATAAATTTCGCAATGCTGTCTGTGGTGTTGTCACCAATCACGATGTTGGCGCGGGCTTTGACCGCGTCATCCGCGTTGCCCATCGCCACCCCGGTACCTGCGGCTTCCAGCATGCTGATGTCGTTAAAGTTATCGCCAAAGGCAATCACGTTTTCCATTGACCCGCCCTGTGCTTCAATCCACTGGGTCAGGCGTCGTCCTTTGCTGTTGCCTTTACGGGCAATGTCGACCTGATCGTGCCAGGACCATTCACACTCCAGCCCCAGCTGTTGCTCGACGTGCCGACCAAACTGCTGCAATTTCGGAATATCTTCGTCGGTCAGGGCAAATTTCCAGACGGCGTTGACGTCATGTGCGGCCTGCGCCAGCGAAGGAACCTGGGTGAAGGTCGGGCGCTGTTCCGGCGGCAGAGTTTGCGCCCAGTTAGCGGTACGCACCACATGCCCGGTTGGGCGCTCATACAGCATGGCCTCATCCACATACATCAGCCCGTGGATCTGATGTTCATCCAGCATTTCGATCAGCTGTAATGCCTGGTCTACCGGGAGGGGATCGGATTCCAGTACCTTTTTTGCCTGATAATCATACAAGTAGGTACCGTTACAGCAAATTGCAGGTGTATCCAGCGCCAGTGCCTGATAAAAAGGATGAATAGCAACGTGATGGCGACCTGTGACAATGATAAGTTGGTAGCCTGCTTCTCTGGCGCGCGAGAGCGCTTCGAGGGAGGATGGCAGCAAGGTTTTTTTCGGGGTCAACAGAGTACCGTCTAAATCCAGGGCAATCACGCGTGCGGTCATAGTTTTTTCCAGATTAAGGTTGAGAATTTTGTCTGCTGGAATGGTACACCGAGACGGGAGCCGGACAAAATTCTGAGCCTTAATTAAGCATTCACCGTTAAAAGCGTCTACCTTAGGCGTGTGTCAGGCAATTGCAGCCACCTGCCAAAAAGCAAAGGAGTATTCATGAAGCAAACCGTTTATACCGCCAGCCCTGAAAGTCAGCAAATCCACGTCTGGAGCCTGAATCACGATGGTTCTCTGACGCTGACGCAGGTGGTTGATGTACCGGGTCAGGTACAGCCGATGGTCGTCAGCCCGGATAAGCGTTACCTCTATGTTGGTGTGCGCCCGGAGTTTCGCGTGTTGGCTTATCGTATTGCGCCTGATGACGGAGCGCTGACCTTCGCGGCAGAGTCAGCGCTGCCGGGTAGCCCGACGCATATTTCTACCGATCATCAGGGACGTTTCGTGTTCGTTGGCTCTTATAACGCGGGTAGCGTGAGTGTCACGCGTCTGGAAGATGGCCTGCCGGTGGAACTGGTCGACGTGGTAGAAGGTCTGGATGGTTGCCACTCAGCCAACATCTCTCCGGATAACCGTACCCTTTGGGTTCCGGCGTTGAAACAGGATCGTATCTGCCTGTTTGACGTTAGCGATGATGGCCATCTGGTTGCGCAGGAACCGGCTGAAGTGACTACCGTTGAAGGCGCGGGCCCGCGTCATATGGCGTTCCATCCGAATAAGCAATATGCCTACTGCGTGAACGAGCTGAATAGCTCTGTTGATGTCTGGGAGCTGAAAGATCCGTACGGCAAGATTGAGTGTGTGCAGACGCTGGATATGATGCCTGCTGATTTCGCGGATACCCGTTGGGCAGCAGATATTCACATCACACCGGATGGTCGCCATCTGTATGCCTGTGATCGCACCGCCAGCCTGATTACGGTCTTTAGCGTCTCTGAAGATGGCAGCGTGTTGACCAAAGAAGGTTTCCAACCTACCGAAACTCAGCCGCGCGGTTTTAATATCGATAACAGAGGTAAATACCTGATTGCAGCCGGACAAAAATCGCACCATATCGCGGTATACGAGATTGCTGGCGAACAAGGACTGTTGACGGAGAAAGGTCGTTACGCGGTAGGACAAGGCCCGATGTGGGTGGTTGTTAACGCGTACTAATATTGCGTCTAATGCCGGATGAGTATCCGGCACATTGCCCGGCAGAGCATGAATCTGCCGGGTTTACATCAGAGAATGACGTTTACTGCTTAGGTTCAGCAACCACTTTGCTACCGATACCACGGTTGTTGTATTCCCACATACGGTTGAAGTTGGTGTCGTTCAGATTACGCTGGATTTCACCTTTGTCATCTTCCGCACCGGTATTACCGGCAAACGGGCGTTTTGCGATAACACTGTCAGCCCATGGTTTTGCCATGTTAAAGCCTTCGTTAATCACGCTGTCACGAATCACGACCTGACCGTTAGTGTTGGAATCGACATCCAGCGAGCGGCCTAACTGCGCCACGCCATCGCCACTTGCCGTGAAGCGACTATTAATCGCCAGGAAACCGTAGTAGATGTTTGACAGGGTAGCCGGTGCGAATACATAGGCTTCCTGCTGGGTACGGGAGTTCACTACACGGAAATCGGTGTTATCGAACACTACGGCACCGCGACCGGAAACGATATCCACATCGCCTTCAATGTAGCTGTTGGTAACCAGCGTACGCGGCTGACGATCGTTTTCCAGACGGTTTTGTACGCCGCTATTGGTCACGAAGAAGGTATTTTGGCGGCCCAGGATATTGACCTTGTTGATCTGCACTTTATCGCCATCGGTACGCAGTGCAACGGCTGGGTGGTTACCCGCATCAACGCTGTCACCCAGGTTGTTTTCGATGGTCAGATTCTGCAATTGCAGACCGTTATTTTGCGACCAGACGACAGCAGAACACATCACGCCAATATTCGTGCCGCGTTTGTTCTGGCAATTATCAAACATATACCACGCAGGTTTACCCGGCATGTATTTACCGGCTGGGTTCACCGTACGACGCCAGTCCGCTGTGCTCATGTCACCGTCAATGGCCTGGCCAATTTTCACATCGAGCGGTTTTTCGCCCATGCCGTACAGCGTCAGGCTACCTGTTGCTGCCGGGATATATACCGTGCCCTGGTACTCGCCTGGCATAATCGCGATGTACTGACGTTTGTTAGTACGTTTGATGATTGCTGCATCAACAGCGGCTTGAATGCTGGTATGGGTGACGCCCTGAGTCCCTGCCGGGCCAACGACGAAGTCAGGCTGTGCAGGCAGAGAAATAGAAGAAGGGCTCCACGGCGCGGTGTTTGGCGTCAGCGCGGAAAAATAGTGCGCAGTAACGAAGTTTTTCGCTTCATTGGCCGACAAAATTGGGCGCGAAGAGGTTCCTGGCGCGGTTTGATCGGAAGGAATTTGATCGGGCGGCGTAGAGCTACAGGCGGTCAGCGTCACGCCAAAAGCCATTGCCAGCGCCAGACGGGAAACTGATGATATGTTCACAGGTTGCTCCGGGCTTTGAAAGTTATCCATTAAAGCCTGCTTTTTTATACTAAGTTGAGCGAAACGGGAAGGCGAAAAGGTAAAAAGTTGTTTTTTATCGCAGCAATGTCTGGCGCGGAGAGTCTTTATATCACAAATAGATAACAATTATGGTTCTTCAGGTTGACAACATCCCTATAATCAAAAATAAATGTCTATACAACCTATGACAAGTGGTGAGTCGAATGCAGCAATTCTTCCCTGATGATGTTATCTGGCGCAATGTTCGTCTGGCGACTATGGACCCTGAACGTGGTACCCCATATGGGCTGTTGGATGGTCACGCGCTGATCGTCCGCCAGGGCAAGATTCGCGATATCGTCCCGGAATCATCGTTATATCTCACGCATGACAATACTTTTGATATGCAGGGCAGGCTGATTACGCCTGGCCTGATTGATTGCCATACGCATCTGGTCTTTGGCGGAAACCGCGCAGGTGAGTGGGAGCAGCGGCTAAATGGTGTCTCCTACCAGCAGATAAGCGCTCAGGGTGGGGGGATCAATGCCACCGTATCGGCGACCCGCAGCGCCACGGATGAACAACTCTTACACGTAGCTCATCAGCGGATGGAACAGCTGATCAAAGAAGGTGTTACGCTGCTGGAAATAAAATCCGGCTACGGCCTGGATTTGCCGACAGAAGAGAAAATATTGCGCGTGGTGGCAGCGCTGGCGGCAGAGAATATCGTTGAAATCAGCCCGACGCTGTTGGCTGCGCATGCAACTCCAGCGGAATACCGGGATGATCCTGACGGCTATATTACGCTGGTGTGTGAGACCATTATGCCGCAATTGTGGGAACAAGGGCTGTTTGAGACCGTCGATCTGTTCTGTGAAAGCGTTGGTTTTTCGTTGGCGCAGAGCGAGCGGGTGTTTCAGGCTGCACAGGCGCTGGGCATCCCGATTAAAGGCCATGTCGAACAACTGTCATTGCTTGGCGGCGCACAGTTGGTAAGCCGCTACCAAGGGCTATCCGCCGATCATATTGAATACCTCGATGAAGCGGGCGTGGCGGCGATGAGTCAAAGCGGTACGGTCGGCGTGCTGCTGCCCGGCGCGTTCTATTTCCTCAAAGAGCAGCAGCGCCCACCGGTAGCGTTGCTGCGTCAATATCAGGTACCGATGGCGGTAGCGACAGATTTTAACCCCGGTACCAGTCCGTTTATCAGCCTGCACTGGGCGATGAATATGGCTTGTGTCCAGTTTGGCCTGACGCCGGAAGAAGCATGGGCGGGTGTAACCCGTCATGCGGCTCGGGCGCTTGGGCGTCATGCCACCCACGGTCAATTGAAGGCCGGGTTTGTGGCCGATTTTGTGGTGTGGGATGCAACCCTCCCGGTCGAGATCCTGTATGAACCCGGGCGCAATCCGCTCTACCAACGCGTATTCAAAGGACAAATAGCATGACCAACTGGCAACCAGCCTCACCTGCGCTGTGGCAGGGACGTGATGACCGCGCCGAATCGCCGAATGCGCTGCGCCTGTTTCAGACTATCATGCAAAGTCTGACGTTTAGCCCAGAAATGTACCGCGAGCAGATAGCGTTGCTCGGGTTTGCCTGCGACGAAGGCGTTAAACGTAATCAGGGGCGCACGGGTGCCGCCGGAGCACCCGATGAGCTGCGCAAGGCGCTGGCGAATTTAGCCAGCCACGATGGGCACAATCGGCTGGTGGATCTGGGAAATATTGTGGCGCAGGCTCCCGATCTTGAGGGCGCGCAGCAGGCGTTACGTAATGCGGTACAGCGCTGTCAGCAGGAGAACATGCGTACCTTTGTTTTGGGCGGGGGACACGAAACTGCCTTTGCCCACGGCGCTGGCGTACTGGATGCGTTCCCGCAGGCGAAAGTGGGGATAGTCAACTTCGATGCGCATCTCGATTTGCGCAAAGCTGAACAAGCCACATCCGGTACGCCATTTCGCCAGCTGGCGCAGCTTTGCGATGAACAGCAGCGTGAATTTCACTATGCCTGTATCGGCGTCAGTCGGGCGGCAAACACCCAGGCGCTTTGGGATGAGGCCCAGCGGCTCGGTGTTACCGTGGTGGAGGATCTGCATTGCGATACGGCGCAGGCGCAGTTAGCGCAGTTCATTGCCAATCTGGATGTCATCTATCTGACAATCGACTTCGACGTGCTGCCGGTGTGGGAAATGCCCGGCGTGTCGGCCCCCGCCGCGCTTGGCGTACCCTTGGCGACGCTGCTGAGACTGATTGAGCCTCTGTGTCGTAGCGGTAAACTCCTGGCGGTGGATATGGTTGAATTTAATCCACGCTTTGACGATGATGGCAGAGCAGCACGCGTGGCGGCGCGATTAGGCTGGCAAATCGCCCACTGGTGGCACTGATATACCTGATGGCGTTGCGCTTATCAGGCTCGGGTAATGCCTGTAAACTCTACCCACTCACATTTTCAGCTTAAGGAAGGCTCACGCATGCTCCCATCCCGTTCTGCTCCGGCTCCTTTTTACGAAAAGGTCAAACAGGAGATCAGCGAAAAAATTGCCAGCGGTATCTGGCAGCCTCACGATCGCATTCCTTCTGAGGCAGAGCTGGTGGCGCAATATGGTTTCAGCCGCATGACTATCAACCGGGCGCTACGTGAGTTAACGGATGAAGGTTTACTGGTGCGTTTGCAGGGCGTCGGGACGTTTGTCGCCGAGCCCAAAGGTCAGTCTGCGCTGTTTGAAATCCGCAGCATCGCGGATGAAATCAACGCCCGTCAGCATCAGCACCGGTGCGAAGTGCTGACGCTGGAAAAAACCCAGGCCAACGCGCAGCAGGCTTTGGTGTTAAACGTCAAAGAAGGCACCTCCATTTTTCACTCTGTCATGGTTCATTACGAGAACGATCTGCCGGTACAGATTGAAGATCGCTGTGTGAATGCCGAAATTGTGCCGGAGTATCTGGCGCAGGATTACAGCCAGACCACGCCGCACGCATACCTGTCGCTGATAGCCCCGCTGACGGAAGGTGAACATATTGTTGAAGCGGTACGTGCCAGCGCTGAAGAGTGCGCGCTGCTGAATATCAAAGAACACGATCCCTGCCTGCTGATTCGCCGTAAGACCTGGTCTGCGTCGTCCATAGTCTCTCATGCCCGTTTGCTGTTCCCGGGTTCCCGCTATCGCCTGCAAGGACGGTTTATGTCCTGATGTCGGGATATCAAAACCGTGATTGCTGACGCAATATAATAAAAATGTATCTTAATTGTTAAAATCATCCTTGCGATGACTTGTATAGACAAGTATATATTTCTTATCTATCCGACGTTCGCGAGGAGTTTTCTGTCATGTCCCATAGCAAATATCGTCAGCAGGATATTCGTGCCCCACGCGGCACCACCTTAACGGCCAAAAGCTGGCTGACCGAAGCGCCGCTGCGCATGTTAATGAATAATCTGGATCCCGATGTGGCGGAAAATCCGCATGAGCTGGTGGTATACGGTGGGATTGGCCGCGCCGCGCGGGACTGGGAATGTTATGACGCCATCGTCAACGCGCTGACCAAACTGGAGACCGATGAAACTCTGCTGGTCCAGTCCGGAAAACCGGTAGGCGTATTCAAAACTCACGACAACGCACCGCGCGTGCTGATTGCCAACTCCAACCTGGTGCCACATTGGGCTACCTGGGAGCACTTCAACGAACTGGACGCCAAAGGGTTGGCGATGTACGGCCAGATGACCGCCGGGAGCTGGATCTACATCGGCAGCCAGGGCATCGTGCAGGGGACTTATGAAACTTTCGTTGAGGCCGGGCGTCAGCATTATCAGGGTAACCTCAGCGGACGCTGGGTACTGACCGCCGGGCTGGGCGGCATGGGCGGAGCACAACCGCTAGCCGCTACACTTGCGGGTGCGTGTTCGCTGAACATTGAATGCCAGCAAAGCCGAATTGATTTCCGTCTGCGTACCCGTTACGTCGACGAGCAGGCGACATCGCTTGACGATGCGCTGGCGCGTATCGACAAATACACCCGCGAGGGTAAAGCCGTCTCCATTGCGCTGTGTGCTAATGCCGCCGACGTTGTGCCGGAACTGGTGAAGCGCGGTGTGCGCCCGGATATGGTCACCGACCAGACCAGCGCCCACGATCCGCTGCATGGTTATCTGCCGTGCGGCTGGAGTTGGGAAGAGTATCAGGCAAAAGCGGTGTCCGATCCCCAGGGCACGGTGCAGGCGGCGAAACGTTCAATGGCAACGCACGTTGAGGCGATGCTGGCGTTTAGCAAAATGGGTGTGCCGACGTTTGATTACGGCAACAACATTCGCCAGATGGCCAAAGAGATGGGCGTGGAAAACGCCTTTGATTTCCCCGGCTTCGTACCTGCTTATATTCGCCCCCTGTTCTGTCGCGGCATAGGCCCGTTCCGTTGGGTGGCACTGTCAGGCGATCCGCAGGATATTTATAAGACAGATGCCAAAGTGAAAGAGATCGTGGCTGATGATAAGCACCTTCATCACTGGTTGGATATGGCGCGTGAGCGGATTAACTTCCAGGGCTTACCAGCGCGTATCTGCTGGGTCGGCCTGGAGTGGCGACAAAAGCTGGGGCTGGCGTTTAATGAAATGGTGCGCTGCGGTGAAGTATCCGCGCCGATTGTTATTGGCCGTGATCATCTGGACTCCGGTTCTGTTGCCAGCCCAAACCGCGAAACAGAAGCTATGCGCGACGGTTCAGACGCCGTATCCGACTGGCCGCTGCTGAACGCGCTGCTTAACACCGCCAGCGGAGCGACCTGGGTGTCGCTGCATCACGGCGGCGGGGTTGGCATGGGCTTCTCTCAGCATGCCGGGATGGTGATTGTTTGCGATGGCACCGATGAAGCCGCGGCGCGCATCGCCCGAGTCTTACATAACGATCCGGCTACCGGGGTGATGCGCCACGCCGACGCCGGGTATGACATTGCGGTGGAGTGCGCCGTTGAAGAAGGGCTGAATTTGCCAATGATTGCTGCGACGCAGGAGAAACGCTGATATGAACACCATGACACTCACGCCGGGCCATCTGAGTTTTACCCAGCTACGTGAAATCTGGCAGCAGCCGGTCAAACTGAGCCTGGATGCCGGGGCGATTGATGCAATCAACGCCAGCGTCGCCTGCGTCAATAATATTGTCGCTGAAGGCCGTACGGCGTATGGCATTAATACCGGCTTTGGCCTGTTGGCTCAGACCCGTATCGCCACGGAAGATTTGCAGAATTTACAGCGTTCGCTGGTGCTTTCCCATGCGGCAGGCGTTGGCGAGGCACTGGATGACGCAATGGTTCGCCTGATTATGGTGCTGAAAATCAACAGCCTGGCGCGCGGTTTTTCCGGCATTCGTTTGAGCGTGATTGAAGCGCTGATTGCGCTGGTGAATGCCGAGGTATATCCACTGATCCCGGCGAAAGGGTCGGTGGGCGCATCGGGCGACCTGGCGCCGCTGGCACATATGTCGTTGACGCTATTGGGCGAAGGTAAAGCGCGCTGGCAGGGAGAATGGATCCCGGCGACTGAAGCGCTGAAAAAGGCCGGACTGGAGCCGATCACGCTGGAGGCGAAAGAGGGACTGGCGCTGCTCAACGGCACTCAGGCTTCCACCGCCTTTGCACTGCGCGGGTTAATTGAAGCTCAGGAACTGTTTGCGTCTGCGACGGTGTGCGGGGCGCTGACCACAGAAGCCGTGCTGGGCTCCCGTCGTCCGTTTGACGCCCGTATTCATGCCGCGCGAGGGCAGCGTGGGCAGATTGATGCCGCAACGCTATACCGTCATGTGTTGACCGACTCCAGCGCGCTTTCTCAGTCGCATCATAACTGCGAAAAAGTACAGGACCCGTATTCTCTGCGCTGTCAGCCACAGGTGATGGGGGCGTGTCTGACGCAAATGCGCCAGGTGATGGATGTTCTGCTGGTTGAAGCCAACGCGGTTTCCGACAACCCGCTGGTGTTTGCTGAAGAGGGCGATGTGATTTCCGGCGGCAACTTCCATGCTGAACCGGTGGCGATGGCGGCAGATAATCTGGCGCTGGCAATTGCGGAAATTGGCTCGTTATCAGAGCGGCGCATTGCGCTGATGATGGACAAACATATGTCGCAGTTGCCGCCGTTCCTGGTGAAAAACGGTGGGGTTAACTCCGGCTTTATGATTGCTCAGGTAACCGCCGCCGCGCTGGCGAGCGAGAACAAAGCGCTGGCGCATCCGCACAGCGTGGACAGCTTGCCGACCTCCGCCAACCAGGAAGATCATGTTTCTATGGCGCCGGCGGCGGGGCGCAGACTGTGGGAGATGGCAGCAAATACGCGCGGTGTGATTGCCGTGGAGTGGCTGGCGGCGTGTCAGGGGATTGACCTGCGTGAAGGGTTAACCTCCAGTCCGTTGCTGGAGCAGGCGCGACAGGCGCTGCGCGAGCAGGTTGCCCACTACACGCAGGATCGCTTTTTTGCCCCGGATATTGAGTGCGCGACCGAGCTGTTAGCGCAAGGAACGTTGCTGCAATTGCTGCCTGAATTTCTGTAGAAAATTGCCTGATGTCGACGCTGACGCGTCTTATCAGGCCTACGGTCTGCTTTGTAGGCCGGATGAGGCGAAACCGACATCCGGCTCAACACAGCTTAGCTAAACATCGCCGTAATCGAAGCGCTGGCGAGCGAGTGGAAATGGACGTTAAATCCAACCATCGCGCCGCTGGCACCTTCATCGACATCAATACGCTCCACATCCAGGGCGTGAACCGTAAAGATATAGCGGTGGGTTTCACCCTTCGGCGGCGCAGCGCCGCCATAACCGGCTTTACCAAAATCTGTACGGGTCTGAATCACCCCATCCGGCAGTGCAACCAGCCCGGAGCCGGATCCTTGTGGGAGTACGCGGGTATCAGCCGGCAGATTTACCACCACCCAATGCCACCAGCCGGAGCCGGTTGGCGCATCAGGATCAAAGCAGGTCACGACAAAGCTTTTGGTTCCTGCGGGTACGTCATCCCATGCCAGATGCGGGGAAATATTATCCCCGTCATACCCCATGCCGTTAAAGACGTAGCGATGCCCAAGCTTATCGCCATCGCGCAGATCGTTACTGATTAGTTTCATGCTGACTCCTCTCGTTAGCCAAAAAGTGTAGCCAGAAACCGTAGAGCTTACCGCTGATTAATCGCTAAAAAATGTTGCATTGCGCACAGCCTCGTTCACGGCCTGCGTCAGGCGACGTAACTGATCGGGCTGGATAATGTACGGCGGCATCAGGTAGATGAGCTTGCCAAATGGTCTTATCCACACGCCCTGTTCGACAAAGAACTTCTGTAACGCTGCCATATTCACCGGATGCGTGGTTTCGATGACGCCGATGGCGCCGAGCACGCGTACGTCCGCGACCCAGCAGGAATCTACCGCCGGGGCGAGTTCTGCCCACAGCTGCGCTTCAATGGCCGCTACCTGTGCGCGCCACTCGCCGGTTTCGATTAACGACAGGCTGGCGGAGGCGACGGCGCAGGCCAACGGATTGCCCATAAAGGTCGGGCCGTGCATGAAGCATCCGGCTTCACCGTTGCTGATGGTTTCCGCAACCTGGCGGGTGGTGAGGGTTGCAGAAAGGGTCATTGTTCCGCCGGTTAACGCTTTGCCCAGGCATAAAATGTCCGGAGTGATGTCGGCATGCTCGCAGGCAAAAAGCTTGCCTGTACGACCAAATCCGGTGGCGATTTCATCGGCAATCAGCAGGATCCCTTCACGGTCGCACATCTTACGGATGCGTTTTAACCATTCGGGATGATACATGCGCATACCGCCAGCGCCCTGTACGATTGGCTCTAGGATCACTGCCGCAATTTCGTGGCGATGCGCGGCCATCAGACGGGCAAAAGGCACCATATCCAGTTCGTCCCACTCGCCGCCCATGCGGCTTTGTGGGGCTGGGGCAAACAGGTTCTCCGGCAGGTATCCCTTCCACAGACTGTGCATTGAGTTGTCAGGATCGCAGACCGACATCGCGCCGAAGGTATCACCATGGTAACCATTACGAAATGTCAGGAAACGCTGGCGGGATTCGCCTTTAGCCTGCCAGTATTGCAGTGCCATTTTCATTGCAACTTCTACGGCGACCGACCCTGAATCTGCGAGAAAAACGCACTCCAGCGCCTCTGGGGTCATCGCCACCAACTGGCGGCACAGCGCAATGGCCGGGGCATGGGTAATGCCGCCAAACATTACATGCGACATGGCATCAATCTGCGTTTTCATCGCGGCGTTCAGTTGCGGGTGATTGTAACCGTGGATTGCCGCCCACCAGGATGACATGCCGTCAATCAGCTTCTCACCGCTGGCTAAGATCAGTTCGCAACCTTCGGCACGCGCCACCGGATAAACCGGCAACGGGGAGGTCATGGAGGTGTATGGGTGCCAGATATGGCGTTGGTCAAACGCAAGATCGTCCGTTGTCATAATCGACTTGTAAACCAAATTAAAAAGATTTAGGTTTACGAGTCTACACCAAACTAACAACGAAACGTATACCAATATGGCTCATTCTTCTCGCTGGACAATGTCGCAAGTCACCGAATTATTTGAAAAACCGCTGTTGGATCTGCTGTTTGAAGCGCAGCAGGTTCATCGTCAGCATTTCGATCCGCAGCAGGTACAAGTTAGTACGCTGCTGTCGATTAAGACCGGTGCTTGCCCGGAAGATTGCAAATACTGCCCGCAAAGCTCCCGCTATAAAACCGGTCTGGAAACAGAACGGTTGATGGAGGTTGAACAGGTACTGGACTCGGCACGTAAGGCGAAGCAGGCCGGTTCAACGCGGTTTTGCATGGGCGCGGCGTGGAAGAACCCGCATGAGCGCGATATGCCGTACCTGGAACAAATGGTTCAGGGCGTGAAAGAACTGGGGCTGGAAGCCTGTATGACGCTGGGCACGCTGGACGAATCTCAGGCCCAGCGCCTGGCCAATGCGGGTCTGGACTACTACAACCACAACCTCGACACCTCGCCGGAATTTTACGGCAATATCATCACCACCCGCTCGTACCAGGAGCGCCTGGATACGCTGGATAAAGTGCGCGAGGCGGGTATTAAAGTTTGCTCCGGCGGGATTGTTGGGCTGGGTGAAACGGTGACCGACCGCGCGGGTCTGCTGCTGCAATTAGCGAATCTGCCGACGCCGCCGGAAAGTGTGCCGATCAACATGCTGGTGAAAGTGAAGGGCACGCCGCTTGCCGATAACGACGACGTAGATGCTTTTGATTTTATTCGTACTATCGCCGTGGCGCGTATCATGATGCCGACCTCATACGTGCGTCTTTCTGCCGGGCGCGAGCAGATGAACGAACAAACCCAGGCGATGTGCTTTATGGCCGGGGCCAACTCGATTTTCTACGGCTGCAAACTGCTGACCACCCCGAACCCGAACGAAGATAAAGATTTGCTGTTATTTCGCAAGCTGGGTCTTAACCCGCAGCAAACTGCGGTACTGGCGGGCGATAACGAACAGCAACAACGTCTGGAGCAGGCGCTGCGTACCCCGGATACCGACGATTACTACAACGCGGCAACCGTATGACCTGGCAGCAAAAAATTAACGATGCGCTAACAGCGCGTCGTCGTGCTGATGCCCTGCGTCAGCGCTATGCGGTGACGCAGGGTGCCGGTCGCTGGCTGCAGGCCGACTGTCGCCAGTATCTGAATTTCTCCAGCAACGACTACCTCGGCTTAAGCCACCATCCGCAGATTATCTGCGCGTGGCAGCAGGGCGCTGAGCGTTTTGGCGTCGGCAGCGGCGGCTCGGGCCATGTCAGCGGTTATTCCGTTGCTCATCAGGCGCTGGAAGAAGAGCTGGCGCAGTGGCTCGGCTATTCCCGGGCGCTGTTGTTCATCTCTGGTTTTGCCGCCAATCAGGCGGTCATTGCCGCACTGATGGGAAAAGATGACAAGATTGTTGCCGACAGGCTCAGCCATGCCTCGCTGCTGGAGGCTGCCAGTCTTAGCCCTGCCGTGTTACGTCGCTTTACTCATAACGACTCGCAACATCTGGATCGTCTGCTGACAGCCCCCTGTCCGGGGCAGCAGCTGGTGATCACCGAAGGCGTGTTCAGCATGGATGGCGACAGCGCGCCGCTGGCAGAAATCCACGTGGTGGCGAAACGGCAGGGCGCGTGGCTGCTGGTGGATGATGCGCATGGGATTGGCGTAAGCGGTGAGGAAGGGCGTGGTTCGTGCTCCCGACAGCAGGTGAAACCTGAGCTGTTGGTGGTGACATTTGGTAAAGGGTTCGGCGTCAGCGGTGCGGCGATCCTGTGTTCTGATAGCGTGGCCGATTATCTGCTGCAGTTTGCCCGTCATCTGATCTACAGCACCAGCATGCCGCCAGCCCAGGCTCAGGCCTTGCGCGCCGCGCTGGCGGTGATCCGCAGCCGCGAAGGCGATGAGCGCAGAGAAAAGCTGGCGATGCTGATCCAGCGTTTTCGCGCAGGGGTGAATACTACGGATTTGACGCTGGCACATTCAGACAGCGCTATTCAACCGCTGATCGTTGGCGACAATCATAAAGCCTTGCAACTGGCACAGACGTTACGGCAACAGGGCTGCTGGGTGACGGCGATTCGTCCGCCGACGGTGCCGGTTGGGACGGCCAGGCTGCGGATTACGCTGACCCAGGCGCATGAAGTCCAGGATATCGACAACTTACTGGAGGTGCTGCATGGCGCAGGTCAATAAGCAGGCGATTGCCGCTGCGTTTGGTCGCGCGGCTACGCACTATGAGCAACATGCGGAGCTTCAGCGTCAGAGCGCCGATGCGTTACTGGCGCAACTCAATGGCCGGGCGTTCTCACGGGTTTTGGATGCGGGCTGTGGGCCTGGGCGTATGAGTCGCTACTGGCGGGAGCAGGGGAGCGAGGTCTGTGCGCTGGATCTGTCGGCGCAAATGCTTACGCAAGCGCAGCGTCACGATGTCGCCCATCACTATCTGCTGGCGGATATCGAAGCCATTCCGCAGGCCGCTGCCACTTTCGATCTGGCCTGGAGCAATCTGGCCGTGCAGTGGTGCAACGACCTGCGCGGCGCGTTACGCGAGCTATACCGGGTGGTGCGTCCTGGAGGGGCGGTGGCGTTTAGTACGCTGGCGCAAGGGTCGATGCCGGAACTTCGTCAGGCGTGGAGAGCGGTTGATGATCGGGAGCACGCCAACCGTTTTTTGCCCGTGGAGCAACTGGAAAACGCTCTGTGCGGCTGGGACGTTGAATACCAGTCTCATGCCGTCACGCTGTGGTTTGACGATGCGCTGAGTGCCATGCGCTCGCTAAAGGGCATTGGCGCGACGCATTTGCATGATGGACGCGAGCAGCGTGTGCTGACCCGCTCGCAGTTGCGCCAGTTACAGCTCGCCTGGCCCTGTCAGCAGGGTAAATATCCGCTGACCTATCATCTTTTTTTGGGAGTAATTCAACGTGACTAACACATATTTTGTCACCGGGACGGACACCGAAGTAGGTAAAACTATCGCCAGCTGTGCGTTGCTTCAGGCGGCGGGACAACTGGGGTTGCGAACGGTCGGCTATAAGCCGGTGGCGTCAGGCAGTGAAATGACGGCTGAAGGTCTACGAAACAGCGATGCGCTGGCTCTACAGCGCAACAGCGTTGTGGCAGTGGATTATGCGGCCATCAATCCGTATACCTTCGCCGAACCTACCTCACCGCATATCATCAGTGCTGACGAAGGACGCCCCATTCAGGCTTCAGTGATGTCTGCGGGTTTACGCTTGCTTGAAGAACAAGCTGACTGGGTATTGGTGGAAGGCGCAGGCGGATGGTTTACGCCACTTTCACCAACGCTGAGTTTTTCTGACTGGGTAAAAGCGGAACAACTGCCGGTGATTCTGGTGGTTGGCGTTAAGCTCGGTTGTATCAACCATGCCATTTTGACCGCCCAGGCGGTGCAGCAGGCCGGGCTGACGCTCGCCGGATGGGTTGCCAATGATGTGATGCCACCTGGCAAGCGTCATGCTGAATATATGGCGACGCTAAAGCGTGCGCTTGCGGCTCCGCTACTGGGGGAAATACCCTGGCTGGCAGAAGAGCCGGAACGAGCATCGACAGGTCGTTATATCGATCTTAGCGTTTTGTCTCTGGCATCCACCAGTCGTTGATTAGCGGGTCGCTGAATTGTGTTATTTGTCCTTGAGCCACGTTGCGGCCACGATGTAACAAGCAATAGCAGTCGGCGACCCGACGAATGAACGGCAGGCTCTGCTCCGCGAGCATAATGGCGATGCCAAGCTCCTGGCTTAGCCTCACAATCAGATTCCCCAGTTTGTGGATATACGCCTGGCCACTTCCTCGCGTCGGCTCATCGAGGATCAGCAGGCGCGGGCGAGTGACCAGCGCACTGGCGAGTGCAAGCTGGTGCTGATTTTCCTCTGATAATGCCACCCCTTTGGCCTGACGCAGTACAAACAGCTGCGGAAACAGGCGGTAAATATCGCTGCTGTTCATCGCTTCGCTTTCCTCAACCGCCTGGCGCGCAATGTGCAGATTTTCCTCTACCGTCAGCTGCGAAAAAATTCGCCGTTCCTGCGATACACAATTAATACCCAGCGCAATGCGCTTTGCCGCCGGAATCTGAAGCAGATCGCAAGGTGGTGCGCCAGCCTGATGCCAGAACATGGTTCCGCTCTCAATCGGTAAATTGCCGATGATGCAATTGGCCAGCGTGGTTTTTCCCATCCCTGGAAGACCCAGCACGGCGGTACATTTACCGGGCAACAGGTCGAGATCGACATCCCAAAGCGAGTGTTGATTACCGTAATAGTGATTCACTGCACGAAGACTCAACATAGATTTCTCCCTCATGATGATATCCGCCTTGCGGGCTGATGGTCGGGAGAAAACTGCAAATCTCTTGCCAGAAGCGGAATTAGGGGAAAATACAGCAGAATAGCGTATTGAGCGGGTTGCGGTATCCGGCTTGTTGTGGATGAGCGCCGCAGTGTGCACATTGTCAGTGCCTGGTGGCGTTGTGATGGTGCAGGCAGGAAAATGATGAAAATGCGAGCAAGATCTCGGCCATCCCAGGTCGCTTCGTTAGCTGATAAATATCAAAAAATAGCGATAATTTTTTTTTATCCCACCAGAAAAGATCATCAGGACGTTTTTGCCAGGCTACAGTCCGTACGGGCTGGAGGCAGTTATCCACTATTCCTGTGGATAACCTTGTGTATTAGAGTTAGAAAACACAAGGTAAGCGAGAGAAGACGCGGCCTGCGACTAAATTGATGCGAAAGACGGCTTGAGATAATAGTCATTAAATTACAGTGTGTTAGATAAATGCAATGGCTGTCGCAGAAGTGTCATGTGTTGCCACAAAACTTTCATCGGGTAGCTTGACAAATGTTAAAAAAGTCATTGGTTTGGGGATAACACATTTTTGCTGGTGTTTTATCTTGCCTGCGGACAAATTTTAGCCTGTAGTCACGGCCATTTTGCTGGCGTAACAGAAATATTCTGGCGCGTTACTGTTTTTTCATCCAGTATATTTTACTAGCAAAATATACTGCTGCGAGTAAAATTACACACCTGCCCGCCCATTGCTTCAGGTAGCTGCTCATGAGTAAACCGTTCAAACTAAATTCCGCTTTTAAACCCTCTGGGGATCAGCCTGAGGCGATACGTCGCCTGGAAGAAGGTCTGGAGGATGGTCTGGCGCATCAGACGTTGCTGGGGGTGACGGGGTCGGGGAAAACATTCACCATCGCGAACGTGATTGCGGACCTACAGCGCCCTACCATGGTGCTGGCCCCCAATAAGACGCTTGCCGCGCAGTTGTACGGTGAGATGAAAGAGTTCTTCCCGGATAACGCGGTGGAGTATTTCGTCTCCTACTACGACTATTATCAGCCGGAAGCCTACGTGCCAAGTTCTGACACCTTCATCGAGAAGGATGCTTCGGTTAACGAACACATTGAGCAGATGCGTCTGTCAGCAACCAAAGCGTTGCTTGAGCGACGGGATGTCGTCGTCGTAGCGTCGGTTTCCGCGATTTATGGTCTGGGTGACCCGGATCTATACCTGAAAATGATGCTGCACCTGACGGTGGGGATGATTATCGACCAGCGCGCGATCCTGCGTCGTCTGGCGGAGCTACAATATACCCGTAACGATCAGGCATTCCAGCGCGGGACCTTCCGCGTGCGCGGTGAAGTGATCGACATATTCCCGGCGGAATCTGACGACATCGCGTTGCGCGTGGAACTGTTTGATGAAGAGGTCGAACGTTTGTCGCTGTTTGACCCACTTACCGGACAGGTCGAATCCACTATTTCGCGCTTTACCATCTATCCTAAAACGCACTACGTGACGCCGCGCGAACGTATTGTTCAGGCGATGGAAGAAATTAAGGTTGAGCTGGCAGAGCGGCGAAAAGTCCTGTTGGCAAATAACAAACTGCTGGAAGAACAGCGCTTAAGTCAGCGTACCCAGTTCGATCTGGAAATGATGAACGAGCTGGGTTACTGCTCGGGGATTGAAAACTATTCCCGCTATCTGTCCGGGCGTGGTCCGGGCGAGCCGCCGCCGACGCTGTTTGATTACCTGCCTGCCGATGGCCTGCTGGTGGTGGATGAATCTCACGTGACTATCCCGCAAATTGGCGGCATGTATCGCGGTGACCGGGCGCGTAAAGAAACCCTGGTCGAATACGGATTCCGTCTGCCGTCTGCGCTGGATAACCGTCCGCTTAAATTTGAAGAGTTTGAAGCGCTGGCCCCGCAAACCATCTACGTTTCGGCGACGCCGGGCAACTATGAGCTGGAGAAATCCGGCGATGATGTGGTCGATCAGGTAGTAAGACCGACCGGCCTGCTGGATCCGGTCATTGAGGTGCGCCCGGTGGCGACGCAGGTTGACGATCTGCTATCTGAGATCCGCACCCGTGCGGCGATTAACGAACGTGTGCTGGTCACCACGCTCACCAAACGGATGGCGGAGGATCTCACCGAGTATCTTGAAGAGCACGGTGAACGGGTGCGTTATCTGCACTCTGACATCGATACCGTGGAACGTATGGAAATCATTCGTGACCTGCGTCTGGGCGAGTTTGACGTGCTGGTGGGTATCAACCTGCTACGTGAAGGTCTGGACATGCCTGAGGTCTCCCTGGTGGCGATTCTGGACGCAGACAAAGAAGGGTTCCTGCGTTCTGAGCGGTCACTTATTCAGACCATTGGTCGTGCGGCGCGTAACATCAACGGTAAGGCGATTCTCTACGGCGATAAAATTACCGCCTCTATGGCTAAAGCGATTGGTGAAACCGAACGTCGCCGTGAGAAGCAGCAGCTCTATAACGAAGAACACGGTATTACGCCGCAGGGGCTGAACAAGAAAGTGGTCGATATTCTGGCGCTGGGGCAGAATATTGCGAAGACCAAAGCGAAAGGCAAAGGGAAGTCACGCGCAGGCGCGAAGTCTGAGGTTGTCGAACTGGATATGACGCCAAAAGCGCTGCAGCAGAAGATTCACGAGCTGGAAGGGCAGATGATGCAACACGCGCAGAATCTCGAATTTGAAGAGGCCGCGACAATCCGTGACCAGTTGCATCAGTTGCGCGAGTTGTTTATTGCGGCATCGTAAGACGGTGTCGGATGCGGGGTAAACCCTTATCCGACCTACGGGGTAGATAGCGTACGTAGGCCGGATGCCGGAGCAATTCGTTTGGTAGGCCTGATAAGCGAAGCGCATCAGGCAAATCCGTTCAGCCCAGCGCCTGCACCGCTTTCTCCAGCGCACTATGCAATAGCTGGCGGTCATGGCGGTAGGGAATATCGCTGGCTTCCAACACTTCCTGGATCACAACGCGGTCGGTAACGGCGGAAGCATCCACTTTCGGCCCCACAACCACCGCATCAATCACTTTCTTCCCGACGTACTGTTCAATAATGGTCAGCTTATCGCTAAGCGTCAGGCTGGCTGCTGGCAGGCTTAATTCGCGCCCAAGATTGCCTATGTAGACCATTGGAGCCGGTGTGCGACGTAATGCCTGTGACATTTCATCGAGTAACAGAATCGGCATCAGGCTGGTGTAAAAACTGCCGGGGCCTATCAAAATTAAATCCGCTTCAGCGATAGCCTCAACGGCCTCCCGTGTAGTCGGGACTTTTGGCGAAAGCATCAGTTCCTGGGGCGGGACGGTGAGCTGATCGATATTCACTTCGCCATAAACTTCGTGTCCCTGGTCATCAATGGCCATCAGATCCACCGGCAGCTCCGACATCGGAATTAAATGTGCGTCAACTTTCAGCAGGCTACGAATTAAATTGATAGCTTCCAGAGGCCGCACGCTGAGGTGATCGAGCGCCTTTAACATCAGATTTCCGAGGTTATGCCCGGAAAGTTCGCCATTACCGCCAAAACGATACTCAAACATAGCGGATGCAACGCTGGGTTGGGTAATTAACTGGTTCAGACAGTTACGCATGTCTCCCCAGGCAATCCCTCCTTCAGAGCGACGAATACGACCTGTCGACCCGCCGTTATCGGTGGTGGTGACGATACCCGTCAGGCGGGAACCTAATGGGGAAAGAGAGGAGAGAACGCGTCCTAATCCATGCCCTCCGCCGAGAGCGACAACGCGGTCCAGATCTGCCAGCGTGCGAGTGCGCATATATTTTCCTGATATCAATTGATCGGCGCTACAGTAACGTAAATAGCGTGTTTTCAGCAATTATCCAGTCGGCATCTGCCGTAATTTTTTTCTGCGATCTACTCCTTTCTGACGACACTCACCTGATGGCAAGATGATGTATATCAATGCAAAACTGTGATTTTTGCTTATTCTGTAGCGAAATTGCACGATCATGTCGCTATATACATATTTATACAGCGAAAGTGTACATGGCAAAAGCGCCATTTACACGCTAGTATCGGCATAACCACAAAGTACTCTTAAAAATTTGAGTTGCCGTAAGCCAACGCATCTGCAACTCGAAGTATGATGAGTATAAACACTCTAGCCTCTGCACCTGGGTCAAATGATACGGTGCTTTGGCCGTGACAAGACTTGAAAAAGTTTGTCACCAGGGCGCAGGAAGAAATGACTACGTCTCCCGTATTTGGAAAGGTGTACATGGGCTCTCAACTTACCGATGCTTTCGCACGTAAGTTTTACTACTTACGTTTGTCGATTACCGATGTGTGTAACTTTCGTTGCACCTACTGCCTGCCGGATGGCTATAAGCCCGGCGGGGTCACCAATAACGGCTTTTTAACCGTTGATGAAATTCGCCGTGTCACGCGTGCGTTCGCCAGTCTGGGAACCGAAAAAGTGCGTCTGACGGGGGGCGAACCTTCACTGCGTCGCGACTTCACTGACATTATCGCCGCCGTGCGCGAAAACGCCGCCATCCGCCAGATTGCGGTAACCACTAATGGTTATCGTCTGGCGCGCGATGCCGCCGCCTGGCGCGATGCCGGACTGACCGCGCTCAACGTCAGCGTCGACAGCCTCGACGCCCGTCAGTTTCACGCCATTACCGGACAGGACAAGTTTCAGCAGGTGATGGCGGGCATTGATGCCGCCTTTGATGCCGGTTTTGAAAAAGTGAAAGTCAACACCGTGCTGATGCGCGACGTAAACCATCATCAACTGGACACCTTCCTGGCGTGGATCCAACCTCGACCAATCCAACTGCGTTTTATTGAACTGATGGAAACGGGCGAGGGCAGCTCTCTCTTCCGTAAACACCATATTTCCGGACAGGTACTGCGCGATGAGCTGCTGCGTCGCGGCTGGATCCACCAGATCCGACAGCGTAGCGACGGCCCGGCTCAGGTTTTCTGTCATCCTGATTATGTTGGCGAAATTGGTCTGATCATGCCTTATGAGAAAGACTTCTGCGCCACCTGTAATCGTCTGCGCGTTTCCTCTGTCGGCAAGCTTCATCTGTGTTTATTTGGTGAAGGCGGCGTAAGCCTGCGTGATTTGCTGGAAGACGATGCTCAGCAACCGGCGCTGGAAGAACGTATTTCAGCCGCGCTGCTGGAGAAAAAGCAGACCCATTTCCTGCATCAGAACAATACCGGTATTACGCAAAACTTATCTTATATTGGCGGCTGATCGCTAAAAGGAGTTTTTCATGAGTCAGGTAAGCGCTGAATTTATCCCGACACGCATTGCTATTCTTACTGTTTCCAACCGTCGCGGCGAAGAAGATGATACCTCCGGCCATTATCTGCGTGACTCGGCGCAAGAAGCGGGTCATCAGATTGTCGATAAGGCGATTGTCAAAGAGAACCGCTACGCCATCCGCGCCCAGGTTTCTGCCTGGATTGCCAGTGACGATGTACAGGTGGTGCTCATTACCGGTGGCACTGGTTTAACCGAAGGGGACCAGGCGCCGGAAGCGCTGCAACCGCTGTTCGACAGAGAAGTCGAAGGGTTTGGCGAAGTATTCCGTATGCTGTCGTTTGAAGAGATTGGCACCGCGACGCTGCAATCCCGCGCGATTGCCGGGGTGGCGAATAAAACGCTGATTTTTGCCATGCCGGGTTCGACCAAAGCGTGTCGTACTGCCTGGGAAAATATCATTGCGCCGCAGCTTGATGCCCGTACGCGTCCGTGTAATTTCCACCCACATTTGAAGAAATAAGTATGTCGCAACTGACTCATATTAACGCCGCTGGCGAAGCGCATATGGTGGATGTCTCCGCCAAAGCGGAAACCGTACGCGAGGCGCGTGCGGAAGCATTCGTAACCATGCGTAGCGAAACGCTGGCGATGATCATCGACGGCAGTCACCATAAGGGTGACGTTTTCGCCACGGCGCGTATTGCCGGTATTCAGGCTGCCAAACGCACCTGGGATCTTATCCCGCTGTGTCACCCACTGATGCTGAGCAAGGTCGAAGTCAATCTTCACGCCGAACCGGAGCACAACCGCGTGCGCATTGAAACGCTGTGTCGCCTGACCGGTAAAACCGGCGTTGAAATGGAAGCGTTAACGGCAGCCTCCGTGGCGGCGTTGACCATCTACGATATGTGCAAAGCGGTGCAAAAGGATATGGTGATTGGTCCGGTGCGTTTGCTGGCAAAAAGCGGCGGCAAATCGGGTGATTTTAAGGTGGATGCGCATGATTAAGGTTCTTTTCTTTGCTCAGGTACGGGAACTGGTGAACACCGATGCGTTAGAAGTTGCCGCCGAGTTTGCAACGGTAGAAGCGCTGCGCAAGCATCTGGCGGCGCAAAGCGATCGCTGGGCGCTGGCGCTGGAAGACGGCAAGCTGCTGGCGGCGGTGAATCAGACGCTGGTCAGTTTTGACCATCCTCTTAACGCGGGTGATGAAGTCGCTTTCTTCCCGCCGGTAACCGGAGGCTAAAATGGCTGAAACGCGAATTGTTGTTGGCCATGCGCCGTTCAGCGTCGGGGATGAGTATCCCTGGCTGGCAGAGCGCGATGAAGACGGCGCGGTAGTCACTTTCACCGGTAAAGTGCGCAATCACAATCTCGGTGACAGCGTTAAGGCGTTAACGCTGGAACACTATCCGGGAATGACCGAAAAAGCGCTGGCGGAGATTGTCGACGAAGCGCGTTCGCGCTGGCCGCTGGGTCGGGTGACGGTGATTCATCGCATTGGCGAACTGTGGCCGGGTGACGAGATCGTTTTTGTTGGCGTGACCAGCGCGCATCGCAGCAGCGCGTTTGATGCCGGGCAGTTCATTATGGATTACCTGAAAACCCGCGCGCCGTTCTGGAAGCGCGAGGCCACGCCGGAAGGTGAGCGCTGGGTTGACGCCCGCGACAGTGATAAGCTAGCAGCAAAACGCTGGTAGAGTACAATTGTTGTAGGCTCATACTGATTCAGGAGATTGTCATGGACCGATTCCCACGATCCGATTCTATTGTACAGGCCCGTTCCGGCCTGCAAACGTATATGGCGCAGGTGTACGGCTGGATGACCTGCGGACTATTGCTGACGGCGTTTATCGCCTGGTATGCGGCAAATACGCCCGCGGTGATGATGTTTGTCTTCTCCAGCAAAATCACCTTCTTTGGCCTGATCATCGCTCAACTGGCGCTGGTGTTTGTTCTGTCCGGCATGGTGCAAAGGCTGAGCGCGGGTATGGCGACCACTCTGTTTATGCTCTATTCGGCATTAACCGGGTTGACGCTATCAAGCATCTTTATTGTCTATACCTACTCGTCTATCGCCAGCACCTTCGTGGTCACTGGCGGGATGTTCGGGATCATGAGTTTGTATGGCTACACCACCAAGCGCGATCTGAGCGGCTTCGGCAATATGCTGTTTATGGCGCTGATCGGTATTGTGCTGGCTTCGCTGGTTAACTTCTGGCTGAAGAGCGAAGCGCTGATGTGGGCGGTGACCTATATCGGGGTGATAGTGTTTGTCGGTCTGACCGCCTATGACACGCAGAAGCTGAAAAATATCGGTGAGCAGATCGACCTGCGAGACAGCTCCAATCTGCGTAAATACGCGATTCTTGGGGCCTTAACGCTGTATCTGGACTTCATCAACCTGTTCCTGATGCTGCTGCGTATTTTCGGCAATCGTCGTTAATTGTCTGTTGCCGAATGGTATAAAAAGTAGGCCGGATAAGGCGTTAAGCCGCATCCGGCACTATAAGCACCATCATTTCGCCATCGCCTTCTCGTTCTTTGCCCGTAGCTTTTTCGCCCGACTCTCCAACAGCAAATAACACATCAGCGCCAGCAGTAGCGGAATAAAATAGTACAGCACGCGATACGCGAGCAGGGCAGCAATGATCGTGCCCTGAGACGTATTCTCTCCCGCCAGCAGCGCCATAAACACCGCCTCCAGTACGCCGATTCCCGCCGGAATATGCACAATAACCCCGGCAATACTGCTTACCAGCAGCACGCCAAGCACGAAGAAATAGTTAATATTCTGACCCAGCAACAACCAGATAATCGCCCCCATAACCATCCAGTTAGTCCCGGATATCGCCATCTGCGCGAGGGCAAATTTCCAGGAGGGGAGCACCAGCTTTTGGCCCTTGATGGTGATGTGACGATGTTTAGCGAAGGTGCAAAACCACAGATAAACAACAATAATCAGCAGCAGCGCTATGCCTAAAATGCGCAATGTGACTTCATCGATATACCAGTGAGTGGGCAGTTCGACGACGCCGAAGGTAAATATAAAACCGCCCAGCAGAATATAGCCCAGCCAGTTAGTGGTAATGCTCAGCGAAAAAATCCGCGTTATTGTGCCCCCCGGCAACCCGAGACGCGAGTAGAGCCGATATCGCATCCCAATACCGCCCACCCAGGTGCTTAACGTCAGGTTGAACGCGTAACAGATAAACGACACCAATATGACCTGGCGTTTTGCCAGTTTGTGACCGCAGTAGTAGCGCCCGAGCAGATCATAACAACCGTAAAGTAAATAACTGACGATCACCAACCCCACGGCACTGAGCAGGGCAATCCGATTATAATCGCGGATTACCGTCCACACTTCCTGCCAGTTGACTTTGCTGGCATAAACGACCAGCAACACGATCACCGCAATAAAAAATAACCATGTGAGGATCTTTTTCGCTAACCGCCAGCGTCGGTGATTTTTTGCCATCAGGTTTTCCCTCCTGCATCCTCAGTTTGTATACGGTCCTGAGTTTCCAGAGCGGGCTGCGCGGGCGGCTCTACCTCGGCCAGATGCGGGGTATGCGCCGGAAGCCAGCCGACCAGCGCCGGGAAGTGGCGTAAAAAGTGGAAGGCCAGCACGCTCTTAGTCAGGTTCCACCAGGTGCGTTTTGGCAGCATAGATTCATCAACCCGCTTGCAGTCCTGCGCAATAATAGGGTTCAGGTTGTCGCGCAGGGTCTGGTTAAACGTGCGGTCATGAATAATCAGATTCGCTTCCAGATTCAGCGACAGGCTCAGCGGATCAAGATTGCTGGAGCCCACCGTCGCCCAGTGATCGTCCATCAGCGCCACTTTGCCATGCAGAGGTTTACGGCGGTATTCGTAGACATGGACGCCACCTTTAACCAGATAGTTGTACAGCAGGCGGGCACCCACTTTCACAATCGGCATATCCGGTTCACCCTGCACAATGAGTTTTACCCGAACGCCGCGTCGTGCTGCTTTACGCAGGGCATGCAGCAGGCGATAACCGGGAAAGAAATAGGCATTGGCAATGATCACTTCCCGTCGGGCCTGGGTCAGCATTTTAAGATAGTGGCGTTCAATATCATCGCGATGCTCTTCGTTATCGCGCCAGACGAACAGCGCCTGCGCTTCTCCGGGGCGATGATTGTCAATTGCCCGGTGATGACGTCGCCACCAGCGCCGTACGGCGCTTTGCCCGGGCAGGTTTTCCAGTACAAAGTTCAGAATGTCAGCAACGACTGGACCTTCAACGCGCACGGCGTAATCCTGCTTGGCCTCCGGGCCGTAATCCGACATATGTTCAGCGGAGTAATTGATGCCGCCGACAAAGGCAACACGGTCATCAATGACCACTATTTTTCGATGCATACGGCGAAAGAGATTGGTGCGCATTCCAAAAAGACGCGGACGCGGATCGTAGTAGCGGAAAACAACACCGGCTACGGTCAGCTCTTCAACAAAACTGTCGCTCAGATCCGGCGAGCCGTAGCCATCCAGCAGCACCTCTGCTTTGATACCTCGTCGGGCGGCTTCGAGCAACGCGGCATGCAGCTGTTTTCCTACCGCATCTTCAAACCAGATAAAAGTCTCAAGGATTATTTTTTGCTGTGCCTGCTCAATGGCGTCAAAGACGGCGGGGTAGAATTGATCGCCGTTTTCCAGCAGTTGAATTTGATTGCCTTCACGCCAGCCATATTTCATAAATGAATCTCCGCACTCAGGGGGGCATGATCGGACAAATGTCGCCAGTGACGCAGCGCAAGCGTCGTTGGGGTACTGGCATTCGCGTTTTTCACATAGATCCTGTCCAGGCGTAGCAGGGGAAACTGCACTGGAAACGTTCGCGCCGGGCGACCGTGGGCGCGGGTAAAAATCTCGTCAAGGCCAGCTTTGGCTTTCAACGGGCGATTGGCCGTTTGCCGCCAGTCGTTAAAATCTCCAGCAATCACCACGGGCTCCGCGTTGGGCAGGGCGTTAACCCAGTCTGCCAGCATCGAGAGCTGGGCCTGGCGGTGAGCTTCACGTAGGCCGAGATGCACACACATCACATGAATGGGGTGGGAGAGCATTGGCGGTACAATGCGGCAGTAAAGGACTCCGCGCTTTTCACTCGCGCCGACTGACACATCACGATTCTCATAATGCTCAATGGGATACCGCGACAACACCGCATTACCGTGATGTCCTTGCGGGTACACGGCGTTACGCCCGTAGGCGAAGTCGCTCCACATAGTGTCCGCCAGAAATTCGTAGTGCGTGGTGTCCGGCCAGTTTTCCACATGCAGTGGATGTACCTCGTGTGCGCCCATTACCTCTTGTAGGCACACAATGTCCGCACCGACCGTTCTGACGGCTTCTCGCAGCTCAGGCAAAATAAAACGCCGATTGAAGGCGGTAAACCCTTTATGAGTATTAATGGTGAGCACATTGAATGAAAACCGTTCTGTTTGTCTGGCCATGATTCTCCCGTTGGCGTCACTTTCCTGATTAAAATAGTGTAGTCGTCGTCACAAAAAGATGCGGTGTTGCGGAATTTTCCGTAAAGTCCGGTACTCTGAACAATTAGTCGAAAATCCTTCAGGAGAATAGCCATGAGGTGGCAACAACGTGTTCGTGTCGCAACGGGTCTAAGTTGCTGGCAGATAGTGTTGCATTTACTGGTAGTGGCGTTGCTGGTAATGGGCTGGATGAGCGGCAGACTGGTGCATGTCGGCCTGGGATTGTGCGTCGTGTACGGCGTTACCGTTTTATTGATGCTTGCATTGCAACGTCACCACGAACAGCGCTGGCGCGACGTGGCTGATGTGCTGGAAGAGTTGACCACGACGTGGTATTTCGGTGCCGCAATGATTGTGCTGTGGCTGCTGTCACGCGTGCTGCAAAACAACGTCTTGCTGGCACTGGCGGGGCTGGTCATCCTTGCAGGACCCGCCGTGGTCTCGCTGCTGGCGAAAGACAAAAAGCTACATCACCTTGCGTCTAAACATCGCATACGCCGCTGATCCGGTCGTGGCCGCTATCACTAATAGCGGCCACAAGCTTCCCCAGACAATCTGCAGACTCGCATCTTTCAGGTAAATCTGTTTCGTGATGTCCGTAAAATGGCGGATCGGGTTTATCCACGTCAGATTCTGCAACCAGACCGGCATGTTTTCGACCGGTGAAACATAGCCCGAGAGTAAAATCGCCGGCATCATAAACACAAACACCCCGATAAACGCCTGCTGCTGGGTGGCGCACAGTGACGAAATCAGCAGACCAAAGCCGACCAGCGACAGCCCGTAAATTACCATCGTGAAATAAAACAGCCCCAATGAACCGGCAAACGGAATGTGATAAGCCCAGATGCCGATCGCCAGCACAATGGTGGCCTGAAAAGTAGCCACAATTAGCGCGGGCACAGCTTTACCGATAAAAATCTGCCAGGTGGTAAGCGGGGAAACCAGCAGTTGATCCAGTGTGCCTTGCTCGCGCTCGCGGGCAACCGAGAGCGAGGTGACGATCATTACGCCGATGGTGGTGATCATGGCGATCAGCGACGGAACCACAAACCATTTGTAATCCAGATTCGGGTTATACCAGTTACGCACCACCAGCTCGCTGTTGTTCGGTTTCGGCTTGCCGTCCATCAGCTCCTGCTGATACTCCTTAACGATTTGCTGCAGGTAATTCGCGGCAATTTGCGCGCTGTTGGAGTTACGTCCGTCGAGGATAATCTGCATGGGAGCCTGCTGGAAGGTATCCAGATTACGCGAAAAATTGGCCGGGAAACGCACCAACAGCAGGGCTTTTTGCGTGTCGATGGTGGGCTGGATCTCCTGCGGACTTTTCAACAGAAGAACATGCGTAAAGGCGCTGGCGCGGGCGAAGCGCTGGGTAAGCTCAACCGAATGTTTACCGTTGTCTTCGTTATAGATAGCGATAGTGGCGTTGGTCACTTCCAGCGTTGCCGCGAACGGGAACAGGATAACCTGAATCAGCACCGGTAAAATCAGAATGGCTCGCGTCTGCGGTTCGCGTAACAGCGATTGCAGCTCTTTGCGAATTAATGTCCATAAGCGATGAAACATGCCTGTCCTCTCAGTCCAGTTTGTAGGCCTGATAAGCTAAGCGCATCAGGCATAATGCCGGATGGCGACGTGAACGCCTTATCCGGCCTACGGCTACAATTATCCATACACGAATTTAATCCAGCCGACGTTTGGTTTTAAGCCACGTCAGGCCAATAAACATCACCGCCGAAGCGATTAAAAACAGCACGTTGATAATCAGCACCACCGGAATATTTCCCGCCAGAAACAGGCTTTGCAGGGTACTGACGAAATAACGTGCCGGAATAATGTAGGTTACCGCCCGGATAATCGCGGGCATGCTGTCTATCTGGAAGATAAAACCCGACAGCATAATCGAGGGCAGGAAGGCGGCATTCAGCGCAACCTGCGCGGCGTTAAACTGGTTGCGGGTGATGGTGGAAATAAGCAACCCCATGCCGAGCGTACTGAGCAGAAACAGGCTGGTAATGAAAAACAAGATCAGCAACGAGCCGCGGTAGGGCACGCCAAGAATAAACACCGACACCAGCATACACAGCAGCATCGCCAGCATGCCCAGAAAGTAATACGGGATCAGTTTGCACAGTAGGAGTTCGACGCGGGTGACTTCTGTCGACAGCAGCGCTTCCATGGTGCCGCGCTCCCATTCGCGCGCCACCACTAATGAGGTGAGGATGGCGCCAATCACCGTCATGATGATGGTTACCGCTCCGGGAATAATAAAGTGCTGGCTGATGGCCGCCGGGTTAAACCAGTAGCGGGTTTGCACGTCGATCAAAGGTTTGAACGATTCCCCGCGATCTTCTGCCCGCTGTTGCTGCCAGATTTGCCAGATGCCTTCGACATAACCCTGCACAAAGTTGGCGGTATTCGGTTCGCTGCCGTCGGTGATCACCTGGATCGGGGCGACATCGTTAGGTCGCGCCATCTGCTGGGCAAAATCCACTGGGATCACCACCAGACCGCGAATGCGCCCGGCCTGCATTTTCTCAATCAGTTCCTGACGATTATCGCTGATGGTGGCGTCAATATACGGCGAACCGGTCATGGTATGGGTAAAATCCAGCGCCTCTTCACTCTGCTGTTCGAGCAAAATCCCTACCCGCAGCTTGCTGGAGTCGAGGTTGATCCCGTAGCCGAAGATAAACAGCAGCAGCAGCGGGATCACCACAGCAATCAGCCAACTGCTGGGATCGCGGACGATCTGGCGCGTCTCTTTCACGCACAGCGCGCGGACGCGACGCCAGGAGAGAGCGGAGTTACTCATGCGTATGCTCCTTATCCCAGTCATTGATTAGCGTGATGAACGCCTGTTCCATGGTCGGGTCCGGCGTGTCGCTGTCAGCAGCCTGAGTCTTCAGGTCGTCTGGCGTACCGCTGGCTATCAGTTTGCCGCGATACACCAGCCCGATGCGATCGCAGTATTCTGCCTCATCCATAAAGTGGGTGGTCACCATCACCGTGACGCCTTTTTCCACCATGCTGTTGATATGCAACCAGAACTCACGACGGGTGAGGGGATCGACCCCGGAAGTGGGTTCATCAAGGAACAGAATGTCGGGTTCATGCATCAGCGAGCAGGCCAGCGCCAGACGCTGCTTAAATCCCAGCGGCAGTTCATCGGTGGCGTGGGATGCGATACTCTTCAGGCCAAATGCCTCGCTCATACGATCGATTTTCTCTTTCTGCGCCCGACCGCGCAGGCCGTAGACGCCGGAGAAAAAGCGCAGATTCTGTTCAACCGTCAGGTTACCGTACAGGGAGAATTTCTGCGCCATATAGCCCAGATGCTGACGCGCTTTACCGGAGCTGACTTTCAGGTCCATATCCAGCACCAGCGCTTTGCCGGAAGTGGGGACCAGCAGGCCGCACATCATTTTAAAGGTGGTGGATTTGCCAGCGCCGTTGGGTCCTAACAGACCAAAAATCTCGCCGCGCTGCACGGCAAAGTCTACGTGGTCGGTAGCGGCAAAATCGCCAAATTTCTTGGTCAGCGCTTTGGCTTCGATCACCGTTTCGCCAGGCGTGCCTTCCACGGTATGCAGGATAGCGCCCAGCGGGGATTCCGATGTTCCGGCTCCGCCGAGTAAATCGATAAAGGCATCTTCGAAGCGGGGTGCGGTTTCGTTGATGGTTATCTCCGGCATGCCGTCAGCGTTTTGGATCTGCTGAGCAGTAGCCTCTTTTTTCAGGATTAAACGGACGGATTTGCCCTGAATCATTCCGTCGCTGACCAGCGGCAGCTTTAACGCGCGTTGCAGCAGTCGGCGGTTGTTTTCCTGCGGACTACTCATCAGGAAGCTGCGACCCGCCATGGTTTGCGTAAGCTGGGTGGGATCGCCCTGGTATAACAGTTCACCTTCGTTCATCAGCAGCACATCACGGCATTGCTCTGCTTCATCCAGATACGACGTACTCCAGAGGATCAGCATGCCGTCCCCGGCCAGCTCGTGGACCATTTGCCACAGTTCGCGACGGGAAATGGGGTCGACACCTACGCCTGGCTCATCCAGCAGCAACACTTTAGGTTCGCCAACCAGCGTACAGGCAAGCCCGAGCTTCTGCTTCATGCCGCCAGAAAGCTTGCCAGCCAGTCGTCCGGTAAATGGTCCCAGCGAGGTGAAGTCCAGGAGTCGGGCAAAGGTTTTTTCTCGCGCTTCACCGGTGACGCTGCGTAAGTCGGCATAGAGATTGAGGTTCTCCATGACGGTTAAATCTTCGTACAGACCAAATTTCTGCGGCATATAGCCCAGCACCGCATGTAGTGCGCTGTCGTCTTTGATGGGGTCAAAACCAATCACTTCAGCACTTCCGGCATCAGGTTTTAATAATCCCGCCAGCATTCGCATCAACGTAGTTTTGCCCGCGCCGTCCGGCCCGACAAGCCCGGTCACGTAGCCTGCATGAACGGTACAGTCGAGCGGGGCGACGGCTGGTTTTTCCATTCCGGCAAAGTTTTTCGTCAGCCCTTTAAGCGTAATGACGGCGTCATTCATGCCGTGCCTCATCGCCAAACTTTATCGTTACCGGCATTCCCTGGCGCAGCGCATCGTCCGCGTCGGTGACGACAATTCGCAGGCGATAAACCAGGTCGGTACGCAGGTCAGGAGTCTCGACCGTTTTCGGGGTAAATTCGGCGGTAGGAGAAACGAAGCCGATTTTGCCGTGATACGGTTTGTCCGGGCGGCCATCGGTATAGAGCAGGATCTCACGTCCTGGCTGCGCCTGGCTCAGATTTCGTTCGTCAACGTAAGCACGAACCCAAACCGGACGCGTGAGCGACAGCGTCAGTACCGTGCCCCCTTCGTTCAGCATGCTGCCGGGTTCAACTGCACGGGTGAGAAGCGTGCCGTCAGACGGCGAGGTCAGCGTGGTGTCATGCAAATTAAGCTCTGCCTGTGCCAGCTCGGCCTGAGCTTGTTCGAGCGTGGCTTTTGCCTGCTCGATGTCCTGCACACGATTACCGCTGCGATATTGCGTGAGTTTATCCTGTGCGGATTTCAGCGAAGCTAACGCCTGATCGCGAGATGAACGGGCGTTTTCCAGATCGTTGGCTGAAATGGTGCGGCTTTTCCACAATCCGACCTGCCGATTGTAAAAGTTCTGCGCGTAATCATAGGCGGCCTGCGCCTGTTTGACTGCCGCCGCGGTTTGCGCGATCTCTTCTTCGCGATACCCTGCCAGCATCAGATCGTATTGTGCCTGTGCGGCGGCAACGTTGGCTTTTGCCTGCATCAATGCGTTTTCATACGGTGCGCGGTCCAGTTCACCCAGCACCTGACCGGCGGTAATCGCATCGCCTTCGTCAACCGCCAGCGAGGCCAGCCTGCCGCCGACACGAAAACTCAGGTTGACGCTACGGATATCGACATTGCCGTACAGTGTTAAACCATTATCTTGCCGACTCTGATACCACCACGTTCCACCGGCAATCACGGCAACGAGGGCCGCGATAACCAGCCCGAGAACGACAGGTTTTTTCATGACTCCAGACTCCTTTGCGTTAAACCTTGCAGAATAAGATCGATGTGACAGGTGATCGTTTGGTCAATCAGCGCGGTTTTATCCTCATCGAATTGTGACCAGCCTGTACGCAACAGAATGGTTTCTTTCCCCAGACGAAAAGCCAGCACCTCGCCGAGTATGGCGTGGGTGTGCAGAATCATTTGGGTATCATTGGCATCGCCGCCCGTATAGGCGGCAATCAGGCGCGTCAGGTGTGTATGCAACGGATTGATAACCTGGTCGTGCACCAGTTGATAAGCCGCGGTGGGGGAAAGCTGTTCGCGCGAGATAAATTTGCTCAGGTTAACGGTGTCGTCCTGAGTTAACAGCATGATCATATTTTTGCAGGCGCGCAGGATCAGTTCGCGCATCGCGCCACGGTCCGGCTCAGGCTGGGCGAATAAACGCTCGGCCTCTTCAGCGTGCGGGCGAAACTGTGCACCGATAAAATCCGCAATCCACTGGGCGCAGGCGAGATATAAATCCTCTTTTGAGCCAAAATAGTAGGTGATAGCCGCAATGTTTTGCCCGGCCTGTGCAGCGATATCGCGCGTCGTGGCGTGCAGACCATACTCACCGAATTGCGCCAATGCGGCGGCAATGAGCTGGTTCTTCGCCTGTTCACCTTTGGTTGTCATGGTGGGTGTATTCATGGCACGACTCTGATCTTAATCAATCGATTGATTAAGATTATGACTGATGTGCAGCCTTGTCCAGTCCGGAGCGTTATTTTCCAGTGAAGGGATAATTTATGCGGCACATCACAAAAACTGCTACACTCCGCCCCTTCATGACATTGTGGTTTTTGTCATCTCTATTGTATGTATCTCCCTGAAAACGACACCGGTAACGGTCAGGGCGGTTCGGAGTTGTTATGTCTTTTGATTCCCTTGGTTTAAACCCTGAAATTTTACGTGCCGTTGCCGAGCAGGGTTACCGTGAACCTACCCCTATTCAGCAGCAGGCAATTCCTGCCGTGCTGGAAGGCCGCGATCTGATGGCCAGCGCCCAGACCGGTACGGGGAAAACGGCAGGTTTTACCCTGCCGCTGTTGCAGCACCTGATCACCAATCAGCCGCATGGTAAAAGCCGTCGTCCGGTTCGTGCGCTGATCCTCACGCCAACCCGCGAACTGGCGGCCCAGATTGGCGAAAACGTCCGTGATTACAGTAAGTATCTGAATATTCGCTCGCTGGTGGTCTTCGGCGGCGTCAGCATTAACCCGCAGATGATGAAGCTGCGTGGCGGCGTAGATGTGCTGATCGCTACTCCGGGTCGTTTGCTCGATCTGGAACACCAGAATGCGGTGAAACTTGATCAGGTTGAGATCCTGGTACTGGATGAAGCTGACCGCATGCTGGATATGGGCTTTATTCACGATATTCGTCGCGTTCTGGCAAAACTGCCGGCAAAACGTCAGAACCTGCTGTTCTCGGCAACGTTCTCTGATGACATTAAATCGCTGGCCGAAAAACTGTTGCACAACCCGCTGGAAATCGAAGTGGCGCGTCGTAATACCGCGTCAGAGCAGGTTACTCAGCACGTTCATTTCGTTGATAAAAAACGTAAACGCGAACTGCTGTCGCAGATGATTGGTCAGGGCAACTGGCAGCAGGTGCTGGTGTTTACCCGTACCAAACATGGCGCGAACCATCTGGCAGAGCAGCTGAATAAAGACGGCATCCGCAGTGCGGCTATCCACGGTAATAAATCTCAGGGTGCGCGTACGCGTGCGCTGGCTGATTTTAAATCCGGTGATATTCGCGTGCTGGTAGCGACCGACATTGCCGCGCGAGGTCTGGACATTGAAGAGTTACCGCACGTGGTGAACTACGAGCTGCCAAACGTCCCGGAAGACTACGTGCACCGCATTGGTCGTACCGGTCGTGCGGCCGCTACCGGCGAAGCGTTGTCTCTGGTGTGCGTCGATGAACACAAGCTGTTGCGTGACATCGAGAAGTTGCTGAAAAAAGAGATCCCGCGTATTGCGACGCCAGGCTACGAGCCAGACCCGTCCATTAAAGCTGAGCCGATCCAGAACGGTCGTCAGCAGCGTGGCGGCGGCGGTGGTCGAGGGCAGGGCGGAGCAGGGCGTGGACAGCAGCCGCGTCGTTCGGATGGCGGAGCGCCAAAAGCGAAGCCGCGTAATGGCGAAGGCAAACCGGCAGGTGATAAACCTCGTCCACCGCGCCGTCCGCGCAAACCGTCTGCAGCACAGTAATTGCGAGCCCGGCCGAAAGGTCGGGCTTTTCTTTTTGCGACACGGGATAGAAAGTGCCACAATAGTGGCTGTTTATACAGTATTTCAGGTTTTCTCATGGCACTAACGGCTGCGTTAAAAGCGCAAATCGCCGCCTGGTATAAGGCGCTTCAGGAACAGATCCCCGACTTTATCCCCCGTGCGCCGCAGCGGCAGATGATTGCTGACGTCGCGAAAACGCTCTCCGGGGAAGAAGGGCGGCATCTGGCGATTGAAGCACCGACCGGAGTGGGGAAAACCCTGTCGTATCTGATTCCCGGTATTGCCATCGCGCGTGAAGAACAAAAAACGCTGGTGGTCAGTACCGCCAACGTCGCTTTGCAGGACCAGATCTACAGCAAAGATTTACCGCTGCTGCGCAAAATTATCCCCGACCTGCGTTTTACCGCTGCGTTTGGTCGCGGACGCTATGTCTGCCCGCGTAACTTAGCGGCGCTGGCCAGCACTGAACCCAATCAGCAGGATCTGCTGGCTTTTCTCGACGATGACCTGACGCCCAACAACCAGGAAGAACAAAAGCGCTGTGCCAGGCTAAAAGGCGATCTCGACAGCTACAAGTGGGACGGGCTGCGCGACCACACCGATATCGCTATCGACGACGGACTCTGGCAGCGTCTGAGCACCGATAAAGCCAGCTGTCTGAATCGCAACTGTCACTACTATCGTGAATGCCCTTTTTTTGTCGCCCGCCGGGAGATTCAGGAAGCTGAAGTGGTCGTGGCTAATCATGCGCTGGTAATGGCGGCCATGGAAAGCGAAGCCGTTTTGCCGGAGCCGAAAAACCTACTGCTGGTACTTGATGAAGGCCACCATTTGCCGGATGTCGCGCGCGATGCGCTGGAGATGAGCGCAGAAATCAGCGCCCCCTGGTATCGACTGCAGTTGGATCTGTTTTGCAAATTAGTGGCTACCTGCCTGGAGCAGTTCCGCCCGAAGACCACGCCGCCGCTGGCGAATGCCGAGCGTCTGAACGGTCACTGTGAGGAATTGTATGAGCTGATTTCATCGCTCAATAACATTCTTAATCTGTATATGCCCGCTACCCAGGAGGCAGAACACCGCTTCGCGATGGGCGAATTGCCTACGGAAGTGATGGAGATTTGTCAGCGTCTGGCAAAGCTAACAGAAATGCTGCGCGGTCTGGCGGAACTGTTCCTCAACGATCTCAGCGAAAAAACCGGCACTCACGATATCGTGCGTCTGCATCGGGTTATTTTGCAGATGAACCGGGCGCTGGGCATGTTTGAGGCGCAAAGCAAACTGTGGCGGCTGGCATCGCTCGCGCAGTCGTCAGGCGCGCCGGTGAGTAAATGGGCGACGCGCGAGGTGCGTGACGGGCAGATCCACGTCTGGTTCCACTGCGTGGGGATCCGTGTGAGCGATCAGCTCGAACGACTGCTGTGGCGTAGCGTCCCGCATATTATTGTCACTTCCGCAACGCTGCGCTCGCTCAACAGCTTCTCGCGTTTGCAGGAGATGAGCGGTCTGAAAGAAAAAGCAGGGGACCGGTTTGTCGCGCTGGATTCACCGTTTAATCACGTTGAACAGGGCAAAATAGTCATTCCGCAGATGCGCTACGAACCGTTAATTGATAACGAAGAGCAGCATATCGCGGAAATGGCCGCCTATTTTCGCGAACAGCTGGAGAGTAAAAAGCATCAGGGCATGCTGGTACTTTTTGCCAGCGGTCGGGCGATGCTGCGTTTTCTTGAGCACGTTACCGATCTGCGCCTGCTGTTGTTGGTGCAGGGCGATCAGCCGCGCTACCGTCTGGTGGAGTTGCACCGCAAACGGGTGACCAACGGCGAGCGCAGTGTGCTGGTTGGGCTGCAATCTTTTGCTGAAGGTCTGGACTTGAAAGGCGACCT
Organism: Citrobacter sp. Cpo148; assembly: GCF_030332375.1. Lineage (NCBI taxonomy): Bacteria > Pseudomonadati > Pseudomonadota > Gammaproteobacteria > Enterobacterales > Enterobacteriaceae > Citrobacter > Citrobacter sp. Cpo148. Next base: position 620,733 of record NZ_JAOWHY010000042.1, read on the forward strand.
GCTGACTCAGGTGCATATTCACAAAATTGCTTTTCCGCCTATCGACAGCCCGGTGGTGATCACTGAGGGCGAGTGGTTGAAAAGTCTGAACCGCTACCCCTTCGAGGTGCAGAGCCTGCCTGCGGCGTCGTTCAATTTGATCCAGCAGGTTGGGCGACTCATCCGTAGCCATGGCTGCTGGGGAGAAGTGGTTATTTATGACAAGCGTTTATTGACCAAAAGCTATGGCAAGCGTTTACTAAACGCGTTACCCATATTTCCGATAGAGCAACCTGCTGTGCCAGACGTTATAGTAAAACCAAAAGAAAAAGCGAAACCCACGCGCCGCCGTCGGCGTTAACGATGCGAGCAACAGGCAAGGAGTTATCGATGGATTACCGCAAAATCATTAAAGAGATTGGGCGAGGAAAAAATCACGCGCGTGACCTGGATAAGGATACTGCTCGCGGACTGTATACCCATATGATGAACGGCGACGTACCTGACCTTGAGATGGGCGGGGTACTGATTGCGCTACGTATCAAGGGCGAAGGTGAAGCGGAGATGCTGGGCTTTTACGAAGCGATGCAAAACCACACCATTCGCCTGACTCCGCCGGTAACCAAACCCATGCCGATTGTCATTCCCAGCTATAATGGCGCACGCAAGCAGGCGAATCTGACTCCGTTGCTGGCAATTTTACTGCACAAGCTGGGTTTTCCAGTAGTGGTGCACGGCGTCAGTGAAGATCCAACCCGCGTGCTGACAGAAACCATTTTCGAACTGATGGGCATTACGCCAACGCTGCATGCGGGACAGGCACAGGCAAAGCTGGATGGTCATGAGCCGGTGTTTATCCCGGTGAGCGCGCTGTGTCCTCCGCTGGAGAAACAGCTGGCGATGCGCTGGCGCATGGGTGTGCGTAACAGTGCACATACGCTGGCTAAATTAGCCACGCCGTTTGCTGAAGATGCCGCGCTGCGTCTTTCCAGCGTGTCCCACCCGGAATATGTTTCGCGCGTGGCGAAGTTCTTCGGCGATATCGGTGGGCGCGGCCTGTTGATGCATGGTACCGAGGGCGAAGTGTATGCCAACCCGCAGCGCTGCCCGCAGATAAGCCTGATAGATTCATCCGGTGTGCGAGTGCTACAAGACCGACAGAGCGAGATGCCTGACGAGCCGGTACCGCTACCGGTAGCAAAAGACCCGGAAACCACCGCGCGCTGGATTGAGCGTTGTCTGGCTGGCAGTGAGCCTGTTCCGGCATCGTTGAAAATCCAGATGGCCTGCTGTCTGGTGGCAACCGGTGAGTCCGCCTCACTGGCTGAAGGACTTGCCCGCGTCGAGCAAAGTTTCTAAACCATTTGTTATCCCGACGGGCCTGTTGCCTGGCCTGTCGGTTCTCTCTTTTCGGCAATGTGAAATTTCTGCACGTTTATTGACCTCCAGCGCACCGTGGCGCAGCATAGTTTGTTGAAAAATAAGAAACACAACAAACACGCGACACAACAGGAGATAACAATGAACAGTGGACATCGCTTCCATGTGCCAACGCTGCACGCCTTTATCCAGGCCGTTTTTCATCAGATGGGAAGCAATGATCAGGAGGCGCGGCTGGTGGCCGACCATCTGATAGCCTCTAACCTCGCCGGTCACGACTCCCATGGCATCGGTATGATCCCAAGCTATATTCGTTCATTCTCGCAGGGGCATCTGCAGATCAACCGTCATGCCAAAGTGGTAAAAGATGTGGGGGCGGTGATTACGCTTGACGGCGACTGTGCGTTTGGTCAGGTGGCGGCGCACGAGGCAATCACGCTTGGAATCGAAAAAGCGCGTCAGTACGGAATCGCTGCCGTGGCATTACATAATTCGCACCATATCGGCCGTATTGGCTACTGGGCGGAGCAATGTGCGGCGGCAGGTTTTGTCTCGGTACACTTTGTGAATGTGGTGGGGATCCCGATGGTCGCACCGTTTCATGGGCGCGATAGCCGTTTTGGCACCAATCCTTTCTGCGTCGTGTTTCCACGTAAAAATACCTTCCCACTGTTGCTGGACTATGCAACCAGCGCCATCGCGTTTGGCAAAACCCGGGTGGCATGGCATAAAGGCGAGCCGGTGGCTCCTGGATGCCTGATTGATGTGGCGGGTGTTCCCACTACCGATCCTGCGGTAATGCAGGTTTCTCCGCTGGGGTCGTTGCTGACCTTTGCCGAGCACAAGGGGTATGCGCTGGCGGCGATGTGCGAAATTATGGGCGGTGCGCTTTCTGGCGGTAAAACCACACATGAAGAGAGCCTGCAGACCAGCGCGGACGCCATCATTAACTGTATGACCACCATCATTATGAATCCACAACTGTTCGGTGCGCCGGACTGCGACAACCAGGTCGCGGCATTTGCTGAGTGGGTAAAAGCGTCCCCGCATGCTGAAGATACCCCGATCCTGTTGCCTGGGGAGTGGGAGGTGAATACTCGCGAGGAACGGCTGGAACACGGTATTCCGCTGGATGCCGGAAGCTGGCAAGCGATTTGTGAGGCGGCACTGCAAATTGGGATGCCAGATGCCGTGTTGCAGGAATTCTGCCAACGGCTGGAAAAATAGGCAAAAAAAGCCCGTCCAGTGGCGGACGGGCAAACAAAGGGTAACAAACAGGGTCAATGAGGGTTGGAGCATTGGGTCGTACAGGTAATCTTTCGGTTATTTATAGATAACCGCGGTGCCGCTCATTTTGTCTTTGCCGATAGCGGAAGTGATGCTGTAGCCAGTTGCGCCAGCTGCATTCGCTTTCTCAGCCAGTTTGGCTTCCAGGCCGTCCAGCGTAGTGGCGCCGTCAGCAGATACCACACCAATTTTGTTCATGTTTTGAGCCTGAGTAGAGGAAACCGGCTCGGCAGCGAAAACGCCAAATGACAGGGTAGACAGGGCGATGGCAGCAACAGCAAATTTGATATTTTTCATGATTAATCTCTCGCAGGGTTGTTCTGTTAGTCAATGTTCTTTAAGAAGACGTTGTTCCGTCGATGTGATAAGTATCACGTTTTTTTTGGTGAGAGAAAATCGAATAGAATTGACGACATCAATCAAAAAAATTGAATGACAAATAACTTATTGAATATTAATAAATTCGAGTAAGGGATTTACAGTTCTTGTCATTGCGCTTTACAGAGAAGGCGACAACGGCACATTTTGCTACACAGGGTGCAAAAAAGCATGCTCGTAAAGGAAATCGTATGCGCTGAAACTTTTGGTAAAGATAAGTCAACGTAGCTGGCTGTCTTTCGAACCCCTGCGATTATATCCTGAAAATGCTGAGTTATGTGAATCTTTATCCTGTTGGCAGGTGATGCATAAGCGTACCCCTGGCACGGCCTCACGTCTGGCCTGAGGGATAGGATTGCCGCATTCTTCGCATTCATACAGACTTTCCCCCGTCGGTAACTCACCGCGAGCGCGGGCAACAGCATCTTCAATAGTATTGTTGATCTGTTCGTTAACCGCGTCGTCATTTGCCCATCCGGATGCCATGTGTACCTCCTGCTGATGTCTACAGACTAAGTATAGCGAAGGTGATGGCTGAAAAACGACCACGCGCCAGCAGTATCAGATTTCAGACCATTCGCGCAGCAGGTTATGGTAGAGATTGAGTAATGACAGGATCTCGCTGCTCTCCCCATGGCGAACCTTCAGGGATTGAATGTTTTTATCCAGTTCAAAAAGCATGGCGCGATTTTTGTCGTCACGGACCATCGACTGTATCCACATAAAAGACGCTACACGAACGCCATGGGTCACTGGCGTGACGCAATGTAGGCTGCTGGAAGGGTAAAGCACCAGATCGCCTGCCGGAAGCTTCACCGCATGCTGGCCGTAAGTATCATTGACCAGCAGTTCTCCCCCTTCATAATCATTCGGGTTACTCAGGAATAAAGTTGCGGAAAGGTCCGTGCGCATCCAGCCGTTTTGCGGATGGCTACGCACCGCACCGTCAACGTGAAAACCGTAGGTCTCGTTGTCCTGGTAGCGATTAAACAGCGGTGTGGAGAGCGTTTTCGGTAGTGCTGCGGCGAAGAAAAGCGCGCTGTTATTTATCGCAGTCTGTACCGCCTGTTGTAAAACGCCGTAGCGTTCACTTTGCGTATTCACCTGCTGGTTGTTTTTAACCTGCGCCCCCTGAGCGCCGGTGGTTGCGCGGCCATCAACCCAGTCGGCAGCGTCCAGTTGTTCGCGAAACCAGGCTACATCCTGCGCCGACAGAACGCCGGGAATGTGGTACATCATCAGTGTTTCTCCTGAAAGTGGGGCTTACGCCCCACGCGATGGATTAGAAATGCATATTGGCGGTGAGCAAGAAAGTTCTTGGCTCGCCCGGATGATAACGGTATCCACTCTTGTTTATGGAGGATACATAATCGGTGTCGAACAGGTTATAGACGTTTAGTTGGAAATCGAGATTGCGATTCACGCGATAGCCCAGTTTGGCGTCAGCGACCCAGTAACCTTCAGTGTAGGATGGCGTACCCACCGCACCATCGGAACCGCGATGCATACTACCCACGTAGCGAGCGCCTGCGCCAACGGAGATATCATCGGTAGCCTGATACTGGTTCCACAGCGTGAACGCATGTTCCGGTGTATATGGCAGGGAAGAGGAGCCATCCTGAGCAACGTTTTTACCGCTGTGGATGGTCGCGCGTTGTTGCGTGTAACCCCCAATAATCTGCCATGCGGGGGTGATGTTACCTGCTACCGAGAGCTCGTAGCCTTCAACGCGTTTCTCTCCGTACTGGGAATAGGTACCGTCGTCGTTCTGCTCAACTTCATTCTCAATATCTGTGCGGAAAATCGCGGCGGTTAACAGCAGGCGCTTATCCAGCACCTCCCATTTGGTGCCGATCTCGCTGGTTTTCGCTTTCTGCGGTTTGAAATCGGTACGGTTCGCACTGTTACCGCTGCCGCCCTGAGCAAGAGCAAAGTTGCTGCCGCCCGGCGGTTGCTGAGAAACGGCATAGTTGATGTACACGTTACCGTTATCGGTCAGGTGATACAGCGCGCCAGCTTTCCAGTTCACCAGATTGCCTGATTTGGCAGTATCTACAGTGGTGACCGGGGAACCTTTAGCCACGCCTGTCGGGCACGCGACTGCGCCGCGACCGGAAGCGCCGCAAGCGGTGGCGCTGTCATATTCAGTCCGGTAATTGTCGAGGCGAATACCACCGTTCAGCTCGAATTCACGGGTAATTTGTAGCGTATCAAAAGCGTATACACCGAAGGTATCTGTTTGCCCGTTAGCGTTGGCGCCGTTGCGAGACAATCCGCCGATATTCACATTGCTGTCGGGGTGATAGATATTCACCGGTGGTGGGGTGATCGGCGCCACGCCATAGTTGGTTTGTGTTTCGCGCGTCAGCTCCACGCCGGTGCTGATGTCGTGACCGATGGATCCCGTGTAGAACGTTGAGGTCAGGTTGGTCTGGTTGGTCAAGATCTTATTGCTGACATCCTTGGTATTTGCCAGGCGTGACCAGGTCCAGCTGTCGACGCTGCTGGTGGGTTGGGTGATGTTAGACGCGCCGCCCATCACCGCCGTCATCAGATAATCCTGTTTAATACGCGACCAGCGGGTGGTGTTGCGAATAGTGGTGCTGTCGTTCAGGTCATGTTCAAAACGCATCGTCGCGGTATCGGTTGTCGAATCGTCATAATCCGAGTTGGTACCGTAGAAATTATGCGTATCCACTTTGCCTGAATGATTCAGTGCAGAAGTCCCCGCAGAAGGTGCGGAATATCCCGGCAAGCCAATGGTAGGGATGCCGCCATCCGGTGTGTTGTGCTGGGTGACATGTAGATAGTTCAGGTACAGTCGATTCTCTGTGCCTAAGCCAAAAGCGAGAGAGGGGGCCACACCGTAGCGTTCATTCTTAACATTATCGCGACCAGCATCATGCGTTTTTTCACCCATCAGGTTTAAACGTGCGGCGGTGGTCTCGCCGATGACCTGGTTAATGTCCAGCGTACCACGGCGGAACCAGGCGCTACCGACGCTGGCTGACGCATCGATCCCGGAATCGGTGCGTGGCTGTTTGCTGATCATATTGATAGAGCCAGTCGGTGCGCTACGTCCATAGTCGGTACCGGAAGGACCTTTGATTACTTCCACCTGTTCGGTATTGAAGGTGTCGCGCGTGACGCTGCCAATATCACGGATACCGTCGATATAAATACTGTTCGAGGTATCCGCACCACGCATGTAAACCGCGTCACCGGTGCTGGAGTTACCGTTCTCACCGGCGAAAAATGCGCCAACGCCCGGGACGTTTTTCAGCGCGTCGGTCAGATTTGTTGCGCCTTGATCCTTAATCACCTGCTCAGAAATCACCGTCATGGTGCGGGTTGTATCCGCCACCGGCCGGGAGAATTTAGGGTCGGCAGACTGTGTTGGGGCGTACAGCGAAGGTTTGGCCGCTTCAACGACCAGAGTGTCTTCTTGTTTTTTATCCTGGTCGTCCGCAGCGACAGCCTGAGCTATAGGGGACAGGCCAATGCACAGACCGGCAAAAAAAGTCAGTGAGTGAAAGCTACTGGACGGCAAGTTGCGATTTTTATCCATGTTAATGAGTGACTTATTATTGTTTGAGTGGACGGTTTCACTCGCGCGAAGGGACATCTCTAAGGATGTTATACCCTGCAGGCCTCGCGGAAATGAATGTGTAATTGATAATGATTTTGATAAGCATTACTAATCAGTGCGACGTTTTAGCATTCATTACTTCAAAAATAAATACATTTGTTTACATTGGATTCAAAATTACTACACGGTGATTACAATTCGCACCGGGAATGACGTGAATTGCGGACAGAAAACTGCATTCGGGTTGAATGCAGTTGGGCTGAGATGGGGGTTACTTATAGATGGTTGCGGTGCCGTACATCTGATTTTTGCCGCCCGCAGAATCAACGACAAAGCCTTTTGCCCCTTGCTCTTTCGCTTTCTCTGCCAGCTTGTCTTCGAGGTCGCTCAGGTTAGAGGCGCCGGTAGCGGATACTGTGCCGGAAGCTTGTAGCTGACCGGTAGCTGGGCTGGTGTATGGCTGTGCAGCAAAGGAGGCAAATGTCATGCCGGAAAGTACGGTAGCAGCAAGTAATGTGAGGCATTTCTTCATGGTGATATCCTCTGAAAAACAACAGGTGTGCCTGATAAGTTTAGGTCGTCAGCGGATGACATTTACCGCAAAAAATTGGTGATGAGCTGTCTGTTTTTTGAACAATTAGTAAAGCGTCAAACAGGTGTAAAAAATCAAATTTCCTTGTTGTGTGTGTTTACCGCGTGGCGTTATGCGGGTATCTTACGCCGCTGTTAAAAGGAGAATGCTATGTCCGCCCAGAAACCGGGATTACACCCACGCAACCGCCACAATGGCCGTTATGATCTTGCGACTTTATGCCAGGTTACGCCCGAGCTGACGCAATTTCTCACCCTCACGCCAGGCGGCGAGCAGAGTGTTGATTTCGCGAATCCGCAGGCAGTAAAGGCGCTCAATAAAGCACTGCTGGCGCATTTTTATGCGGTGAAAAACTGGGATATTCCAGATGGTTTTCTGTGCCCGCCGGTGCCTGGTCGTGCTGACTACATACACCATTTGGCCGACCTGTTGGGTGAAACCAGCGGAACCATTCCGGCAAATGTGAGCGTGCTGGACGTGGGAGTGGGGGCAAACTGTATTTATCCACTGATCGGCGTGCATGAATATGGCTGGCGATTCACGGGTAGTGAAACCAGTAGCGAAGCGTTTAACAGCGCTCAGGCGATCGTCAACGCCAATCCGGGATTAACCCGTGCTATTCGTCTGCGTCGCCAGAAAGATGCAACGGCAATCTTCAACGGCATCATTCACAAAAATGAGCAGTATGAAGCCACATTATGTAACCCGCCATTCCATGATTCTGCGGCCTCAGCCCGTGCCGGAAGCGAGCGCAAACGCCGTAATCTGGGACAGGACAAAGACGATGCGCTGAACTTTGGCGGACAGCAGCAGGAGCTGTGGTGTGAAGGCGGTGAAGTGGCGTTCATCAAGAAAATGATTGCTGAAAGCCAGGCCTTTGGTCGCCAGGTGATGTGGTTCACCACGCTGGTGTCGCGCGGTGAGAACTTGCCTCCGCTGTATCACGCGTTAACGGATGCGGGCGCGGTGAAAGTGGTCAAGAAAGAGATGGCCCAGGGGCAAAAGCAGAGTCGCTTTATTGCCTGGACCTTTATGGATAACGATCAGCGTCGTCGTTTTATGGCGCGTAAACGCTAAAGCGTTGGCTCGGTTGGCGGTAGTGGTTCGCTTGCCGCCGACGCAGGACCATTCCCTGGTGCAGGTAACACTTGATACGTCTGTACCGGGGCGCGTATGTTGGCTAGATCGAAGTATTTCTTCACCTGGCTGTCGAGCGCAAAACGTACCGTCCACTGCTTCAGCGGCAAGGTGGTAAACGAGACCCGTAGCGTGAATGCCGTATTGGTTAATCCTACAATCCCGGCAAACGACGGCTCGCCGATAATCAACCCGCGAATATCATCTTTTTCCATCACCGCAGCAACCGCGTCTTTCAACGCCTGATTCGCTTTATCCGCATCCTCATGGCGGTCTACGTCGTAATTGGCGACGACCGATCCAATTCCACGCACAAAGTTGGCGAAGGTCGTAATCGATGACCAGGGAATGATATGGTACGCCCCGGTGTCCTGACGCACGCCCACAGAACGAATGGACATTCGTTCAACCGTACCGGTGAGTGGACCGATGGTCACCAGATCGCCGGTGTTCATGCCATTTTCAAACTGAATAAAAATCCCGGTAATAATATCTTTTACCAGCGTTTGCGAGCCGAAAGAGATAGCCAGCCCCAGCGCCCCTGCCCCGGCCAGTAAGGGGGCGATATTAACGCCAATTTCCGACAGCACAATCATGATGGTGATCGTGCTGATGATCACCGCCAGCGCATTGCGAAACAGCGTCAACAGGGTGCGGGTACGAGCGCTGGGTAGCGGGCGTCCGTGAATATCGGAAGCCAGACGGTTTTCAATCAGGCTGGCAAGGATCGTCCAGCCGATGGCGGAGAAGAATAAAATCAGCGCGATACGGATCAGAATATCCACCGTTTTTTCTCCTGCGCCGTAATGCAGCCAGTTCCAGAAGTCGAACAGTCCCCAGGCATTCAGTAGCAGCATCACCGCAACGCACACCGTCAGGATCCTGGCCACGCTTAACGCCGTCGACAGCCAGCCATTCAGCCGCTTTTGGAGTTCCGGATAGCTGCGCTGGGTGTGTGGCGAAAGGGTAATAGTTTTGGCTATCCAGCGGGAAAACATGCCGGAAACAAAGGCGGCAATTCCAATGATTACCAGGCTGCGCAGTGTAGCGCCCATCATGAATTTCAGGCTGTTGCCCGGATCAAACAGCGAAAAGAAAAACAGCACAATGAAGTAGGCACTGGCCAGCCAGTGCCATACCAACGCAAAGGCGCGGATAAACAGGCTGAAAAAAGCTAACGATCTTTCTGCCAGATTCTGTAAATGCAGCGTTATCTCTTTCTTATTTCTGAAAATCAGGTACAGCGCCCATAGCGTGATACACAGCATGATGATGACGTTGGCCATCGCGCCGACCTGCACATTGACCTGATTGGAGATAATGGGAACGGCAACTATAAGCCCGTAACCAATCAAACTGCTTAATGAACTCAAACGCCGATTCCAGTAGCGCGCACCGGCATCCTGAATGTTAAACGGACGCAGTTCGGCCACCTTTGGGCAAAATATCAGACGTAGAATGGCTTTGAAGAACTCAATCAGGGCAAAGGCATTGAGAAACAGGCTTTGCTGAAAGGTGATGGTGCGACTGCCCGCATTCATTCTGTCGCTCAGTATCTGCCCGACAAACAATGTCAGCGCCAGCAGAAGCAAATCAATAATGAATGCGCCAACGATCATCGCCGGAAGCTGCAGCCAGTTGCTGCGTTCGCGGTTTTTCCGCCGTGCCCATTGCCCCATTTTGCGATACAGCGGCAGCGCGCACAGGCGAATCAACCAGAAAAAACCGAACACTGACGCCGCCAGCATTAAAAAATGGGTCAGGGCATTGGTGAACGTTTGTGGGTTAAAACTCTTATGCGGTGCGTCGGTAATATTACGGTAAAGTTGGGCAAAGCGGCTGGAGAGCGCCTCACCGTAGTGCTGTGTGATATCCGTGACGTTTTCCAGCACCGTTTTTTCTTCTGTTAATGTGGGTGGAACAATGGTTGGCACCGGCTCGGCAGGGGGCGCTGTCGCCACTTTGCGTAACTGATCGATCAGTTCCTGACGTGAGGCGTCATTTTCCAGCACATCCGCCAGTGCGCCGTAGGCCGCTTTCTTCTGTTCAACATCCGGCTCTTTCGTTGGCGCGGTTTGTGCGTTGGTTGACGTTGGCGAGGTGACGCCAGGTATCGTCACCGCCTGAGCCGGAAGACTCAGCAGACAAACAAAGATGAACAGGATCCAGCGCATGACTCCTCCCATGAGAAAATAAATTCAAAAGGATAAGTATAGATGTCAGGGCGGGAGGGAATTGAAATGAGAGGATTCTGGTGAAAAACCTCCCTTCGGGCGAAGGGAGGTTGAGCTATCAGGAAACGTGCTGCAAGAATTCCTGTAAGCGTTGGCTGGGCGGATTTTCAATCAGGGCCTGCGGATTACCGTCTTCGGCAATACGTCCCTTATCAATGAAAATCAGGCGTGAAGCCACTTTTTCGGCAAAGCCAATTTCGTGGGTCACAATCACCATGGTCATCCCTTCTTCCGCCAGGTCCTGCATAACTTTCAGAACTTCATGGCGCAGTTCCGGGTCGAGTGCTGAGGTTGGTTCATCAAACAGCATCATTTTCGGTTTTACTGCCAGCGCACGGGCGATAGCCACACGCTGTTGTTGACCGCCGGACAGTTCAGAAGGGTAGTGATGTGCACGTTCGGCCAGACCCACTTTTGCCAGCAGCTCTTTCGCCAGTTTCTCGGCCTGTTCTTTATTCGCCCCGCGTACGCGCTGCGGTCCGAACATGACGTTTTCCAGTGCCGTCAGATGTGGGAACAGGTAGAACTGCTGAAACACCATTCCGGCTTCCTGACGGATTAAGCGCTCGTCTACCTTCGGATCGTTTACTTTCAGACCATCGACGATCAGATCGCCGGAGGTTATCTCTTCCAGCTTGTTAATGCAGCGCAGCAGGGTAGATTTACCGGATCCTGACGGCCCGATAATCACCACGACTTCACCCTGCTGAATGTTCAGGTCAATATTGTGCAGCACCTGGGTTGGACCAAAGTGCTTAGAAACGTTTTTAAATTCAATCACAGGATTTTCATCCTTCTTTCCAGACGACGCAGAATGAAGCTCAGCACCAGCGTAATGATCAGATAGAACACCGCAACGGCGCTCCAGATTTCCAGTGCGCGGAAGTTACCGGCAATGATTTCCTGGCCCTGACGGGTCAGTTCAGCGACGCCAATGACAATAAACAGCGAGGTATCTTTAATGCTGATGATCCACTGGTTGCCCAGCGGTGGCAGCATACGACGCAGTGCGAGGGGTAAAATAACGTGGCGGATAGTCTCTGTGCGTGAAAGTCCAAGCGCCAAACCGGCTTCGCTGAACCCTTTATGGATTGAGAGCACCGCACCGCGGGTGATTTCCGCAATATAGGCCCCGGAGTTGATCATGATGGTGACAACGGCGGCGCTAAAGGGGTCAATGCGTAAATCGTTAAATGCCATTGGCAGAGCGAAGTAAATAAACATTACCTGCACAACGATTGGCGTACCGCGAATGACTTCGATAAACACCAGCGCTACGTGGTTGGCGATCCAACCGCCGAAAGTGCGCGCAAACCCTGCTGCAAGTCCGATTATCAGACCGCCAGCCAGACCGAGGACCGAGATCCACAGGGTCATTTTGGCGCCTTCAATCAAAAGCGGGATGGCGGGCCAGATGGCACTCCAGTCAAACTGCATATGTCGTTCCTGTTACCGTGGTGTAAATATTCAAATGCCCGTTTTGCCGGATGTGCTGTGCTTATCCGGCCTACAGGTCTCAAAAATCCAGGCGTAGGCCCGGTAAGCATCACGCTACCGGGCAACGCTGCCGGTTATTATTTAGGTTCAGTACCGAACCATTTTTTGTAGATTTCGTTGTAAGTACCGTTCTCTTTCAGCGTTTTCAGCGCGCCGTTCACTTTCTCACGCAGGTCGTCGCTGCCTTTCGGGAAGGCGATACCGTACTGCTGGGCTTCCAGCGATTCGCCTACAGCTTTGAACTGACCATTGCCAGCTGTTTTGATGAAGTAAAGAATGTTTGGTGTGTCGTGCAGTACAGCGTCTGCGCGGTTGGTGCCCAGTTCCATATATGCGTTATCGATATTCGGGAACTGACGCAGGTCTTTGGTTTTGATATTCGCTTTCGCGTAATCAACGGAACCGGTGCCGCTCTTAACTGCAACGACTTTACCATCCAGATCTTTTACGCTTTTGACGTCGTTGTTATTCGCTTTCACCATCACTAACAGACCGCTTTTGTAGTAGCCGTCGGAGAAGTCGATCGCTTTTTTACGCTCTTCGGTGATGGTGATACCTGCCAGTGCCAGGTCGATATTTTTGGTTTGCAGGGCCGGGATGATGCCGCTGAAATCCATCGGTTTCAGTTCATAATCCAGTTTCAGTTCTTTGGCCACGGCAGCCCACAGATCCACATCAAAACCAACGTATTTGTCACCCTGTTTGAATTCAAACGGTACAAACGCGGTGTCGGTTGCGACAACCAGTTTCTTGTCTGCGGCATGGGAGGACACCGCAAAAGCCAGGGTAAGTGCAGCCAGTGAAACTTTTAATACAGACTTCATAGGATTTCCTTTTATATCCACGGGGCGATCCCCTGCGAGAACATATGGCTTAATGAAAAAATCGTGCCAATTTTGCAACTCATTGTTTTAACAAGAGGGTGTCTCGTTTCTCTGCACAATAAGTAGGGCATAGCGAATAATCTGCACTGTTTTGGGGCACTCATTTGGTGCGAACCAGTCACGGTGCAAACTGTATGACTATTTAGCGTAAAAATTGTTGATAAAACAATCTTTCGTTAACGATTGTGTGAGGTGATTATTACAAATAATTTACTTTGGAGTGACGAATGATCAATGTTATGCACCATAGATGTGCAAAACCCCCGCCGAAGCGAGGGTTATATAGGTAATTCTTATGTCTGCTGTTACTCAATGTTGGCTTCGATAAACCACAGGAATTTATCGAGGTCGCGAGAAGCTGCGGTAAAGATATCCGCGGTATCTTCGTCTTTTGCTTCGCTGATAGCTTTACGTACGCTGTTTGCAACTACGGCATAACGTTCGGCCAGCTCTTTTAAGTGGTCCTGTACGCTATGGATATCCAGCGGGTAACTTTTCAGAGGCGTTTTGCTGTTGATAACCTGAGTTGTGCCCAGTGCCACACCGCCCAACTGTACGGCGCGTTCAGCCATGGTGTCGAGGTGATCGGTAAGGGCTGTACGGAAGCCATCCAGCATTTCATGTACTGCAATGAAGTTTGCACCGCGCATGTTCCAGTGAGCCTGTTTAGTGATCAATGACAGGTCAATGAACTGGATTACTTGCTGATTCAGCAGTTCTACGGTCGCTTTCTTTTCGCTATCAGACACATCGTTGCGGGTATAAAGGAGGGCGGATGCTTTTGTTTTTACCAGTTTCGCGGTACTCATATTTTCATATCCTCTTGATATTTATGTCCCAACTCTTCAACGGAATTAAGTATAGCGCTAAATTTGGATTTTTGTTTCCGGTGTTGCCTATCACTTTAATAGCGAAGAAGAGGGTAAATATAAAATATCAAATAAAATCAATGTGATGAGTGTTTTGCTACTTGCGTGGTGTTATTTTTATGTTAATTTTAAGATTAAATGAAATATGCGGATGAGAAAATTATATTTATTAGAATTATTATCACGCAGATTTACAATTGGATATTCTGCATGATTATGCAAACCATGCAGAATAATACGTGGTTAATTCACGTCGACTTGTTTTATTTGTGGCTCTTTACGAATGGTGAGCGTAGAGCCCATTGATGCGACAATAATGGCGCCCAGAGCGAGCGTCTGGATAAGCGTCAGCGTTTCACCGAGGAAGATCATTCCGGAAACCGCTGCCAGCGCGGGTTCCATGCTCATCAATGTACCGAAAGTACGCGTAGGCAGGCGCGTCAACGCAATCATCTCCAGTGAATAGGGAAGCGCAGTAGAGAGGACTGCAATGGCCAGACCTAACGGCAGTATGGACCAGTGCCACAGGGCATCTCCGGCCTGGAGTGCGCCGATTGGTACAAATACCAGAGCTGCAATGAATGACCCTACTGCGACGGTTGCCGGACCGTGTTCCGCCCCGGCTCGCTGCCCGGTAAGAATATAGATGGCCCAGCAGGCGCCAGCCCCCAGCGCCAGCGCTGCGCCGGTTAAATCTACGTGAGAAACGTCCTGACCCAGAGGCAGCAGGAACCAGAGCCCGAGCACTGCCAACGCAACCCAAATGAAATCCACCGGGCGTCGGGATGAAAACAGTGCTACCGCGAGCGGGCCGGTAAATTCCAGCGCCACGGCGATTCCCAGTGGGACGGTTTGGATTGACAGGTAGAAAAGGTAGTTCATCCCGCCCAGAGACAGGCCATAAAACAGTAGCGGCAGGCGTTGTTCTTTAGCGAATCGTAAACGCCAGGGCTTAAAGAAAGCGATAAGAATGAGCGTACCCAGCGCAAGGCGCAGCGCGGTAACGCCCGGCGCACCGACGAGTGGAAACAACGATTTTGCCAGTGATGCTCCGCTTTGAATGGAGGACATAGCAATAAGCAAAACCAAAATAGGCAACCAGACTGGCGCTTTACGTGACAACCCCGGCATCCTTTCTCCTGTCAAATGATGATTACACGTCTCCATCTGTGCCACGCTTCAGCATTGTTACGACGCAGATGATTATATGTATAGAAAAGTAAAACAGCGAGTGTAATGGAATTACGCTCAACTGGTTGAGTATTCGTTGAAAAAAAAATTGCTCAGTTCCGTACAATGGCATGAAAATGATGGATTAATAATCTGTGTGATTAGGAATGTTCTGGATGAATGTGCCATATTGTGCGCGCAATAATGGTATTTTCAGTTGAAAAAGTGATGTTAATTGAAAGAGATAGCGGGTTTTTGAAATGTTCTGTTACATGAAAGACCCCGTTAGACATCGCGAATCGCAAAGAGTTTCCCATCAATTTTTGGTATATTTAAAACTTAAGATTTACTTGAAGCACATTTGAGGTGGTTATGAAAAAAATTGCATGTCTTTCAGCACTGGCCGCTGTTCTGGCTTTCTCCGCAGGTACTGCTGTAGCTGCTACTTCTACCGTTACCGGTGGTTACGCTCAGAGCGATGCTCAGGGCGCAGCAAACAAAATGAACGGTTTCAACCTGAAGTATCGCTACGAGCAGGACAACAACCCGCTGGGTGTCATCGGTTCCTTCACTTACACTGAAAAAGACCGTACCGATGCTTCTGGCGACTACAACAAAACCCAATACTACGGCATCACTGCTGGTCCGGCTTACCGTCTGAACGACTGGGCAAGCATCTACGGCGTTGTGGGTGTTGGTTACGGTAAATTCCAGAACGTAGAATCTTCGACTTACAACCACAGCACCAGCGACTACGGTTTCTCTTACGGTGCGGGCCTGCAGTTCAACCCGATCGAAAACGTTGCTCTGGACTTCTCCTACGAGCAGAGCCGTATTCGTAGCGTTGACGTTGGCACCTGGATTGCTGGCGTGGGTTACCGCTTCTAATCACTTCGGTGATATGAAAAATCCGCCTCTTGGGGCGGATTTTTTTTGCGTGTAATGCAGAAGGAATGTCGTTGTAGGCCTGATAAGCGCAGCGCATCAGGCATCGGTAGCAAAATGCCTTATCCGGCCGACAACGTATTATTTGGTTGAGAAAATATCGGTACCCAGATGGTTGTAGTCCACCTTCTGCAGTTTGAAGTTGGTGATGTACACCGGCCCGGCTTTTTTCTCTGAGATAAAGCGGTAGCTGTTGGTGATTTCCTTTGCGCTGATCCCTGTCCACTGCGAGAAAAAACTGAGGAAATCATTGGCGGAGCGACGGGCTTTAATCACCCGATGCGCTTTATCATCGCTCGACAGCACCATGAAAGGCACCTGGAAATTCTGCTGGAACTGATCGTCATGCGCCAGGTACTGCACCTCTTTTCCCCGCTCTTTAAACGCGAGGCCATGATCGGAGAAATAGACCATCGAGAAGCTATTACCGCTGTTACGTAACTGCTCGTAAAGCTGGCGCAGCAGGTTATCCGTCTGTGTCATGGTGTACAGATAACAAGATGTCTCTTTTGACTGGACGAAAGTCTCGTATTTACCCTGTGTTCGGTCACAGGCCTGCGGATGCGAGCCCATTAAATGCAGCACGATGAGCTGTGGCTGGGTGCGCTCGGTTGCCAGCACCTGGGCAGTCATCTTCAACAGCGCTTCGTCACGGGTGTTTTTATCCGCTTCGAAGTCACCGCTTTTGAGGAACTGAACCTCATCAGCGCGCTTCGCAATGCTGGCGATGGCCGTATCGTATTCACCAATCTGTCCCTGATTGGAAAACCACCATGTCTGAAAGCCCGCGCGGTTAGCCAGGGTGACAAAGTTATCCTGGAACTGGGGTTTATTATCCACTACCCGATTAAGCGTTAAGCCGAGCGATTTTTGCGTTGAACCGCTGGCCGCAATGTAATCCGCGAAGATATAGCCGTTAACGGAGCTGGCAAACGGGGTGTTATCCCAGTGGCCGCCAAACGCCCCTAACGCATCGCGGCGGGCGCTTTCGCCGATCACCACGACGTAGGTGTGATACTTCGGTTTAACGGCGGTTACCGTCCAGCTGTCTTTTACGCTCGACAGTTTCGCCATACGCTCTTGTTCGTCGAGCACTTCGTTGTTATTGACGATAACGTCCTTGGCGAAACGGAAAACCGGATAACCGGTATCTTTCAGCTTAAACACGCCGCCCCAGGCCAGGTTTTGTACCGGGGTAACAAAGAATGCGACAACGCTAAACAGCAAACAAATGCTGTCGAACTTATTCCAGCTGCGCTGCTGCACATCTTTTTTACGGCGTACGGCGATAACGCCAAGGGCAAAAATAAACACTCCAACCAGATAACTGTACCAGGGGAAGATGGTCAGGATCTCGGTTGACTCTTCCATATTGGTTGAGTGCAGCGCCAGTAAGGTATTGAAGTTCGGTGAGCCGTAAGCCTGGCCGAACGGAAAGTACATTGCCGCAATGAGTGAGCAAATGCCAATCAGTGCCTTCTGCGCGCGCGGCGCGCTACGCCACAGCAGCATCAATATACATGTGAAAGCAACGCTATAGAGCAGGCTAAGCGGATAGCCCAGAGCAAGGTTTATTAGCAGAGACTGTAAGAAATAGAGGCCAGTCCACGGACTAATAGCCCGACTGCGAGCAATGATTGAATCTTTGAGGGTTAAATTCATACGCCACTAATACAAAAACGCCATGTGCTTACCCTGGCGCTAAGGGTCATTGCCTGCCTGAGAGAGCGAGAAGAGGGATAGGGTCCGCATCCGCGAGCCGCAATATACGCAGGGCTGCGAAAAGATAGAGTGTGCGCAAGAGAAGGTCAACTACTACAAAGAAATTGTTTTGCGAGGGACGTGGCAAAACTGACAAAAAGAAGGGTTATTGAGACGAAAACCACCACCGTACCCGAATGACGGCAGGAAAATGAAGCGGCGTACCGCGACGCCGCATTATTTTTCTGAAGGTTTATCCTGCTCTGGTTTGCTGTTAATCATGTCACACAGCATAGAGATCAGCATCAACCGTACTTTAAAGGGAGAGTGACTAAACACGCGTATGCACCTCTTAAATTCATTCATGTAAACCTCCTGACTTCACAATCCCATCAGTCCTTGAGGGATGTCTTTATTATATACAGATATAGCACAGGCTATATTATATAGCTATTGCTAAAACGTTAATTTTTTGTGCCCACGCAACTCTGGTTTACAATGAGCGCTCTCTAATCAGATGCCGTTAACGCGTCACAGTAACGAGGAAGCAGAATGAGTCGTCGCGCAGGTATGCCAACAACAAAAAAAGTGACGCAATTGGTGAATGTCGAAGAACACGTTGAAGGATTTCGTCAGGTCCGGGAGGCGCATCGCCGCGAACTGATTGATGACTACGTAGAGCTGATCTCCGATCTCATTATTGAGGTGGGTGAAGCGCGCCAGGTGGATATGGCCGCGCGACTTGGGGTTTCCCAGCCGACGGTTGCTAAAATGCTTAAGCGCCTTGCTTCAGTCGGATTGATTGAAATGATCCCGTGGCGTGGGGTGTTTTTAACCGCAGAAGGTGAACGACTAGCCCAGGAGAGCCGGGAACGTCATCAGATTGTGGAAAATTTCCTGTTGATGTTAGGCATCAGCCCGGAAATTGCCCGTCGCGACGCGGAGGGGATGGAGCATCACGTCAGTAAGGAAACGCTGGAGGCTTTTAGCCGGTTTACGCAACAGCAAGGAACTGGCTCTGAATGAGTTTTCCTTTATTACGTGCTTTACAGCGCGATCGTTTTTTCCAGCTGTTAATCATCGTTGGGGTTGTACTGAGTCTGTTCACGCCATTTACGCCCCGGTCCTGGCCAGGGGCAATTGACTGGCACACGATTATCACGCTTAGCGGGCTGATGTTACTGACCAAAGGCGTGGAGCTAAGCGGTTATTTCGATGTGTTAGGGCGCAAGATGACCCGCCGCTTCAAAACAGAGCGCCAGCTGGCGATATTTATGGTGCTGGCGGCGGCGTTGTTGTCGACGTTTCTGACCAACGACGTTGCATTGTTTATTGTTGTTCCGCTGACCATCACCCTGAAAAAATTATGTGCCATTCCGGTGAATCGCCTGATTATCTTTGAGGCGCTGGCGGTAAACGCCGGATCGTTGCTCACGCCAATAGGTAATCCGCAAAACATTCTGATGTGGGGACGCTCAGGCTTATCGTTTACCGCGTTTACCTGGCAAATGGCGCCGCTTGCGGGGGCCATAATGCTGACGCTGGTGGTGCTGTGCTGGTTCAGTTTCCCGCATAAAGCGTTGCACTATCATACCGGTACGCGCGCGCCTGACTGGCAACCACGCCTGGTATGGAGTTGTCTGGCGCTGTATATCATCTTCCTGGCGGCGCTGGAGTTAAAGCAAGAGCTGTGGGGTCTGGCTATTGTGGCGGCAGGGTTCATGGTACTGGCGCGTCGCGTGATCCTCAGCGTGGACTGGACGTTGCTGTTAGTATTTATGGCGATGTTCATTGATGTGCATTTGCTGACGCAGCTCCCGGCCTTGCAGGGGATTTCCCACCAGATTGGCACGCTCTCAGCACCGGGACTTTGGTTAACGGCTATTGGTCTGTCGCAGTTTATCAGTAATGTGCCCAGTACGATTTTGCTGCTGAACTATGTCCCGCCGACGCTGCTGCTGGCCTGGGCGGTTAATGTGGGCGGCTTTGGTCTGTTGCCGGGATCGCTGGCGAATCTCATTGCGTTACGGATGGCAAACGACCGACGGATCTGGTGGCGTTTTCATTGGTATTCGGTACCGATGCTGATATGGGCGGCGCTGGTGGGGTATGGTTTGCTGCTGTTGATGTAATTGATGTGATGTGCCGGATGGCGGCTGGCGCCTAATCCGGCCTACTGCGTTGGTAGGCCCGATAAGCGTAGCGCCATCGGGCATATATAGCAGATTAGTTCAAACGAACCGGCATACCTGAACGGTTCTGTACCGCCTGCTCAACGACGGCTTGATCGACGTCAGACTGGCCGGTGATGCTGGTAATGCTCTTGGTCAGGGTAATCGGTACGATTTCTCCGCCTTCGAACTGTGCTTCAGTCGTAGACAGTGGGTTATGTACTTCGATGTAACGGCTGCCGTCTGGTTCGGTAGTGGCTTTTACCGGCTCATCAATAAACTGTACACGGGTGCCGACTGGCACATTTTCAAACAGGAATTTGATGTCGTCGTTACGCAGACGCACGCAACCGTGGCTGACGCGTAAGCCTACGCCGAAGTTAGCATTGGTGCCGTGGATGGCATACAGGCGACCGATATACAGCGCGTACAGTCCCATCGGGTTATCCGGACCTGCCGGAACAACGGCTGGCAGCGGCTCGCCCGCAGCGCGGTATTCCGCATGCATTTTCGCCGTTGGCGTCCAGGTTGGACCCGCTTTTTTACGTTCGACTTTGGTTGTCCAGTTGATTGGCGTGTCTTTGCCCAGCTGGCCGATACCGATCGGCAGAACAATTACGGTGTTGGTGCCTTTCGGGTAGTAGTACAGACGCATTTCAGCGCTGTTGATAACAATACCTTCATGCACGGTATCCGGCAGGATCAACTGCTGAGGAATGTTCAGCACGGTGCCGCCTTTCGGCAGGAAGGTATCCACGCCCGGGTTGGCTTCCAGCATGTTAGACAGACCCATCTGATACTCTGCCGCAAAATACTCCAGCGGTTGGGTGTTGCCTTCAGGAATAGTAATGACCTGGTTTTGGCCAATCAAACGGCTACCATCAGTCGGCAGCGGGTACGTGACGGCTGAAGCGGTATTACAAAAACCAACTATTGCGAGTGCCGCCGCGAAAAGCGTTGTTAATTTCATATTCATATTCATGTATGCGAGATTCAGTGCCAGGCAGGCTAGTGGGTTGAGATTTATGTAGTGTTGGGCACGCATTATATGTGCAATCTGAGCAACAAGGAATTCGGATGTGTACTAAATCACATTTTTTTCCTTTTGGTTTCACTTTTTCCCTTCCGCATGAAGACGCGATCTTCTTGCAGACTTATGGCATAATAAGCGGTTTGTCACATATTTCTTTCTCTTTCAGGATACGCCAGTGTTAGTTTCCAGCAACGTCACCATGCAGTTCGGCAGTAAGCCGCTGTTTGAAAATATTTCCGTCAAATTTGGCGGCGGCAACCGTTACGGCCTGATTGGCGCGAACGGTAGCGGTAAATCCACTTTTATGAAAATTCTCGGCGGCGACCTCGAACCGACGCTGGGTAACGTTTCCCTCGATCCTAACGAGCGCATTGGTAAGCTGCGCCAGGATCAGTTCGCCTTTGAAGAGTTCACCGTACTTGACACCGTGATCATGGGTCACGCTGAACTGTGGGAAGTGAAGCAGGAGCGCGATCGCATTTACGCTCTGGCCGAGATGAGCGAAGAAGACGGCTATAAAGTTGCTGACCTCGAAGTTCAGTATGGCGAAATGGACGGCTACTCTGCGGAAGCGCGTGCGGGTGAACTGCTGCTGGGCGTAGGTATTCCGGTAGAACAGCATTACGGCCCGATGAGCGAAGTCGCGCCCGGCTGGAAGCTGCGTGTGCTTCTGGCACAGGCGCTGTTCTCTAACCCGGACATTCTGCTGCTCGACGAACCAACGAACAACCTGGATATCGACACCATCCGCTGGCTGGAGCAGACGCTGAACGAGCGTGACAGCACCATGATCATCATTTCGCACGACCGTCACTTCCTGAACATGGTCTGTACGCACATGGCGGATCTGGACTACGGCGAACTGCGCGTTTATCCGGGTAACTACGACGAATACATGACGGCGGCAACCCAGGCGCGTGAACGTCTTCTGGCTGATAACGCCAAGAAGAAAGCACAGATTGCCGATCTGCAATCCTTCGTCAGCCGCTTTAGCGCCAACGCGTCTAAATCTCGACAGGCGACTTCTCGTGCGCGTCAGATTGATAAGATTAAGCTCGACGAAGTGAAAGCGTCCAGCCGTCAGAACCCGTTCATCCGCTTCGAACAGGATAAGAAACTGTTCCGTAACGCGCTGGAAGTGGAAGCGCTGGCGAAAGGTTTTGATGAAGGCCCGCTGTTTAAAAACTTCAACCTGCTGCTGGAAGTAGGGGAGAAGGTTGCCATCATTGGTGCCAACGGCGTGGGTAAATCCACTATGCTGAAAACGTTGGTTGGCGACTTACAGCCGGACAACGGTACCGTTAAGTGGTCTGAAAACGCCCAGGTCGGTTACTACGCGCAGGATCATGAATACGAGTTCGAAAACGATCTGACCGTTTTCGAATGGATGAGTCAGTGGAAGCAGGAAGGCGATGATGAGCAGGTAGTACGTAGCTTCCTTGGTCGTCTGCTGTTCAGCCAGGACGATATCAAGAAACCTGCAAAAGTCCTCTCCGGTGGTGAAAAAGGACGCATGCTGTTCGGTAAGCTGATGATGCAGAAACCGAATATCCTGGTTATGGATGAACCGACCAACCACCTGGATATGGAATCTATCGAGTCGCTGAACATGGCGCTGGAAATGTACCAGGGCACGCTGATCTTCGTTTCTCATGACCGTGAGTTCGTCAGCTCGCTGGCAACCCGCGTGATTGAAATTACGCCGGAACGCGTAATCGACTTCACCGGTAACTACGAAGATTACCTGCGTAGTAAAGGCGTCGAATAATTATCCCGTCGTTCTCGTGTTACAGGTGTGATGGTTGCACCTGTAACACGAGATACTTAGGGATAAGGGGATATAAAATTAAACAATCCCCAGCGCGCGTTTACCGTGGATATTCAAATCCTCCAGCGTGAAGCGTCCTTCCCAGTTAGTTTCATAATCCTCCCGTGGAAAATCACCCGGTGATGCACCTTTTTCCAGCGCGGCCTTCACTTTGTGGGCGTAGGCCAGATTCTTTTCGCACATCGGTGCGGCAGGAATGTACATCACGTTACCCCAACCCTGCTGATTTTCCACCGGTGCGACGGAGTGAATCACATCACAATGCCACCAGACGGAGTCTCCGGCGTCCAGTTGTGGAATGCTGGTTAACGCTTCAATCAGCAGAGGATGCCATTGCGTGGAAATCGGCAGCACCCGGCCGGGCGCGACGCCGCAAAGTTCATCTTCTGGCACATCGTCAAGCAATGGGCGTAACAGCACATACGCCATCGCTTCAGGGATCGGGACCACATGCAACAATCCCTGACCTGGCAGCATATCGGACAATGCAGTCCAGCCCTGGAAGGTACGGAATACCGAACATTTGGTGGTGTTATCCACCGTGTACTCTTCTACCTCGGTGCGATGCGCCGCCTGCCACGGATCGTAATCTTCCAGCTTGCCATTGAAAACATGAGCAAAGACCTGCTGATATGCCGGAAGAAGCCAGCGTTCCAGCGCGCCGGAATCCGTATGCGCGCCCAGCCCTTTGGACGTGGTTCCCGGCGGTCGACGGCGAATGCGGTCAGGGTAAATAACGCTGATATCCGGGTTAAACCATTGTTTACCTTCGCTTGTAAAGGTCCACAAACGATTGAGGAACGACTGTGCATTGGCCATTTCTTCACTCTGGCGGGCCTGCATCTGCGCCTGGGACCAGTAGATGGGGTAGATTTCAGGCCGTGATGCGCTCAGAGTACCGAAGAAATTATCGCCGGGTCCTTTATAGACGTCGTCAAAGTGGTTGCGGTCCAGATAGTCCAGCATTGAGCTGTCCCATCCGAGAGCCTGTTCGCGAGGGAAATGACCTTTAATGACCGCGCATCCGCGACGCTTAATTTCTTCACGCTGCTCTGCACTTACGTGGCCCGCTTTGATATCTGCATAAGATATCACTGGCCACACCGGGGCACCTTGCGCTTTGAGGGCGTTGATTTCCGCCACGCGGGTGGCGATAGCATCGCTCAACTGATTGAAGATTAACTGAACATCCCCAAGCTGTGCCCGCAGTTGCTGTTTCATCTGCCGGATTGCCGCTTTGTGATCGGCGGGCAGCGTGTCGCTGGTAAAAGTAAAAGCCATATCCACCTCGCATTAACTTTCATTCGAAACAAAACTAACTTACAGATGATAATATAAGTTAAAATTTAGTTAACGCAAGTTTAAAACTTGATGGAGTGAGCAAAATAGAAAAAGAGTGAAAACCGGGATGAGGGATACCCCGGTTGGCAGGATTAGACGTTAAAAGGGGAGGTGTTATCCAGCACAGCCTGAATTACGTTCAGCGCGCCCTGATGGTTATTGTCGTCGGTCTGATAGCGAGCAATCGCTTTGATATTCTCTGCCGCGTTGGCCATGGCGAAAGAGTAGTGCGCCATTTTCAGCATTTCCGCGTCGTTTCCGCTATCGCCAATGGCGACTACGTTTTGCGGTGACAGGTTCCAGCGTTTAAGCAAGCGGCTGATCCCATTGGCTTTATGTAGGCCCGGAATGATCAGATCGATAAACCCGAAGCCGCTGGTGACGGGCTTCATGATGCCGTCCAGCGCAGCATGCAGGTGATCGACAACCAATGGGATTTGTTGGTCCGGTAAATTTAGCGAGAACTTGAACAGCACATCGTCGATATCCTGATAATCCTTTACGGGTTTCAGGCGATGGTAGTGTTTTGACATCAATGCGACAAAGGACTCCGGCGCATTTTCGCTAACGTAAGCGCTTTGCAGCCCACAAGCCACAAAGTTGAGCTGCTTATCTTTTAGCAGTTCACCAATGACAATACGGGACTCGTGGCGGGTAAGCTCGCCGTGAAACAGCTGTTTGCCATGCTCATAAACCAGCGCGCCATTCTCAGCGACAAACGATATTTCGTCTTTAAGCTCCGGGAAAAAGGAGATCAACTGGTAATACTGGTTGCCGCTGGCCACGACAAATTCGATATTTCGTTTTTTCAGTTCCTGATACTGCGCCATAAAACGTGCACGATCGTATTTCTTGGCGTCGTCGAGAAAAGTTCCGTCCATATCGGTGACGATAACTTTGATGGTCATAAAGATAGGCTCCTGGCGATTACTGCAACCAGAAACATTCTAATAACAATGTGACCTGTAGCACAAATTTAATTTCGAATGAAAGTAGAAAGCCGGATGGTAGCTTCGCCTTACCCGGCTACGGGAAGAATCGTTGTAGGCCGGATAAGGCGAAGCCGCCATCCGGCAATGGGGAGGTTAGCGTGCCGGATGGCGGTGTGGAATCTCATCCGGCCGACAATATTGTTTACAGCATATGTTCAGTACGCGCGATGATGTCGTCTTGCGCATCCGGAGAAAGCGCAGTGAAGAAGGCGGAATAACCTGCTACACGGACCACCAGGTCACGATATTGATCCGGGTGTTTTTTGGCTTCCAGCAGCGTTTCACGGGAGACAATGTTGTACTGAATATGCCAGCCTTTGTGCTCTTCGAAGAAGGTACGCAGCAGGATCATTAGCTTTTGCTTATCGGATTCATTTTCCAGCGTGGCCGGGTTGAGCTTCTGATTTAACAGCACGCCGCCGAGAATCGAACCGGTCGGCAGTTTACCCACCGAACCAATTACCGCCGTTGGGCCGAGATGGTCCGTACCGGAAGCCGGGCTTGCGCCTTCTGCCAGCGGAGTGTGTGCTTTACGGCCATCCGGCGTTGCCATCGTTGCTGCGCCGAACGGCACGTTTGCCGAAATAGACGAGGTCCCGGCGTAGTAATTGCCGCCAACCGGGCCACGTCCGTAACGCGGATTATGATATTGTTTCAGTTCATTGATATAGGTCTGATAAGCGCGGGCCAGTAGCGTATCAACGCTATCGTCATCGTTGCCGTATTTCGGCGCGCCGTTGATCAGTCGTTGGCGTAACTGCTCATGGGTCAGACCGTCAAAATCATCGGCCAACGCAGCGGCCAGCTGTTGTTGACCAATAGCGCCCTGTTCAAAGACCAGTTTCTTCACTGCTGCCAGGCTGTTACCGAGGTTGGCAATACCCACCTGCAAACCCGATACCCAGTCATACTTCGCGCCGCCTTGCTTAATGCTTTTCGCCCGTTCAATGCAGTCGTCTACCAGCGCGGAACACAGAATATCGTGCACGTTCTCTTCCAGCATGGTGTCGACGACATACTCAATTTCTATGGATTTACGCGTGTAGTAGCGGATCTGCGTATCCCAGGCATCCATCACTTCGTCGAAATTGTTGAAGTTACCAGCCGAGAGCGCTTTTTCCTGTGGCAGAAAGACTTTGCCACTGGTAGCATCGCGCCCACCTTCCAGTGCCGCCAGCATCACGCGGGCAAAGTTAATAAAGCTCATGCCGGTGCAACGGTAGCCCCATTTCCCGCCGACTGCGGTTTCGATACACCCAATGGCCGCATAGTCATAGGCATCCTGCGGTTCAATGCCCAACTTAATGAATTCCGGTATGACGATTTCATCGTTGTTAAAGGCAGGCATCCCGAAGCCGCAGCGGATCACCTGCACGCAGGCATCAAGGAAGTCATTACTCATCCCCGCGTGATAACGCACGCTCAGGTTTGGCTGCGTAGAACGCAGACGGCCGCAGGACTCCAGAATCGCGTAGGAGAGCGGGTTGACGGCATCCATCGGCTGGCCGTTGACCAGGTTTTGACCACCAATGGTCACGTTCTGATACAGCGGGCTACCCGCTGAGGCTTTCGAATGGGAGCCGGAACGGATTTTGTTCACTTCCAGCAGTTTCAACCAGCAGCTGTGCAACAGTTCAATAGCGTGCTCACGATCCAGGCTCTGGTTCAGCTCGACGTCGCGACGATAGAACGGGTAGAGGTATTGATCCATACGACCAAACGACACCGAGTGACCGTTTGATTCAATTTGCAGGATCAGCTGGATGAAATAGCATAACTGCAATGCCTGCCAGAACGTTTTTGGCGGTTCATGGGCGATCACATCGCAGTTTTCCGCCATGGTCAGCAGTTCATCTCGACGGCTGGTGCGGGTTTCCGTGGACGCCATTTTACGCGCCAGCGCGGCAAAGCGCTCAATGTGCAGACTGACGGCTTCCAGCACGATATCAATCGCTTTCAGGAACTGATCGCCATGGAGATCGTCCAGACATGTCAGATTGATGCGGGAGCGACGTTCATCGACTTTGTGACGCAGGCCATCGAGACCTTTTTCCAGCAGCAGCGGGAAGTTTACCGCCAGGTGTGCGTCGCCGGAGGTCATGTTACCTTCGGCTTTGATAATGCCGGTTTCCAGCAGCCCTTTCTGCTCATCAGTGAACATCCCGTAGCAGCGATCCTGCACGGTTTGACCACGCCACCATGGGCACACCTCATGCAATACACGTTTGTTCTCTTCGCTTACCGCAAAGCCTGCGCCCGGTCTGTCGGCGAGGTCGTCGATCTCTTTTTCAATCCAGGAGACGGTGTATTCCGGGAAAATAGGCGCGGCACGCACTTCGCTTGCCTGGTTACCAATGATCAGTTCGTCATGTTTGATCCAGATGGTGCGTTCCGCCAGATGATGAGCTAGTGCCAGTGCACGACGTACCGGGATAGGCTTATCCAGGTGTTGCTGATACATCTCGGTATAGTGCTGGGCGCGCTCGGTACAAACCGGTGGTTTCACGATGTGGATCAGGGCCGTTTTATGCGCTTTGATACGGTCGCTGAGTGTGTCCAGTTTCAGAGTGGTCATGGCGATTATCCTCGTAGGGTCGCGGTTAAACCTTTAAGGCTGGCGTACTGCTGGGCAAATTCGAGCAGTGCTGGCGCATCAAGCGGTTTATCCGGTGCGTTGTAGGGTTGACTGAGTAAGTGGTATTTGTTGATGCCCAGGGTGTGGTAGGGCAAGAAATGGATCTCACCGACGTGAAGCTCATCGGCGGCAAAATCGGTAATGGCCTGAATAGCGGCTTCGTCTGCGTTGAATCCCTGAATCAGCGGTACGCGGATAATCATTTTTTTACCGGCGGCAGCCAGTTTTTTTAGATTTTCCAGTACGCGAGAGGCACGTCCATCGGTCCATTGTT
This sequence comes from Citrobacter sp. Cpo148, assembly GCF_030332375.1. Lineage (NCBI taxonomy): Bacteria > Pseudomonadati > Pseudomonadota > Gammaproteobacteria > Enterobacterales > Enterobacteriaceae > Citrobacter > Citrobacter sp. Cpo148. The sequence continues at coordinate 648,649 of NZ_JAOWHY010000042.1, forward strand.
TAAACGGCGCATCTGCAACGTGTTTTAGATCTGCCAGAAACAGATCGACGTCAGGTAATGATGGTTCAATATACTTCCACGGGACATGCAAACAGGTTTCCACCGCGGTATGAATGCCTGCGTCGTGGCTGGCTTTGAGCAAAGCAGCTGCCAGCTCTGGCTGCATAAACGGTTCACCGCCGGACAGGGTGAGGCCTCCGCCACTGCGGTCGTAAAACGGTTTATCTCGCAATACGGTGGCCATGATATCGTCCACGCTTTTTACCTCTCCGCAGACGGTTAACGCCTGAGTCGGACAGCAGTCGGTCAGTACGGTGAGAGCGTCATCGGTCAGTTTTTCGCGATGAATAAGTAATCCGCCCAGCGCCCGTTCAATCACCGCGGGTGCAGCCTGAGCACAGAGATCGCAACCGTCGAGGCACAAACGCGCGTCATAAAGCAGGTCCTGCGTACGGGCGCGGCTTTCCGGATTCTGGCACCACCGACAGCCCAGGGAGCATCCCTTAAGGAACACCACAGTACGGATCCCGGGGCCATCATGCGTGGAGTAGCGCTGGATATTGAAAATCATAAGCGACCTCTTTTCTTTCGTATAAAGATTAAATTACTTTCGAATGAAAGTTATATTGACATGCGTCAACTAACCGTGAGGTTTCGCCGTGCTACCTTTTATTCATGCTAATTATTCGTTTGAGGAAAGGTTATGGAACTCTATTTAGATACGTCTGATGTTGATGCGGTAAAAGCTCTGGCGCGCATTTTCCCGCTGGCAGGGGTGACCACTAACCCGAGCATTGTGGCGGCAGGGAACCAGACGCTGGAAGTACTACTGCCGCAACTGCAGGAAGCGATGGGAGGGCAAGGGCGTCTGTTTGCTCAGGTGATGGCGACTACCGCCGAAGGTATGGTCAGCGATGCGCGTAAACTGCGGGCAATCATTGCTGATATCGTGGTCAAAGTGCCGGTGACAGCAGAAGGTCTGGCGGCTATAAAATTGCTGAAAGAAGAAGGGATCCCGACGTTAGGTACTGCGGTATACGGTGCAGCTCAAGGGTTATTGGCTGCTCTGGCGGGTGCGGAATACGTTGCGCCATACGTTAACCGCGTGGATGCGCAAGGAGGGGATGGCATTCAGACGGTGGCCGACCTGCAGACGTTACTGAAAATGCATGCCCCGCACGCCAAAGTACTGGCAGCCAGTTTTAAAACACCGCGTCAGGCACTGGATTGTCTGCTGGCGGGCTGCGAGTCCATCACGCTACCGCTGGACGTTGCTCAGCAGATGATTAGCTCTCCGGCGGTTGATGCTGCCGTCGCGAAGTTTGAGCACGACTGGCAGAGTGCATTTGGACGCACGTCGATCTGATGTTGTTGCCGGGTGGCGCTAACGCTTACCCGGCCTACGTTGGAGCCGTTGTAGGTCGGGTAAGGCGAAGCCGCCACCCGACTTTTTTACTGCCCGCAAACCTCACACCCCGGGTTGCGCATCAGCTTCATTTCGCGAAACTGGCAGGTCATGGCATCGTACATGACGATTTTTCCGGATGCCGGTTTACCGTAGTTTGCCAGTAGCTTAATGGCTTCCATCGCCTGTAACGATCCGATCACGCCGATCAGCGGGGCCATCACTCCGGCTTCTACGCAGGTCAGGGCATTTTCACCGAACAGACGACTCAGGCAACGGTAGCAGGGCTCACCGTCCTGGTATGTAAATACGGTAATTTGTCCTTCCATGCGAATAGCTGCACCGGAAACCAGCGGGACTCTGGCGGCAAAACATCCTGCATTCAGCTGATTGCGGATGCTGACGTTATCCGTACAGTCCAGCACCAAATCGTGTTCGGTAATAAGCGCGTGAATCTCGCTATCGTCAAGCAGCGCATTCACCGGCGTAATGGCGATATAAGGGTTAATCCGCGCTAGCGCGTCACGGGCGGATAGCACTTTGGGTTGCCCGACGGTTGCATCGCTGTGCAGCGTCTGGCGTTGGAGGTTCGACACGGAGACCGTGTCAAAGTCGAGCAGGGTTAAATGTCCGACGCCAGCGCCCGCAAGGTACTGAGTTGCTGCGCATCCCAGTCCCCCCAGACCAACGACCAGTACCCGCGCATCTTTGAGCGCTTCCTGACCTTCGAAATCGAAGCCGCGCAGAATGATTTGCCGGTTATAGCGCATCATCTCCTGGTCGCTGAGTTCTGCCATTACAGGCCTCCAAACAGTGCGTTAAACGGCTCGACCTCAACCCATTCTCCGGCCTCAACGTTACCGCGATCGCGCTCCAGCACGATAAAGCAGTTGCCCTGGCTAAAGGAGCTAAAAATATGCGAGCCCTGGTGTCCGGTGGTGGTGACTTCCAGTTCGCCTTCCGCGGTACGCTGCAATACACCGCGCTGAAAATCCAGACGCCCTGGCGTTTTCTTCAGGCGTGAGGCTGTGCGCACGCGCTGGCGCGGAGGTAACCCACAGGCGGTGTTGCCGCTGAGTTTCGCCAGTAGCGGTTGCACCAGCTGATAAAAGGTGAGGGCCGCAGAAACCGGATTACCCGGCAGGCCGCAAAACCAGCTGTTGCTCAGTTTACCAAACGCGAACGGTTTACCGGGTTTGATGGCCAGCTTCCAGAAGGCAATTTCTCCCAGCTCTTCCAGAATGGTTTTGGTGTAATCCGCTTCGCCTACCGAAACGCCACCAGAGCTGATGACGACGTCGGCCTGGCTGTCGGCTTCGATAAACGCGGCCCGCAGCGCGTTGGGATCGTCGCGAATAATTCCTAAGTTGATCACTTCGCAGCCCAACTGCTGCAGCATCAGGTGAACGGTCAGACGGTTTGTGTCATAAATCTGCCCGTCGCCCAGCGGTTGACACGGCAGTTGCAGCTCATCACCGGTGGAGAACAACGCCACGCGAACTTTGCGAACGACCGGTACTTCGGCAATGCCGAGCGAGGCCAGAACAGGAAGCTCGGCGGTTGTCAGACGAGTTCCGGTAGGGAATACCACCGCGCCGTTTGCGATATCTTCACCGCGCAGACGAATATTTTGTCCGCTGCGGACCTCGGCGGTAAAACGCACACCGTCGTCAGTTTGTTCCGTTTGCTCCTGCATCACCACCGCTTCACAACCGGCAGGCACCGGGGCACCGGTCATAATGCGGATGCAGGTTCCCGCAGGCCACTCGCCGTGGAATGGTTGACCAGCAAAGGCTTTGCCAGCCACCGCAAGAGGCTGGTCTGATTGTAAATCGGCTAATCGCACCGCATAGCCATCCATTGCCGAGTTATCGAATCCCGGCACATCAATCGGGGAGATGACGTCGGTGGCCAGAATGCGGCCAAAGCATTGAACCAGCGGCAGCGTTTCGACGGCGGTGAGTGGGGTAATACGCGAAAGCATCTGAGAGAGAGCCGTTTCAAGCGGCATCAGTCCGGCGGTAAATTCCATGAGAAGACTCCTGCGGGGCAAAATCGAATCCGCTCATTATGTCAGAAAATGGACGCGGACAGTATGCTACCTCAGGCTTAGGATCCGATCTGAGACAGGTTTTCTGCCAGAGAATAGCGCTACAGGAAAAATGCAGTATAGACTCATTATTTCTGCTTTTTTCCAGGAGGCTAAATGGCTGCGACTATCCCGAATTCAATTCGACAACAGGTGAATGCCGCCAGTGCACTGATTGCGCGGATTATAGAGGGCGACCTGGTTGCTGTTCATTTGTATGGCTCTGCTGTTGAAGGTGGCTTAAAGCCCCAAAGCGATATCGATTTACTGGTTACCATTAGGCAGCCACTGAATACCCGGCAAAGAAAAGATCTGATGCAGGGTTTTCTGGAAATATCAGCACCGCCTGGCAGCGTTGATAGCTATCGGGCGCTGGAAGTGACCATTGTGGTCTATTCACAACTTGTGCCGTGGCGATTCCCACCGTCAAGAGAAATGCAATTTGGCGAATGGTTGCGTGACGATATTCGCGCGGGAATTGTTGAACCGAGACAGGTGGATCCTGATCTTTCGATCCTGCTGACCCAGGCCCGGCGCGCCAGCGTAGCGTTGTTCGGTGAACCCGCTGAGACGTTATTCAACGTCATCCCTTTTAGCGATGTCGTGCAAACGTTTCGGCATATCCTTGATATGTGGCAGAAACCGGGCGATTTAGAGGGTGACGAGCGAAATATCATCCTTACTCTGGCGCGTATTTGGTACAGCGTAGTTACGGGCAATATTGTCGCTAAAGATGAAGCTGCCTCCTGGCTTATACCGCAATTACCCGATGAGTATGCTGATACGCTGCAAGCCGCACGTGCAGAACACCTGGGGTTAACCAAAAAGAACTGGGCTGCGTCTATGCCATCTGTTGAACGCTTTGTGTTTTATGCAAAAAAACAGATTGCCGATCGGCTTGAATAATATATTCAACGATGTTGGAAGAAACTCTTTCTGTTTAACTCATCTAAATAACCTGATGGGATGGGGCGTGAGGTACGGGCCTTAACCTTTACATGACGTCTGCATCTTTCTATATTCAAAAATCGAATCAATAAGTCACAGAAATTCTGATATTTATAACCCCGGTACCTGCCACCTGATGGACGAAAAAAATGGGTAAAGCAGTCATTGCAATTCACGGCGGCGCAGGGGCTATCACCCGTTCGCAGCTGAGCCAGGAGCAAGAGTTGCGTTATATACAGGCGCTGTCGGATATCGTTGAAACCGGCCAGCGGATGCTTGAAGACGGTCGTAGCGCACTGGATGTCGTTACCGAAGCCGTGCGCTTACTGGAAGAGTGTCCGTTGTTTAATGCCGGAATTGGCGCGGTGTATACCCGTGATGAAACCCATGAACTGGATGCCTGCGTGATGGACGGTAACACGCTTAATGCGGGAGCCGTCGCCGGAGTCAGCCATTTACGCAATCCGATTCTCGCGGCGCGCCTGGTAATGGAACACAGCCCACACGTCATGATGATCGGTGAAGGGGCTGAAAACTTTGCCATTGCGCAGGGTATGGAGCGCGTATCAGCGGATATTTTCTCGACGCCAGAACGCTACGCTCAACTACTGGCGGCGCGAACAGCGGGTGAAACGGTGCTGGACCATAGCGCGAGCCCGCTGGATGAAAACAACAAAATGGGTACCGTGGGGGCGGTCGCGTTAGATATGTTTGGCAATCTGGCGGCCGCAACATCGACCGGGGGGATGACCAACAAATTACCGGGGCGGGTGGGTGACAGTCCGTTGGTCGGCGCAGGCTGTTATGCCAATAACGCAAGTGTGGCAGTCTCCTGCACCGGAACCGGGGAAGTCTTTATTCGTGCGCTGGCGGCCTATGACATTGCGGCGTTGATGGACTATGGCGGCCTGAGTTTATCCGAAGCGTGTGAACGCGTAGTGATGGAAAAATTACCGGCGCTTGGCGGCAGTGGCGGTTTAATTGCTATCGATCATGAGGGCAATGTCGCCTTGCCGTTTAATAGCGAAGGCATGTACCGCGCCTGGGGATATGCAGGCGATACGCCAACCACCGGTATTTATCGGGAAAAAGGAGATAGCGTTGCCACACAGTGATGAGCTTGATGCCAGCGACGTGCTGGCAGTCAGCAATCTGAATATTGCCTTTGAACAGGAACAGCAACGTGTCAGCGCAGTGCGTAATCTGTCATTTCGCCTGAAGCGTGGCGAAACGCTGGCGATTGTTGGTGAGTCCGGTTCAGGAAAGTCGGTGACGGCCTTGTCGCTGATGCATCTGATTGAACAAGCAGGCGGCGAGGTAAGCTGCGATGAAATGCTGCTGCGACGCCGCAACCGGCAGGTTATTGAGCTGGGTGAACAGAGCGCATCACAAATGCGTCACGTGCGCGGTGCGGATATCGCGATGATCTTCCAGGAGCCTATGACATCGCTCAATCCGGTGTTTACCGTGGGCGAGCAAATTGCTGAGTCTATACGCTTGCACCAGGGCGCCAGCCATGAAGAGGCGATGGTAGAAGCGAAGCGGATGCTCGATCAGGTGCGTATCCCCGAGGCGAAGGCGATTTTATCGCGTTATCCACACCAGCTTTCCGGCGGTATGCGCCAGCGGGTGATGATTGCCATGGCACTGTCGTGTCGCCCTGCGGTTTTAATTGCCGATGAGCCGACGACCGCGCTGGATGTCACCATTCAGGCGCAGATCCTGCAACTGATAAAAGTGTTGCAGCAGGATATGTCGATGGGAGTGATCTTCATTACCCACGATATGGGCGTTGTGGCGGATATTGCTGACCGCGTGCTGGTGATGTATCAGGGCGAGGCGGTAGAAACCGGCAGCGTTGAACAAATTTTTCACGCTCCCCAGCATCCCTATACCAAAGCGCTGTTGGCAGCCGTGCCGCAGCTTGGGGCGATGAACGGGCATGAGCTTCCGCGCCGTTTCCCGCTCATTTCATTGCACGATCCCAGTCATGTCGAACCGCAAACCGAGCAGGACACAGTGGTTGAAGGCGAGCCTATCCTACGGGTACGCAATCTGGTGACGCGTTTTCCTCTGCGCAGCGGTATTCTAAATCGCGTGACTCGCGAGGTGCATGCAGTGGAAAACGTCAGTTTTGACCTGTGGCCAGGAGAAACGCTCTCGCTGGTGGGGGAGTCGGGCTGCGGGAAATCCACCACCGGGCGGGCGCTGCTGCGTCTGGTTGAGTCTCAGCGTGGGGAAATCATTTTCAACGGACAGCGTATTGATACCCTTGCTGCCAGCAAGTTGCAGCCGCTGCGTCGGGATATTCAGTTTATCTTCCAGGATCCGTATGCTTCGCTCGATCCGCGCCAGACCGTGGGATATTCCATTCTGGAGCCGCTACGGGTACATGGGTTATTGCAGGGCGATGCGGGGTCAAAACGGGTTGCATGGTTGTTGGAACGTGTAGGCTTGCTACCTGAGCATGCCTGGCGCTATCCGCACGAGTTTTCCGGCGGTCAGCGTCAGCGTATCTGTATTGCACGGGCATTGGCGCTCAATCCCAAAGTGATTATTGCCGATGAATCTGTCTCGGCGCTGGATGTTTCAATTCGCGGGCAAATCATCAACCTGATGCTCGACCTGCAGCGAGAATTGGGTATCGCATACCTGTTTATTTCCCACGATATGGCGGTAGTGGAACGGATCAGTCATCGTGTGGCGGTAATGTATCTGGGGCAGATCGTTGAGATAGGCACCCGACGGGCGGTGTTTGAAAATCCGCAACATCCGTACACTCGCAAGCTGATGGCGGCGGTTCCGGTCGCCGATCCATCCCATCACCGTCCCCAGCGCGTGCTGTTGTCGGACGATATCCCCAGCAATATTCGTAAACGTGGCGAAGAGATTTCCCCCGTATCACTCCAGTTAGTTGGTCCGGGGCATTATGTTGCGCGTCCGCTACCAGAAAATGCGCTTTCGCGTTTATAACAGGCAGGCAGGGTTTAAGGAGAATAACATGACAAAAATTGTTGCTCGAAAATGGCTGGTTGCTGTGGGAGTGGCCTCTGCACTGGCCGCATCGCCTGGCTGGGCCGCCAAAGATGTGGTGGTGGCGGTGGGATCCAATTTCACGACGCTCGACCCCTATGACGCGAATGACACGTTGTCACAGGCGGTAGCGAAGTCGTTTTATCAGGGGTTGTTTGGCCTTGATAAAGAGATGAAACTGAAAAATGTGCTCGCGGAGAGTTATACGGTTTCTGATGATGGGCTGACCTATACCCTTAAGCTGCGCCAGGGGGTGAAGTTTCAGGATGGAACCGACTTCAATGCCGATGCGGTAAAAGCTAACCTCGATCGGGCCAGTAACCCGGAAAACCATCTGAAACGTTACAACCTGTATAAGAATATCGATAAAACCGAAGTCGTCGATCCGTCGACGGTGAAGATTACGCTGAAACAGCCGTTCTCTGCCTTTATCAATATTCTGGCGCACCCGGCAACGGCGATGATTTCTCCCGCCGCGCTGGAGAAATACGGTAAGGAGATCGGTTTCCATCCTGTGGGGACCGGGCCGTACCAGCTTGATACCTGGAATCAGACGGATTTTGTGAAGGTTAAGAAGTTCGCGGGCTACTGGCAGCAAGGGTTGCCAAAGCTGGATACGATTACCTGGCGTCCGGTGACCGACAACAACACGCGTGCGGCCATGCTGCAAACTGGGGAAGCGCAGTTTGCCTTCCCAATCCCTTACGAGCAGGCGGCGTTACTGGCGAAGAACAAAAACCTGGAACTGGTGGCCAGTCCGTCTATTATGCAGCGTTACATCAGCATGAACGTCACGCAAAAACCGTTCGACAACCCAAAAGTGCGTGAGGCGCTGAATTATGCCATCAACCGCCAGGCGCTGGTGAAAGTGGCTTTTGCTGGTTACGCGACGCCGGCAACCGGCGTTCTCCCCCCGTCGATAGCCTATGCGCAAAGCTATACGCCATGGCCATACGACCCGGCGAAAGCGCGCGAACTGCTGAAAGAAGCAGGTTATCCGAACGGTTTTACCACTACGCTATGGTCATCGCATAACCACAGTACCGCGCAGAAAGTTCTGCAATTTACCCAGCAGCAGCTGGCGCAGGTGGGCATTAAGGCTCAGGTTACAGCGATGGATGCCGGTCAGCGCGCCGCGGAAGTTGAAGGTAAAGCGCAGAAAGAGAGCGGGGTACGGATGTTCTACACCGGCTGGTCGGCGTCTACGGGTGAAGCTGACTGGGCGCTGTCACCGCTGTTTGCATCACAAAACTGGCCGCCGACACTGTTTAATACGGCGTTCTACAGCAATAAGCAGGTGGACAGTGATTTAGCGGCAGCGTTGCAAACTAACGATCCGGCGCAGAAAGCGAAGCTGTACAAAGACGCGCAGGATATTATCTGGAAAGAGTCGCCGTGGATCCCGCTGGTGGTGGAAAAACTGATTTCGGCGCACAGTACCCGGTTGACCGGGTTCTGGATTATGCCGGATACCGGATTTAGTTTTGATGATGCGGATTTAAAATAAGCTATGCATTCGGCCCCTTAGCACAGGGGCCGACGAAGGGAGCCTGATGCTTAACTATGTTTTCAAGCGCCTGCTGGGGTTGATTCCAACTCTGTTGATTGTTGCGGTGCTGGTATTTTTATTTGTTCACCTGCTACCCGGCGATCCGGCCCGGCTGATTGCCGGACCGGAAGCTGACGCCGAGGTTATTGAACTGGTGCGCAAGCAGCTGGGTCTGGACCAGCCGCTGCATGTTCAGTTCTGGCATTACATGACTAACGTGTTGCAAGGCGATTTTGGCACCTCGATGGTTTCTCGTCGCCCGGTATCTGAAGAGATAGCCAGTCGTTTTATGCCATCACTATGGCTGACTATTGCCAGTATGGCGTGGGCGGTATTGTTTGGTATGACGGCGGGGATTATTGCTGCCGTATGGCGCAATCGTTGGCCGGACAGATTAAGCATGACGCTGGCGGTCACCGGGATCTCGTTCCCGGCGTTTGCGCTTGGCATGCTGCTGATGCAGATATTCTCCGTTGAGCTCGGTTGGTTGCCTACCGTGGGCGCAGACACCTGGCTTCACTACATCCTCCCGTCTATTACGCTGGGCGCGGCGGTGGCTGCGGTGTTAGCCCGATTTACTCGCGCCTCGTTTGTTGATGTGCTTAGCGAAGATTATATGCGCACCGCGCGGGCTAAAGGGGTGAGTGAAACCTGGGTGGTGTTAAAACATGGTCTGCGTAATGCGATGATCCCGGTGGTCACCATGATGGGACTACAGTTTGGCTTTTTGCTTGGTGGATCAATCGTGGTTGAGAAGGTGTTCAACTGGCCCGGGCTTGGGCGACTGTTGGTGGACTCCGTCGAAATGCGCGACTACCCGGTGATTCAGGCCGAGGTACTGTTATTTTCTCTGGAATTTATTCTTATTAACTTAGTGGTGGATGTGCTCTACGCTGCCATTAATCCGGCTATCAGGTACAAGTAAGGATGCGATTTTTTAACTGGCGCCGACAGGCGATTTTAAATGCGATGCCCCTTGTTAAGCCAGAGCAGATACGCACACCGTGGCATGAGTTCTGGCGTCGGTTCCGTCGACAGCACATGGCGATGGTCGCTGGGCTGTTTGTATTGCTCCTGATCGTGGTAGCGATTTTTGCCCGCTGGCTGACGCCATTTGATGCCGAGAATTACTTCGATTATGACCGTTTGAATGATGGGCCGTCGATGCTGCACTGGTTTGGCGTTGACTCACTGGGACGGGATATCTTTAGCCGCGTGCTGGTTGGTGCGCAAATCTCGCTGGCGGCAGGAGTCTTTGCCGTATTTATTGGCGCGGCGATTGGTACGGTACTGGGGCTGCTGGCGGGATACTACGAAGGCTGGTGGGATCGACTGATCATGCGAATCTGCGATGTGCTGTTCGCCTTTCCGGGGATATTGCTGGCGATAGCCGTGGTCGCCGTGCTGGGCAGCGGTATTGCTAACGTGATCATTGCCGTAGCCATTTTCTCCATTCCAGCCTTCGCGCGCCTGGTGCGTGGGAATACGCTGGTGCTGAAGCAACAGACGTTTATTGAGTCTGCGCGCAGTATTGGTGCCAGCGATGCGACCATCATCTTCAACCATATTCTGCCTGGAACGGTCTCATCGATCGTGGTCTTTTTTACCATGCGAATTGGCACGTCGATCATCTCTGCCGCGAGCCTGTCATTTCTGGGATTAGGCGCACAGCCGCCGACGCCGGAGTGGGGGGCAATGCTTAATGAAGCGCGCGCTGATATGGTGATCGCGCCGCACGTGGCGATTTTCCCGGCGGTAGCGATATTCCTGACGGTGCTGGCGTTTAACTTACTGGGAGATGGTCTGCGCGACGCGCTGGACCCGAAGATAAAAGGATAAACCGTAGGCCTGATAAGACGCTTCAGCGTCGCCATCAGGCATTGCCGGATGCGGCATAAATGCCTTATCCGGCCTACGTTGGGTTACGCTAATTAAACGCGGGTGCCCCACAGATCGTATTCATCTGCGTTTTCGACCTTCACGCGGATGATATCGCCAGGTTTCACCTTGGTTTCACCATTCAGGTATACCGCGCCGTCGATTTCTGGAGCATCAGCCATGCTACGACCAATTGCGCCTTCTTCGTCAACTTCATCAACGATAACCAGAATCTCGCGGCCCACTTTCTCTTGCAAACGTTCAGCAGAGATCTGCTGCTGCAATTGCATAAAGCGGTTCCAGCGTTCTTCTTTCACCTCTTCCGGGATTTGATCCGGCAGGTCATTAGCGCCAGCGCCTTCTACCGGGCTGTATTTAAAGCAGCCCACGCGATCCAGACGCGCTTCCTTCAGGAAGTCGAGCAACATCTGGAAGTCTTCTTCCGTTTCACCCGGGAAACCAACAATGAAAGTGGATCGCAACGTCAGTTCAGGGCAGATTTCACGCCACTGCTTGATGCGCGCCAGCTGTCTGTCCACGGAGCCCGGGCGTTTCATCAGTTTAAGAATACGCGGGCTGGCATGCTGTAACGGGATGTCCAGATACGGCAGGATTTTGCCTTCCGCCATCAGCGGGATCACATCATCAACGTGCGGGTAGGGGTAGACGTAATGCAGACGCGTCCAGATCCCCAGTTTTGATAACTGTTCGCACAGATCAACCATGCTGGTTTTGACCGGCTCGCCGTTATGGAAACCGGTACGATGCTTCACATCTACACCGTACGCAGAGGTATCCTGAGAGATTACCAGAATCTCTTTCACGCCCGCATCGACCAGACGCTTGGCTTCGCTAAGGACGTCGCCAATCGGACGGCTCACCAGATCGCCGCGCATGGAGGGAATAATGCAGAACGTGCAGCGGTGGTTACAGCCCTCGGAAATCTTCAGATAGGCGTAATGGCGAGGAGTCAGCTTGACGCCCTGCTCAGGAACCAGACTCTGGAACGGGTTGTGTTTTGGTTTTGGCACATAGTGGTGAACGTGCTCCAGAACCTGTTCATAGCTATGCGGCCCGGTGATTTGCAGTACCTTCGGGTGGACTTCACGGATCTGATCGACTTTCGCGCCCAGACAGCCGGTGACGATCACCTTACCGTTCTCGTTCAGCGCTTCGCCAATTGCTTCCAGGGACTCCTGAACCGCACTGTCGATAAAGCCGCAGGTATTAACGATAACCATATCCGCGTCGTCGTAGCTTGGCACAACATCATAGCCTTCGGTACGAAGTTCGGTCAGGATGCGCTCAGAATCGACGAGGTTTTTCGGACAACCTAGTGATATAAAACCAATTTTTGCCATTTTCTTATACTGTACATTGCTCGTAATCGGGGGATTATACAGATGCCTTCACGGTACATCTATATCTGATCAGCATAAGACGGAGAGAATAAAGAGCGATACCTATAAAGAGTAGATCGGTTAGTGAAAGGTGTTTAGTGAGTCTAATTCCGGCTTTAAGTGCCGCTTCTTGGCTATAGACACTCATTATCGTAAATTTTATCTCGTCGAGCGTTACTAATGAGGTTAAATTTGAAAGATATTGTTTTGAAGTCGAAACTTGAAATGGCTAAAACTCTTTATGCTAATGGTGTGAGTTTATATTATATCTCACTTGCCACAGGCTTAAGTTGGCATGTATTAATGACAGAATTAACGTTTATCGCCAGTCATGAAAATATTCGACAAAAAGCTAACGCTCACGTACCCAAACTTTAAATAATTCACCTGTCTATTACCATCCTACAAAATTTGAAAGGTAACGTTAATATGTATATTTCGCCACTTCCGGTCGCCACGGACTCTGATGTTGATAAACTTAGAGATGATATTGCTAATAAACTTTTATTCACTATTGGCAAAGATCCCGCAATCGCCACGAAACGGGAGTGGCTTAATGCGACGTTATATGCGGTACGCGATCGGATGGTCGAGCGCTGGCACCGTTCTAATCGGGCGCAATTCTCTCAGGATGCGCGCCAGGTATATTATCTGTCGATGGAATTTTTAATTGGTCGTACGCTATCCAATGCATTGCTCTCTTTAGGTATTTATGACGAAGTCAGAAGCGCGCTGGAGGCAATGGGGCTTGAACTGGAAGAACTGATTGACGAAGAAAACGATCCCGGGTTAGGTAATGGAGGTCTCGGTCGTCTGGCGGCCTGCTTCCTTGATTCACTGGCGACGCTTGGGTTGCCGGGATGTGGATACGGTATTCGTTATAACTACGGTATGTTCAAACAAAATATCGTTAACGGTGTACAAAAAGAGTCGCTCGATTATTGGCTGGAATACGGTAATCCCTGGGAGTTCAAACGTCATAATACGCATTATAAAGTACGTTTTGGCGGGCGTGTTCAACAGGAAGGGAATAAAACCCGCTGGCTTGAAACCGAGGATATTCTGGCCGTGGCACATGATCAAATTATTCCAGGTTATGCGACGGACACGACTAATACGTTACGCTTGTGGAACGTGCAGGTGAATAGCGAAGTTAATGCGGGCAAACTGAATCAGCAGGCCGACTTTGCTACTGAAGTGGAAAACAAATACCACTTCGATCGTATCTCGCGGGTTTTGTACCCTGATGATTCCACCGATGCGGGGCGTGAATTGCGTTTACGCCAGGCCTATTTCCTGGCCTCGGCGACGATCCAGGATATTCTGAGTCGTCATTATCAGTTGCACAAAACATACGACAATCTGGCCGATAAAATTGCGATTCACCTTAATGATACGCATCCGGTACTGGCGATCCCTGAGTTGATGCGTTTATTGGTTGATCATCATCAGTTTAGCTGGGATAACGCGTTTGACGTGACCTGTCAGATTTTTTCTTATACCAACCATACGTTGATGAGTGAGGCGCTGGAGACCTGGCCAGTAGAAATGCTAAGTCGAATTTTGCCGCGCCATTTGCAGATTATTTTTGAGATTAACGATCGTTTTCTGAAGACATTACAGGAACGTTATCGTAATGACAGCGATCTACTGAAACGTGTGTCGTTAATTGATGAGTCCAATGGTCGTGTGGTGCGTATGGCCTGGCTGGCGGTAGTTGTCAGTCATAAGGTAAACGGCGTGTCGGCATTGCATTCAAAACTGATGACCGAATCACTGTTTGCAGACTTCGCGCGTATATTTCCCTTGCGTTTCACCAACGTAACCAATGGTGTGACTGCGCGTCGTTGGCTGGCGCTGGCGAATCCACCGCTTGCCAAAGTGCTGGACGAAAATATCGGTGACAGCTGGCGGACTAAATTAATGCAGTTGGGCGAGCTGAAGCAGTTTATAGATTATCCGTCGGTGAATGAGGCTGTGCATCGTGCGAAACGTGAAAATAAGCAGCGGCTGGCGCACCATATTGCCACCCACTATGGCGTGGTGGTGAATCCTGATGCGCTGTTTGATGTGCAGGTGAAACGCATCCACGAGTACAAGCGGCAACTCATGAATGTGCTCCACGTTATTACACGCTATAACCGGATTAAAGCCGCGCCGGATGCCAACTGGGTACCGCGAGTGAATATCTTTGCCGGAAAAGCGGCCTCCTCTTATCACATGGCAAAACAAATTATTCGCTTGATTAACGATGTGGCGCAGTTAGTCAATAACGATCCGCTGATTGGCGGAAAACTGAAAGTAGTATTTATTCCGGATTACAGCGTCAGTCTCGCTCAGCTAATTATTCCGGCAGCCGATCTGTCAGAGCAAATTTCCCTGGCCGGGACGGAAGCCTCCGGGACCAGCAATATGAAATTCGGTATGAATGGTGCGCTCACTATCGGTACGCTCGACGGTGCGAATATCGAAATGCGCGAATACGTTGGGGAAGATAACATCTTTATCTTTGGCAATACGGCTAATCAGGTTGAAACTCTGCGACGTGATGGCTATGACCCGAGGCACATCTTTGAAAAGGATGAGGAACTTCATCAGGTGCTGACGCAAATCGGTACAGGGGTGTTCAGTCCGCAGGAGCCAGGGCGTTATAGAGACGTGTTGGATTCATTGATTAACTTCGGCGACTACTATCAGGTATTGGCAGATTATCGCAGCTATGTAGATTGTCAGGATGCGGTGGACGAGTTGTATCGTACTCCCCGGGAGTGGACGACAAAAACCATGCATAATATTGCTAACATGGGGTATTTCTCGTCGGACAGAACGGTTCAGGAATATGCCGACCATATCTGGCGCATAGCAAAAATACGCGTGTAGCCAGTATTTCTAACGCTCAGCCTCTCTGGTTTTCATAACAGGGAGGCTGTTTGCAAATCAGCCAGAATAGGTGAGAGGATTTTATGGGTATTACTTTCTTTGCGCGATGAGGCAAACACGCTAAATTGTGGCAAGGGAAACGGAGTGTTTATTTTTTTTAGTCCATACAGCTGAGCGTGTGTTTCAAATACCTTTTCCGGGATCACCCCTAAACAATGGGTATTGGACACAATCGTCAGAATCGCCGTAAACGATGAGGTAAGCAGGCAGCGTTCTCCGGTTCTAAATTTTTTATCCACAATACTGCGATGATAAATGATTTTCTCATTCTTAGTATTGTAACCGACCAGGTTAGCGTTTCTGAATTGCGCTTCACTGATGGTGTTACCATATAAAGAATTATTCTGCGAGGCCGCCAGCACCAGGCGCATATCGCATATTTTCTGGCATGAAAGACTTGCTGACTCTACAGAAAAGGTAGAAAAAACGGCATCTGCCTGACGCATATTCAGCAGTTCAATAATACTCTGTTCATTCAGGTCGGCGGTAAGGTGCAGGAGGCTGATATCGGCGTCAGTCTCGATTATTCTGGCGGTGACATCTGGAATAACGATAGGGGAAATAAAAGATTCCGTATAAAGCGTTAACCTTTTTTTGGTGGCAGGCGTGGAAAGCGGCATCAGCGTTGACAGCTTATCGATAATTGGGATTGTATTATCATACAGTTCATCAGAATAGACCGTCGGTAACAGTGCATTCCCGCTACGGACAAAAAGATTATCACCCATCATTTCGCGCAGTTTTCTTAATGACTGGCTGACGGCGGAAGGTGAGATGTTCAGCATGTCAGCGACTCTGGAAATGCTACCCACGCTATAGATCAAACAGAAAATGGTCAGCAGATTGAGATCTATTTTTGATAGTGTGCGTATTTTTTCTGCATCATTTGCTTTCGACATAGACCCCTCATCATCAACACCATGGCAGTAACCACATCAGGTATAGCAAAAAAAGTCAGGCGAGTCAGACACAGAGCGCCTTCGATAAGCGTACAGAATGAAGTTGTAACATTGTAAATTATGTTAATCAATTGGGCTTTATTGATGTAGGACATCTATTTGTTCAAAAAACAACCATACTATTAAGTTGCACCATAGTTGGAAAGAGGAGGAACAAAGTATGGTTGTTGACAGACTGAGAACCGATCTTCTCAACAAATTGATAAACGCCCGTATCGAACTTGCCGCTTATCTGCAGTTGAGAAAAGCGAAAGGCTACATGTCAGTTAGCGAGAGCGATCGCCTGCGTGATGTTTTTTTTGCACTGAATCGCGAATTGCACGAGCAATCACAGCTTCACGGTATGCATCTTGATCAGGAAGAGTGGAATGCCCTTCATCGTGCTGAAGGGGCGTTAGCCGCCGCCGCTGTTTGTCTTATGAGTGGACATCACGATTGTCCAACGTTTATCGCCGTTAACGCAGAGAAACTGGAAAACTGCCTGACAACGCTGACGCTGAGCATCCAGTGTTTGCAATCTTATCCAACGCTGGAACACGTCTGAATCAGGGGGAGGGCGCTCCCCCTTTTCGTCAAGGTTATGTAAATGTAGCGGGATAATTCCCCTTGCTGGCTACGCTTTATGCAGAGCCATTAAGGAGGTGTTATGCGTCGACTCTTTCTCTGTGCTATTCCACTTGCGCTATTTTCCACTTATGCCGCCGCGGTAAAAGTGGAAGTGCTGCAAACTAAACTCGATCACCCATGGTCACTGGCTTTTTTACCCGATAACCGCGGTATGCTCATTACACTCAAAGGTGGACAGCTTCGACTCTGGCAGCCTGATAAAGGGCTTTCCGACCCACTGACCGGCGTACCCAAAGTTTGGGCAAATGGTCAGGGAGGACTGCTTGATGTGGCGTTAGCACCGGATTTTGCACAATCTCGCCGGGTATGGCTAAGCTTCGCTGAAGCCGACCGCGAAGGCAAAGCGGGCACTGCGGTAGGCTACGGGCGATTGAGTGACGATCTCAAACATCTGCAAGGATTTCAGACCGTTTTTCGCCAACAGCCAAAGCTTTCCACCGGAAACCATTTTGGTGGACGTCTGGTATTTGATGGTAACGGTTATCTGTTTATTGGCCTTGGGGAGAATAATCAACGCGCTACCGCCCAGGACCTGGATAAATTGCAGGGTAAATTAGTCCGACTGACCGACGAGGGAAAAATTCCGCCGGATAATCCGTTTGTGAACATGGCAGGAGCGCGGGCAGAGATTTGGTCGTATGGCATCCGCAACCCGCAGGGTATGGCGATGAATCCGTGGAGTGATGTGTTGTGGCTCAATGAGCATGGTCCACGCGGAGGCGATGAAATCAATATCCCCGAGAAAGGGAAAAACTACGGCTGGCCTATCGCGACCTGGGGTGTTAACTACAGTGGTTTGAAAATTCCCGAAGCAAAAGGTCAAATTGTTGCTGGCACGGAACAACCCATCTTTTACTGGGAAAAGTCGCCGGCGGTTAGTGGAATGGCTTTTTACAATAGCGATACCTTCCCGCAGTGGAGGCAGAAGTTGTTCATCGGCGCGTTGAAAGATACAGAAGTGATCGTGCTGAGCGTTAAAGGGAATACGGTCACTGAGGATGGTCGTCTGTTGCAGGAAAGGGGGCAGCGGATCCGTGATGTGCGCGTCGGACCAGACGGTTATTTGTACGTGTTAACCGACGAGTCCGACGGGGAATTACTGAAAGTGAGTCCCTGATTTGGTTAGCTGACCGGGATCATCACGATTTTTTGAAACGCCGGGCGCTCGGTCAGTTGTTGATACCAGCGTTCCAGATGCGGGCGCGGGGTCCAGCTCAGACCAACGTTGAACAGGTTATAGATGAACGGTGCAACAGCGATATCCGCCGTGCCAAATTCAGCCCCGGAGAACCATGGCTGGTCTGCCAGCGCGTTATCCAGAATGGCAAACAGGTTATCGCAAACTTGCTTACTTGCCTCAATGGCCGCCATATCGCGCTGATCGGCAGGTGTTCTGACCAGACCAAATAAGATAACCCGATGCGCAGGGCTTAGCGTCTGATTTGCCCAGTCCATCCATTTTTCACCGACTGCGCGCGCGGCCGGGGCGTCAATCCACAAACGTTTTTGTCCGTACTGAGCGGCCAGATAGCGGACAATGGTATTGGATTCCCACAGGACAACGTCTGTTTCATCATCGCGTAGCAGCGGGACCAGTCCGTTCGGGTTCAGTGCCAGATAGTCGGCATCGCGGTTACCGCCATGCTGCCCGCCCGCCAGAATTTGGTTATACGGCAGTTCCAGTTCCTCGAGCGTCCACAATACTTTTTTTACGTTGGTCGAGTTATTGCGACCCCACAGTGTAATCATAGTAACCCCGCAAATTAATTGAGCAGCTTTATGGCTGCAGATGCCATCTGACTAGCTCACATGGTGGGGTAAACCTAATATTTACGCAACAAAGTCTAAAAAAATCGTGCCAGGAGCAGCGCAGCGCGGCGTTATTGCATAAACTTTAAAAACTTTACCAACTTACGGTTTCTTTAAGCTCGTTAGTGCGTTATTACTCACCGCACTTATTTTACACGTCATCCATCAGACTTTTTCTGCATGGGTTGGTCGAGGTCGCTTGGCCGGTTTTGTGTAAACACGGTGTGGTATGACGTGGTTTTTTGGAATGGATACTCGGGTGGCATTTATGACGCAATACTTCTCTTCACTTCGCAGCTTTGCTGCAGGTTCCGCACTCTTAATCCTTTTGGCGCCGACCGTACAGGCGGCGGAGCAACCGACGGCCCCGCCGAGCGTGGACGCGCGTGCGTGGATTCTGATGGATTACGCCAGTGGTAAGGTGCTGGCGGAAGGTAATGCTGATGAGAAACTGGATCCTGCCAGTCTGACCAAAATCATGACCAGCTATGTGGTTGGGCAGGCGCTGAAGGCCGGAAAAATTAACCTCAACGACATGGTCACCGTGGGCAAAGACGCCTGGGCGACCGGTAATCCAGCCCTGCGCGGTTCGTCGGTCATGTTCCTCAAGCCCGGCGATCAGGTTGCGGTGTCCGATCTGAATAAAGGCGTTATCATTCAGTCAGGTAACGATGCCTGTATTGCACTTGCTGATTACGTTGCCGGCAGCCAGGAATCCTTCATTGGCCTGATGAACGGCTATGCGAAAAAACTGGGGCTGACCAACACGACTTTCCAGACGGTACACGGCCTGGATGCGGCAGGACAGTTCAGTACCGCACGTGATATGGCGTTGCTCGGGAAGGCGTTAATCCACGATGTGCCGGAAGAGTACGCTATTCACAAAGAGAAAGAATTTACCTTCAATAAAATCCGCCAGCCGAACCGCAACCGTCTGTTGTGGAGCACCAACCTGAACGTGGACGGTATGAAAACCGGGACCACTGCCGGGGCGGGATACAACCTGGTGGCCTCCGCGACCCAGGGCGATATGCGCCTGATCTCCGTGGTGCTAGGAGCAAAAACCGACCGCATTCGTTTCAATGAGTCAGAAAAACTGCTGACCTGGGGTTTCCGCTTCTTTGAAACCGTTACGCCGATCAAGCCGGACGCGACTTTCGTCACCCAGCGCGTCTGGTTTGGCGATAAGAGTGAAGTGAATTTGGGCGCCGGAGAAGGGGGTTCTGTGACCATTCCGCGTGGACAGCTCAAAAACCTGAAGGCCAGCTTTACCCTGACTGAACCACAGCTAACTGCACCGCTGAAGAAAGGTCAGGTTGTGGGCACTATCGACTTCCAGTTGAACGGAAAATCCATTGAGCAGCGTCCGTTGATGGTGATGGAAGATGTGGAAGAGGGTGGTTTCTTTAGCCGCATGTGGGACTTTGTGATGATGAAATTCCACCAGTGGTTTGGTGGTTGGTTCTCTTAATCTTATCTATTGCCGGATGGCGCAATCGCCGTCCGGCAGTATCTGTTAGTACTTCAGCGTGATACGTTGTGTTTTAGCGTACTCAACAAATGCCTCGTCAGGACGGCTGTCGCTGATGATGGTATCAAAGCGTTTTAATTCCCCCATCCTCGCAGGTCGCACCTTGCCAAACTTGCTGTGATCGACCACCAGCACGTGATGCTGCGCCATCGACATTGCCCAGTGCTTCACCGGCAGTTCTTCCAGATTAAAACAGGTCGCGCCTTTTTCGATGTGAACACCTGCCGCGGAATAAAAGGCGATATCCGGACAGAGGTTGTTCAGCGTTTCCTGGAAATCAAGCGGTTTAAAAATCGCGTTACTGGCATGGAATTCGCCACCACACAGAATGACGCGGCACTGCGGTTTTTCCTGCAGCACCAGAAACGTATTCAACGAGTAGCAGATTGCAGTGAAGGGCAGTTCATTGTCGATCGCTTCAATGATCCACGGCGTGGTCGTACCGCAATCGAAAAAGATGGTCTGATGCGCCTGCACGAGACTCGCCGCCTGCTGGGCAGCACGACGCTTTTCATCAACCAGACGGGATTTTTGATCGCTGATTAAATAGTGGTTAGCGCTGCGGGGTTCCAGAACAATATAGCCCCCGAGCAGCACGACGGGAGCATCATGATTATTCAGGTCGCGACGAATGGTCATCTCAGATACGCCCAGCAACGTCGCGGCTTCTTTGAGGTGTAATTTATCGCTGCGTTTCAGCGCCTGCAGTAATTGACCAATACGCTCGTCGCGTCGAGTTTCCATAGTTCCCCTGGAGAATAGAATAAGTGCTCAGTTTCGCGCTTAATACTACTCTTTTTACCGCGGGTTAGTCACGTACCCAACCTTTACGGATGGGGAGAGCGAAGCAGGTGCGATAGCACGTCTGCAAGCCGAGGTACAAGCTTGTGCCGAACCGTTGCCAGATCATCTGGGCGCTCAGGCAACCGATCAACCCGGCCAGTAATCCGCCCAGCATATCCAGCGGCCAGTGAACGCCAAGGTAAACTCGTGACCAGGCAATCGCCACGGCGACAACCATCAGCAGAGCACCCGTCCACAAGCGATGCCAGAACAGGAAGGCCAGAGCAAAGGTAAAGATAACCGTACCGTGGTCGCTCGGGAAAGAGTCATCTGCCGCATGGTGCAGGAAGTTATAGCCGATGTGGTTAACGAACGGACGATCGTGGGGGAAAAGATGCCCCATCAGCCAAGAAATCGTCAGCCCGACGATGAGCGCAATCGCCATTTTGATGACCAACTGGCGCTGGAGCGTAACCTGACCACGAGGTCCCCAAAGCCAGAGCACAACGGCTAACAGCGGCACAATGCTGATCAGATCTTTGGCAATGAAAATGGCGAGCGAAATTGCCCATTGCGCAGAGTCGGGTGTTGCATTGATCAAGTAAAAAAGCGAATTGTTCAGATTTTCCAGCATAACGTCCAGACTCAGTGTAATCGTTAAAAAGACCCATTTGGGGAGAGCATAAAATTGCTTCCACGGGATAAAAAGCGGTCTTGTCTTATTTGCCTGTTAAATGACGATTTTTAAGACAATTAATGAGACTTATTGAGCATGATAGCGGTCTCAACTTAAATTAACCTTAAAGCAAAATGTTCTTGAGCAAATGAGTGTAAAAATGTGCGCATTTTGCTTTCAAATCACATAATTCACTATCACCAGTACGGCGCATTTATTACACTTTGCGCGATTTTTCTATAGTTAAGAGATTGCATGCAGAACCGTTTATCTTCAGGCGTCCGTTTGGGGCGTCAGGCATTACTTTTCCCGCTCTGTCTGGTGCTTTACGAATTCTCCACTTATATCGGCAACGATATGATCCAGCCCGGAATGTTGGCGGTGGTGGCGCAATATAACGCCGGATTAGATTGGGTACCTACGTCCATGACCGCCTATCTGGCAGGCGGCATGTTTTTGCAGTGGTTGTTAGGACCGCTGTCGGACCGTATTGGTCGTCGTCCGGTAATGTTAACCGGTGTGATCTGGTTCATCGTTACTTGTCTTGCGACCCTGCTTGCACAGAATATTGAGCAATTTACCTTCCTGCGTTTTTTGCAGGGGATAAGCCTGTGCTTTATTGGTGCGGTGGGTTACGCCGCCATTCAGGAATCCTTTGAAGAAGCGGTCTGCATAAAAATTACCGCGCTGATGGCAAACGTGGCGCTGATTGCGCCACTGCTGGGTCCGTTGGTAGGCGCAGCCTGGGTACATGTTCTGCCGTGGGAAGGGATGTTTATCCTGTTTGCTGCTCTGGCGGCCATCTCCTTTTTTGGTCTGCAACGCGCGATGCCGGAAACGGCAACCCGGCTTGGTGAAAAGCTGTCCATTAAAGAGCTGGGCAAGGATTATAATCTGGTGCTGAAGAACGTGCGCTTCGTTGCAGGCGCACTGGCGTTGGGTTTTGTCAGCCTGCCGTTACTGGCGTGGATTGCGCAGTCCCCGATTATTATCATCAGTGGTGAACATCTCAGCAGCTACGAATATGGTCTGTTGCAGGTACCGATTTTTGGCGCGTTGATTGCCGGTAACCTGGTGCTGGCGCGTCTGACTTCGCGAAAAACCGTGCGTTCGCTAATTATCATGGGCGGCTGGCCAATCGCCGTTGGCCTGATTATTGCTGCTGCGGCCACGGTAGTGTCATCTCATGCATATCTATGGATGACGGCAGGTTTGAGTATCTATGCGTTTGGCATTGGCGTGGCGAATGCGGGGCTGGTGCGCCTGACGCTGTTTGCCAGCGAAATGAGTAAGGGTACCGTTTCTGCCGCAATGGGTATGTTGCAGATGCTGATTTTTACCGTCGGTATTGAGTTGAGCAAACACGCGTATCTGCTGGGAGGGAACGGCTTGTTCAGCCTGTTCAATCTGGCAAGCGGCGTACTGTGGCTGATTCTGATGGTTATCTTCCTGAAAGATAAACGGGTAGGGAATTCCCGGGAAGGTTAAGGTCCGGATTTCCACAATCCAGCGCAGATAAGCATAATGACGCCGATAAATTCATCATTATGTTGATAATAGAATCACGCTGTAGGCCGGATAAGCGAAGCGCCATCCGGCGGCCTGTAGCAAATTGCCGGATGGCGGCGTAAACGCCTTATCCGGCCTACCGCTCACCAAAGATCTTAACTGACCAGTATTACGGTTGTCTGGGCCTGGCGACAACTTAGTGGTGGTCGTCAATCTGATGTTCGATAACCATCCCTTCACCGACGCTTGCCACATGTCGCGCATAAGGATGTGCGCGATAGACAGGGGCCGGAGCAGGCGCTGGAGCAACATATACCGTTTGTGGTGCGGTAGTTACGCTGACCGCCTGCGGGACGCTGACGGAAGAGGGCACTACCACCACTTTATAACCGCTGGGGACATCAACGGTAACGCTCTGTGCAAATGTTGTCCCCGCAAAGCCCAGCAACAATGTCGCCATTAGTACACTTTTCTTCATGATCCGCTCGCCTGAAATATTCACTGGAAGTAATAATCCAGCGGGTTAATTTGAGGCGGATTATGAATAGATCATGCCATCATTTTGTTGCCGTCTGTGCTGAGCCGTTAATGCGTAAACGGTGCTTCATTCCTTAACACGCGGTCAATAATATCCAGAACGCCCTCTTCGTTGTTCGAGCCTGCGCGATATTTTGCCGCCTCGATCACCGGCTCATGGGCGTTGGCCATTGCAAAACTAAATCCTGCCTGGCGCAGCATCTCAATATCATTTCCGCCATCGCCAAATACAACAACTTCATTGTCGTTAATATTCCAGCGTTGTTGCAGCAGGCGCAGGCCGTTAGCTTTATGCACGCCGGGAATTATTAAGTCGATGCTGCCGTAGCCGGTATGCACTGGTACCATAATATCGCCAATCGCCTCGTGGAGATCGGCCTGTACCTGTGGAATTCGGTCGTCGGAAATATTCAGCCCGAACTTGAAGAAAACATCGTTGAGGTTGTCAAAATTATCTACAAATTCAAGACGATGATAATACATGGCGGAAACGTTCTTATGCTCATCGCTGTACTGTTTCAACGTATAGGCGCTGTTTTTACCACAGGCAATAATGTCGATATCGGCGCGGGTCAGCAGATGCTCTACGATGGCATGGAAATCGTCTTTAGCCAGTTCGCCGTTAAAGACATCTTCTCCTTCACTGACCACCCAACCGCCGTTTTCGGCGACAAATGAGATTTCATTGGCCAGTTCGGGGAAAAAGGAAATCAACTGATAATATTGGTTGCCGCTGGCGACTACAAAGCGGATCCCTTGTTCTTTCATCTGGCGATATTGCGCCATAAAGCGCTCACGGTTATAGGTTTTTTGGTCGCTTAAAAATGTGCCGTCCATGTCGACCGCAATTAGTTTGATACTCATTAGCTGTTCTCCATCACCGTGGTATTTTTGAGATCCGGTTTCGCTACCGCTTTCGCGACGACGGCGGCGACAAGCACCAGCGCCAGCACCACTAACATAGCGCTGCGCAGGCCATAGTGTTCACCCAGATAGCCTAGCAGCGGCGGTCCAACAAGGAACGCCAGGTAACCGGTGGTCGCCACGACGCTGACGCGGGTTGGGGCATCGGGGCCGGTGTCGCTGGCGGCTGAAATGGTCAGCGGGAAGCCGAGCGATGCGCCGAGTCCCCACAGAATAACGGACACACCCGCCACCCAGGAGCTGTCGACAAAAATAATCAGGCTAATCCCGAGAGCGCCCATCAGCGCACTGGCGCGCACCACCGCAACGCGGCTGTAACGGTCGATGAACCAGCCGCCGGTAAATCGCCCAACGGTCATACCCAGCGTGAAACCGGCATAAATCAGCGAGCCTGATGTCGGGCTAAATCCATGTCCGTCCACCATTAACAGTGGAAGCCAGTCGTTGGCGGAACCTTCAGCAAATGCCATCGCCAGCACTACAACGCCGATCAGCAATAGCTGGATATCACGATAAAAAGGCAGTCCTTTTTCACCGGAGTGAGAACCGTCAGCGGCATTTTTGCCCGTGCCGTCAGGAATAGCTTTGATGGCGATGAAAATAGGTGTGATAGCAACCATTGCAGCCAAAAGAATATGCGCGGTAGCCGGGACGCTGAAGGCGGTAAGCATCATTCCAACTCCAGCACCTGCCAACGTTCCCAGGCTGTAAAAACCGTGCATCATCGGCAGCACGGTTTTGTTCATTTCGCGCTCAACTGCCGCACCTTCGACGTTGATGGCAACTTCTGCCGCGCCAAAGCTGGCGCCAAATACGCTCAGGCCAAACGCGAAAAGCCATGCGGAATGTAGCCAGAGCGCTACGCTGAGGATCGCCATTCCGAGAACGGCACAAGACATGGTGGTGCGGATCACCTTACGCGTGCCAAATCGTTTCACCAGCCAGGCCGAACAAAGTATGCCACTCATCGAACCAATAGAGAGCCCAAACAACACCGCACCCATTTCGGCAGTGGAGATGGAGAGGATATCTCTGATGGCAGGGGTACGCGTTGCCCAGGAGGCCATTAATAATCCTGGTAAAAAGAAGAACGTGAACAGCGCCCAGGTGCGACGTCTTAAGGCTTTGCGTGATGAGATGCCAGTCATGAATTCGAGCCAAAGAAAAGAGGGAAGGAGACAACATTAGCAAGACTGTGTACATTTGTACACAAATGCAAGAAGAGGAAATGTAGTGCGACGTGCAAACGATCCGCAGCGGCGGGAAAAAATAGTTCAGGCGACTCTGGATGCAGTAATAGCCCATGGTATTCATGGGGTTACACACCGTAAAATCGCTATGATTGCCGAGGTACCACTGGGTTCTATGACCTATTACTTTTCGGGAATCGATGAGCTTTTGATGGAGGCATTTGGCCGTTTTACTGACAGGATGATGCTGCAGTATCAGGACTTTTTTGCCGATGTTAAGGATGCGTCGCAGGCTTGCCATGCCATTACCGATATGATTTACGGCTCTCAGGTCACAACGCCTGATAATATGGAGCTCATGTATCAGCTGTATGCTTTCGCCAGCCGTAAACCAGCGTTGAAAACGGTGATGCAGAACTGGATGCTACGCAGCCAACAAACGCTGGAGCAGTGGTTTGATCCGGTTACTGCGCGGGCGCTGGATGCGTTTATTGAAGGAATGACGCTGCATTTTGTAACGGACAAAAAACCGCTGCAGCGAGAAGATATCTTGCTGATGGTGGAGCGTATTGCAGGGATACCCGCGACAGTCAGCTGTGCGTAGCGCCTCCGGTAATATTCACCACCGTCGCGGTCATGGCGCTGGCATGATCTGAAGAGAGAAAGGTCATGACCTCAGCGATTTGTGCAAGCGTAGGCAGGCGCGCGAGCATGGTACTTTGCGCCGCACCCCCTAACCATTGATCGACGGTTAAACCCATTGACTGTGCTTTAGCGGAGAAAATTTCTCCGGTATAGGAGCCAGCTGCAACAGCATCCACAATCGCATGCGAGCGCACGCCGACGACCCGGATATTTGCCGGTCCTACCTCGCTGGCGAGCGCTTTAATAAAAGCCTCTGTTCCTGCACAACCAACAATATGACCCAGATGACCAGGCATCGCCATCGGAGCTGCGGGGGCAACAACGCTGAGAATGACGCCCGCACGATTGCCGCCCATGTGCGGCGTTACGGCTTTAGCGATATTGAACTGCGCCGAGAGGAAAGGGGTGATGCCGCTCATAAACTCAGAGAGGGATAATGCGTTAATGTGTTTGCCCTGTTCGTGCATAAATCCCGTTGCGTTAACCACCACATCTATTCCACCGGTTTGCTGCGCAAGGCGGGTAACTTCCTTCGATGCGTTGTGCTCGTCGAGTACATCGGTGATAAAGGTTTCGACTGTACCACCTGCCGTTCCGATAATACTGGCCGTCCGATCAAGTTTTTCCTGGCTGCGAGCGCCCAGACATATATGGGCTCCTTCGCGCGCCATGGCCTGCGCAACCGCACTACCAATAGCCCCGCTGCCACCAAAAATTACTGCGACTTTTCCAGTAAGCAACATGACTAACCCCCATCCCCGATAAAGCACCGTTTTAAAGTATGTGCCATAACCGGCATGCTGCAAATTTGGGAGGAGTTTCAGAGGTGGAAGGCGATGAGCGCAAATTT
Source organism: Citrobacter sp. Cpo148 (assembly GCF_030332375.1). Taxonomy (NCBI): domain Bacteria; kingdom Pseudomonadati; phylum Pseudomonadota; class Gammaproteobacteria; order Enterobacterales; family Enterobacteriaceae; genus Citrobacter; species Citrobacter sp. Cpo148. Next base: position 675,931 of record NZ_JAOWHY010000042.1, read on the forward strand.
CAGGCAACAAAAAACCCATTTATGTAAATGGGTTAATTAAAACAACGAGTTGCATAATAATCAATAAGTTAGTTTAGTGGTGAGAAGTGACGACTACGGAGCATTGTCAACTGCTGCCGCCACTTTGTCGCCACTTGGCAGCGTAGCCAACGGGTTGAAGCGCAGGGCAGTTTCAAGATGATCTGGTGCCAGATGAGCATAGCGCATAGTCATTTTAATGTCGTGATGACCTAGGATTTTCTGCAAGGCGAGGATGTTTCCACCTGACATCATAAAGTGAGCAGCGAATGTGTGGCGCAGAACGTGGGTAAGCTGCCCGCGTGGCAGCACGATAGAGGTCTTATCCATCACAGATAAAAACTGGAAATAGCAGTCGGTAAAGAACCTGAAGCCGTCAAGGGCAATGATTTCCTCATACAGCTCTTTGCTGATCGGAATGCTACGGTTCTTTTTGCCTTTGGTCCTGACGAAAGTGATTCGATATTTTGTGACTTGAGAGCGGGTGAGGTTCACTGCTTCGCGCCAGCGTGCTCCGGTGCTCAAACAGATTTTAACGACCAGTGCGAGTAGGGGACTTTGGCGGTTGCAGTCGTACAAAAGCTCAGTAATTTGTTCATGCGTCAGCCAGGCCATCTCCTTTTCTGCAATGGTGAATTTGCGCATGTTCTCCAGCGGGTTCGGCGCTGTCCATTCACCTAGTCGGGCCAGTTCGCTAAAAACGCCGCTAAGATAGCTTTGCTCAAGGTTGATAGTTACCGGGCTGGCACCTTTTTTCCACTTGTTGCTAAAGTAAATTTCACCCGTTAGGCGTTTATCACGGTAATGTGCGAACAATTTGGAACTGAGATCTGTAGCGAGAGGATTTCCGAGGGCATCGACCATCAAGAGTAGCTTGTCGTAAACATGCTCGCCAGCGGTAAGGGATTTGCCGTGCAGTTTGAACCAGAGTTCAACGATGTCTTTCAACGTCCGACGGTCTACCGATTCACCTAGCCAGGGTTTCGCCTCCGTCTCATCCATAGTGTGGCGTTCAAAAGCCAATGCTTCACCTTTGGTGGCGAACTGTTTACGCACACGCCGCCCGCTGCGCCCTGCGGGGTAGCATTCGCATATCCATTTACCTGTGTCGAGTTTTCGTACTGCCATAAAAAAGCCCTCATGTTTGAGGGCTAAATTTAACTGTATGTTTGAACAGTGGTCAATGTATGAATTTCATAAATTCAAACATCATCTACTTAAGTTCTTAAGGCCTTTGATAAGCGGTCACCTATTGCTCGCTTCCAAACTTTATTATGAACGATACGCTCATATTCAAGGTCACCATTAATGATCTCTGCTTTAGTTAATTGGGATAATATTTCCCAATCTTTTTTAAAAATGTAAGTTGCGTTATCAAGAAAAATGCTTTCAAGTACGTATATATTTTTACTTTCAAAACCAAAGATAAAATATCCGTTGAATCCCGCATGACCAGTAGCAATGAAATCAGGTTTGTAGACATTGATTAACTTGAGTCTGGATTCAATGACCTCTCTATCGCTATCTGATGCTGAAGTTTTTTGGGTGTTAGAAACTATTATTTTCGAAATTTCGTCCCATGGGTATTTCCCTTTAGGTAATACAGTCCATAACACTTTTTTGAATTTTGTTGTTATTAATGGTTCTTTTTCTGTATCTAAAATTTCTATCTCATCGAAACATTCGAGCATTAAGTTTATAATGTGGATGTTTAACTCTGAATTTTCTTCGGATAAATTTAGTAAAGGTGAAGTTATGTATGTCCCATTTTTTGTTTTAGCAACAGAGATCATTATCGCAGGAGCTGGAATATGCTCTCTTGCTATCCGCATAGCTGTTCGTGTGCGCATCCCATAATGAGGATTTCTATGCCAGTCGTATGTAGTGCTTGTATATGAAACGCTGTATTGTTCTTTTGGCAAATCAGGTCGTAGGATTTCCTTTCCGTTAGCATTGAAACTAGTAAACTTACCAATAACACTTGGTATTATCGATAGGCCTTCTTCTGGCGAAACGCCAAAACCAATTTCAACTAGCTTTTCAGGTCCTAAATCATCTAATTTGATACCTAATGTTATATTTTCTTGACCACCACAACATTTCAAAAAACGATCTAATGTTCTAATGGAATTAGCTTTAAATTTCATTACAAACTCTCCTTAGCTAAGCAACGATCAGTTCATCTTCGGGGATTTTATCAGTAAGGATTTTTTCAGTTAGGGCTAGTGACTCACGATATTCTTTAGCCTCTGCAAACATCGTCCAATGCGCATCAATACTCATTTCTTGAATCGTAGATTTGATGTCTTTTATACCAACATTGAAGAACTCTTTGCGTGAGTTAACTTTGTTCACTTGCTTATCGTTAAACACTTTGTGGAGATGATTTTCGAGTGATGGTGCATCATCACTGTAGATCATTGCATGCACATCGAATGAGAAAGGTACGCTGGCATCACCCAACTCACGGACGCGATCGAGCGGTTCAAGTCTGCGCGTCATCCCAATCTTATAAACGTTTTCTCCAAAGGAGCCTATGTTACTGATCACATATACGTGACCAGAGCGTGTTTGCTGCGCCATCGAGATAGCTCTTTGGTTTTTTGCTTCAGCTTCTTCGTATTTAATTTGTAGCTCAGCCAGTTTCTGTTCGAGGGCTATACGTTGTTCTTCGCCAGCAAGCATCAGTTCTTTAGTCGCTTTATCAATGGCCTGTTGAATTGCTTTTTCTTCTTTTTCAGCTTCTTTTATCGCTTTTTCATACTCGCGACGTGCTTTTTCTTCTTCACGTAACTGCTCTTTGATTCGTCTTTGTTCTTCTTTTTCCTCGAGCATAATTTCATTTACAGCAACCCCCCATTTAAGCTCGTTGAGTCGAGCCTGCAAGTAAATATCGGTGATCTTAGCGGACCTAAAGGCTGAACCGTTAAAATTCACAAGCTCAAATGCATCTTTTATTTCTTGGGATAGTTTACCGTAATTGTTATGCTTAATTTTCGAAAGGGTGCTATCAACCTTCCCATTAAAAGCATCTAGTACAAAATTGATTGCGGTGTTTCGTCTGTTCGGTTCGACATATTCACAGCTTGCAGCTTTGCTTGTTTTGATAAGAGACTTGGTTAACTCCCTGGCTTTTTGCAGCTCTTTCCCGGCATCCGTAAATTCATAATTCTCTGCCAGTTCGTCCAAAACACTTCGGTTTGGAACTATCCATTCATCACCGTACCCTTCAATTTTATTTTTCATTGACTTGGCTACAGCCTGATAGGTCTCTGCGAACTCTTTTGCTTCATATGCGGACCCCGCAATTTCTTTTGCACGTATCTCAGCATCTGCGATTATTTTCATCGCATTATCATTTGCATTAGAGATCAGTTCATCCGCTTTACTATTCGCGTTATCGAGTCGTTCTTTGGCTTTCAAGCGGGCATCACGAGCATCTTGGGTGATAGCGACAGCTTCGCTATTGGCATTGCTTATTGTTAATTCAGCCTGGTGGTGGGCTTCGTTCACTGCTCTTGCAGCTTTTTTTTGAGCTTCTTCTATCTTTTCTTTGGCTATGGCGTCAGCAGTTTTTATCTTCTTCTCAGCATTTAGGACTGCATTATGCAATTCTTGATACTGCCATAAGGGAGCTGCTTTCCCTTCAAGTTCTGCGTGTTCGCGTATAGCCTGGGCTAATTTTTCCTGTGTTTCACCTAATTCACCTCCAAGAGTTTTATTACTGGAGGCTAAAACACTCATTTCCTCTCGATATTTTTTACTTTTCTTGAAAAGTACAACGGATAAAATGGGAGAGAGCAATGCTAATAAGAGTACTACTATAATAAATAAATCCATTTCAAAATCCTTTTACCATATCAATTTGAAACAGTTGTGCTTCTTACATATGCGATCACTTCTATATCTGCAAAAGCACATTCAAAACTATTATCTGTAGTGGAAATTTTAATCATGCCCTTAGGCAATCTGGTGATGAGTCTGATGGAATAAGTTCCATCAATGTTGATCAACCAGTGCCCATCAAGCACTTCTGTAAATTTTTGCTCACAGATGTATGTAGTAGGTCCGTCGAGAACAACAATCGGGGCAGAAAGCTTCGCAGGAAGAAATGACGCGTCAAAAACATATGAGCCATCTTCAACCATTTTTCCCGCAACCAGACGAAACTTCACGAGCTCTTCGGTGGTTGCTGTTTGAGAACTTAGTTTAAGGCCTTGCCCGGTGGTTAACCAATTGAGTGAAGTGCCTGTTTCGAGGGCACACTGAATTATCCAATCTGCGGGAAAGGTATCTCGCATGTATCTATTAGCCAAAGTGCTTTTTGACACTTCTAAGTGGTCTGCAAGGGCCTGCCGTGTCGTAAACCCATATGCCTCGACCAATCGCTCAATCGCAGCCTTGCCACCCTGATTGGGATTTATTTTGATCTCATTTGGGTACTTTGATGTTGACATATCTCTTATGCGATCCTAGTATCAATTTCGTTCCCATTTGGGGACTTGTCACGATTACTACCGGCTCACCACAAGCCAATAGGAGATGTTGCATCATGACCCCTAACATTTCAATCACTCTGAATACACCGCACGTCACAATTGAACGCTATAGCGAGCTAACAGGACTGCCTGTAGACACCATTAACGACATGCTCGCTGATGGTCGTTTGCCTCGCCACCGTCTGCGTAAGGACAAGAAGCGCGAGAAAGTGATGATTAATATCGTCGCGCTGACGGTTGATGCGCTTTCTGATTGCAATGTCGCTATTAGTTAGTTCCATTTTGAGATACATCGGAGTTTCTTGCTATGTTTGACTATCGAGTTTCCAAACACCCGCATTTCGATGATGCCTGCCGTGCCTTTGCCTTACGTCATAACATGGCGAAGTTGGCAGAACGCGCTGGCATGAATGTCCAGACGCTGCGCAACAAGCTAAACCCGGAGCAACCGCATCAACTTACGCCGCCGGAGATCTGGCTGCTGACTGATATCACAGAAGACTCAACGCTGGTTGACGGTTTTCTGGCTCAAATCCATTGCCTGCCGTGTGTGCCATTGAATGAAGTGGCAAAAGAGAACCTGCCGCATTACGTCATGAGTGCAACTGCGGAAATTGGGCGAGTAGCTGCAGGCGCAGTATCCGGTGATGTAAAAACCAGTGCGGGCCGCCGCGATGTTATCAACAGCATCAACTCTGTCACGCGCCTGATGGCACTCACCGCAGTTTCATTACATGCGCGTTTGCAGGCGAATCCGGCGATGGCAAGCGCAGTAGATACCGTGACGGGCCTCGGCGCTTCGTTCGGTCTGATCTGAGGTGGTTATGCTGACTAAAGAACCATCTTTTGCATCACTGCTTGTTAAGCAAAGTCCTGCAATGCACTGCGGTCATGGCTGGATTATGGGGAAGGATGGCAAGCGCTGGCATCCGTGCCGCTCTCAGGATGCGTTGCTGGCTGAGCTGTCCACTAAAAAGCAGGGGAAACCATGGCTATTGAAGGCGATGCTGCGACTGTTCCGTTAAGCGCGGGCCTCCGTCTTAATGGGTTAAACCACATCGCGGAATTAAGGGCGAAAGTGTTTGGCTTAAATATTGATTCAGAACTGGAGCGCTTTATTAGCGATATGCGGGACCAACGGGATATTAACCATGAGCAGAATAAACGCGCATTAGCCGCAATATTCTTTATGGCAAAGATTCCGGCGGAACGTCATAGCGTCAATGTTAGTGAACTGACGACTGACGAAAAGCGGGAGCTGATTAAAGCAATGAACCATTTCCGTACAGTGGTGAGTTTATTTCCAAATCGGCTAGCCATGCCGAATTAATCCACAATCGAAATTAAAGGCGTAAACCCGCCGGGCATCTTATTGCCCAAATTCAGGAGAAACAACAATGCGAAATATTGAAACCCGAATCACCAAAACAGGACCAGATGATGCTGGCCTTAATCAGATGCTGACTGATGCACGCATGGAAGAACGCCGTGCACGTGCCGCGGCAATGGCAGCCCGTCTTGATAGCCTGGCTTGCCATATAACGTCACGCCAGCTTAATCACGTTGAAGCGGCGGAGCTGCTGCGTATTGCGGCTGAAAACATTCAGAATGAAGCGCAGGAGATCCACTGATGGCTGATTCAATGGACCTTGTACAGCAGCGCGTTGAAGAAGAACGTCAGCGCCACATCCACACCGCCCGCAACAGAACGCCGGGCGTTTCCCGTGTGCT